>NZ_JACHYS010000002.1:0-1047388 GCF_014193045.1 Mitsuaria sp. BK037 | reverse complement strand
GTGGAAATGTTCCGCAAGCTGCTGGACCAGGGTCAGGCGGGCGACAACGTGGGCATCCTGCTGCGCGGCACCAAGCGCGAGGACGTCGAGCGCGGCCAAGTGCTGGCCAAGCCGGGCACGATCAAGCCGCACACGCACTTCACTGCTGAGATCTACGTGCTGAGCAAGGAAGAAGGCGGCCGTCACACCCCGTTCTTCAACAACTACCGCCCCCAGTTCTACTTCCGCACGACGGACGTGACTGGCGCCGTGGAGCTGCCGAAGGACAAGGAAATGGTCATGCCGGGCGACAACGTCAGCATCACCGTGAAGCTGATCGCCCCGATCGCCATGGAAGAAGGTCTGCGCTTCGCCATCCGTGAAGGCGGTCGTACCGTCGGCTCGGGCGTCGTGGCCACCATCATCGAGTAAATCTTTTGCTGGTACCCGCTGGGTGCCGGTGAAGGGCGCCGCCAGCTTCGGCGGGCGGCGCGCTCGGTACTCGGCGGCGCCAATGCTGCCTCCGCGATGCCCGTGGCATTGCGTCGCTCTTTGAAGGAAAAGTCATGTCTACCAAGCAAAAGATCCGCATCCGGCTGAAGGCCTTCGATTACAAGCTGATCGACCAATCGGCGCTGGAAATCGTGGACACCGCCAAGCGCACCGGCGCGATCGTCAAGGGCCCCGTGCCCCTGCCGACCCGCAAGGAGCGTTTCGACATCCTGCGTTCGCCGCACGTCAACAAGACCTCGCGCGACCAGTTTGAAATCCGCACCCACCAGCGTCTGATGGACATCGTCGATCCGACCGACAAGACGGTCGACGCGCTGATGAAGCTGGACCTGCCGGCTGGCGTGGACGTCGAGATCAAGCTGCAGTAATGCGGCCAGGCCGCCGGAGCGATCCGGCAGCCATCAGGAAGGCGACCTTCGGGTCGCCTTTTTCTTTGGAGCGCGAGCGGCTCGCTTGCGGTGCGATCAGGGTTGACGCTATACTCCGCAGCTTTTCCGCGCCGGGGTTTCCTGGTGCGGCTTCGTCGCATCGCCGTCGGAGGGGTGTCGGGGCCTTTACCCCTGTCCTCAACGAAGGAGCGGTGCTTGTCGGCCCGGCCAATCGATGTCGGGTGTGTGAAATGACTTCAGGCGCGGGGCGGTGTCTCCGTCGGCGCGTTCGGGGTCAGGAGAAAACCATGAGTCTTAGCAATCGTCTCGGATTGCTGGGCCGCAAGGTGGGCATGATGCGTGTGTTCACGGTCGACGGCGATACCGTCCCCGTGACCGTGCTGGACGTGTCCAACAACCGCGTGACCCAGATCAAGACCGAAGAGTCCGACGGCTACAGCGCCATTCAAGTGACCTACGGCGCGCGCAAGGCGTCCCGTGTCACGAAGCCGGAAGCGGGTCACCTCGCCAAGGCTGGCGTCGAAGCCGGTGAAATCATCAAGGAATTCCGCGTGGATGCCGCGGTCGCCGCCGAATACAAGGCCGGCGCTCAAGTCCCCGTGACGCTGTTCGCCGCCGGCCAACTGGTCGACGTGCAGGGCACCTCGATCGGCAAGGGCTTCGCAGGCACCATCAAGCGCCACAACTTCGGTTCGCAGCGCGCTTCGCACGGTAACAGCCGCTCGCACAACGTTCCTGGCTCCATCTCGATGGCGCAGGATCCGGGCCGCGTGTTCCCGGGCAAGAAGATGTCCGGCCACCTCGGCGACGTCACCGTGACCGTCCAGAACCTGGACGTGGTCCGCATCGACGAAGCCCGCCAGCTGGTGCTGGTCCGTGGTGCCGTTCCTGGCGCGAAGGAAGGATTCGTCGTGATCCGTCCGGCCGTCAAGGTCAAGGTCAAGAAGGGAGCCAACTGATGCAACTCGAGCTCCTGAATGAGCAGGGTCAGGCGACGTCGAAGGTCGACGCTCCCGACACCCTTTTCGCTCGTGATTACAACGAAGCCCTGGTGCACCAGGTGGTCGTGGCTTATCAGGCCAACGCCCGTCAAGGCACCCGCGCTCAGCTGACCCGCGCTGAAGTCCGTCACTCGACGAAGAAGCCGTTCCGTCAGAAGGGCACTGGCAACGCGCGTGCTGGTATGACTTCCTCGCCGCTGTGGCGTGGGGGCGGTCGCATCTTCCCGAACAAGCCGGACGAGAACTTCTCGCACAAGCTGAACAAGAAGATGTACCGCGCCGGCATGGCCGCGATCCTGTCGCAGCTGGCCCGCGAAGGCCGCCTGGCTGTCGTGGATTCGATCTCGATCGAAGCCCCGAAGACCAAGCTGCTGGCCGCCAAGCTCAAGGGCATGGGTCTGGACCACGTGATGGTCATCTCCGATCAGGTCGATGACAACCTGCTGCTGGCTTCGCGCAACCTGGCCAACGTGCTGGTCGTCGAGCCGCGCTATGTCGATCCGCTGTCGCTGGTCTTCTACAAGAAGGTCCTGGTGACGAAGGCCGCGATCGAGCAACTGAAGGAGATGCTGGCATGAGCGCACCCAAGTTTGCTGACGGCCGTCTGGCCAAGGTGCTGCTCGCTCCGATCGTGTCCGAGAAGGCCACGATGGCTGGCGAAAAGCACAACCAAGTCCTGTTCAAGGTCCTGCGCGACGCGACGAAGCCTGAAGTCAAGGCCGCCGTTGAACTGATGTTCAAGGTTGAAGTCGAGGCGGTGAACATCGTCAACGTCAAGGGCAAGACCAAGCGCTTCGGTGGCCGTCTGGGCCGTCGCGACCACGTCAAGAAGGCGTATGTGTCGCTGAAGGCTGGCCAGGAGCTCAACTTCTCCGGGGAGGCTGCGTAATGGCCGTCGTTAAAGTCAAGCCGACTTCGCCAGGCCGTCGTGGCGTGGTGAAGGTGGTGCACAAGCACCTGCACAAGGGCGCTCCCGAGGCTTCGCTGCTCGAGCCCCAGAAGCAAAAGTCTGGCCGTAACAACAACGGTCACATCACGATGCGCCACAAGGGCGGTGGTCACAAGCACCACTACCGCGTGGTGGACTTCCGTCGCAACAAGGACGGCATCCCGGCGAAGGTCGAGCGCATCGAGTACGACCCGAACCGCACGGCTCACATCGCCCTGGTGTGCTATGCCGACGGCGAGCGTCGCTACATCATCGCCCCGCGCAACCTGGAAGTCGGTTCCTCGATCCTGAGCGGCGCGGAAGCCCCGATCAAGGTCGGCAACACGCTGCCCATCCGCAACATTCCCGTGGGTTCGACGATCCACTGCGTGGAACTGCTGCCGAGCAAGGGTGCCCAGGTCGCTCGTTCTGCCGGTACGTCGGTCGTGCTGATGGCCCGTGATGGCATGTACGCCCAGATCCGTCTGCGCTCCGGCGAAGTCCGCCGCGTGCACATCGACTGCCGCGCCACCATCGGTGAAGTGAGCAACGAAGAGCACAGCCTGCGCCAGTACGGCAAGGCCGGCGCCATCCGCTGGAAGGGCATCCGCCCGACCGTGCGTGGTACCGCCATGAACCCGGTCGACCACCCGCACGGTGGCGGTGAGGGTCGTACGGGTGAAGGTCAGGCCCCTGTGTCGCCGTGGAACACCCTGACGAAGGGCTACCGCACTCGCAACAACAAGCGCACGCAGACCTTCATCGTCTCGCGTCGCAAGAAGTAAGGGGTTGACCACATGACTCGTTCCCTCAAGAAGGGTCCCTTCGTGGATCACCACCTGATGGCCAAGGTCGACAAGGCCGTTGCCATCAAGGACAAGAAGCCCATCAAGACCTGGTCGCGTCGCTCGACGATCCTGCCCGAGTTCATCGGTCTGACGATCGCTGTGCACAACGGCAAGCAGCACGTGCCGGTCTATGTGTCTGACCAGATGGTCGGCCACAAGCTGGGTGAATTCGCTCTGACCCGCACCTTCAAGGGCCACCCGGCCGACAAGAAGGCCGGTAAGAAGTAAGGATGACGACGATGGAAACCAAAGCAATCGTTCGTGGCGTCCGCCTGTCGTTCGATAAGGGTCGCCTAGTGGCGGACCTGATCCGCGGCAAGAAGGTGGATCAAGCGCTGAACATCCTGGAGTTCACCCAGAAGAAGGCCGCGCTGATCATCAAGAAGGCGCTGGAATCGGCCATCGCCAATGCCGAGCACAACGACGGTGCCGACATTGACGAGCTGAAGGTCACTTCGATCTACGTGGAGCAGGGCACCACGCTGAAGCGGTTCTCCGCGCGCGCCAAGGGCCGCGGCAATCGCATCAGCAAGCCGACCTGCCATATCTACGTGACCGTCGGCAACTGAGCCTGAAGGAAGACTATGGGACAGAAAATTCATCCGACTGGCTTCCGCCTGCCCGTCACCCGTAACTGGGCGTCGCGCTGGTACGCGAACAACCAGAACTTCGCCAGCATGCTGGCCGAAGATCTGCAAGTGCGCGACTTCCTGAAGGCCAAGCTGAAGAACGCCGCCGTTTCGCGCATCCTGATCGAGCGTCCTGCGAAGAACGCCCGCATCACGATCTTCTCGGCCCGTCCGGGCGTGGTGATCGGCAAGAAGGGCGAGGACATCGAGAACCTGAAGGCCGAGCTGGCCAAGCGTCTGGGCGTGCCCGTCGCGGTCAACATCGAAGAAGTGCGCAAGCCCGAGATCGATGCCCAGCTGATCGCCGACTCGATCACCCAGCAGCTCGAGAAGCGCATCATGTTCCGCCGCGCGATGAAGCGCGCGATGCAGAACGCGATGCGCCTGGGCGCGCAGGGCATCAAGATCATGTCCGCCGGCCGTCTGAACGGCATCGAAATCGCTCGTACCGAGTGGTATCGCGAAGGTCGTGTGCCGCTGCACACCCTGAAGGCCGACATTGATTACGGCTTCTCCGAAGCCAAGACCACCTACGGCGTGATCGGCGTCAAGGTGTGGGTGTACCGCGGCGACCGCCTGGCCAATGGCGAGGCCCCCGTGATCAACACCCCCCCGGGTGCCGAAGATGATCGTCGTCCCCGTCGCAATGCCCGTCCGGGCGCGCCGGGTGGCCGTGGTCGTGGCGACAAGCCTGCCGAAGGCGGCGACAAGCCTGCTGCGAAGCGTGTGGTGCGCAAGCCCGCCGCTGACGGCGGCCAGGCGTAAGGAGAACTCAACATGCTGCAACCCGCTCGTCGCAAATATCGCAAGGAGCAAAAGGGCCGCAACACTGGTGTTGCGACCCGCGGCGCGACCGTCGCTTTCGGTGACTTCGGCCTGAAGGCCACCGAGCGCGGCCGCATCACGGCCCGCCAGATCGAAGCGGCTCGCCGTGCCATCTCGCGTCACATCAAGCGCGGTGGCCGGATCTTCATCCGCATCTTCCCGGACAAGCCGATCTCGCAAAAGCCTGCCGAAGTCCGTATGGGTAACGGCAAGGGCAACCCGGAGTACTACGTGGCTGAGATCCAGCCCGGCAAGGTGCTCTACGAGGTCAATGGCGTGCCTGAGGCTCTGGCGCGCGAAGCGTTCACGCTGGCCGCTGCCAAGCTGCCCCTGCGCTGCACCTTCGTGACCCGCCAGCTCGGCGCCTGATTGGAGAACACCCCATGAAAGCATCTGAACTGCGCGCGAAGGACGTGGCTGCCCTGAAGAAGGAAGTCACCGATCTGCTGAAGGCCCACTTTGGTCTGCGCATGCAAAAGGCGACGCAACAACTGACCAACACCTCGGTGCTGGGCAAGACGCGTCGTGACATCGCCCGCGCCAAGACCATCCTGGCCGAGAAGAAGGGAGCCGCGAAATGACGCAAGCTCAAGAGAAGAACACCCGCACCCTGATCGGTCGCGTCGTCAGCGACAAGCGCGCCAAGACCGTCACCGTGCTGGTCGAGCGCCGTGCTAAGCACGAGCTCTACGGCAAGATTGTGGCTCGTTCCCGCAAGTACCACGCCCATGACGAAAAGGGCGAGTACAAGATGGGTGACGTGGTCGAGATCGCTGAAGGTCGTCCGCTGTCCAAGACCAAGAGCTGGGTGGTGACCCGCCTGGTCGAGAAGGCTCAGCTGGTCTGATCGCCTGCGCCGCCCTCGTGGCGGCGCCAGCCGGGAGCGCTCCGTTCTCCGGCACATGAATGGCTGTACGCCGGTAATCCCGGTGTGCAGCCATTTTTCATTTTTCGCGGCACACTCTGCCGCTTTCCTTTTCTTCACAACATCTATCAGGAGTGCGTCATGCTGAAAGTGGGCGATCGACTGCCGGCCGGCAATCTGCAGGAATTCATCGAAGTCGAGGGCGAGGGTTGCTCGCTCGGTCCGAACAGCTTTGACATCGAGAAGCTGACCGCAGGCAAGACCGTGGCGATCTTCGCGCTGCCGGGCGCTTTCACGCCGACGTGCTCCGCGCAGCATGTTCCGGGCTATGTGGCCCAGGCCGACGCATTCAAGGCCGCGGGCGTCGACGAGATCTGGTGCATCTCGGTGAACGACGCATTCGTGATGGGCGCTTGGGGGCGCGAACAGAAGACAGCGGGCAAGGTTCGCATGATGGCTGACGGCAGCGCGGCTTTCACGCAGGCCACGGGTCTGACGCTGGACCTGGTCGCCCGCGGCATGGGTCTGCGCTCGCAGCGCTACTCGATGCTGGTCAAGGACGGTGTCGTCAAGACGCTGAACATCGAGGCGCCCGGCAAGTTCGAGGTCAGTGACGCCGGCACGCTGCTCAAGCAGGCGCAGGCGCTCTGACAGCTAAATCCGCCAGTTGACAGGCAGATTGTGCTTCGCGCATAATCCGCAGCTTCGCCGAATGGTGGCTCCGTTGCTCAACGGGGTTTCGGGGCCCGCTCCTGAAACGCGCCGCCTTCGGTTCTAGGTTTCTTGCCCATTTAGGCCAGACGCGGGTCGCCGCAAGGTGACAGGTGATTGGCTTACGGGCCCAAGACTGACCGCTCTCTGGATGGCTGCGATGGTCGCAGTTGCCTGAGCGGGAAAAGTTGGGGACAGACATGATCCAAATGCAATCGCGACTCGACGTCGCGGACAACACTGGCGCCAAGTCCGTCATGTGCATCAAGGTGCTTGGTGGTTCCAAGCGTCGCTATGCGCATATTGGCGACATCATCAAGGTCAGCATCAAGGAAGCTGCTCCGCGCGGCCGCGTCAAGAAGGGCGAGGTCTACAACGCGGTGGTCGTGCGCACTGCCAAGGGTGTGCGCCGCCAGGACGGCTCCCTGGTCAAGTTCGACGGCAATGCCGCCGTGCTGCTGAACGCCAAGCTGGAGCCCATCGGCACCCGCATCTTCGGCCCGGTCACGCGTGAACTGCGTACCGAGCGCTTCATGAAGATCGTGTCGCTGGCGCCTGAGGTGCTCTAAGCCCCGCTCAGACAAAGGTATTGCCATGAACAAGATTCGCACAGGCGACGAGGTCATCGTCCTGACCGGCCGCGACAAGGGTAAGCGCGGCACCGTGACGCTGCGCGTCGATGCCGACCATGTCGTGGTCGAAGGCATCAACGTCGTCAAAAAGCACGTCAAGCCGAACCCGCTGAAGGGCACGACTGGCGGCATCGTCGACAAGTCCATGCCCATCCATCAATCCAACGTGGCGATCTTCAACGCCGCTGCCGGCAAGGCCGATCGCGTGGGCATCAAGCTCGGCGCGGATGGCAAGCGGGTGCGCGTGTTCAAGTCGACCGGCGAAGAGATCAAGGCCTAAGGGGTAAGACATGGCTCGTTTGCAAGAGTTCTATCGCGAGAAGGTCGTCCCGGGTCTGACCGAGAAGTTCGGCTACAAGTCCGTGATGGAAGTGCCGCGCATCACCAAAATCACGCTGAACATGGGCGTGAGCGAGGCGGTCGCCGACAAGAAGGTCATGGACCACGCCGTGGGCGACCTGACCAAGATCGCCGGCCAGAAGCCTGTCGTCACCAAGTCGAAGAAGGCGATCGCCGGCTTCAAGATCCGTGACGGCGTGCCCATCGGCTGCATGGTGACCCTGCGTGGCGCCACGATGTACGAATTCCTGGACCGTTTCGTCACCGTGGCCCTGCCGCGCGTGCGTGACTTCCGCGGTATCTCCGGTCGTTCGTTCGACGGTCGCGGCAACTACAACATCGGCGTCAAGGAACAGATCATCTTCCCCGAAATCGAATACGACAAGGTGGATGCTCTGCGTGGTCTGAACATCAGCATCACGACGACGGCCAAGACGGACGACGAAGCCAAGGCTCTGCTGGCTGCGTTCAAGTTCCCGTTCAAGAACTGAGGTGACCCGTGGCAAAACTCTCGATCAAGCAACGTGAGCTGAAGCGCGCCCAACTGGTCGCCAAGTACGCCAAGAAGTACGCGGAACTGAAGGCCATCATCGACGACAGCAAGAAGTCGGACGAAGAGCGCTATCTGGCCCGCCTGGAGCTGCAGAAGCTGCCCCGGAACGCCAACCCGACCCGCCAGCGCAACCGCTGCGAACTGACCGGCCGCCCCCGTGGCACGTTCCGCAAGTTCGGCCTGGCTCGTAACAAGATTCGTGAGCTGGCCTTCAAGGGCGACATCCCCGGTGTCGTCAAGGCCAGCTGGTAATCGGCAGGTTTAGGAGATTTCGTATGAGCATGAGTGATCCTATCGCCGATATGCTGACCCGCATTCGCAACGCCCAGAGCGTTGAGAAGGCCAGCGTCGTGATGCCTTCGTCGAAGCTGAAGGTCGCGATCGCCAAGGTCCTGAAGGATGAAGGCTATATCGACGATTTCGCGGTGCGTGGCGATGCTGCCCGCCCCGAGCTCGAGATCGCGCTGAAGTATTACGCCGGTCGTCCGGTGATCGAGCGCATCGAGCGCGTGAGCCGTCCCGGCCTGCGCATCTACAAGGGCCGCCACGACATTCCCCAGGTCATGAATGGCCTGGGCGTGGCGATCGTCACGACCCCGAAGGGTGTGATGACCGACCGCAAGGCACGTCAAGCCGGTGTCGGCGGCGAAGTGCTTTGCTACGTCGCCTAAGCCAAGGAGAGACAGACAATGTCCCGCGTTGGAAAAATGCCGGTCGTCCTCCCGCAAGGCGTGGAAGCGACGATCGCCGCTGAGAAGATCAGCGTCAAGGGTGCCCAGGGCACCCTGTTCGTGGCCGCGAATCCGCTGGTCACGGTCAAGCTGGAAGGCGGCAAGCTGACTTTCGTCCCGGTCAACGAATCGGCTGAAGCCGATGCGATGAGCGGCACGATGCGCGCGCTGCTGAACAACATGGTCAACGGCGTCAGCAAGGGCTTCGAGAAGAAGCTGAACCTGGTTGGCGTGGGCTTCCGTGCCCAGGCCCAAGGCCAGAAGCTGAACCTGCAGATCGGTTTCTCGCATCCGGTGGTCAAGGACATGCCGGCTGGTATCAAGGTCGAGTGCCCGACCCAGACGGAAATCCTGATCAAGGGTGCGGATCGCCAGGTCGTCGGCCAGATCGCTGCCGAAGTGCGCGCGATCCGTCCGCCGGAGCCCTACAAGGGCAAGGGCATCCGTTACGCCGACGAGAAGGTCTCCCTCAAAGAGACCAAGAAGAAGTAAGGAGCCGCGCCATGCTGAACAAGAAGGAACAACGCCTGCGTCGTTCGCGTCAAACGCGTGCCCGCATCGCCCTGCAGCGCGTGGCCCGTCTGACGGTCTTCCGCTCGAACCTGCACATCTACGCCTCGGTCATCTCCGAAGACGGTCAGCGCGTGCTGGCTTCCGCTTCGACCGCCGAGAAGGAAGTGCGCACGCAGCTGTCCGGCAAGGGTGGCAACGTGGCCGCCGCGAGCCTGATCGGCAAGCGCATCGCCGAGAAGGCGAAGGCCGCTGGCGTCGAGAAGGTGGCTTTCGACCGTTCGGGCTTCGCCTACCACGGCCGTGTCAAGGCCCTGGCTGAAGCCGCTCGCGAAGCCGGCCTGCAGTTCTGACGCTCAAAGGATTAGGAAATGGCAAAGTTTCAACCCCGCGCTCAGACCGAAGGCAACGACGACGGCCTGAAGGAAAAGATGATCGCGGTCAACCGCGTCACGAAGGTTGTGAAGGGCGGCCGCACGCTGTCCTTCGCTGCGCTGACCGTGGTCGGTGATGGCGATGGCCGCATCGGCATGGGCAAGGGCAAGGCCAAGGAAGTGCCCGTCGCCGTGCAGAAGGCGATGGAATCGGCCCGCCGCAACATGATCAAGGTCGCCCTGAAGAACGGCACCATCCAGCACAACGTGGTGGGTGAGCACGGCGCGGCGCACGTGATCATGGCTCCGGCTCCCGCCGGTACCGGCGTGATCGCTGGCGGCCCGATGCGCGCTGTCTTCGAAGTGATGGGCGTGACCGACATCGTGACCAAGAGCCACGGTTCGACCAACCCCTACAACATGGTTCGTGCCACGCTGGACGCGCTCAAGCGCTGCTCCACGCCCGCCCAAGTGGCGGCCAAGCGCGGCAAGACGGTTGAAGAAATCTTCAACTGAGCGCCAGGAGATCGAGATGTCTGACAAGAAAACGCTCACGGTCAAGCTGGTCCGCAGCCCGATCGGCTGCCGCGCCGACCATCGCGCGACGGTCGTCGGCCTGGGTCTTCGCAAGCTGAACAGCACGAAGACGCTGGAAGACACGCCCGCGGTGCGCGGCATGATCAACAAGATCGCCTACCTGGTGCAGGTGCTGTAAGCACAGCATCGACGAGGAATAGAAGATGCAACTCAATACCATCAAGCCCGCCGCTGGTGCCAAGCACGCCAAGCGTCGCGTGGGCCGTGGCATCGGCTCGGGTCTGGGTAAGACCGCCGGCCGTGGTCACAAGGGTCAGAAGTCGCGCGCCGGTGGCTTCCACAAGGTCGGCTTCGAAGGCGGCCAGATGCCGCTGCAGCGTCGCCTGCCCAAGCGTGGTTTCAAGTCCCTGGCTCGTCCGTTCAACGCGGAAGTGACGCTGTCGGAACTGAACCAGCTGACCGGCGATGAAATCGACCTGCTGACGCTGAAGGCTGTCGGCCTGGTGTCGGAGCTGGCGAAGTCGGTGAAGGTCATCAAGTCCGGCGAGATCACCCGCAAGGTGTCGATCAAGGGTCTGGGCGTGACGGCCGGCGCGAAGGCGGCAATCGAAGCCGCCGGCGGCTCCGTCGCTTAATCAGCCAAGCACAGGACTAGGCGGCAGTGGCAAGCAACGCATCCCAGTTGGCCAAGAGCGGCAAGTTCGGCGACCTGCGTCGCCGGCTGGTGTTCCTGGTCCTCGCGCTGGTGGTTTACCGCATCGGGGCGCACATCCCCGTGCCCGGTATCGATCCGGCGCAGCTTCAGCAGCTGTTCAAGGGCCAGCAGGGCGGGATCCTGAGCCTGTTCAACATGTTCTCGGGCGGTGCGTTGTCGCGCTTCACCGTCTTCGCGCTGGGCATCATGCCCTACATCTCGGCCTCGATCGTCATGCAGCTCATGACCTACGTGGTGCCGAGCCTGGAAGCGCTGAAGAAGGAAGGCGAGGCGGGGCGTCGCAAGATCACGCAGTACACGCGCTATGGCACGCTGGGCTTGGCGATCTTCCAGAGCCTGAGCATCGCGTTCGCGCTGGAGAGCTCTCCGGGGCTGGTGTTGAGCCCGGGCTTCGGGTTCCGCATCACTGCGGTGACCAGTCTGGTGGCCGGCACGATGTTCCTGATGTGGCTGGGTGAGCAGATCACCGAACGCGGTCTGGGCAACGGCATCTCGATCCTGATCTTCGGCGGCATCGCCGCTGGTCTGCCGGGAGCGATCGGTGGCCTGCTCGAGCTGGTTCGTACCGGTGCGATGAGCGTGTTCTCGTGCCTGATCGTGATCGTGATCGTGGCCGCGGTGACTTACCTGGTTGTGTTCGTCGAACGTGGCCAGCGCAAGATCCTGGTGAACTACGCGAAGCGTCAGGTCGGGAACAAGGTCTACGGTGGCCAGAGCTCGCATCTGCCGCTGAAGCTGAACATGTCGGGTGTGATTCCGCCGATCTTCGCGTCGTCGATCATCTTGCTGCCCACCACGCTGGTGAGCTGGTTCGCGACTGGCGACAGCATGCGCTGGCTGAAGGACATCGCCGATGCGCTGCGTCCGGGACAACCGATCTATGTGCTGCTGTATTCGGCTGCGATCGTGTTCTTCTGCTTCTTCTACACGGCGCTGGTGTTCAACAGCCGTGAGACCGCAGACAACCTGAAGAAGAGCGGTGCGTTCATCCCCGGGATCCGTCCCGGTGACCAGACGGCTCGGCACATCGACAAGATCCTGTCCCGGCTGACGCTGGCCGGGGCGGTGTACATCACCGGCGTGTGCCTGCTGCCTGAGTTCCTGACGCTGAAGTACAACGTCCCGTTCTATTTCGGTGGCACGTCGCTGTTGATCATCGTGGTCGTCACGATGGACTTCTGGGCCCAGGTCCAGTCCTATGTGATGAGCCAGCAGTATGAGTCCCTGCTGAAGAAGGCCAGCTTCAAGGCCAACTGATGCACCAGGCTAGGTAAATATTCAGACCCAATTCGGCAAGTATCGAAGGTATGGCGAAAGACGACGTCATTCAGATGCAAGGCGAGATTCTCGAGAACCTCCCGAATGCAACCTTCCGAGTCAAGCTGGAGAACGGTCACGTCGTTCTCGGTCACATTTCCGGGAAGATGCGGATGCACTACATCCGAATCCTCCCGGGCGACAAGGTGACTGTGGAATTGACGCCGTACGATTTGAGTCGTGCTCGCATCGTGTTCCGGGCGAAGTGAGCTTTTTAGCAACCCCCCGGATTAACGCTGATTGAGCGAACAGAGTAGGTCAAGGAGCAGACCATGAAAGTTTCGGCATCCGTCAAGAAGATGTGCCGCAATTGCAAGATCATCCGTCGTAATGGCGTGGTGCGTGTGATCTGTACCGATCCCCGCCACAAGCAGCGCCAAGGCTGATTGGCCTCACGACTGCAAGCGAATTAGAGGACGCACATGGCACGTATTGCTGGTATCAACATTCCGCCGCACAAGCACACCGAGATCGGTCTGACCTCGATCTACGGCATTGGCCGTACGACCGCGCAGAAGATCTGCAACAGCTGCGGCATTCCGCTGGACAAGAAGGTCAAGGACCTGACCGACTCCGATCTGGAAAAGATCCGTGAGGAAGTGGGCCGCCTGACCATCGAAGGCGACCTGCGTCGCGAGATGTCCATCAACATCAAGCGCCTGATGGACCTGGGTTGCTATCGTGGCTTCCGCCATCGCCGTGGCCTGCCGGTGCGCGGCCAGCGTACCCGCACGAACGCCCGTACCCGCAAGGGTCCGCGCAAGTCGGCGGCGACCGGCAAGAAGTAATCGGCGGCATCTGAAGAAAGCAAACCATGGCAAAAGCACCCAATAACTCGGCTGCCCAGCGCGTTCGCAAGAAGGTTCGGAAGAACGTTGCCGACGGCATCGCCCACGTGCACGCGTCGTTCAACAACACCATCATCACGATCACCGATCGTCAAGGTGGTGCGCTGTCCTGGGCCTCCTCGGGCGGCCAGGGCTTCAAGGGCTCGCGCAAGTCGACCCCCTTCGCGGCCCAGGTGGCTGCTGAAGTGGCCGGCCGTGCCGCTCAGGAGCAAGGCATCAAGAACCTGGACGTCAAGATCAAGGGCCCCGGCCCGGGTCGCGAATCCTCGGTGCGTGCCCTGGCCGCGCTGGGCATCCGCATCAACTCGATCTCCGACGTGACGCCGGTGCCGCACAACGGCTGCCGTCCGCAGAAGCGTCGTCGCATCTAAGCGCTTGCGCAGAGCGGTCGCAATCAGTGCGATAATCGCTGATTCGATCAGATCCAGCCGGCTGGCGCGTCAGTGCCAGCCGGCCGTTTTGCTGAGGATGGTGGAAACGCCCCTCGGCCGAAGTCTTCGACTTCTTGAAGCCCACCGTCCGAGCCTACAAAAACACTGGCCGGACTCGCGCGCAGCCTGGAATGTCTCCGGGCGCGCGTCAGATTGATGAAGGACACGCAAAGTGGCACGTTACCTCGGCCCGAAGGCCAAACTTTCCCGCCGTGAAGGCACCGACCTGTTCCTGAAGAGCGCCCGCCGCGCCATCAGCGACAAGGCCAAGTTCGACACCAAGCCCGGCCAGCACGGCCGTACTTCGGGCCAGCGCACCTCCGACTTCGGCCTGCAGCTGCGCGAGAAGCAGAAGGTCAAGCGCATGTACGGCGTGCTGGAGCGCCAGTTCCGCCGCTACTTCGCCGAAGCCGAGCGCCGCAAGGGCTCGACCGGTGTGAACCTGCTGGTCCTGCTGGAATCGCGCCTGGACAACGTCGTCTATCGCATGGGCTTCGGCTCGACGCGCGCGGAAGCCCGCCAGCTGGTCTCGCACAAGAGCATCACGGTGAACGGCGAGGTCGTGAACATCGCTTCCTACCTGGTGAAGGCCGGTGACGTCGTCGCCGTGCGCGAGAAGGCCAAGAAGCAGCTGCGCATCGTCGACAGCCTGAAGCTGGCCGAGTCGATCGGCCTGCCGGCCTGGGTGGCCGTCGACGCCACCAAGATGGAAGGCGTCTTCAAGAAGACGCCGGATCGCGACGAGTTCGGCGCCGAGATCAACGAATCGCTGATCGTTGAGTTGTACTCGCGTTAATTCTTTCGTGCCTGCCGAGCGGCCCCGCAGGGGCCTGCTCGGCTTTTCCTCGTCCGGGCGTCGTCAGCTGTATTGGGCGCGCCTGGTTGGTCCCTCAGCCTTATCGGTGTAACGAACCGAGGGTATTGAAAGAAAGACCTCATGCAAACGAATCTGCTCAAACCCAAATCCATCACTGTGGAGCCCCTGGGCGGTCATCGCGCCAAGGTGATCCTGGAGCCGTTCGAACGCGGCTATGGCCACACCCTGGGCAACGCCCTGCGCCGTGTGCTGCTGTCCTCGATGGTGGGTTATGCGCCGACGGAAGTGACGATCGCGGGCGTGCTGCACGAGTACTCCGCCATCGACGGCGTTCAGGAAGATGTGGTCCACATCATGCTGAACCTGAAGGGCGTGGTGTTCCGCCTGCACAACCGTGAGGAAGTGACGCTGGTCCTGCGCAAGGAAGGCGAAGGCCCCGTCACCGCCGCTGACATCCAGACCCCGCACGACGTCGAGATCATCAACCCCGAGCACGTCATCGCCCACCTGTCGCAAGGCGGCAAGCTGGACATGCAGATCAAGGTCGAGAAGGGCCGCGGCTACGTGCCTGGCAACATGCGCCGCTATGGCGACGAGCCGACCAAGGCCATCGGTCGCATCGTGCTGGACGCCTCGTTCAGCCCGGTCAAGCGCGTCAGCTATGCCGTCGAGAACGCCCGCGTCGAGCAGCGTACCGACCTGGACAAGCTGGTCATGGAGATCGAGACCAACGGCGCGATCAGCCCGGAAGAAGCGATCCGCGCCTCGGCCAAGATCCTGGTCGAGCAGATGGCCGTCTTCGCCCAGCTGCAAGGCACCGATCTGGTCGACGTCTTCGACCAAGCCCCGGCCGCCCGTTCCAGCAGCTTCGATCCGATCCTGCTGCGTCCGGTCGACGAGCTCGAACTGACCGTGCGCTCGGCCAACTGCCTGAAGGCCGAGAACATCTATTACATCGGTGACCTGATCCAGCGCACCGAGACCGAGCTGCTGAAGACCCCGAACCTGGGTCGCAAGTCGCTCAACGAGATCAAGGAAGTGCTCGCCTCGCGCGGCCTGACCCTGGGCTCGCGTCTCGAGAACTGGCCGCCCCAAGGTCTCGACAAGCGTTGATTTTTTGAAAGAGGGCGGGTCTGAAGACCCGTCCGGTGCCCCCGGCAGTACCTGATCCGGCTGCCGGCAATAACTGAAGGAAAGGAAAGCACCATGCGCCACCGTAACGGCCTCCGCAAACTGAACCGCACCAGCGAACACCGCGCCGCGATGTTCCGCAACATGGCGGTCTCGCTGCTGCAACACGAAGCGATCAAGACCACGCTGCCCAAGGCGAAGGAACTGCGTCGCATCGTCGAGCCGCTGATCACCTTGGCCAAGGAGCCGACCGTCGCCAACCGTCGCCTGGCGTTCAACCGCCTGCGTGACCGCGACATCGTCGTCAAGCTGTTCAACGAACTGGGCCCCCGTTTCGCCACCCGTCCGGGCGGCTACACCCGCATCCTGAAGATGGGCTTCCGTGTCGGCGACAACGCTCCGATGGCGTACGTCGAACTGGTTGATCGTCCGGAAGCGGCTGAAGGCGACGCCGCTGAATAATCAGCGACCCGCTCAAGCGCATGAAGGCCAGCAGCAATGCTGGCCTTTTTTCTTGTGTATCCGCGATACGCGCAGCGCAGACCGGGCATGGCGCCAGTCCAACGACAGGCCGTGCCGCTTGGCGCTAAGCTTCGCGCCTTTCCGATCTCTCGACGACGCGGTCCACGAAGCCGCACGCGTCCCGCGTTCATGACCCCTCTTGCCTTGATGCGACGCCTGATGCCGGCGCTGGTCCTGTTGCTGACCCTGGCCTCGGCGCTGCTGGCCGTCCCGGCTCGCGCCGACGATTTCCTCGACCCGGACCAGGCCTTCAAGGTCGACGTGCAGTTGACCGGCGATCGCGAGTTCCAGCTGAACTTCACGATCGCGCCCGGCTATTACATGTACCGCGACCAGTTCAAGCTGGAACCGGCGGGCGCGACGCTGGGCGACATCGCCTGGCCGACGCCCAAGCGCAAGTTCGACGAGACCTTCCAGAAGGAAGTCGAGACCTACCGCGACCGGCTGAGCATCAAGGTGCCGGTGACGGCGCTGCAGGCGGCGCCGCTGAAGCTGGTGCTGACCGGCCAAGGCTGCGCGGACAAGGGCTTGTGCTATCCGCCGATGAAGAGCGAGCTGACGCTGGGCCTGAAGGGCTTCGGCGGCGATGGCGGGGTGAAGATCGGTGCGGCGCCGGACGCGCTGAGCGGTTTCGGCGTATCGAACGCGGTGGCGTCGACGCCGGCAGCCGCGGCGACCGGCAACGCCGAAGGCGCGGTCGCAGGCGCCGCGGCGTCTCGTTCGAGCTCGCCGCTGGACGAGGTGCTGGCTTCCGGCCGCCTGTGGCTGGTCATCGGCGCGTTCTTCGCGGCCGGCGTGCTGTTGTCGCTGACGCCGTGCGTGCTGCCGATGCTCCCCATCCTGTCGTCGATCATCGTCGGCCAAGGTGGCACGCCGTCGCGGGCGCGCGGCTTCTTCCTGGCCTTCAGCTACTCGCTGGGCATGGCGCTGCTGTACACGGCGCTGGGCGTCGCGGCGGGCCTCGCGGGCGGAGGCCTGGCAGCCTACCTCCAGAAGCCCTGGGTGCTGACGCTGTTCGCGCTGCTCCTGATCGGCTTCTCGCTGTCGATGTTCGGCGTCTACGAGATCCAGTTGCCGAGCCGCTTCACCGGCGGCGTGTCCGATGCGACCCAGCGCTTGCCCGCCGGCAAGTTCTTCAGCGTCTTCGTGATGGGCGCACTCTCCGCGCTGATCGTGAGCCCCTGCGTCGCGGCGCCGCTGGCCGGCGCGCTGCTCTACATCAGCCAGACCGGCAATGTGGCGGTCGGCGGCCTGGCGCTGTTCGCGCTGGCCTGGGGCATGAGCGTCCCGCTGCTGCTGCTCGGCCTGTCGGCGGGCACGCTCCTGCCGCGCGCCGGGCCCTGGATGGAAACGGTCAAGTATTTCTTCGGGCTGCTGCTGCTGTCGGTCGCGCTGTGGATCGTGCAGCCGGTGCTGCCTGCGGTCGTCGCGCAGCTGCTCTGGGGGGCGCTGTTGATCGCGCTGGCCGCGCTGCTGGGGCATTTCCAGCGCGCCGAGGCCAACACGCCCCGCGTGTGGCTGCGCAAGAGCGCAGCCGTCGCGGCGATGGTGTTCGGCGTGTCGCAGTTCATTGGCGTCGCGGCTGGAGGCACCGACACGCTGAAGCCTTTGGCGGGTGTCGTTGGCGCGGGTAAGGGCGCAGCCGCGGCGGTCGCCACGGGAGAGCCGGTCGCGGTGAACTTCCACAAGGTCAAGAGCGTCGCCGAGCTCGACGAGGCGCTGCGCACCGCCGGCAAGCCGGTGATGCTGGATTTCTACGCCGACTGGTGCGTGTCCTGCAAGGAGATGGAGCGCTTCACCTTCACCGACGCGCGCGTGCAGGCGAAGCTCGCCGGCGCGCTGTTGCTGAAGGCTGATGTCACGGCGAACAACGCCGAAGACCGCGAACTGCTCAAGCGCTTCAAGCTGTTCGGTCCCCCAGGCACGATCTTTTTCGACCCCAAGGGGGAGGAACTGGCTGGCGCGCGAGTCATCGGCTTCCAGGACGCTGACCGCTTCCTCCAATCGCTGCAGGCGGCCGGCCTTTGAATCTTGCGAAGACTGTCGTCAGAAGTTGAGACGACGGTCGATTCCGTGCTACACTCTCTTTCTTCGATCGCGGGGTGGAGCAGTCTGGTAGCTCGTTGGGCTCATAACCCAAAGGTCGTAGGTTCAAATCCTGCCCCCGCAACCAGAACATCGAATGCTGTCCTTGGACAGTGTTGTTGAGCGGATCGACACGAAGGCCAAGAGGTCGCGTGCGATGCGATCAACCAAACGGTGAATCGGCGCCCGCCGATCACCGCACATCACAGCCGCGGGGTGGAGCAGTCTGGTAGCTCGTTGGGCTCATAACCCAAAGGTCGTAGGTTCAAATCCTGCCCCCGCAACCAATCGAACAAGGGCCCTCATGTGAGGGCCCTTTGTTCTTTTCAGCGCCGCTCAGGCCACACGCAACTTCGGACCTTCTCCCGATGCCGTGACGCGGCCGATGACCGCCGCCGCGTCGAACCCGTGACGCGCGAAGACGGCGAGCACGGCGTCCACCGCAGCCGGCGCGCACGACACGAGCAGGCCACCGCTGGTCTGCGGATCGCTCAGGAGCGCTTGCGCCTGCGAGGGCAGCGAGCCGGCCAAGGCCACCTCCGCGCCGTAGGCGGCCCAATTGCGGCCCGATGCGCCGGTCACGAAGCCTTCGCTCGCCAGCGATGGCACGCCTTCGAGCAGCGGTACCGAATGCCAATCGATCTCCACCGCGCAGCCCGATCCACGCGCGATCTCCAAGGCGTGCCCTGCCAGACCAAAGCCGGTGACGTCGGTGAGCGCATGGACGCCGTCGAGTGCGGCCAGCTCCGGCCCGGGCGTGTTCAGCTTGGTCGTGGTCGCGAGCATCCGCTGATAGGCCGCGTCGTCGAGCTTCCCCTTCTTGAGCGCCGCCGACATCACACCAACGCCCAGTGCCTTGCCCAGTACCAGCACATCGCCGGCGCGGGCATCCGCGTTGCGCTTCACCCGGGAGGGATGCACCAGTCCCAAAGCCACCAAGCCATAGATCGGTTCGACCGAATCGATCGTGTGTCCGCCCGCGATCGGGATGCCCGCCTCGCGACAGACTGACGCGCCGCCTTCGAGGATCCTGCCGATGGTCGCCGTGCTCAGGACCGCCACCGGCATGCCGACCAGGGCCAGCGCCATGATGGGCTTGCCGCCCATGGCATAGACGTCGCTGATCGCGTTGGTCGCGGCGATGCGGCCGAAGTCATGCGGGTCGTCGACGATCGGCATGAAGAAGTCGGTCGTGGCGATCAGCGCCTGTTCGTCGTTGAGCCGATAGACGGCGGCGTCATCCGCCGTCTCTATCCCGACGAGCAGTTCGCGGGGGACGGGGAGGGCACTCGTCCCCTGGAGGATTTCCGAGAGCACACCGGGCGCGATCTTGCAGCCGCAGCCGCCGCCGTGCGACAGCGAGGTGAGTCGGGGCTCGGAAGGGGGATTGGCGGGGGAGGAAGGATTCATGGCCGGGCAGCTTACCGCGCGCCGGCTCCACCGACCGAGGGAGCGCGGTCAGCCAGACCCTGCTGAAGGGCGATGAACGCGTCCATGGCGGCCCAGAGGGGCGCGTAGCGCGACTCGTCGCCCTCGAGCTGTGCCAGCGCGAGGGCGCAGGCCTCGAGCGTGCTGCGTTGCGACTCCGCGTGCGCGCGCCGGATCGCGTAGCGGGAAGGCGGCGGCGCATCGAGCGCCATCCGCGGGAGCGCCTGCAGCCAGGGGTTCTCATGAAGCAACCGTCGACTGCGGCGCCAGGTCCCGTCCAGGACAACCAAGGTGGTGAGCGGCGGCGTACCAGCGAGCGGATTCCCATGGCGCGCCCCGCCGCGGGGCGCCGGCGCTGGTTCCGCGGTCGCGGCGTTGCCGGGCGTCGCCGGATAAAGCAACACGAGCCCGGCGGTCGAGGCTGGCGGATCGAATCGTTCGCCGATACGCAGTTCGACGCGAGACAGGCAGCGCGCCAGCAGGCCGGCCGTGCCCTTGGCCTGCCCGGCTTCGTCGCGGTCCTGAAGGATCAGCAGCGGGGTGAGGTTGTCGACCGGCCGCACGCAGGCGCACCAGCAGCCGACCGACGGTCGGCCGCAGCCATCGCAATGCGCGCGGCGCCCGGCGCGTTCACTGCGCGGCGGGCGCTCGTCGACAACCATGGTGGGGAGCGCGTCGGCGCGCGGTCAGCCGATCAGCGCGGTTGGCGCGGTGGCTTGCGGCCTTCGTTCGGACGGCCATCACGGCGGGGTCCATCGCCGCGCGGTGCCTGGCCGGGACCGCCAGGTCGTCCTTCGCCACGAGGGCCACCACGACGATGCTCCTGGCCTCTGGGCGGCCGGTCATGGCGCTCCTGACGCGGCGGCTGTTGCGCCTCCTCCTCGCGCGCCAGCTTCAGCTGGGCATCGAGCTGTTCCTGCGTCAGGCCCTTGAGCGCGCAGAAGTTGGCCGGCGTCAGCGTGGTGCGCGAGAAGTCGCGCAGCAATTGCGCGCGTTCCTGGCGTCCGCGGTCTTCCTCGGCGCGACGCGCCTCGGTGATGCCACGTCGGCGAGTCAGCTCTTCCTGGGCGGCGTTGCGGTGCTCATCGCTCAACTCGCCGGCGGGCTGGCCGTCCAGGTCGAAGCGGGTCTTGGCCCGCGTGAGCGCGATCAGATAGCCGGTGCCGCCGGTATAGCGGCGCAGGAAGGCCGACAGCTGGGCCTTCGTGAACTGGCCCGGGGCGCGCTGCTGGATGTCGGACTGGACCCGCAGCTTCAGCGGCTTCGCACCGCCGCCGAACAGGGCCGGGAAGAGCTCCTTCAGCTTGGCGGCGACCGCCTGGACGTCGACGCGTCCGCCCTCGGCCGGCTTGGCCGGATTCGGCGCGGTGCTCGCGTCGGGCGGGCTGGCCTCGCCGGCGGCATCTCCCGCTTCCGGGGCGGGCGCGGCGTCGGCTTGCGGCGCCGTCAGCGCGGCGTCAGTGGTCTCGGCGACGGGGGCCTTCGGGTCCGGGACTTCGGGGGAGGTCACTTCGCCTTGCGGCGGGGTGCTGGAGGACATGCATCAAGCGGCGCGGGGCCGGCCTTCGGGAAAAAGGGGGATTGTGCCCATAGCCGCGCGGGCGTGGCAATTCGCGCCGATCGACGGCGGCCGTCCGTCCTGCCTGACGACGGCCGCCGGGAAGGGGAATCAGGTCTTGGGTTCGCAGGCGGGCTTGCAGACCAGTTCGGTCCGGCCCAGGATGCGCTTGGACTGCAGGCTGCTCGGAGGACGGTGCCGACCGCACTTGAAGCAGGAACGGGTCTGGCCGCTGCCCTGGAACGGCGACCCTCCCAGCTTGGAGGCGTAGCGCAGGCCGTCTTCCCGAACGGCGGTGCTGGTGTCTTTGCTCATGGTCTCGCTTCGCTTGGCGCTCTTGTTCGCACCGGCGGGGTCGTGTCCCGGCGGTGCATCGATTCCCTCGCAATCCATATTAGGTGGGGCGTATGACGCCCCGCTACATCGCTTGCCCGGGGGTGAAAGCACCGCCCGACGAACGGTCGCAATTGCGCCGACAATCGCCCGCTGCCCGGCGGGACCGGGCGTGCAAGGACCATGGCCAAACTGTTTTTTCGCTACGCCGCGATGAATGCCGGCAAGTCCACCGCATTGCTGCAGGTGGCGCACAACTACGAGGAGCGCGGCCATGCGGTGCGCCTGTTCACCGCCGGGGTCGACGACCGCTATGGCAAGGGATTCATCACCTCGCGGCTGGGGCCGCAGCGCGTGGCGGAGGTGTTCACCGCCGAGACGGACTTCCGCGCGCTGATCACGCAGTCGCCGGGCATCGCCTGCATCCTGCTGGACGAGGCGCAGTTCCTCACGCAGGACCAGGTCTGGTCGCTCCACGAGATTGCGCACATGCGCCATGTGCCCGTGATCTGCTACGGGCTGCGGACCGACTTCCGCGGCGCCTTGTTCACCGGTTCGGCGGCGCTGCTGGCGCTGGCCGACGAGATGGACGAGATGAAGACCATCTGCGACTGCGGCCGCAAGGCGACGATGAACATGCGCGTCGACACCGCCGGCCGGAAGCTGACCGAAGGCGCGCAGGTCGAGATCGGCGGCAACTCCCGTTACCGCGCGGTCTGTGGACGCTGCTTCAGGGCGTCGTGAGGACGCCCGGTAAGCCTGGGCTTACTTCTTGGTTGCCAGCTGCTCTTCCAGTTCCTTGCAGGACGGAGCGCAGACGGGTTGGGACTTGCCCAGCAGCTTGCGGGACTTCAGCAGCGCGCGGGGGCGATGCTTGCCGCAAAGGAAGCACGACATGGTTGCCGCGCCAAACGAAGAGGTCGCCGCGAAGGGCGAGCCGGGAGCTTTAGAGCGATAGCGCAGACCATCGGCTTCGATGGTCGTCTTGGTCGTATCCTTGGCCACGCTGATCCTGATCCTGATAAGAGTTTGAAATGCCGCGCCGACCACCCCAAGTTCCCCCCAGGGGCGGACGGCGAAACCCGTATTTTCCTATAAGCCGGACCCTCCCCGTACCGGGGCATCGCTAATGACCTCGCGCGAAGGTCGCCCGAATCGGTTGCAAGAGACATTCGTCGCACGGATGGGCCGGTAACACAGCCTCCCGGCGGCTTGGCAGCGTTTAGGGAAAACACCTAGAATGCCGCCCGCGCCGTTCACCGTGGCGTCAATGACAAGGACACATGAGGGAGCGAGCGCAACGATGGAAAGGATCGAGGGGCTGTTCGCCGCCATGCGGGCGGCCAGTCAGGAACTGGAATGGCCGGCGACCGAGGCCCGCGACAGCGGCCTGGACACCGCCGGCGAACTGGCCGAGCGCTACGCGCAGGCCATCAGCGAGGCCCTGTGCGGCCACTTCCGCAGTTCGCACGCCAGCCTGTGGCTGCTGGACGGCGAACCGGGCGCCTACCGCCTGCGCTGCCTCGGCGCCCATGCGGTCGACGGACCGAGCCGCCAACCGCCGGTTTGCGAGCAGCGCGCCTATCCCGGTTATTTCGACGCCTTGCTGTCCGAAGGCGTCTTCAACTGCGCCGATGCGCGCACCGATCCCCGCCTGAGCACCCTGCAGCCGCCGCCCACCTGGCGCGCGATGCTGGACGTCAGCGGCCAGATCAATGGCAGGACCTTTGGCGTGATCGCGCTGGGAGAGCGTGACCAGGCCCGCGTGTGGACCAAACGCGAGGAACTCGACCTGCGCCGCGCCACCGCGAAGGCTTGTCTGCACCTGCATGCCTGGCGCCACGAGCTGGAAACCGTCTGACCACCGCCTGACCTCGCCGGCGGCGGCCGTCCCCCTCATTCCCCGTTATTTCCCCCGTCGTCCCCCCTTCAGGGTGCGGATCAGCGGCCGTTGAACCTGGGCGCGCGTTTTTCCTGCCAAGCGCGAACGCCCTCCGCCAGATCCTCCGACGCGTTCGACACCGCGATGTCCGCGCGCAGCGCCTCGATGTCGAGCCGGCCGTTGGCGATCGCGTTCAGATGGCGCTTCATGCCGGCGAGCGCCAGCGGCGCGAAACCGCAGAGCCGCTCGCACAGGGCCTGCGCCGCCGCCTGGAGCGCCTCGCTGTCGTCGAGCAGGTGATCCAGGAAGCCGCTGGCGTGCATCGCGTCGGCGTCCAGAGTCTCGCCGGCCAGCAGCACCCGCTTGGCCATCGACAGCCCCAGCCGGTTCACGTACCGCTCCATGCCGCCGCGATAGAAGTGCAGCCCCAATCGCGCGGCGGGCACGAACATCTCGCACTGCGGCACGCCGAGCCGGAAATCGCAGGCCAGCGCGAGGTCGGTGGCGCCGCCGTAGACGCCGCCCTGAAGGGCCGCGACCGTCACCGGCCGGGCCTGTTCCCAGGCGTCGGTGAGCGACTCGAACAAGGCGCCCGCGTCCACGCCGGGCACCGCGTCGATGTTGAAGCCGCTGCAGAAATGTCGGCCCTCGGCGCGGAGCAACAGCACGCGGACCGAGGTCGTGGCCTCGACCTCGCGCAGGTGCGCCTGCAGCGTCTGCAGGTCGATCAGCTCGAGGCGGTTGGCGACATGCGGCCGTCGCAGCGTCACGCGAGCGAGCGGTCCGTCGATCTCCAGCGCGGGGATGTATTGAGGCATGGCGGCGCAGTCTAGCGAAGCGGCGCGTAGCACAAACCGTCCCACCGAGCTTCAACTTCGACCGACCGGTCGGATTAATCAATTGCGAAATGTCAATGCGGCATCCACTGACGGAGCGCCGAGGGCTTCCCGCTAGAGTCGGTCGCCACACGTCGCATGAACGACCAACCCCGGGCGATGGCCTTCGGAGCGTTCGCGACGCCGCCGGCACGCATCGGCGGCGCGCGATCAATGGCCCCGCCCGGCACCACGACAGGAGACAAGGTGGACGGGGCGATTGCAAGCATCCTGGTGCTGGACGGGGTGACCAACGGCGCGATCTACGCGCTGCTGGCACTGGCCCTGGTCCTCGTGTTCGCGGTCACGCGGGTGATCTTCATTCCTCAGGGGGAGTTCGTCGCTTTCGGCGCGCTGACGCTGGCGGGACTGCAACTCGGCCACACGCCGCTGACGATCCACTTCCTGATCGCGATGGCGCTGCTGGCGGCGGTGCTGGACCTGATCGCCGCCGCGCGCGCCGGACGCCTCGCGGCGGAACTGGCGCCGATCGCGCTGCGCGCCTTGCCCGGCGTCGCGATCGGGCTGTGCGCGCTCTGGCTCGCGCCGATGAAGCTGCCGCTGGTGGCGCAGGCGCTGCTGACGCTGGCGGTGGTCACGCCGATGGGCGGGCTGCTGTACCGCCTGGCCTACCAGTCGCTGGCCGACGCCTCGGTGCTGGTGCTGCTGATCGTCTCGGTCGGCGTGCACTTCGCGCTGACCGGGCTGGGCCTGGTGTTCTTCGGCGCGGAGGGCTCGCGCAACCCCAGCTTCTGGGACGCGAGCTACGCGGCCGGGCCGCTGATGTTCTCGGGCCAGACGCTGATCATCGTGATGGCCTCGGCCGCGCTGATCGTGGCGCTGTGGCTGTTCTTCGAGAAAAGCCTCTATGGCAAGGCGCTGCGCGCGACCGCGGTGAACCGGCTCGGCGCGCGGCTGATGGGCATCTCCAGCACCTCGGCCGGGCGGCTCTCGTTCACGCTGGCGGCCTTCATCGGCGCGCTGTCCGGCATCCTGATCAGCCCGACCACGACGATCTTCTACGACAGCGGCTTCCTCATCGGCCTGAAGGGCTTCGTGGCCGCGGTCTTCGCCGGGCTCTCCAGCTACCCCGGCGCGGCGCTGGGCGCGCTGCTCGTCGGCCTGATCGAGTCCTTCAGCTCCTTCTGGGCCAGCGCCTTCAAGGAGGTCATCGTCTTCACCACCATCCTGCCGGTGCTGCTGTGGCGCAGCTGGCGCGACCCGCACCATGAAGAGCATTGACGTGAGCTCCGACCGAGCCGCCATGAAGGCCTCGCCCCCCGTGCCCGCCGTGCCCGCCGCGGCGCGCCCATGGTCGCGCCGCCTCGCGCCGGCGCTGCTGCTGGCGGTGCTCGCGGTGTTGCCGCTGCTGCCGGTGCCCGAGTTCTGGATCACGCAGCTGAACTACATCGGCATGTTCGCGCTGGTCGCGCTCGGCCTGGTGCTGCTGACCGGCGTCGGCGGCCTGACGTCCTTCGGCCAGGCCGCCTTCGTCGGGGTGGGGGCGTACACGACGGCGCTGCTCAGCGCGCGCTACGGCCTGTCGCCGTGGCTGGGCCTGGCCGCGGGCCTGGCGATCACGCTGGCGATCGCGCTGGTGCTGGCGCTGATCACGCTGCGCATGTCCGGTCATTACCTGCCGCTGGCCACCATCGCCTGGGCGCTGAGCCTGAATTTCTCGATCGCCAACATGGAGTCGCTGGGCAAGTACGACGGCCTGCTCGGCGTGCCGGCCATCGAGCTCTTCGGCATCAGCCTGGCCGACGGCCGCGCCATCTACTACCTGATCTGGCTGTTCGCGATCGTCGGCGCGATCGCCGTGCGCAACCTGCTGGACTCGAGGCCCGGGCGGGCGATCCGGGCGCTCGGCGGCGCGACGGTGATGGCCGAGGCCATGGGCGTCTCCACCTTCCGCTACAAGGTCGTGATCTTCCTGATCGCGGCGCTGCTGGCCTCGGTGTCGGGCTGGCTGTTCGCGCATGTCCAGCGCACGGTGAACCCCAGTCCCTTCGGCCTGAAGATGGGCATCGAATACCTGTTCATGGCCGTCGTCGGCGGGGTGTCCAGCGTCTGGGGCGCCTTCGTGGGCGCCGGGGTGTTCAAGATCATCGAGGACCAGCTCAAGGAGCTGCTGCCCGCGCTGCTGGGCAGCAACGGCAACTTCGAGATCATCGTGCTCGGCATCGTGCTGGTGCTCATGCTGAAGTACGCGCCCAAGGGGCTGTGGCCGTCGCTGCAGGGGCTGCTGTCGCGCTGGTGGCCGGCGGCCCGTCGGGAACGGGACTGGGAGGGCGCGGCCGCGCTCGCGTCGCGTCCCAAGCCGCCGGCCGGCTCGGTGCTGCTGCGGGTCGACAGGCTGCGCAAGCAGTTCGGCGGCCTGGTGGCGGTGAACGACGTCAGCTTCGAGCTGCGCGCCGGCGAGATCATGGGCTTGATCGGCCCCAATGGCGCCGGCAAGTCCACGACCTTCAACCTGGTCTCCGGCGTGCTGCCGGCGACCAGCGGCGAGCTGCGTTTCGCCGGCGAATCCATCACCGGGCTGCCTGCGCGCCAGATCGCGCGTCGCGGCCTCTCGCGCACCTTCCAGCACGTGAAGATGATCGCGGACATGACGGTGCTGGAGAACGTCGCGCTGGGCGGCTACCTGCGCTCGCACAGCGGCACGGCGAAGGCGATGCTGCGGCTGGACCGCGCCGAGGAGCGGCGCCTGTTCGCCGAGGCCGAATCGCAGCTGCGCCGCATCGGCATGCAGGACCACCTGCACGAGCTGGCCGGCAACCTGGCGCTGGGGCCGCAGCGGCTGATGGAGATCGCCCGGGCGCTGTGCGCCGACCCGTCGCTGCTGCTGCTCGACGAGCCGGCCGCCGGGCTGCGCCACAAGGAGAAGCAGGCGCTGGCCGCGGTGCTGCGGCAGCTGCGCGCCGAGGGCATGAGCATCCTGCTGGTCGAGCACGACATGGACTTCGTCATGGGCCTGACCGACCGCATCGTCGTGATGGAGTTCGGCACCAAGCTGATCGAGGGCACGCCCGCCGAGGTGCAGGCCAGCCCCGAGGTGCGCGCGGCCTACCTGGGAACGGAACACTGACATGAGCGAGTTGTTGAAGGTCAGCGGCCTGCACGCCGGCTACGGGCGCGCGGAGGTGCTCACCGGGCTGGACCTGCGGCTGCGCCAGGGCGAGGTGGTCACGGTGATCGGCCCCAACGGCGCCGGCAAGAGCACCACGCTCAATGCGCTGATGGGCGTGCTGCCCGCGCGCGGCCAGGTGCTGTTCGACGGCGAGGACGTCAACGCCCTGGGCCTGGAGGAGCGCGTGATGAAGGGCCTCGCGCTGGTGCCGGAGAAGCGCGAGCTGTTCACGACGATGTCGGTCGAGGACAACCTGGTGCTCGGTGGCTTCCGGCCGATGCGCCTGGGCCTGAAGGACTGGCGCGATGAACTGGAGCGCGTCTACGCGCTGTTCCCGCGCCTGAAGGAACGCCGCGCGCAGCTGGCGGGCACGCTGTCCGGCGGCGAGCGGCAGATGCTGGCCGTCGGGCGCGCGCTGATGGCGCGGCCCAAGCTGCTGATGCTCGACGAGCCCAGCCTCGGCCTGGCGCCGCTGATCGTCAAGGAGGTGTTCCGCATCGTCGCGCAGCTGCGCGAGGCCGGCGTGTCCATCCTCCTCATCGAGCAGAACGCCCGCGCGGCGCTCGAGGTCGCCGACTACGGGTACGTGCTGGAGACCGGCGAGATCGCGCTCGAAGGCAAGGCTGCGGACCTGGCCAAGGATCCGCGGGTCATCGAGACCTACCTGGGCGCGAGCCGCCAGGCGCACTGAGCCCGCCGCACTGAGCCCGCCGCAC
The DNA here is from genome assembly GCF_014193045.1 of Mitsuaria sp. BK037. NCBI lineage: Bacteria > Pseudomonadati > Pseudomonadota > Betaproteobacteria > Burkholderiales > Sphaerotilaceae > Roseateles > Mitsuaria sp. BK037. Next base: position 1,019,236 of record NZ_JACHYS010000002.1, on the reverse strand, counting down.
CTGGCCGGCACCGCGCGAGGCCGGTCGCGGCGCACGCCGGCGGGGCGTCAGCCCGGCTGGCCCTCGGCGAACATCCGGGCCATGCGCGCCTTGAGCTCGGCCTCGGAGACATCCTCCTTGTGGGTGGCGACCATCCACTTGTGGCCGAACGGATCCGCGATCACGCCCATGCGGTCGCCCCAGAACTGGTCGGCCACCGGCATCTCCACCTTGGCGCCGGCGCCCTCGGCGGTCTTCACCGTCGCGTCGACGTCGGGCACGTAGATCACCACCGTCGTGGCGCTGCCGTTCAGGCTCAAGGGGCTGAGCGCGCCGCAGTGCGAGCGCTCCTCGGTCAACATGAACTTCGCGCCGCCCACGCTCAGCTCGGCATGCATCACGCCGTCCGGCGCGTCGAGCCGCAACTCGAGCTTGGCGCCGAAGGCGCGCTGGTAGAAATCGATCGCGGCGGCGGCGCCACGGATGGTGAGGTAGGGCGTCGCGCCGGTCGCGGCGGGGACGGCGGATACGGAAGCAGTCATCGCAATCTCCTTCGGTCGAGGGTGGGTCACCTGCAGACGACGAACGGCGCCAGCCGGAATCGACACGCGTCGCGAAAGCCGTCGTCACCGCCGCGCCCACCCCGAATCGGGGGAGTGACGCGGGCTGGCCGGAACGCGCGCGGGCGGTGCCCACCATAATCCGCCGACTTCCCACCATGGCGCTCCTGTCCTCCCTCCGCAAACTGCTGTCCGGCTCCGGCGATGCCGCGTCGGCCGGCCGGCCTGCTTCCTCCGCTGACTCGACCGCGCGGCCGGCGGCCCCGTCCGCCGCACCGGCGGGACCGGGCGCGGCCGCCTCACCGCCGTCGCAGCCGTTCGCGTCGGCGCACTCGCACGGGCCCAGCCAGGTGTCGACCCAGACGGCGGTCTACACCGGCGGCGAGATCGTCTTCCCCGCGCTCGAGGCCTCGCCGGAGTGGTTGCAGTTCAGCGCGCGGCTGCTGGGGCTGTCGCGGCTCAAGGACGTGCCGCCGTCCGCCGGCGAGCAGGGGCTGATGCAGCGCCTGCAGGGGCAGCGCGGCTCGCAGTGGGCCGACCAGCTGCCGCGCCTGCCGGCGGTGCTGCCGCAGCTGATGCGGCTGGCGCGCCGGCCGGATGTCGCGCGGGCGGAGCTGGTGCAGCTGCTGTCGCGTGATCCCAGCCTGGTCGGCGAGCTGATGCGGCTGGCCAACTCGCCGCGCTACCGGCCCGAGCGCGAGATCACCGACCTGTCGGGCGCGGTGACGGTGCTGGGTCAGCAGGGCCTGGATCAACTGGTGATGGGCGCCGCGATGCGGCCGATCTTCCATCAGGGCAAGGGCCGCTACGGCAGTCGGGCCGGCACGCTGCTCTGGGACCTGAGCGAACGCACCGCCTTCGCCACGCGGCGGCTGGCCAACGCCGGGGACGATGAGTTCGCCGCCTACCTGGCCGGGCTCAGCTCGCAGCTCGGCCTGATGGCCCTGCTGCGCGTGCTGGATGCGATGTCGGCGCCCTCGGTGCCGCCGCTGGATCGGGAGGGTCTGCATCGCCAGCTGCTGCCGCTGACGGCCACCTGGTCCGCGCAGATCGTCGAGCACTGGGGCTTCCCGCCGCAGGTCGCCGAGGCGCTCGCGCCTCGCCCCGGGCGCGGCGCGGCGTCGGCGGTCCTGGCGGTGCTGGTGCGGCAGGCCCAGGCCGTCGCGCTGCGCCAGCTGATGCAGCCGGGGCTGCAGCCCGCGCAGCTGGGCGACTGGTCCGCCGCGCAGCAGCGCTGTTATGCGGCCATGGACAGCGAATTCGGCGCCGGCTCACCCACCTGAGCGCTCGGCCTCCAGGCCATGCCGCCGACGGCGTCAGCCGCGCCGGCGTCTCGCCAGCCACCAGCCCATCACGCCGAACGCGGCCTCGAGCACCAGCGCCAGCGCCGCCGCGGGCAGCGCGCCGGCGAGCAGCAGCGCCTGGTCGTTCAGCGCCAGGCCGGTGACGATGCGCTCGCCGTAGCCGCCAGCACCGATGAAGGCGGCCATCGTCGCGGTACCGACGGAGAGGCTGGTGGCCGTGCGCAGGCCCGCCAGCATGACGGGCAGCGCGAGCGGCAGCTGGATCGAGCGCAGCACCTGGCCGCGAGTGAGGCCGAGCGCTCGCCCCGCGGTGGTGAGCCCCTGCGGCACCTCGCTGAGCCCGACGGTGCAATTGCGCAGCACCGGCAGCAGCGCGTAGAGCGTCAGCGCGACCAGCGCCGGCACCGGCCCGATCCGGTCCATCGCCCAGATCAGCAGCGCGAGCATCGCCAGCGACGGCACCGTCTGCAGCAGCGCGCAGGCGGCCAGCAGCGCCTCGCGCCAGCGCGGCCATGGATGCAGCGCGACGGCGAGCGGCACGCCGACCAGCGCGGCCAGCCCGACGGCGCCCAGCACCAGCGTCAGATGCTGCGCGGTGAGCCGGCCGAGGTCGGGTCCCGCGATGCGAGCCCACAGGCCGGACGTCGAGCGCCCGACGCCCGGCTCGAGCCTGGGCGAGGACGCCGATGCGGGCGTTGATGCCGATGCCGACGCAGCGGCAAGCGCGCCGCCCGCCTGACTGCGCGGTTTGGCGAGGAAAGCTCGCGCGATCGCGTCGAACGGCTGCCGCTGGATTTCCGCTTGCGCGTTCATCGCGATCATCGCGGCCTCGTCGATGCGCCCGCGCAGCGTCTGCAGCGCTGCCCAGGCGCGCGGGTGCCGGCGCGGCAGGTCGACGCGATACAGCAGCACGGCGTCGTAGCGAGGGAAGAAACCGGCATCGTCGGCGAGCACCGTCAGGTCGAGCGCCGCGATCTGCGCATCGGTCGTGTAGACGTCGGTGACATCGATCTGGTCGTCGGCGAGCGCGCGGTACGCCAGCCCGTGATCGAGTCCGGTCGGCGTCTGCGGCAACGCATAGCGCCGCGAGAGCCCCGGCCAGCCGTCGGCACGCCCCAGGAACTCGTTGCTGAGCCCCAGCCGCAGCGCCGGCTGCCCCTTCAGCTGCGACACCGCCGTGAGCCCGAGCGCACGCGCCCGTGCCGACCGCATCGCCAGCGCGTAGCCGTTGTTGAAGCCCAGCGGCACGTCGATCGCCAACCCCAGCGGCCGCAGCTCGGCCTGCAACTGCGCCAGCGGCGCGCCGGTCGTCGCATGACCGAGGATCTCGCGCTCGATCGTGCCGAGGTATTCGGCGTAGACATCGATGCTGCCGGCCTTCAGCGCCGCATGGACGATGGCCGTGTTGCCCAGCCCCTGCTTCAGCTCGACCGCGGCGGCGGGGTCGCCGGCCCGCGCCGTCTGGGCGAGGATCTCGGCCAGGATGTAGCTTTCGGTGAAACGCTTCGAGCCGATCCTCAGCGGCTCGGCGGCCCAGGCGTGAGTCCCGGTCGCCAGCGCGACGCCGGCCAGCAGCAGGAGGAGGAGCGGCCGCAGCCCGCGGAGCAGCATCATCGGCGCAGCATAGTCGAGCCGCTGCGGCTGCGCGCCAGCGTGCGCAAGACCTGGCCCGCGAAGGCGTCCGCCGCCGCCGACCCGGCCGAGGCCTTGCTCCGCATCAGCACCACCGACATCGCCGGCAGCGAGGTGGCCGGCGGCATGCCATGGCGCTCGTCCAGCAGCTCCATGCCGTCCGGCACGCTGCAGCGCGTGAACAGCGCGATCGCCAGACCGCTTTCGACCGCCGCCAGCATGCCGGCGGGGCTCGCGCTGTCGCAGACGATGCGGTAGGGCCGCTTCAACGCGGCCAGCGCCGCCAGGGCCGCCTTGCGCGCGAGGCTGCCCGATTCGTAGACGGCCACTGGCAGCGGCGTCTGGCGCCAGGCCTCGAAACGCGGAGCGCCGAACCACGCGAGCGGCTCCTCGAACAGCGGCTGCCCGCGTCCGGCGCGATCGCGCGTGACCACGGCGACATCGACTTCGCCACGCGCGAGCCGCGGGATCAGCACCGTCGACTGCTGGCAGACCAGCGTCAGTTCCACCGCGGTGTGGCGCCCGGCGAAGTCGCGCAGCACCGGCGTGAGGTAGGGCACCGCGTAGTCCTCCGGCACGCCGATGGTGAGCCGCCCGTGCAGCGTCTCGCGCCGCAGCGCCTGCACCGCCTCGTCGTGCTGCGCGATCAGGCGCCGCGCATGGCCGAGCAGCTCGCGGCCCGCGGGCGTGAGGTCGAGCCGGCGCGGCGTGCGCACCAGCACGGGCTGTCCGACCGCGCGCTCCAGCTTCGCGATCTGCATGCTGAGCGCCGACTGCGAGCGATGCACCCACTGCCCGGCCGCCGTCAGCGAGCCCGCATCCACCGCGGCGACGAAGGCGCGCAGCCAGTCCAGTTGAAGGTCGGTCGACGACATCCCATCCTCCGCCGCCCGGGCGAGCATTCGAATCCGTGATGCTAAGCGTGAAAAGGATTCGCTTTGCTGCCGGTCGTCCTAGCCGCAGACTCGCCGCATGACTTCATTCGTCCCATCCCGTGTCGCCGTGACACCGGCCGGTGCCGACGCCGCCAGGCCCCTGTACGACTCCACGCCCGGCGTGACGCCGACGCCTACCGTGGCGTCCGCGATGGCACCTGCGATGACGCCTGCGATGGCGCTCGCAATGGAGTCCGCGATGACGCCCGGCACTGTCGCGAACCCCGGACTGGGCGCGCCCGTCAGACGGTTGCGCGAAGGCCAACTGCTCATGATCGGCGGCGGCCTGCTGCTCGGCACCATCGGCGTCTTCGTCGAAGAGGCGGCGCAGGACCCGGCCACGACCGTGTGGTTCCGCTGCGTGTTCGGGCTGGCCGCGTTGCTGCTCTGGGGCGCCGCGCGCGGCCGGCTGGGGGAGCTCTTCCGGCTGCGGGGGCGGCCGCTGGTCGCGGTGATCGCCGTCGGCGCGCTGACGGTGCTGAACTGGGGCTTGTTCTTCGCGGCCATTCCGCGCTGCTCGATCGCCGTGTCCACCGTGGTCTTCCACGTGCAGCCCTTCTGGCTGATGGCGATGGGCGCGTTCTGGCTGCGCGAGCGCGTGGACCGCGCCCAGTGGCTCGCCGCGGCGGTGGCGCTGTGCGGGCTGGCGTTGGCCACCGGCATCGCGGACGAGGCCTTCGGCGCCACCGCCGGCGGGCGCGCGAGCGAGCTGCCCGGCTACGTCTCCGGCGTGCTGATGTGCCTGCTCGGATCGATCAGCTATGCGGCCGCCAGCTTCATCGCCAAGGTCGAGGCCGATCGCGCCGGCTCCTTCGCCTTGTCGGCGGGGCAGTGCGTCGTCGGCGCGCTGGTGCTGCTGCCCTGGCCGCTGATGCACGGCTGGCCGGCCTGGGGCGCCGCCTGGGGGTGGCTGGCGGGGCTGGGCGTGCTTCACACCGGGCTGGCCTACGTCATGCTCTACGCCGGCATGGCGCGCCTGGGCACCGGCCGCATCGCGGTGCTGCAGTTCGTCTATCCGGGCACGGCGGTGCTGGTCGACTGGCTCGTCTACGGCCGCGCGCTGGGGCCGGCGCAGCTGGCGGGCGTCGGACTCATCGCCGCGGCGCTGTGGACGCTGCGCCGGCGCGGCTGAGTTCAGGCGGCTTGACGCGGGCCTCGCGTGGGCCTCGCATGGGTCTCACGGGGACCTCATGTGGACTTCATGCGGGCTTTCCTTCACGGCTGCGCTTCGTCCCGCCGGTCATGCAGTCCGTCGCCGCGGGGAGGCCGCGCGTCGCGTCGGTTCGTAGAGTGCGCCGCATTCAGCGAACCACGGAGCGCCCGATGTCCACCTCTTCCGACCGCCATACTGCGACCGGCCCCGCCGGCCGGCATCGTCGCAACGCGCTGCTGCTGTCGGCGATCACGCTGGCGCTCGGCGCCTGCGCTCAACCGGCGCCGCCACCGCCGCCGCCCTCGGAGGGCTTCAGCGCCGGCATCACCTTCGACGCGAAGGAGGCCGATGGCGTCGACCTCGAGACGCCGCTGTATCCGGGCGCCGTGCCCTACAAGGATCGCGACGAGGACAAGTCCGGCGTCCGGATGAGCCTGTGGGGCGGCCTCTTCGGCATGCGCCTGGCAGCGGGCAAGTTCCAGAGCCAGGACGACGTCGACCGCGTCGGCCGCTTCTACCGCCGCGCGCTCGCGCGCTACGGCACGCCACTCGACTGCGGCGCGGCCGATGCGCCTCGCGGCAAGCCCAGGGACGGCGGTCCGCTCACCTGCGACGACGACAAGCCCGACGCCGGCGGCCGGCTCTACAAGGTCGGCCTGCCGAAGGACTTCCGCGTCGTGGCGGTGAAGCCGCTGCCCGATGGCACGACGCAGATCAGCGTCGCCCGGGTGAGCCTGCGATGAGCCGCCCCGGCAAGACCGCCATCCGTCGCGGCCCGGGCCAGCTGTCCCACCGGATCCGCCCGCGGCCGGTTCAATCGCCGCCGACCGCGGCCGCGCCCGGCGATGCCGCCGCCGGCGCGCCCCAGGCCAGCGGGTCGTCCGGCTCCGCGACCAGGGTGCCGTCGAAGAGGATGTGACCGCGGCCCTCGGGCGCCTGGAGCGCCGGATCGTCGAAGCGCACGCTGCCGTCCAGCGCGAAGCTCGCGGCGATCGTGCCCTCGGGCGTGTCCAGCCGCACCGGGCCCGGCCGCAGGCGTCCCACGTGCGCCAGCGCGGCGAGCACCGCGACCAGGCCGTCCGGCGTCGGCGCCACCGGGCCGGTGGCCGCCAGGAACAGCACGCCCACCAGGCTGCCGGGCCGCTCGGGCTCGGTCAGCAGCGCGGCCTGCGTGCCGGGCGCGCTGCGCGGCGCACCGGTCAGCGCGCGCCGCCAGGCATCGTGGCCGGCGTTGAAGGTCGCCAGCCGCTCGGTCATCGACGTGCCGGCCAGCGCGGGACCGCCGCTGACGACGATGCGGGTCAGCACGCCGCCGACATGCGCGTCGACGAGCCGGGCCGGGGTGGGCAGGACATTCATGCGATCACCTGTTGCGTGAAGTTGCGCAAGTGCGCCATCAGGGCGTCGGAGGCCTCGGCGGCGGCCTCGCCGTCCCCACTGGCGATGGTCTCGGCCAGGCGCTGGTGGGCCCGGGCGCCGCTGGCGACGTCACCCAGGTGCCGGTACGCGTACCAGAAGCGCCGGCACTGGATGATCATGGGCAGCACCGCCGCCACCGCGTAGCGGTTGCGGCAGGCCGCATGGTTGACGCGGTCGAGCTGCTGGTCGACCCGCATGTAGGCCTCCAGGTCCTGGCGCTCGGCCGCCTCGGCCATGCGCCCGGCGCAGGCCAGCAGCGCCGAGCGCTGTGCCGGCGAGGCCCGTCGCGCCGAACAGCACGCGATCAGCCGCTCCAGCGGCCGGCGTGCCTCCAGCAGGTCCAGGTGCTCGGCCAGCGGGATGTCGCTCACCAGCAGGCCGCGGCGCGGCTGCTGCGCGATCAGGCCGCTGGCGACCAGCCGCATCAGCGCCTCGCGCGTGGGCGTGCGCCCCAGGCCGATGCGGGCGATCAGCTCCGACTCCACCACCGGCGCCCCCGGGCGCAACTGCAGCGTCGCGATCAGGGTCTCGATCGCGTCATAGGCCTGGTCCGCCTGGCGGCGTTTCTCGACGTCCTGCAGTTCGAGGGTGTCCGAAGTCATGGGTGCGGATCATCGCAGGTCCACCCGGCGGGCTTCCCGGGACGGTATTGGATTGACTTTGCGCAGGTCAACCCCAGTTAAATCCGCGTCCGGCGGGCGCCGGGCCGGCCGGACGGGCCGCATACAATCACCGGTTCTTCCGTACGTCCGGGCCTCGCGCCCGGCGGCGCTCCGGCTTCCGGGCTCGCGCCAACGCCTTTCCTGAGGGATATCGACGTGTTTATTTCCAACGCTTTTGCCCAGACCGCGGGCGCCGCCTCGGCCGACCCGACCAGCGGCTTCCTGCAGATGCTGCCCCTGGTGGCCGTGTTCGTCGTCATGTACTTCGTGATGATCCGTCCCCAGATGAAGCGCCAGAAGGAGCACAAGGCGATGGTCGAGGCCCTGTCCAAGGGCGACGAGGTCATCACCGCGGGCGGCATGCTCGGCAAGGTCAGCAAGATCGGCGAGCAGTACCTGACCGTCGAGATCGCCTCCGGCGTCGAGATCCAGGTCCAGCGCACCTCGGTCGTGCAGGTCCTGCCCAAGGGCACCGTCTCGAAGTAATCCGACAACCCGACCCGGGGCGGCCCGCGCGATCCGCTCGATCCGCGTGACCGCTCCCTGACGACCCGGCCCGTGCCCCGCACCGGCCGGGTCCGCTTTCAGTGGCGCCCGCCGGCCCGACGCCGAGCGCGGAAGGGCGAGGCGCCTGGTTTTCAGAGGATCTCCTCATGAACCGTTATCCGCTGTGGAAGTACGCGCTGCTCGTCGTGGCGCTGCTCGTGGGCCTGATCTACACGCTGCCCAACCTGTTCGGCGAAGCGCCGGCGGTGCAGGTGTCCAGCGCCAAGGTCACCGTCAAGGTCGACGACGCCGTCCGGCAGCGCGTCGAGCAGGCGATCCAGCAGGTCGGCGTCACGCCCGACTTCGTGCATCTGGAAGCCGGCTCCGTGCGCGCCCGCTTCCATGACACCGACGCCCAGATCAAGGCCAAGGACGCGATCGCCAAGGCCCTCAACGGCAACGAGACCTCCGACCCGACCTTCATCGTCGCGCTCAACCTGGTCTCGCGCAGCCCCGACTGGCTGACCGCGCTGCATGCATTCCCGATGTACCTGGGCCTGGACCTGCGCGGCGGCGTCCACTTCCTGATGCAGGTCGACATGAAGGCCGCGCTGACGAAGAAGGCCGAGTCGATGGCCTCCGACGTCCGCACCATGCTGCGCGACAAGAACATCCGCCACGCCGGCATCACCCGCGAAGGCAACGACGTCGCCATCAACTTCCGCGACGAGGCCACCCGCACGCAGGCGCTGAACCTGCTGCGCGAGCAGGTGCCCGACTTCGCCTGGACCGCCACCGGCGCCGGCACCGAGCTGCGCCTGAGCGGCTCGCTCACGCCCAAGGCCGAGATCGCCGTCCAGGACGCCGCGATCAAGCAGAACATCACCACGCTGCACAACCGGGTCAACGAACTGGGCGTGGCCGAGCCGGTGATCCTGCAGCAGGGCCGCGACCGCGTCGTCGTGCAGCTGCCGGGCGTGCAGGACACGGCCAAGGCCAAGGACATCATCGGCCGCACCGCGACGCTGGAGCTGCGCATGGTCGACGACAGTGCCGAGGCGCAGGCCGCGCTGGCGGGCACCGGCCCGGTGCCCTTCGGCACCGAGCGCTTCACCGAAAGAGATGGCGCCCCGATCATCGTCAAGCGCCAGGTGGTGCTGACCGGTGACAACCTCAACGACGCCCAGCCCGGCTTCGACGAGAACCACCAGCCCTCCGTCAACCTGAAGGTCGACGCCAAGGGCGCCCGCATCATGAAGGACGTGTCGCGCGAGAGCATCGGCAAACGCATGGCCATCATCCTGTTCGAGAAGGGCAAGGGCCAGGTCGTGACCGCGCCGGTCATCCGCGGCGAGCTGGGCAACAGCTTCTCGATCACCGGCGGCAACATGTCCGCGCAGGAAGCCAGCGACAGCGCGCTGCTCCTGCGCGCCGGCTCGCTGGCCGCGCCGATGGAGATCATCGAGGAACGCACCATCGGCCCGTCGCTGGGCAAGGACAACATCGACAAGGGCATCGCGTCGGTCACCTGGGGCTTCGTCGCCGTGGCGATCTTCATGTGCCTGTACTACATGATGTTCGGCGTGTTCTCGGCGGTGGCGCTGGGCTTCAACCTGCTGCTGCTGCTGGCGGTGCTGTCGATGCTGCAGGCTACGCTGAGCCTGCCCGGCATCGCGGCCATCGCGTTGGTGCTGGGCATGGCCATCGACGCCAACGTGCTGATCAACGAGCGGGTGCGCGAGGAACTGCGCGCCGGCATGGCGCCGCAGCAGGCGATCCACGCCGGTTACGAGCGCGCCTGGGCCACCATCCTGGACTCCAACGTCACGACGCTGATCGCAGGCCTGGCGCTGCTGGCCTTCGGCTCCGGCCCGATCAAGGGCTTCGCGGTCGTGCACTGCCTGGGCATCATCACCTCGATGATCTCGTCGGTGATGTTCTCGCGCGCGCTGGTCAACCTCTGGTACGGGCGTCGCAAGCGCCTGAAGTCCGTGTCCATCGGCACCGTCTGGAAGCCGGACGCCACCCCCGGCACGCCGGACGGCGACGCCCCGGCCGCCGAGGCGCGCTGAGCGCCCCGGCCCCCCGCAGAGAAGAGAGCGCACAACGCCATGGAATTCTTCCGAATCAAACGGGACATCCCGTTCATGAAGCACGCGTTGATCCTCAACGCCGTGTCCTTCCTCACCTTCGTCGCCGCGGTGTTCTTCCTGGTCACCAAGGGGCTGCACTTCTCGATCGAGTTCACCGGCGGCACGGTGATCCAGGTCCAGTACGCGCAGGCGGCGGACGTCAACCGGACCCGTCACATCGTCGAGCAGATGGGCTTCGGCGAGATCCAGGTGACCAACTTCGGCACCTCGCGCGACGTGCTGATCCGCCTGCCGGTGAAGCCCGACGTCAAGCAGACCGAGCTGGTCGACCGCGTCTTCGGCGAGCTGTGCAAGGCGGAGCAGGGCAAGGTCGTGGCCCACCAGGAAGTCACCCCGCAAGGGGAGTCGGTGAGCAAGCAGGCCTGCGCGGTCAACGGCGCCGAGCCGCTGAAGCTGACCAGCAGCGAGGTCGTCGGCCCGTCCGTCGGCGCGGAGCTGGCCCACGACGCCGCGATGGCGCTGGGCTTCACCGTGATCGGCATCATGCTGTACCTGGCCTTCCGCTTCGAGTGGAAGTTCGCCGTGGCCGGCATCATCGCCAACCTGCACGACGTGGTGATCATCCTGGGCTTCTTCGCCTACTTCCAGTGGGAGTTCTCGCTGGCGGTGCTGGCGGCGATCCTGGCGGTGCTGGGTTACTCGGTGAACGAGTCGGTGGTCATCTTCGACCGGATCCGCGAGGCCTTCCGCAAGTACCGCAAGCTCAACACGCACGAGGTCATCGACCACGCGATCACGTCCACGATCAGCCGCACGATCATCACGCACGGCTCGACGCAGATGATGGTGCTGTCGATGCTGCTGTTCGGCGGCCCGACGCTGCACTACTTCGCGGTCGCGCTGACCATCGGCATCCTGTTCGGCATCTACTCGTCGGTCTTCGTCGCGGCGGCGATCGCGATGTGGCTGGGCGTCAAGCGCGAGGACCTGGTCAAGGCCGGCCCCGCCAAGCAGGGCGATCCGGACGACCCCAACGCCGGCGCGGTCGTGTAGTAGAGTCGTCCGCACTCCTCAACCTCACGCTCGATGACCGCCGCCGACGCAAGATCCCAGGCCCTGGCTTCGCAAGCGCGGCGCGTCCACACGGAGGTGCTGCTGCGAGGGCTGCCCGCCATGGTGGCGGTCCTGACCACGGCGGTGCAGGACCTGCTCTCGCAGCCGGCCGAGCACTCGCTGCAGATGGCCCGCCGCGATGCCTACGACGCCTGGCAGCGCGCCTCGACGCCCTGGCATGCGCGGCTGGGCAAGTCGCTGCGGCATGCGTACCACCACGGCACCGGCGATTCGCGCTCGGCGTCGCTCTCCTCCCGCCCCCAGAACCTGTCCCTGGTCAGCGACGACACGATCGAGCGCGAGATCATCGCCTCGCGACTCGCGCTGGCCATGATGGACAAGGCCAGCTGGGAGTTCAGCGACCTGCGCAACCGCATGCAGTCGCTGGAGCGCGTCGAGGACCTGGCCCAGCAGGACCTGCTGCGCGCGCAGGTGCTGTCACGGCTGGTGCTCGATGCCTGGTTCGAGGCGGGGCTGAGCAGTTCCGTCTGGCAGATGCTGCAGCGCTGGCTGCACCACGAGTTCTCCCAGCTGCTGAACGAGGCCTATCACGAAGCCAACCACTGGCTGATCCAGCAGGGCGTGATGCCCGAGGTGGACCTGCGCCCCTTCATCCGGCGCAACGCGCCGGCCGGCGGGATGACGCAGGCCGCGCCGCTGGGGCCGGCCACCGCGCATGGCGGCATCGCGCCGCAGGCGACGGCCCATGGCGCCCCGCTGGGTGCGCAGGCCGGCGGCCCGGCGGTGCCTGTCGGCACCCCGGCCAGCCAGTCGGCCCAGCAGGTGATGGCGCAGCTGCAGCGGGTGCTCGCGCGCCACGTGCCGGAGCTCGCGCAGGCGCCGGCGCGGTCCGGCATGCCCATGCCGGGACCGGCGACCCGCAGCGGCCTGCCGGCGGCGCCGGTCGGTGCGTCGGGCATGTCGGGCGCCGGCCCGGTCACTCGGGGCGGTTCACCGCGCCTGAGCGCCGCAATCAATCATGCCCAGGAAGCGGTGCAGCGCCGCGCCGACCAGGTCGCCACGGTGGACCAGCAACTGACGGCGCCGCAGGCGCTCGACGAGATCCGCCATCGCAACCAGGCGCTGAAGCAGGTCCTCAAGAGCGCCGCCGACACGCCGGCCGAGCGCGCGACCATCGAGCTGGTCGCCTTGCTCTTCCAGGCCATCCTGCAGGAAGAGCGCATCCCGCCGGCGATCCGGGTCTGGTTCGCGCGGCTGCAGATGCCGGTGCTGCGGGTGGCCGTGGGCGAGCCCGACTTCTTCGCCACCGACGACCACCCCGCGCGGCGCCTGATTGACCGGATGGGCTCCTGCGTCATGGGCTTCAGCACGTCCACCGCCGAGATCGGCGACGCGCTGGAGCGCGAGATCAAGCGCGTCGTGCAGGTCGTCGAGGCCTATCCCGACACCGGCCGGCGCGTGTTCCAGACGGTGCTGACCGAGTTCGAGAAATTCCTCGACCACTACTTCGAGCAGGAGAACGAGGTCTCGAAGAAGGGCGTGTCGCTGGCGCAGCAGGTGGAGCAGCGCGAGACGCTGGCGATCCAGTACACGATCGAGCTGCGCAAGATGCTGTCCGAGGTGCCGGTGCAGGACGGCGTGCGCGACTTCCTGTTCCAGGTCTGGGCCGACGTGCTGGCGGTGACCGGCGTGCGCTACGGGCCGCAGGCCGAACAGACCAAGGCGATGAAGCGCGCCGCGGCCGACCTGATCTGGTCGGCCAGCGCGAAGGTGTCGCGCGAGGACCGGGCCGAGGTGATCCGGCGCCTGCCGCCGCTGCTCAAGACGCTGCGCGACGGCATGGGCCACGCGGGCATGGGCCATGAGCGCCAGGATGAGCACATCCGTTCGCTGAACAATGCGCTGGCGGCGGCCTTCACCGCCAAGACCGCCGCGATCCCGCGCGAGCGCCTGGACGACCTGATGAGCCAACTCGAGACGCTGGAGGCGATGCTGCCGTCGCCCGAGGCGGGCGAGATCAACGAGACGCTGGTGCGCGACCTGTCCAGCCACGAGTGCGACGGACTGGAAGTGGTGGCCGAAGGCGGCGCCGCGCCGACGCCGGCGATGCTGGCCTGGGCGCGCGAGCTGCAGGTGGGCAGCTGGTACATGCTGGACTACCGGGGCCGGGTGGAGCCGGTCCAGCTGGTCTGGCGCGGGCTGCGGCACCACCTGATCCTGTTCGTCTCGCCGCAGGGGCGGGGCGTGCTGTTCCAGCTGAGCCGCCTGGCGGCTTTCCTGCAGGCCGGGCTGATGCTGCCCGCCCAGGATGAATCGCTGACCGTCAAGGCGACGCGCAACGCGCTGGCCAAGCTCGAGGTCGATCCGAGCCGGCTGCTCGCCTGAGGGCGGGTGAGGGCGGGGTGGGGGCGGGGCGCTGTTGCCGGCGCCCTAATGAAAAAAACCGGCGCCGCGAGATGCGGGGCTGGTTTCTTTTTTGAGCGCTGGCGCCCGGTTCAGTGGATCAGGCGCTCTTCGGGCGCGACGAACAGTTCGTCGAGGATCAGCGCGTCGGGCTCCTCGCCCAGGCTCCAGAACACCATCAGCACGATGATCTTCAGGTCCTCGAGGTCCAGCGGGCCGCCGGGGATCGCCATCGCGCGGTCGATCACCATTTCCCGCATCGCGGTCGGCAGCACGCCGGCCGAGGCCAGGAAGCTGATGAAGCCGACGGAGCTTTCGCCCAGGTGCTCCTGCTCCTCGCGGGTATAGATGCGCAGGCTGCGCTCGCCGGGCTCGCCGTGGTGCGACTGGGCCGAGGCGGCCAGGCCGTCCAGCCAGGACAGCGCGTCGCGGATTTCGTCATCCTCGAAGCCGACTGCCGACAATTTCCGGGTCAGCTGGGCGTGATCCGGGCAGGCGTCGGGCCGCCAGTAGGTTTCGTACAGATAGACGAGCACGTCGAACATGGCGGGCACTATAACCGACCGCCCGAAAGCCCTTCCGGCCGAAATGAGCCCCGGCGGAGGTCGACATCCACGGATGCTTCAGGCCCGGCGACGGCGCTGGAACAGCGCGCCGGGGAGGCGGGCGACGAGGCCCTCGAGCTCCAGGTCCAGCAGGGTGGCGTTCAGCTCGTCCTGCGGCCAGCCGCTGCGCTGCGACAGCTGCTCGAGCGAGACGGTGTCCCGGCCGATGGCCCGGAGCAGCGGGTGGTCGTCCTGGACTGCGGAGGGTTCTGGCGTTGCCTCGGCGTCCGCTTCCGGCTCGGGGTCAATCGCCGCCTCGCGTGGCGAACCCCGCGCCGGCAGCTCGGCGAGCAGGTCGTCCAGCTCCTGGACCAGGCAGGCGCCCTGCTTGAGCAGGTGGTGGCAGCCCTTGGACTGGGGAGCATGGATCGGTCCGGGGATCGCGAACACCTCGCGGCCCGCTTCCGAGGCCTGCCGCGCGGTGATCAGCGAGCCGGACTTCAGCGCCGCCTCCACGACCAGGCAGCCCTCAGACAGGCCCGCGATGATGCGATTGCGTTGCGGAAAGTTCGGCGCCATTGGCGGCGTGCCGACGAAATACTCGCTGACCAGCAGTCCGCGGCGGGCGATGTGGCGGGAAAGTTCGGCGTGACCGAGCGGGTAGACCTGGTCCGGCCCGGTGCCGAGCACGGCGATCGTCCCGCCGGGCGTGTGCAGCGCCGCCTCATGGGCCGCGCCATCGATGCCTTGCGCGAGGCCGGACACAACGCAGAACCCGGCTTCTCCCAGGCCCGCGGCGAAGTGGCGCGCGTTTTCGTCGCCCTGGGGGCTGGGCCGGCGGCTCCCGACCACGGCGACGCAGCGCTGCCCCAGCAGCTCGCGTCGGCCGTCGAGGTACAGCATCAGCGGCGGGTCGGCCGTGTTGAGCAGCGCGAACGGGTAATCGGTGTCGCTGAGCAGCAGGATCGAGCGCCGCTCGCTGCCGGAGAGCCACGCCTGGGTCCGGCGCACGAGGCGGTCCAGCTCGGTGGGCGGGCTGCGCAGCCGCTCAGCTTCCTCGGCCGAGAGCGCCTGCCCCCAGCCGGCCTGACCGGCCGCCAGGGCGGCGCCTGGACCGCCATGGCGCGCCAGCAGCCGGCGAGCGGCGCCGCGTGAGACGCAGGACAGCAGCCGGAGCCAGTCGCGCAGATCGTCTGGGCTCATCCGTTCGGTCCTGACTGCGACCTGGTCCGGAGAGCCGCACGATCACGGCTGGGTGAAGCGGTCGCCCGGGACGACCGGTTCCTGGACCGACAGGATCAGCGCGTACGACACCCGGTCGAAGACCTGGAAGACGAACAGCTGGCCGTGACGCTCGTCGGGGAGCTTCACTTCCTCGCGGCGGGGCGTCGTCGGATCGCGCACGACACGGCCGCTGTGCCAGAGCGCCAGCACATGGCCGCGCTCCAGGCCATCGCGGCTGCCCTTGTTGAGCGCGACGATCTGGTTCTGGCCCGCGGTGATCGCGTCGCCGTAGATGGACACGATGTAGCCATCGATCGCGCCAGCCGGCGCGTGCGGCACATAGCTCGTGTAGGAGCGCGGCGGAATCGGCGCGATCCGGTCGCCGGGCTGCGCTTCCAGGCGGTTCAGCGTCAGCGTGAGCGTCGCGGGGACTTCCTTGGTGCTGGCCGTCGCGGGCGCGCCGGCGCGGGTCAGGTCCGCGGTGCCGACGTAGACGGCCTCGTAGCCCAGCACTTCCTTGGACACCGGGTCGCGCAGCGGGCGCGGCTCGCGGAACACGCGGTAGGCATCGATGTCGGGCGTCAGGTTGCCGCGCACATAGGCCCGGTCGCCCTTGGTCATCCAGACGCGGTTTTCCTGCGCCGAGACGATGCGGGGGGCCGTCGCCAGTTCGTTGCCGTTCAGGACGACCGCCTCGTTGAGGAAGGGCTCGATCAGGTGCTGCGGGATCGCGGCGATGGAGCCGTCGTACAGCGACTCGGCGCGCACGCGCGGCGAGAGCTTGACCGTGCCGCCGGCCGCGCCGCCGACATCGCGACCCACCTGCAGCCGCGCGCGGCCGTCGGACTTGATCAGCATCAGCACCTGGCCCGGGTAGATCAGGTGGGGGTTGCGGATCTGGTCGGTGTTCATGCCCCAGAGCTCAGGCCAGCGCCACGGGCTCTTCAGGAACAGGCCGGAGATGGCCCAGAGCGTGTCGCCCGACTTGACGGTGTAGGTGTCGGGCGCGTTCGGCGCCAGCTCCGACAACGGCACACCGGCCTGCGCGACCTGCTGGGCGGTCTGGCGCTGGTCGGGCGTGATGGGGTAGTTGCCTGCCGCGAAGGACGTCGTGGCGGCAGAGGCCGCCAGCAGGGCTGCAAAAATCGTCGTCAAGCCCAGCGGCCGCCTTTGCGTCATTACTTGTTCTCCCGCGCCGAGATCGAAGGCCCCTCGTGGCCAATGGCGCTTTTGTGACGAGGGCCGTGCAGTCCGCCAAATCGGCGAAAATCGACCTTCTCGCTGGCGGCGATTCTGCCCCGGTTCAGGGGCACCCGCAATGAAGGTGCCCGCCGTCCCTTGCAAGCCCTTACAAACAGGCGTTGTGCGCCGTCCACAGCGGTCCACCACCCTCCGCGTCCCCACCATGGCGAAACTTTCCATTCTTCGATACCCCGATCCGCGCCTGCACACCGTCGCCAAGCCGATCACCGCCGTCGACGACCGCATCCGCGCGCTGGCTGACGACATGCTGGAGACGATGTACGACGCTGACGGCGTCGGCCTCGCCGCCACGCAGGTGGACGTGCACGAGCGCCTGCTGGTGATGGACGTCTCCGAGGAACGCAACCAGCCGCTGGTGCTGATCAACCCGGAACTGGTCGCGCGCAGCGAGGAAATGATGGAAGGCGAGGAGGGCTGCCTCTCGGTGCCGACCATCTACGACAAGGTCATGCGTCACAAGAAGGTCACCGTGCAGGCGCTGGACCGCGACGGCCACACCTTCCAGTTCGACGCCGAGGGCCTGCTGGCCGTCTGCGTGCAGCACGAGATGGACCACCTGGCCGGCAAGGTGTTCGTCGAATACCTGAGCCCGCTCAAGCGCGAGCGCATCAAGACCAAGCTGGTGAAGAAGGCCCGCGAGGACGCCAAGCGCTGATGGCCGACGCCCCGACCCCCGGCGGCCTGCGCGTCGCCTTCGCCGGCACGCCCGAGTTCGCGGCCGTCGCGCTGCAGGCGCTGCTCGACGCCCGCTTCGAGGTGCCGCTGGTGCTGAGCCAGCCCGACCGCCCCGCCGGTCGCGGCATGAAGCTGCAGGCCTCGCCGGTGAAGCAGCTTGCGGTGGCGCACGGCCTGGCGGTCGCGCAGCCGCGCAGCCTGCGGCTGGACGGCAAGTTCCCGGGCGAAGCCCAGGCCGGCCGCGAGGCCTTGCTGGCGGCCCGGCCCGACGTGCTGGTGGTGGCCGCCTACGGGCTCATCCTGCCGCGGTGGGTGCTGGACCTGCCGCGCCTGGGCTGCCTGAACATCCACGGCTCGATCCTGCCGCGCTGGCGCGGCGCGGCGCCCATCCACCGCGCGATCGAGGCCGGCGACACCGAGACCGGCATCACCATCATGCAGATGGACGAGGGCCTGGATACCGGCGACATGCTGCTGATCGAGCGGCTGCCGATCGCCGCGGCGGACACGACCGCCACGCTGCACGACAAGCTGGCGACGCTCGGCGGCCGCATGATCGTCGAGGCGCTGGAACTCGCCGCCTGCGGCGGTTTCCACCCGGTGAAGCAGCCCGAGGCCGGCGTCACCTACGCCCACAAGATCGAGAAGGCCGAGAGCCAGATCCGCTGGTCCGACGACGCCGCGCAGATCGCGCGGCGGCTGCGCGCCTTCGATCCGTTCCCCGGCGGCGTCGCCCAGCTGGACAGTGAGCCGCTCAAGGTCTGGCGCGCCGAGGTCGTCGACACCGACGGCGTGCGCGGCGAACCGGGGCGGGTGCTGGCGGTGTCGGTCGATGGGCCGGTCGTGGCGTGTGGGAGCGGCAGCGTTCGCTTGACGGAGCTCCAGCGCGCCGGCGGCAAGCGGCTGCCCGCGGCAGCCTTCCTCCAGGCGCGGCCGCTCCAGGTGGGTGAATCGCTCGGGTGAGCTTCGCCCCTGCGGCGACCGAGCAGCTCGCGGGCAATGCCCATGCCCCTTTCCGCTCAATCGCCTCCGCACGCTCGGCATTCGCTTCAAGGGGCATGGGCATCGCCCGCGAGCGAGACACCGAGTCGGGGCTGGCGGTGGGGTGGGGCAGTTCGCTTATTTCTGGCTGAAGGCGTGGGGAAACCGGCTTGAATGCGCCGACCCCGCCGTCAGGTGGGACGACCTGGACGGTGTACCGTTCAGACTGATTTCCGATCGCGGCTCCGGCCGCAGTTCTCCGAGGAGTGATTGCATGTTCAACCTGATGAAGACCGCCATCCTGATGGCCGCCATCACCGCGCTGTTCATGGCGATCGGCTCCGTGCTGGGCGGCCAGACGGGCATGCTGATCGCGCTGGTGATCGCGGTGGGCATGAACTTCTTCAGCTACTGGTTCTCCGACAAGCTGGTGCTGAAGATGTACAACGCCCAGGAAGTCGACGAGCGCAGCGCGCCGCAGTTCTACAACATGGTCAAGGAGCTGGCCCAGCGCGCCCAGCTGCCCATGCCCAAGGTCTACCTGATCCAGGAAGACGCACCCAACGCCTTCGCCACCGGCCGCAACCCGGACCACGCCGCGGTCGCCGCGACGACCGGCATCCTGCGCGTGCTGTCGGAACGCGAGCTGCGCGGCGTGATGGCCCACGAGCTGGCCCACGTGAAGCACCGCGACATCCTGATCTCCACGATCAGCGCGACGATGGCCGGCGCGATCTCGATGCTGGCCAACTTCGCGATGTTCTTCAGCCCGCGCGACAGCGAAGGCCGGCCCGCCAACCCGATCGTCGGACTGCTGGTGGCGATCCTGGCGCCGATCGCGGCCTCGCTGATCCAGATGGCGATCAGCCGCGCCCGTGAATTCGAGGCGGACCGCGGCGGCGCGGAGATCTCCGGCGACCCGCAGGCATTGGCCTCGGCGCTGGACAAGATCCACCGCTACGCCCAGGGCATCCCGCTGGAGACGGCGGAGCGCCATCCGGAGACGGCCCAGATGATGATCATGAATCCGCTGTCCGGCGGCGGCCTGCGCGGCCTGTTCAGCACCCATCCGTCGACCGAGGAACGCATTGAGCGCCTGATGGCGATGTCCCGCCGCTGAACGCGGGACCCGCGGCCCGGCCGGGCGATCCGGCGCGCCGGCCAGACGAAACACCGCCTCCGGGCGGTGTTTTTCATTCGACCGGGGCGGGCGGAGGCGACGGCACAATGGCCCGTTCCGCCGGCCTGCCTGATTCAAGCGTTCGCCCCGGCGGCCGATAAAGGACAGCATGAAGGCTTCCCTCCGCTCCCTGACCGCCTCGGCGGCGCTGCTCGGCGCCGTCGCGCTGCTGGCCGGCTGCGACCAACTCGGCATCGAGGACCCCGCCAAGGTGGCGGCGGCCAAGCAGGCCGAGGGCAAGGCCATCGGCGGCGCCTGCCGCAACGCGCTGCGCGCCATCGAGGACTGCTACGCCCTGAACCCCAAGGCCCAGAAGGCCGCGGTGTACGACGGCTGGCGCGAGATGGACGAGTACATGCGCGAGAACAAGCTCGAGGGCACCCGCCCGCTGGTGGCGAATCCGCAGGCCAGCCGGCCGGCCGCCGAGGAGGAGGAACCGTCGCCGCGCTCCGCCAAGGGGCAGGTGGGCACGTCGGACAAGGCGGCGGAGAAGAGCTCGGAGAAGGGTTCCGAGAAGGGCTCGGACAAGGACAAGGCCGGCGAGAAGGGTGGCCACTGAGCCCGGCTCGGTTCGGTCGGGCCATCGGACCGCCGCGCAGTTGATCCCCCGGAGGGTGCAGTTCGTCTTGCCCCGGTCGCCGGCGCGGGTCGTCGCGACGAAGATGCGATCATCCGAAAGATCAGGAGATCGTCCATGACCACTTCGTCCTTCCGTGCTTCCCGTCGTCTGTTCGCCGTCGCCGCGCTGGGCCTGGCCGCCGCCGCGACGGTCGGCACCGCCCATGCCTGGTCGCTGAGCTTCGGCAGCTCGCAGCGCATCGAGGGCAACGGCGAGGTCGCCGCCGAGGCGCGCGACGTCGGCGCCTTCGACGCGGTGGCGCTGTCGGGCGATTTCAAGGTCTTCGTGCGGTCGGGCGCGTCCGACAAGGTCGAGGTGAAGACCGACCGCAACCTGCTCGCCTACATCGAGACCAAGGTCGTCGACGGCAGCAAGGGCCGCACGCTGGAGATCTCGCCCAAGCGCGGTTACAGCCTGAACGCCAAGGGCTCGCCGGTGATCACGCTGGACATGCGCCAGCTGCGCGGCCTGTCGATCGCCGGCTCTGGCGACATCCGCGTCGAGCCGATGAAGACGAGCAACCTGGAAGCCAGCATCGCCGGCAGCGGCGACCTGCGCATGCAGGGCCTGGAGGCCGACCATGTGACGCTGCGCGTGGCCGGCAGCGGCGACATGCAGGTCCACGGCAAGGCCAATGCGCTGTCCGTGACGGTGGCCGGCAGCGGCGACGTCAAGACCCGCGAGCTGGTCGTGGACGAGGCCAAGGTCAGCATCTCCGGCAGCGGCGACGTCACCGTGGCGCCGACCCGCAAGCTGGACGTGCGGATCGCCGGCTCCGGCGACGTCGGCTACGTCGGCAGCCCCGAGATCAGCCTGTCCAACGCCGGATCGGGCTCGGTCCGCAAGCTGAAGTAAGCCCCCCGGGCGCCGGCTGCGCCGGGCGCTCTGTGGACGCCCCTCGCCGCGGCAGCGGCCGAGGGGCGCTTCGTTTCCGGACCACGCCGACGACAATCGCGGCCATGGTGGAAGGACTCGCGGCGCTGGTGCGCCATCCGGAATTCAAGCGCGGCTCGCGCGACATGCTCGGCATCACGCTGGGCATCTCGGCCTGGGGGCTGGTGACCGGCGTGGCCATGGTCAAGAGCGGCCTGGGCGTGGGGCTGTCGCTGCTGATGAGCCTGGTGGTCTTCGCAGGCAGCTCGCAGCTGGCGTCGCTGCCGCTGCTGGCCAGCGGCGCGCCGCTGTGGGTGCTGTGGGCCACCGCCTTCTGCGTGAACCTGCGCTTCGTCATCTTCAGCGCCCAGTGGCGCCTGTACTTCGAGCCGCTGCCGCGCGCGCAGCGGCTGTTCATCGGCTACTTCGCGGCCGATCTGAACTACGTCGCCTTCCTCAAGCGCTTCCCGGACCTAAAACCTGATCCCGCGAACCAGTTGCCGTACTTCTGGGGCGGCGTCGCGACCAACTGGGTCGCCTGGCAGGCGCCGGCCATCGCCGGCATCCTGCTGGCCGACACCATTCCCACCACCTGGGGCCTGGGTTTCGCCGGCGTGCTGGCGCTGCTGGGGCTGAGCTACTCGCTGCTGAAGGACCGCAACACCTGGGTCTCGGGCGCGGTGGCCGGCTGCGCGGCCGTGGCCGCGTATGCGCTGCCGCTGCGGCTCAACATCCTGGTGGCGATCGCCGCCGCGGTGGCCGTGGGCCTGCTGATGGAGAAATGGCTGCCGCCTCCGACCCCGGCCGCCGGCGGGAGGTCGGCATGAGCCTCTGGGAAGCGGTGCTGGGCATCCTTGGCATGGGCGCGATCACGGTGGTCACGCGCAGCTTCTTCATGATCCCGGACCGCGAGATCCCGCTGCCCCAGTGGGTGCGCGACGGCCTGCGCTACGCGCCGCTGGCCGCGCTCGCGGCGGTGATCGTGCCGGAGATCGTCATGACGCAGGGCGAGCTGATCCACACCTGGAAGGACGCCCGGCTGTATGCGACGGCCGTCGGCACCGCCTATTTCTTCTGGCGGCGCGGCATCCTGGGCACCATCGTCAGCGGCACGGCGGTGATGCTGGCGCTGCGGGTCGGCCTGGGCTGGTAGACCCGGCCGGGCCCGTCCTGACGCCGGTTCCAGCGGCGTTTCGTAACCGTCCCGGACAGGGCCGCGCCCGGCCGGCTGGTAAGCTGCGCCCCGATTCGCCGGGCCCGCCCGCAGTGCCCGGACACCCGCTTTCCAACTACTCGAAGCTCATCCCATGAACGTCCTGCGATTCGCCGATCTGATCGCCGCCGGCAAGGTGGCCGACCAGCGCGTGTTCATCCGCGCCGACCTGAACGTGCCGCTCAACGACGCCGGCCAGATCACCGAGGACACGCGCGTGCGCGCCTCCATCCCCGCGATCGAGATGGCGCTGAAGGCCGGTGCCGCGGTGATGGTGACCTCGCACCTGGGCCGCCCGACCGAGGGCGAGTTCAAGCCCGAGGATTCGCTCGCGCCGGTCGCCAAGCGCATGGGCGAGCTGCTGGGCCGCGAAGTGCCGCTGGTGGCGAACTGGGTCGATGGCGTCGACGTGAAGCCGGGCCAGGTGGTGCTGCTCGAGAACTGCCGCGTCAACAAGGGCGAGAAGAAGAACAGCGAGGAGCTGGCGAAGAAGATGGCCGCGCTGTGCGACATCTTCGTGCACGACGCCTTCGGCACCGCGCACCGGGCCGAGGCCTCGACCTATGGCATCGCGCAGTTCGCCAAGGTCGCCTGCGCCGGTCCGCTGCTGGCGGCCGAGATCGATGCCATCAGCAAGGCGCTGGCCAACCCGAAGCGCCCGCTGGTGGCGATCGTGGCGGGCTCCAAGGTGTCGACCAAGCTGACCATCCTGCAGTCGCTCTCCAGGAACGTCGATGGCCTGATCGTCGGCGGCGGCATTGCCAACACCTTCATGCTGGCGGCCGGCCTGAAGATCGGCAAGTCGCTGGCGGAGCCGGACCTGCTCGGCGAAGCCAAGGCGGTGATCGAGTCGATGAAGGCGCGCGGCGCCGCGGTGCCGATCCCGGTGGACGTGGTGACGGCCAAGGCCTTCGCGGCCGACGCGCCGGCGACGGTGAAGGCCGCCACCGAGGTGGCCGATGACGACCTGATCCTGGACATCGGCCCGAAGACCGCGGCGCTGCTGGCCGAGCAGCTGAAGGCGGCCGGCACCATCGTCTGGAACGGCCCGGTGGGCGTGTTCGAGTTCGACGCCTTCGCGCACGGCACCGAGACCATCGCCCGCGCGATCGCGGCGTCGGACGCGTTCTCGATCGCCGGCGGCGGCGACACGCTGGCCGCGATCGCCAAGTACGGCATCGAGCAGGACGTGGGCTACATCTCCACCGGCGGCGGCGCCTTCCTGGAAGTGTTGGAAGGCAAGACCCTGCCGGCCTTCGAGATCCTGTCCAAGCGCGCGCAGGGCTGAGCGCGGCAAGGCGAGGAGCGGTGGCGACGAAAGCCGCCGCGTGACGCAAGGGGCGCCTCGGCGCCCTTTTTCATGCTGATGACAGCGACCGCCACGCAGCGGTCGCACGGTGAGGACCGGCCGACGGCGCGCAGACCGCCGCGGCGACACAGGGGGATGGATGGACACCCAGGCTCAAGCGCAGTCGGACCGGCAATCGGACCGGCAGGGGACGGTACACGCGGAGGGAGCGGCAGCCGTGGCGCTGGACCGGCCGTCGTCCGCGACGAGAGAGGACCAACGGACGCTCGACGATCCCGCGCCACCGCGCTGGTTGCTGGCGACGGCTGCGGTGGCCGCTGCCGCCTTCTTCCAGCTGATGCTGCTGCTGCCCTGCGCGGTGGTGATGGCCGTCCCGATCTTCTTCTATGGCGCCAACACGACGGTGCTGGTCTGGGGCGGCCTGGGCTTCCTGATCCTGGCCTGGCTGGTCCAGCCGGACTGGCGGAGTGCGCTGAAGACGCTCCCCCGCGACCAGGCGAGTGCGCTCTACGCGAAGGTGGACGCGCTGACCGATGCCCTGCAGGCGCCGCGTGTCCACGAGATCGCGCTGGACGACTCGATCAACGCCGGTGCGTTCGAGCGCCATCGGGGCCTGTCGCTGCGACCGACGCGGCGCGTGCTGGTGCTGGGCCTGCCCTTGCTGCGCCTGCTGGACACCGCCGCGGCCGAGGCCGTCATCGCGCATGAGCTGGGCCACTTCTCGCGGCGTCACGGCCGGCTCGGTCACTGGATCTATCGAACGCGCGCCGCCTGGATGAGCTGGGCGAGCGCCGAGGGCCTGGGCGGGCACGACGACGTCGAGAGCACCTCGCCGTGGGAGCGCGCGGGCCGCAACTTCGCGGCGATGTTCCTGCCGTGGTTCCGGCGCGCCAGCGAGGCCCATTCGCGCCGCTGCGAGTTCGAGGCCGACGCGCAGGCCGCCCGGCACGCCTCGCCGGCGGCCCTGGGCCGCGCGCTGTTGCTGATCGAGCGGGCATCGCAACGCCAGGAGGAATCGCTGGCGGCGATGGTGCGCGAGCGCTTGGCGCTGGACGCCGAGCCGCCGTCCGACTGGGTCGAATGGACACCGAGCCTGCTGGCGCAGTCGCCGGTGACCGAGGCCGAGCGCGAGGCGCTGCTGCGCCACCGTCAGCCGCGTGGCAGCCATCCGCCCCACGCGGCGCGGCTCGAGGCGCTGGGGTGCGATGCATCGCGCCTGGCGCTGACGCCCGCGGCCTTCGAAGATTGCGCCGCGGCGCGCTGGTTGAGCCCGGCGCAATGGCAGGCGCTATGCCGCGAGCACTCGCCGTGGGCCGGGGCATCGCAAAGGCTGCGCTGGGCGATGGGGCATGCGGCGCTGGCCGGCACGGATCCGGCGCAATGGCCGGTGGCCGCGATGGCGCCGCCGCGGCGCGACGAGGCCTCGCGGCGGCGTCGCCAGCGGCGGCTGTGGGCCGCGGGCGAGGCCCTGGAGCACGGGCGGGTGCGTCCACACACGCTGACGTCCTGGCAACGGGACGCGCTGGTGCAGGCGCTGACGGCGAATCCGCTGATCGGCCAGGCCTGGGCCTTCGACGCGACGCTGCCCGAGTCGGACGGCGGTGGCGCGATGCTGTGCCTGGTGATGCGTATCGACCCGGTGGGCCTGCGCGAACGTCACCTGACCGAGGACGACGTGCTGGATCAGGTCCAGTCGACGGCGGACCTGCTGTGGCCCGCGGGCATCGAGTGGGGCGCGCGCCTCAGCTACCTGACCGAGGGGCTGCCGCCGGAGTTGCAGGCGCGCGTCGACGCGACGCCGCGCCTGAAGGGCTGAGCGCTCGGACGCCCGGTCCGACGCCCAGCGCAGACGGCTCGCTCACCGGTCCAGCTCAGACGCCCAGATAAGCCGGCAGCTTCCCGTCCGCCGGCTTGACCGCCGCGAAGCGCGGCCAGCTTGGGCTGCAGCGTCACCGGCAGCGGCGCGAAGCCGATGCCGCGGGTCAGGACGTCGTTGCCTTCGGCGGCCTCGATGTCGCCGGGCCACTTCGGCTGCGAGCTGGCGCCGACCTCTTTCTAGTGAGCGCGTTCCTCGCACGCCGTGAGCGCGGCAACCTGAAGTGCAATTGGGCACGGTTCTCGGGTGAAGGCTCTAACTTGCGGGCAAATCCCGATGCGGACCTTCATGGCGCGCATGAGCGATTGCCATCTTTGCATGGCAGTTAAAGCTGAATTCATCGCGCCGCGCGAGCCGGAGGATTAAGCTTTGCGCCCCCCGGGCCCCTGTTACCGGGCGATTACGGCACCGGTTCGTCGCCGCGATCGCATGCCGGAAATGGCGCCGGGCCCCCTTCATCGCGACGGAGATTTGCATGACCGACAAGAACGACGGCCTCGGCCTGAGCCCCGCCGAAGCCGCCCTGCGCGAGGCGGCGCTGGACTATCACCGCACCCCGACGCGCGGCAAGATCGCCGTCACCCCGACCAAGCCGCTGGCCAACCAGCGCGACCTGTCGCTGGCCTACTCCCCGGGCGTCGCCTATCCCTGCCTCGACATCGAGAAGGACCCGACGCTGGCCGCCGAGTACACCTCGCGCGGCAACCTGGTCGGCGTGGTCACCAACGGCACCGCGGTGCTGGGCCTGGGCGACATCGGCCCGCTGGCCGCCAAGCCGGTGATGGAAGGCAAGGGCTGCCTGTTCAAGAAGTTCGCCGGCATCGACGTCTTCGACATCGAGCTGGCCGAGCGCGACCCCGACAAGCTGGTCGAGATCATCGCGGCGATGGAGCCCACGCTGGGCGGCGTGAACCTCGAGGACATCAAGGCGCCCGAGTGCTTCTACATCGAGAAGCAGCTCAGCGCGCGGATGAACATCCCCGTCTTCCACGACGACCAGCACGGCACCGCGATCATCTCCAGCGCCGCGCTGCTGAACGGGCTGGAACTGGTCGGCAAGGACATCGGCGCGGTGAAGGTCGCCGTGTCGGGCGCCGGCGCCGCCGCCATCGCCTGCCTGGACGTGATGGTCGGCCTGGGCGTGAAGCGCGAGAACGTCTTCGTCGTCGACTCCAAGGGCGTGGTCCAGAGCGAGCGCGCCGATGCCGCCAAGCTCGACGAGTCCAAGCGCCGCTATTGCCAGATCACTCCGGCTCGCACGCTGGCCGACGTGGTCAAGGACGCGGACGTGTTCCTGGGTTGCTCCGCCGCCGGCGTGCTGACCGGTGAGATGGTCAAGACCATGGCGCGCCAGCCCATCATCCTGGCGCTGGCCAACCCCGAGCCGGAGATCCGTCCCGAGCTCGCAAAGGAAGCGCGCCCGGACTGCATCGTCGCCACCGGCCGCTCGGACTATCCGAACCAGGTCAACAACGTCCTGTGCTTCCCCTACATCTTCCGCGGCGCGCTGGACTGCGGCGCGACCAAGATCACCGAGGCGATGAAGCTGGCCTGCGTGCGCGAGATCGCCGCGCTGGCCAAGGCCGAGACGCCGCCGGAAGTCGCCGCGGCCTATCCGGGCCAGGACCTGGCCTTCGGCCCGGACTACCTGATCCCCAAGCCCTTCGACAACCGGCTGATCCTGCGCATCGCGCCCGCGGTCGCAAAGGCGGCGGAGGACTCCGGCGTCGCGACGCGTCCGATCACCGACATGGCCGCGTACCGCGAGCAGCTCTCGCGTTTCGTCTACCAGACCGGCATGTTCATGCGCCCGGTCTTCGCCGAGGCCAAGGCCCATCCGGCCCGCGTGATCTACGCCGAGGGCGAGGACGAGCGCGTGCTGCGCGCGGTGCAGGTGGCGCTCGATGAAGGCCTGGCCAAGCCCACGCTGATCGGCCGCCCCGAGGTCATCGCGATGCGCCTGAAGCGCGCCGGCCTGCGGCTGAAGCTGGGCGAGGACGTGGCCGTCATCGACCCCGAGAACGACCACCGCTTCCGCCAGTACTGGGAGGCCTACCACCAGGCGATGGGCCGCAACGGCTTCACGCCGGAGATGGCCAAGTCGGCGGTGCGCCGCTCCAACACGACGATCGGCGCGCTCGCGATCCAGCTCGGCGACGCCGACGCGATGATCTGCGGCATGGTCGGCCGCTTCGACTCCCACCTGGAGCACATCCAGAACCTCATCGGCCTGAAGGCGAACGTCTCCAACTTCGCGACGATGAACGCGCTGATGCTGGAGCAGCGCACGCTGTTCATCGCCGACACCTTCGTCAACGAAGACCCCAGCGCCGAACAGCTCGCCGACATCGCCTGGCAGGCCGCCGAGGAACTGCAGCGCTTCGGCCTGCCGCCGAAGGTGGCCTTCCTCTCGCACTCGATGTTCGGCAGCAGCAAGCGGGCCTCGGCGGTCAAGATGCGCAAGGCGCGCGACCTCTTCGCGGCCGCCCATCCCGAGGTCGAATGCGACGGCGAGATGCATGGCGACGCGGCGTTGTCGGAGGACGTGCGCAACAACTTCCTGCCCGACTCGACGCTGTCCGGCTCCGCCAACCTGCTGGTGCTGCCGACGCTGGATGCCGCCAACATCCTCTTCAACGTGCTGAAGGTCGTGGGCGGGCAGGGCGTGACCGTGGGACCGATCCTGCTGGGCGCCCAGCGGCCGGTGCACATCCTCACGCCGTCGGCGACCGTGCGCCGCATCGTCAACATGACGGCGCTCGCCAGCGCGGACGTGAAGGCCTCGCAAGGCTGATCGGACGCTCCGGGAGTCGCGGCGTTGGAAACTTCGCCGTAACTCCCGGAAACTGTGCCGAGGCCCCGAGAGCCCCTCATAATCGGCGGCTGTAACTAAATTTCAGACAGAGACAAGTCATGTCCCGTGCCACCAAGATCGTCGCCACCCTCGGTCCCGCTTCTTCGTCGCCGGAGGTGCTGGAACAGATGATCCAGGCCGGCGTCGACGTGGTGCGGTTGAACTTCTCGCACGGCAAGGCGCAGGATCACATCGACCGGGCCCGCATGGTCCGCGAGGCCGCGGCCCGCGCCGGCAAGCAGGTGGCCATCATGGCCGACCTGCAGGGCCCCAAGATCCGCGTTGGCAAGTTCGAGAACGGCAAGATCGAACTGGTGAACGGCACGCCCTTCGTGCTGGACGCCGACCGCACCGAGCCCGGCAACGAGATGGTCGTGGGCCTGGACTACAAGGAACTGCCCCGTGACGTGAAGCCCGGCGACACGCTGCTGCTCAACGACGGCCTGCTGGTGCTGACGGTCGAGGCGGTGCGCGGCTCGCAGGTCCACACGATCGTGAAGCAGGGCGGTGAGCTGTCCAACAACAAGGGCATCAACAAGCAGGGCGGCGGCCTGACCGCCCCCGCGCTGACCGGCAAGGACATGGAGGACATCAAGACCGCGATGTCCTTCCAGTGCGAATACCTGGCGGTGAGCTTCCCCAAGAACGCCACCGACATGGAGATGGCCCGCCAGCTGGCCAACGTCGCCGGCGAGCCCTACCGCCACAAGCCGGGGATGATCGCCAAGATCGAGCGCTACGAGGCGATCCCCCACCTGGAGGCCATCCTCAAGGCCTCCGACGGCATCATGGTCGCCCGCGGCGACCTGGCCGTCGAAGTCGGCAACGCGGCGGTGCCCGCGCTGCAGAAGCGCATGATCAAGATGGCGCTGGAGCTCGACAAGGTCTGCATCACCGCGACGCAGATGATGGAGTCGATGATCGTGAACCCGGTGCCGACCCGTGCCGAGGTCTCCGACGTCGCCAACGCGGTGCTCGACGGCACCGACGCGGTGATGCTGAGCGCCGAGACCGCCGCGGGCCGCTTCCCGGTCGAGACCATCCAGCAGATGGCCGCGATCGCACGGGAGGCCGAGAACGCCGAGTTCGTGACGCTGGACACTGACTTCGCCAACCGCCAGTTCGGCCGCATCGACCAGTCGATCGCGATGGGCGCGCTGTTCACCGCGCATCACCTGGGCTGCAAGGCGATCGTCGCGCTGACCGAATCCGGCTCCACCGCGCTGTGGATGAGCCGCCACCGCATCCATGTGCCGATCTTCGCGCTGACCTCGCAGACGCTGACGCACCGCAAGATGGCGCTGTATCGCAACGTCACGCCGCTGCTGATGCCCAACTTCAGCGATCGCGACCAGGCGCTGCAGGCCGCCGAGGACCTGTTGATCGAGCGCGGCGTGCTGATGCCGGGCGACACCTACGCCATCACCTGCGGCGAGCCGATGGGCTACCCGGGCGGCACCAACATGCTGAAGGTCTGCCGGGTCGCCTGAACCCCGGTCCGTTCGCATGAAGCCGCTGCGCCGCCGTGAGTTGCTGATGGGCGTGACGGGCGGCGTGGGCCTGGCGACGGTCGCCGGCGGCGCGCTGGCCAAGCCCGACGCGGCCGCGGTCGGTGCGCCGGGGCCGATCCGGCTGGCCATCAGCGAACAGACGCACAAGCCCTTCATCCTGCCGCTGCTGCGGCTGATCGCCGAGGCAGCCGGCCTGCAGTGGCAACTGCAGCTGCTGCCCTGGCCGCGCGCGCTGCTGGGCGCGGAACTCGGCCAGCACCTGACCTTCGGGCTGTCGCGCAACCCGGCGCGGGACAAGGTCTTCGCCTACAGCCAGCCGGCCTTCGTCAGCCGCGGTTGGCTGGTGGTGCCCAAGGCGCGGCCGATCGCCTTCGAGCGGCTCGAGGACCTGCGCGGCCTGACGTTGTGCGTGTCGCGCGGTGCGACCTATGGCGCCGCCTTCGAGGACGCCCGCCGGCGGCTGTTCCGCGTCGAGCACGGCGGCAATGACCTCGAGGGCCGCGCGCGCATGCTGGTGGCGGGACGCTGCGATGCGATGCTCGCCACCCACCGCGGCAGCGCTGCCGCCCTGGAGCGGCGCCTGCGCCCGCTGCGGGATGGCGCCCAGCTGCAGGTGCTGCCCCGGCCGCTGGTGGAGGAGGGCATCCTGTTCGCCGCCGCCAAGGGCAGCGAGCCCGCCTCGCTGCTGCCACGGCTGGACGAGGCCATCCAGCGCAGCCGCGCCGCAATCCAGGCGCTGGTCGACAGCGATCTCTGACGGTCACCGGCCACGGGCCGGGCCTCAGGCGTTGCGCGCGGCCTGCACCAGCGCGGCGATGCGCGGCGTCATGTTCAGGGGCACGAGTTCCACGTCCTGGTGCGCCCGCGCGAAGACCCGGAACAGCTCGTCGGCAAAGGCATGGCCGACATCGGTGACGCCGGCGAAATCGACTTCCGCCCGCTTGAACTGCGGCAGGCGCGCCGCCACCCGACGCGCCTGCGCCCGCGAGTCCAGCATCTGCCCCGCGCCGACGACCAGGTTGAGCATCACCCGCGTCTGGTCGAAGGCAATGCCGCTGCCGTCCACGCTCCACTGCTCCAGCACCTGTTCCAGCGTGCGGGTGCTTTCCAGCGCCATGGCCATGTAGATCGAGCTGCCCTGGCGCGGCAGGCCCTTGCCGTCCTTCCACGCATTGCCTTCCCAGGCCCGGCGCTGGAAGGCCTTGCCGTTGGCGTGGATGTCGAACACGTCCGCCAGCTGCGAGCTGAAGAACAGCCCGCGTCCGGTGTGGGCCTGCGGCTGCGTCGTCAGCCGGCCTTTGCTCAGCTCCAGCATCGCGTGGCGGGCGTCGGTCAGTTCGTAGGTGTCGCAGATCTTGTCGAAGACGCCGCAGCCGTCGTCGGAGACCAGCAGCTGCGCGTGGGTCGGCGTCTGGCGCAGCGACACGGTGACGCTGGTGCCGCCGCTGTGGTCGATGGCGTTGTTCACCAGCTCGGTGAAGCCGTGCTGGACCATGCGCGCGACATGCCGCGGCAGCTGGAAGTGGGGTGCGAAGTCGCGTTGCCAGACCACGTCCTCCATCAGCCCGTGCAGCGTGTAGCTGCGCGCCACCTGCCGCAGCGCGCCCGGCCCGAAGACCGGCCGGCGCGTGGTGCCCGACCGGGTCAGCCACTGGGCGTCGACCAGCCGGCGCAGCGCCGCCAGCGTCGCGCGATGGCTGGCGCCGGTGCGTTCCTCGACGTAGGCGGGCAGGTCCAGCGAATGCTCGTTGGCGGCGGCGGTGATCCACAGCGTCAGCTGGTCGATCGCGAGACGGGTCATGAAGGTCCTGGCGGGCGCGACGCGTCGCGCGAAGGGAAGTCGCGGGCGATCCGCGCCGGTGGCGACCGGACAAGGCACGAGGCTTGCTCCCACCGGAGCCGGGCCGCCCGGGCAAGAGCCTACCGGCCGCTTCCGCCGCCGCGCAAGCGCATTCACCCCTGTCCGAGTGGGCGAGGCGGCCTGCCCGGGTTCCGGCGGGGCCGTCCCTCCGACGGGTGCTGGTATGGCACCAGTTCGGGGGGAGCCCCAGGTTGGTTACAGAGCCGGTCATGGGGGCTGGCTAGAATCCCGCCAAGTTACGGCGCGGTTACGGCATGGTGTTGGCGCCGGTCCGCGGCCCAAGGATTTTTCACTTCCTCGGAGAACTCTCATGGCACTCGTCTCGATGCGCCAGCTGCTGGACCACGCGGCCGAACAGGGCTACGGCATTCCAGCGTTCAACGTCAACAACCTGGAGCAGGTGCAGGCCGTGATGGCCGCGGCCGACGAGGTCGGCGCCCCGGTCATCCTGCAGGCCAGCGCCGGCGCCCGGAAATACGCCGGCGAACCCTTCATCAAGCACCTGATCCAGGCCGCGGTCGAGGCCTACCCGCACATCCCGCTGGTGATGCACCAGGACCACGGCACCAGCCCCAAGGTCTGCGAGGGCGCGATCAACCTGGGCTTCGGCTCGGTGATGATGGACGGCTCGCTGATGGACGACGGCAAGACGCCCGCCAGCTTCGACTACAACGTGGACGTGACCCGCCGCGTCGTCGAGATGGCGCACAAGGTCGGCGTCACCGTCGAGGGCGAACTGGGCTGCCTGGGCAACCTGGAAACCGGTGACGCGGGCGAGGAGGACGGCATCGGCGCCGCCGGCAAGCTGGACCACAGCCAGATGCTGACCGACCCCGAGGAAGCCGCGGTCTTCGTGAAGGCCACGCAGCTGGACGCGCTGGCCATCGCCATCGGCACCAGCCACGGCGCCTACAAGTTCTCGCGCAAGCCCACCGGCGACATCCTGGCGATCTCCCGCGTCAAGGAGATCCACAAGCGCATCCCCAACACCCACCTGGTGATGCACGGCTCGTCGAGCGTGCCGCAGGAGCTGCTGGCGATCATCAACCAGTACGGCGGCAAGATGAAGGAGACCTTCGGCGTGCCGGTCGAGGAGATCCAGGAAGCCATCAAGCACGGCGTGCGCAAGATCAACATCGACACCGACATCCGCCTGGCGATGACCGGCGCGGTGCGCAAGTTCCTGGCCGAGAACCCGGACAAGTTCGATGCCCGCGAATGGCTCAAGCCGGCGCGTGAGGCGGCCAAGCTGGTCTGCAAGGCGCGTTACCTGGAATTCGGCTGCGAAGGCCAGGCCTCGAAGATCAAGCCGCGTCCGCTGACCGAGGTGGCGGCCGCCTACGCGCGCGGCGAGCTGGCGCAAGTCGTCCAGTGATCGATCCGGACCGGCCTCGCGCCGGTCCTTTTCCGTCCGCTTGCCCATCCGGATGCCATGGCCCATCTCTTCACCTACGGCACGCTGATGTGGCCCGACATCATGGCCCGCGTCTGCGGGCCGGCCTGCGCGCCGCTGGCGACGCCGCAGGCTGCGACGCTGGCTGGCCATGCGCGCCGCCCGGTGCGCGGGCAGGACTACCCGGCGATGGTGCCGGCGGATGGGCATCAGGTCGTCGGCCGCCTCTACCTCGATCTGCCCGAGGCCGCCTGGGCGCGGCTCGACCTGTTCGAGGGCGACGAGTACGAGCGCCACGAGGTGCTGGTCACCCTGGCCGATGGCCGCTGGGAGCGGGCCTGGACTTACCTGCTCAAGCCGGGCCTGGCGGGGCGTCTCGACGCCGGTGACTGGGACGAGGCCGCCTTCGAGCGCGAAGGCAAGGCGCGTTTCGTGGCGCGCTACGTCGGGTTCGACGCGATCTGAAGCGGTCGGAAGCGACCGGCGCCGCGCCGGCGCGGCGTGAAGCGGATGGCGGGGGCGCTCCTGGAGCAGGGATTTCCCCTGCCGCCTCTAGAATCCCCTCTTTGCCGTTCCGTCCGACCGCACGCCCATGACCGCCGCCCTGCACACCTCGTCGATCACCTCCCTTCCCCTCCTCGCGCGCGGCAAGGTGCGCGAGAACTACGCGGTCGGCGAGGATCGCATCCTGATGATCGCCTCGGACCGCATCTCGGCCTTCGACGTCATCATGAGCGAGCCGATCCCGGGCAAGGGCGCGCTGCTGACCAAGATGGCGCTGTTCTGGTTCGACAAGCTCGACGGCATCGTCCCCAACCACCTGACCGGTGACGATCCGTTGTCCGTGGTGAGCGATGCGGAGAAGGACCAGGTGCGCGACCGCGCGATGCTGGTCAAGCGCCTGAAGCCGCTGCCGATCGAGGCGGTGGTGCGCGGTTACCTGGCCGGCAGTGGCTGGTCCGAGTACAAGGCCGGCGGCAAGGTCTGCGGCGTGGAACTGCCGGCGGGCCTTCAGAACGCCAGCAAGCTGCCGCAGCCGATCTTCACGCCCGCCACCAAGGCCGAGATGGGCGATCACGACGAGAACATCGACTTCGAGCGCTGCGCGCAGATCATCGGCCGCGAGCTGGCCGAGCAGGTCCGCGACATCGCCATCCGCCTCTATCAGCGCGCGGCGGACTATGCGCTGACCAAGGGCATCATCATCGCGGACACCAAGTTCGAGTTCGGCCTCGATGCCGACGGCACGCTGACGCTGATGGACGAGGTGCTGACGCCCGATTCCTCGCGCTACTGGCCGGCCGAGAGCTACGCGGTCGGCAGCAATCCGCCGAGCTATGACAAGCAGTTCCTGCGCGACTGGCTGGAGCAGGCCACGGTCGACGGCCAGCCCTGGGGCAAGGTTGCGCCGGCGCCGACGCTGCCTGCGGACGTGATCGCCAACACGGCGGCGAAGTACCAGGAAGCGCTGGACCGCCTGACGCGCTGAGGCCGGCATGCAAGACGCCTCGCCCGACGCGACGCCTTCCCCGGCGATCAAGTCGCGTCTGCTCAAGCAGCTCGAGAAGGAGATCGCCGCCGCCGCGTCGCCGATGGCCTCCGCCGGTGCGCGGGCCAAGCGCGCGATGCTGCTGGCGCGGCACGGCGCGGTGGGCGAGGCCCGCGAGGCGCTGACCGCGCTGCACCAACTCTCTTTCCAGCATCCGCATCCGGAGATCGGCGCCTGGCTGCACATGGCCGAAGGCCTGATGAGCTACTACAACGGCTTCGTCGCGCAGCAGGCCTGGGACCGCATCCAGCGCGCGCAGGCGATCGCCGGCAGCGCGCCCGCGCTGGTCGAGGTGCGCGTGCTGGCCGCGGCCTGGCTGGCGCAACTGGCCTTCATCCGGCACGACCCGGCCGCGCTGGTCGAGCACGCGCGGCGCTGCCTCGACGAAGCGCGACCCGACCACCACGTCGCGCTGGCGCGCGTGGCGATGGCGATGGGCGTGGGCTGGCACTACGCCGGCGATGTCGAGTCCGCGCAGCGCTGGTACATCCGCGCGCGGCACCATGCCGCGGTGGAGGGCGACGATGCGTCGCTGTCGGCGCTGATGTTCAACATGGCGGGGATGCGCGCGTCGCAGCTGCGGCGCGAGAGCCTGTGGGCCCATGCGGCCCGCGGGCCCGAGCTGCTGTTGACCGTCGACTCGATGCATCACTTCGACGAGGCCGTCGGCGCGCAGATGATGGGCGAGCTCAGGCCGGTGCTGCGCGCGCAGGTGCTGACGATGCAGGGCGGCTTCGACGAGGCGCGCCAGCTCTACGAGGAGCACCTGCCGCAGGCGATGTCGCTCGGGCTGGAGCGGCTGGGCAGCAGCCTGCTGTCGGACCTGGCCTGGTGCCGGGCCAACCTCGGCCAGCACGAGCATGCGCTGCATCAGGCGCGCGAGGCCGAGATCGAGCTCGATCCCGATTGCGAGCTCGACGACCGGGCGATCACCCACAGCCGGCTGGCGCAGACCTTCCGCCTGCTGGGCGAGATCGCCGACGCCGACCGTCACCAGGCGCTGGCCGACGAGGCCTGGCAGCAGTTCGCCGACCAGCAGCGCCAGTGGCGCGATCTGCTGGGGGCCAGCGGGCTCACGCCTTGAGGGCCAGGCGCTTCGCGACGAAGCGCCAGATCATCGCCGTCGCGTCCGGCCCGGCCGGGTCGCTGAAGGGCTCCTTCGCGGCGCCGCCGCTCCACGCATGCGCCAGGCCGTCGATCTCGACGAGCGTGGCCGCGACCGCGCGGCCGCGCTTGAAGTCGACCACCGTCATCGGCCAGCGACGACCGCGCTGCACGACGCGCGCGGGCGCCGCCTTGGCGCCTGCCGCCTCGGCCCATTGCCGCGCCGCCTCGTAGGCATTCGACGCACCGACCACGCGATCCCGCGTGCCGTGGATCACCAGCAGCGGTGGCCAGGCGCCGGTCGCATTCGACGTGGACGTCGATGCCGATGCCGATGCCGATGTCGATGTCGAGGGCAGTGCCGAGCCGCGCATCGCGCGCAGGGCATTCGTCGCCGACGTGGCCATGCCCGGCGGGACGCCGGAATGCATCGCGACGGCCTTGAAGCGCGAGGGGTGCATCGTCGCGAGCAGCGCGGCCATGCCCGCGCCCGCGGAGAGTCCGACCAGGGCGACGCGTTCGCGGTCGGCGCCGTGGAGCAGGCAGACTTGATCGACGGCGGCGAGGATCAGCGCGGCCTCCGCCTGCGCGCGACCGGACTCGGTGTCGAACCAGTTCCAGCAGCGCTGCGGGTTGGCCAGGCGGCTCTGTTCCGGATAAAGCACCAGGAAGCCCTCGCGCGCGGCGAGCCGGTTCATCCGCGTGCTGCGCGCGAAGCCGGCGGGATCCTGCCCGCAGCCGTGCAGCATCACCACCAGCGGCAGGCGCTCGCCCACCGCAACCCCCGACGGACGGAAGAGCCGGAATCGACGCATGCCCGCGCGGCCCGAGGCGATCCCGGCAACCCAGTCGCCGAGTCCGGGCGAGGGATGCGCCGGCGTCTTGCGCATCCCGTGCACCAAGTCGGGCCTCAGATCGGAGGAACCGGTGCGCCTGGCTTGGTGCGCCGCGTCGCGGGCGCTGCGCAAGACCTGGCCCGTGACGGCGCTCAGGCCCTTGCGCCAGGCCCGGCGCAAGGAGGCGGCAGCGGACGGACGTTTCGGCATCACGCCAGCCTAACGGCTTTTGATGGCAGGCGTACGACCGCGTGTCCATCGTGTATTTGACGCGTGAAGGACACCGACGAGGGGGCAGACGACGAACCTCCCTCCGCACACCGATTGCCGCGACTCGCGGCATGATCGCCACCATGTCCCCGACGCCCTGGTCGCTCTCCGACCTCCAGCTGTCCCGCATCGACACCAAGCTCGTGCGCGAGCACGACGCGCTGTTCCTGCTCGTGTGCAGCGCCTCCTTCATCGAGAGCGGCAGCGACACCTACACCCGCAACCTGATCGAGCGTTTCGACGATGACCCCGAGGTCGCCGCCTGGCTGCGCGACCACTGGGAGCCGGAGGAGCTGCAGCATGGCGCCGCGCTGCGGGCCTATGTGGAGGCGGTGTGGCCGGGCTTCGACTGGGCGAGCGCCTACGCCGCCTTCTTCGAGGAGTATTCGCGGCTGTGCACGATGGACCAACTGGAGCCGACGCGCGGCCAGGAGATGGTGGCGCGCTGCATCGTCGAGATGGGAACGACGACGTATTACCAGGCGCTGCACGAGGCCTGCGACGAGCCGGTGCTGCGCGACCTGTTCTGGCGCATCCGCTGCGACGAGGTGCGGCATTACAAGCATTTCCTGTCCTACTTCATGAAATACCGCGGGATCGAGGGCCTGCATCGCGGCCGCGTGCTCACCGCGCTGGTGCGGCGCGCGCTCGAGCTGCGCAAGGAGGACGCGTCGATCGCGCTGCGGCACGCGGTGAACGGGCGCCTGCGCAGCGGCGCGCCGGATGGCGGCCCGGCGCCGATCGCGCAGGCCGATGCGCTCGCGCGCGAGGCGATCGCACTGGTCGGCGCGCACCTGCCGATGGACCTCGCGGTGCGCATGACGCTCAAGCCGCTGATGCTGGGACCGGCGCTGCAGCGCGCGGTGGAGCGGCCGCTCGCCGCGCTCGGGCGGCGCGTGCTGCTGACCTGAGGCGGCGTCGCGTCGCGCGATTCAGATCTCCGAATCCCACGGCCGCGAGAGCCGCATCGCGCCATTGATGATCCCCACCATCGAGTAGGTCTGCGGGAAGTTGCCCCACAGCTCGCCGGTGACCGGATGGGTGTCCTCGGACAGCAGGCCGAGGTGGTTGCGCGAGGCGAGCAGCGCTTCGAAGAGCTCGCGCGCCTGGCCGTAGCGGCCGATGCGGGCGAGGGCGTCGATGCGCCAGAACGCGCAGATGTTGAACGAGGTCTCGGGCTTGCCGAAATCGTCGGGCGCCTCGTAGCGGCGCATGTAGGGACCATCGCACAGCGTGGCCTCGAGCGCATCGACGGTCTTCACGAAGCGCGGATCGCGCGGGTCGATGAAGCCCACCTCCGTCATCAGCAGCACGCTGGCGTCCAGGTCCTTGCCGCCGAAGCTCTCGACGAAGGCCTGTCGGTGCTCGCTCCAGGCGTGGTCCAGGATCTTGCGCTTGATCAGGTCGGCCCGCTCCTGCCAGAGCGCCACGCGCTGCGGCAGGCCGAGCACCCGCGCGATCTTGGCCAGGCGATCGCAGGCGGCCCAGTTCATCAGCACCGACGAGGTGTGGACCCGGGCGCGCGTGCGCAGCTCCCACATGCTGGCGTCGGGCTTGTCGTGGATCGCGAAAGCCTGCTCGCCGGCGCGCTCCAGCAGCGCGAACTCGTCGATGCCGGCGCGCTGGTGCAGCCGGTGATCGAAGAAGGCCTGCGCCGAGCCCAGCACGATGTTGCCGTAGACGTCGTGCTGGAAGTGCTCGAAGGCCTGGTTGCCCGCGCGCACCGGGCCCATGCCGCGGTAGCCGCGCAGGTGCGGCACCAGGTACTCGGTGAGCTTGGCCTCCAGTCCGATGCCGTAGAGCGGCTGCACGTGGCCGTCCTGGGACTGGCCGATGATGTTGCGCATCCAGCGCAGGTAGTCCTCCATCGTGCCGGTCTCGGACAGGCTGTTGAGCGCGCGAACGACGAAGAAGGCATCGCGCAGCCAGCAGTAGCGGTAGTCCCAGTTGCGCTGCGTGTGGGGCGCCTCCGGCACGCTGGTCGTCATCGCGGCGACGATGGCGCCGGTCTCCTCGTAGAGGCACATCTTGAGCGTGATCGCCGCGCGGATCACCGCTTCCTGCCACTCCAGCGGGATGGCCAGGCGGCGCGTCCAGTCGCGCCAGTAGCTGATGGTCTTTTCCTCGAGCAGCCGCGCGGTGTCCTCGACGGCGCGGTCCAGCGTCTCGTCGGGGCCGAAGATGAAGCTCATCGGCATGTCCAGCGCGAAGGCGGTCTCTTCCTGGACGTAGGTGAGCGGCGCGTTGGTGGTCAGGCGGATGGTGCCTTCCGGGCCGACGAAGCGCAGGTGGTTGCTGCCGCGCGTGCGCGCCGGATGCGCCGAGCCCCACTGGATGACCGGCCGCAGGACGACGCGGATGCGCGGATGGCCCTGCAGCGGCCGCATCCGGCGCACCAGCATCATCGGCCGGTAGGGTCGGTCGTTGAGGAAGAAGCGCGGCATGAAATCGGTGATCTCGATCGCATTGCCGTGGGAGTCGTACAGCCGGGTGCGCAGGACCGCGGTGCCATGGTCGTAGGACTGCTCGCTGCGGGCGAAGTCCTCGAGCACGACCTGAAAGGTGCCGTCCAGGCCGATGCCGTCGGGCGAGTCGATCAGCGCGTGGAACACCGGATCGCCGTCGAAGCGTGGCGCGCAGCACCACACGACGCGGGCGCGGTCGTCGATCAGCGCGCTGACGGCGCAATTGCCGACGAGACCGAGTTTGAGCGAGGCGGCGTCCATCGAGTCCTCCTTCTTCGTCGTTCTGGCGATGTTGCTCGGGACGGGGTCAGGGCTCAAGGCAAAACCCGTTCCCGAGGCGGGGTGCTCGCGGGGGCGAACCGCTTCGCTGCGATGGGACGAGATGGCAACAGAATGTGGGTCTGCCCACTGCACCGCTTTGCCGCTCCATATGACCGCATCGGACCTGCGCGCCCACGCGCTCGATCAACTGAACCGCTACCTGGAGGTGCATCCGCAGGAGCGTGAGGCGAGTCGCACGCGATCCGCGCCAACCCCGCGAAGGGCGAGGGCGACCATGTCCACCACGACTTCATCTATCTTTTCGCGGCCGATTCCACGCAGCCGGTGCAGCCGGTGCAGCCGGAATTGGCGGAAGTGAAGGGCGTGCTCTGGATGCCGCGGGCGGATTTCGCCGCGCTGCCGAGCGCGCGCTTTGCGCGCATGAGCGAGAAGCTGCTGGCTTTGGCACCGGCCCGGACTCCGGCGGACCTGGCGCCGTCAAGCTGAACTCCAGGCGCCCGTCCGTGGCCGACGGCGGGTGCGAATCGCAACGGGTAGCCGTCTGTCCACGCGCTTGCGGGGCGACGCCAACGCCGCCGACTAGTCGTCGATCCAGCGCAGCGCCGCCTCGGCGATGGTGAGCCGGACTTCGCCGCCGGGCGCGAGGTCGGGGTCCTCATGCCGGCGCCACAGCGTCAGCCCCTGGCCGCCCGGGCCTTCGAGCTCGCAGGTGACACGCTGCTGCCCCGGGTAACTCGCGCGCACGGACGCGCGCAAGTGCAGCCCATCGCGGCGCGGATCCTCGGGATGGGCATTGGTCGCTTCCGACAACATGAGCGCGTCCACCGGCGCGATCCAGTGGCCGCTGTCGCGCCGCCAGGCGCCATCGAGCGTCCGCGCGTCCAGGCGGTTGAACAGGCCGAGGAAGTCGGCGACGCGCCGGTTGGCCGGCGCGCGGCGCAGCTCGCGCGGCGATGCGCATTGCGCGATGACGCCGTCGACCATGACCGCGACGCGGTCGGCGATCTCGAACGCCTCCTCGCGGTCGTGGGTCACGATCACGCAACTCTGGCCGAGCGCCCGCTGCAGCTGCCGGAACTGCCTCCGCAGCGGCAGGCGGAAATGCTCGTCGAGCGCGGAGAAGGGCTCGTCCATCAGCAGCAGCATGGGCTGCGTCGCCAGCGCCCGCGCCAGGGCCACGCGTTGCCGCTGGCCGCCCGACAGGGCCGGCGGCAGCCGGTCGGCGAGCGCCTGGAGCTCGACCAGCGCCAGCAGTTCCTCGGCGCGGGCATCGGCCACCGCGGGCTCCTCGCCCCGCGCGAGCGGACCGAAGCGGATGTTCTCGCGCACCGTCAGGTTGGGGAACAGCGCGTAATGCTGGAAGACCATGCCGATGTCGCGTTGCTGCGGCGGCAGCGACTGTACCTGCTGCCCGCTCATCGTGAGCGTGCCGGCATCGAGTCGCTGCAGCCCGGCGATCGCGCGCAGCAGCGTCGTCTTGCCGCAGCCCGAGGCGCCCAGCAGCGCGACCACCTCGCCGCGCGCCAGCGACAGATCGATGCCGCGCAGCACCGGCCGGCCGCCCAGGGCCAGGCGCGCATCACGAATGGAAAGTTGGGGCATCAGGTCCATCGGCGAGAGAGTCTTGAAATGGCCACCACGACCGCGCCGACGCCGGCGAAGGTCATCACCATCAGCGCCGCGGCCTGATGACCGTCGGCATTGCGCAGGCTGTTCATCAGGGGCTGCAGCAGTTCCAGCTGACCGCCCAGCAGCAGGTTGGCGATCGCGAATTCCATCGCGGCCGTCACCCAGGCCAGCAGGAAGGCGGCCAGCAGCGCGGGCGCCAGCATCGGCAGCAGCACGCGGCGCAGCGTGTGGCCGTCGCTGGCGCCGAGCGTGCGGCCGGCCTCGATCAGCGCTGCGGCGTGGAGCTGCGCGAGCGCCGATTGCAAGGTCTTGTGCACCAGCGGAAACAGCGTTGGCGCCACGACCGCGACGTACACCAGCGGCAGTGGCAGCCAGCCGCCCCATTGACCGACGAACAGTTCCAGCGCGCTGATCGCGATCACCACCGGCGTGATCGCGAAGGGCAGCAGCGCGAGCAGGTCCAGCAGCTGCGTCAGCCGGGCCGTGCGCGCGGCGCCGTCGACGGCGTCGAGCTTGTCGAGTTGCGCGGCGATGGCCGTCGGGATCGTCGCCATCGCGCCGCAGACCAGGGCGAGCGCGGCGCTGGCCAGCGCGAGCACCGCGGTCCGCAGCAGCGCGGCCTGCACGCGAGGGTCGAGAGCCGCCTCGGCCATCCAGCGCAGCGTGGGCCCCTCCGGCCACCAGTGACGATCCCAGCGCGTGCTCGCGCCGTAGAGCAGCAGCGCGAGGATCGGCATCAGCACCACGACGAGCAGCGCCGCGAGTGCGAGGCCCGGGAAGGTCGGGCGAAGCGATCGCAGCCGTGAGCGTGAGGGCACGCGGTCCGGCGAGTGCCCTGGTCTCGCGGCGCTCATGCCGATCCTCCGGACACGGCTGGGCGTGAGGGATCGCCGGGCGCGCGGCGCAGGTGGGCGGCGATGCCGCGCGTGAGCCCGATCACGACGGCCAGCATCGCGAAGAGCAGCAGCGCGAGCAGCGCGGACAACTCCGGCTGCGCGAAGATGTCGCCGCTGACCAGCGCGGCGATGCGCACCGCCAGCACATGCGCCGCCGTGCCGCTGAGCGCGAAGGGCGTGGCGAAGGCCGCGGCCGCGTTGGCGAAGAGCAGGCCGAAGACCTCGACCAGGCTGGGCAGCAGCAGCGGCAGGCCGACCCGCCGCCAGTACATCGCCGGGCTGGCGCCCAAGGTGGCGGCTGCGTCGGCCAATGTCGCGTCGAGCATCCGCACCGGCGCGACGAGCAGCAGGGCCGCCAGCGGTGCCTGGAAGCAGACGTAGGCGAGCAGCAGCCCGCCCAGTCCCTGCAGGTCGATCCAGGGCGACAGCCCCAGCGCCTGCAACGAGCCGGTCACCACGCCCTGCGCGCCGAAGAGCAGCAGCAAGGCCACCGACAGCGGCACGCCCGAGAAGTTGGAGCCCAGGCTGGCCAGCAGCGTCACGGGGCGCTCCAGCCGCGGCAGGCGCAGCAGCGCGATCGCCGCGCCCGTGCCGATGACCAAACCGATCAACGCAGATGCGCTGCTCAGCCACCAGGTGTTCCAGGCGGCCTCGAGGTAATAGCTGTCGGCGGTCAGCTCGCCGAGGGCGCAGCCGTCGCCGCGGCCCAGGCAGGCACCGAGCACCGACACCGCGCGCCAGCCGAAGGGCAGGACCAGCGCCAGGCCGGTGAGCAGCAGCAAGGGCCAGGCGCAACGCCAGGCGCTGCCCGCGTTCAGCGTCATGCGGCGGGGTCCTCGCGATGCGCGCGGCCGTCGCGGCCGCCCAGGCCGAGCCGCTCGAGGATCCAGCCGGCGACCTCGGTCTGCCGCTCGGGCAGCGGGAGGTCGGCCGCGCCGTCATGCGGCGCCCAGACCAGCGGCACCTCGCGCTCGACAGGCAGCGGGCCGCCATGCATGCGGTCCGCGTGCATGCCGTGGTCGCTGGTCAGCAGCAGATCGAAACCCGCCGCGTGCCAGCGCGGCAGCAACTGTGCCAGCAGCATGTCGAGCTTGCGCGCGCTCATCGAATACTGCGTGGATTCGCCGCCATGCAGATGGCCCGCGAGGTCCGGACCCATCGGATGGATGAACAGCAGGGACGGCCCCTCCGGCGGCAGATGGGCGCGGCGCAGCGCCTCGGCGTCGGCCAGCAGGTGGCTGTCGGGGTAGTCGTCCTCCCAGTACCAGCGCGCGGCGGCGATGCCGCAGCCCGCGGGCACCGCGTCGCGATGGCGCAGCGGGTCGAAGACCTCGCCGGCCAGCAGCTCGTAGAACCAGTGGTAGGCGGCCACGGCCGCCGGCACCTCATGCGCGTCCAGCGAATGGAACAGGTGGCGCGCCAGCCGCTGACCCGCTTGACCATTGCCCAGGATGCCGTGCGTCAGCGGCGTCTCGCCGTTGATCACCGTCGCGTAGAGCGGGCGCGAGAGGCTGGGCAACTCACTGCGCAGCGAGCGCCATTGCGCGCGGCCCGCTTCGTTCAGCGCCTGCAGATAACCCATGTAGTCGCGCGCCGTGTCGGCGCGCAGGCCGTCGGCCAGCAGCACGACCAGCCGCCGTGAAGCGGCAGTGGGCACGCGGGCCCCGACCGGCTTGCTCATCGCGCCGCTCCCAGCACCTCGCGCTGCCACGCGCGCGGCAGCTTCTTCACTTCCTCGGTCCACACCGCCGGCTTGAGCGCGCGCGCGTTCGCGTACTGGGCCTCCGGCACCAGCAGCGCCTTGAGGTCCGGCGCCAGCTTCAGATGCGCGACGCGGATCGGCCGCGCATGGCCGCGCGCCAGGTTCATCTGCCCGGCGTCGCTGAAGATGTACTCGCGCGCCAGCATCGCGGCGTTCGGATGCGGTGCCCAGCGGTTGATGATCGTCGTGTAGCCGCTGGTCACCGAGCCGTCCGAGGGGATCAGCACCTCGTAGTCCGCCGCGTTGGGCAGCTTGGCGCGGTAGGACAGCGCGTTGAAATCCCAGAGCAGGAAGACGTCGGCCTCGGCGCGCTCCATCAGCGCCGGCGTGGCGTTGGTGCCGATCAGGCGTCGGTCCTTGGCCAGCTGCGCGAAGGCGGCTAGCGCCGGCTGCAGGCGTGTCTCGTCCCCGCCCAGCGCCACCGCCGCCGCCAGCACCGCCGCGTTGGACTGCGCCGCGCGGCCGACCTCGCCGATCATCACGCGCGCCTTCGACGCGAACAGCGCCTGCCAGCTGCGCGGCACGTCCTTGAGCCGCCGGCGGTTCACCGCGAACGCGATCGTGCCGGTGTAGGCCAGCGCCCAGTGGCCTTCGGGATCCTTGGCCCAGTCCGGCACCTGCGCCCAGGTCGTCGGCTGGTAGGCCTGCGTGAGGCCACGCGCCTTCGCGATCGCGCCGAACTCGAAGCCCACGTCGCCAATGTCGGCGCTCGCGTTGCCTTTCTCGGCCTCGATCTTGGCGATCTCCTCGGCGCT
Organism: Mitsuaria sp. BK037; assembly: GCF_014193045.1. Taxonomy (NCBI): domain Bacteria; kingdom Pseudomonadati; phylum Pseudomonadota; class Betaproteobacteria; order Burkholderiales; family Sphaerotilaceae; genus Roseateles; species Mitsuaria sp. BK037. Next base: position 974,611 of record NZ_JACHYS010000002.1, on the reverse strand, counting down.
GCTCATGTCGGTGTCGACATGGGCCAGCGCGTAGAGCCGCTGCAGATCGGCCCAGGTGGCGCGCCAGTTGGCCCAGTCGTCGGGCATGCCCAGGCTGTGAACGCGGCCCTCCTTGCGCGCCGCGGTCATCAGCGCGTCGAGCGCCGGCGTCGCCGGCATGCCGCCCTGGGCCAGGGCGTCCAGGGCAAAAGGCCCGCACAGGGCGGGCAGGGTCCGGAGCAGGGCGCGTCGGGACAGGGTCATGCGGTCTTCTCCTTGGCGTGGCGACGCAGGTCCGACAGCAGCAGGTCCTTCGTCACCTTGGCCTTTCCATTCACGTCGCACAGCGCGAGGCGAAGTCGCAGATCATCCTCTCCTTCGGTGACGGGCTCGATGTCCACGATGCCGAAGTTCACTTCCGCCATCACCGCCGAGCGGCGGTTGCGGTTGGGCGTGGGAATGTCCCAGACCTCGGTCAGGCCGCTCGAGGTCGCGTCCCACAGCGGGTAGCCGCCTTCGACCTCGACGCTGGACAGCTCCGCGTAATGCATGTCGCCGCTGAGGAACACCACGCCCTGGGCGCCGGTCGTGCGGATCAGCTCGATGAGACGCGCCCGCTCGCGCGGGAAGTTGGCCCAGCATTCCCAGCCGCTGCCCTCGGCCGCGAACTGCACGCTGGACCCGATCAGCCGCACGTCCGCCGGCACGCGCAGCTGCGCTTGCAGCCATTGCCATTGCGCCTCCCCGAGGATGGTCGCCTCCGGCCGCGGATCGGGCACGTACCAGCCCGTCATCGGCTGGCCGCTGAGCTTGGCCCGCAACACCATCGCGGCGTAGCTCGATTTCAGCGCTGGATCCGCCGTCAGCATCGTGCGGTTGAAGCGCAGGTCCGGCAGGATCACCTGGATGCGGCGGCCGAAGGCCTCGAACACCTGGCTCGTGTAGACGCCGTCCGCGCGGCGGCGCGGCGAGTCCGCCGGCTCGCCCCAGGCATCGCAGAACAGCTGCTGCGACAGCTGCTTGAGCGGGTAATCCGCGCCCTCGTCGTCATCGCCGAAGTCGTGGTCGTCCCAGATCGCCAGATGCGGCGTCGCGCGGCGGAAGGCCTGCAGCGGCTCCACCGCCATGAACTCGGCATAGCGCTGGCGCAGCGTGGCCTCGTCGCGCGCATCGGCATACAGGTTGTCGCCGAGGAACAGGAAGAGATCCGGCTTGGCCGCACCGATGGCGCGCCAGATCGGCTGCGGCTTGGACTGCTTCGCGCAGGAGCCGAACGCGACACGGAAGCGCCGCGCCGCGGCCGTGCCGGCCGGGACGTCCGCGGAGGACGGTCCCTCCGCGGCCGGCGCCGCGCAGCCCGCCAGCGGAACCGCCAGCGGCGTGGCCAGCGATCCCGCCAGGAGCAGCTGGCGGCGCGTCAGCGCGGGCTCGCGTCTCTCTCGGCCGCGCTGGCGGTCGTTCGTGCGGTCGCTCGTGCGGTCGCTCGTGCGGTCGTTCTCGCGGTCGGCCATGGCGTCAGAACTTGCCGGTCAGCGTGACGTAGAACTGACGCGGCGCGCCCGGCAGCAGCGTGGCGTAGGTGCCGTCCTTGTCGCTGTTGGTGAAGCCGTTGGAGCCGATCGTCGAGATGTAGTGCTTGTCGAACAGGTTGCTCACGCTGGCCTGCAGGCTCAGCTCGCGCAGCATCGACACGTTCTTCATCTTGTAGCCGGCGCTGACGTTGACCAGCGTGCGGTCCGGCACCGAGGCGTCGTTGGTGTACGAGTAGTAGCGCTTGGACATGTAGTCCACGCCGATGCTGCCGAACAGCGCGCCGTCGTCGTAGCCGAGCTGCGACTTGACCATGGTGTCGGGCGCGTCGGTCACGCGCTTGCCGCGGATCGCCACCGGCGTGCCGCCGCTGACGACGTCGTCGCGGTAGGTCGACTTGGACAGGCTCACGCTGTTGTACCAGGTGAGCGTCGGCGCCAGGCGGAAGGACAGCGCGCCTTCCACCCCGGTGGCGCGCACGTCGCCGACATTGGACAGCACCACCGGATTGCCCTGGATGCCGGAGCCGCTCTGCACGCTCAGCAGTCGGTCCTTGAAGTTGACGAGATAGGCGCTGACCGAGCCCTCGTAGCCGCGGCCGCTGGTGCGCCAGCCCGCCTCGATGGTGTCGGAGGTCTCGGGCTTGAGGCTGCCCTTGATCGCGTCGAAGCCGACGGCGTTGGTCGCGAACGGCGAGGTGCCGGTGGCCGCGCCCTGATACGCGCGCATGTTGCGGGCGATGGTGCCGTAGAGCTCGTTGCTGGCCGACAGGCGGTAGTTGATGCCCAGCTGCGGCAGGAAGTTCTTCTGCGCGGTGATCGAGCCCGAGGGCATGTCGTTGCCGACCTCGCGGTTGCCGTCGATCTTGACCTTGAGCGACTTGAAGCCGGCGCCCACGGTCAGGTCCTTGGTCACCGACCAGGTGTCGGACAGGGAGAACTGCGTGGTCTTGGTGTTGAACGCGTACTGCCACTGCGTGGCCATCGGGTTGCTGGGGAACTGGTAGATGCTGGGCAGCGCGTTCGGGCGCACCGCGTAGAAGCGGCGCGCCTGGTCGAAGTCGTTGTCCTCGAACCAGACGCCGACCTTGAGCAGGTGCTCGCCCAGCTCGACCTCGGCGTTGGAGACCACGCCCCAGCGGTGGATGCCGTACTCGGTGGTGCGCTCGGCGATCGGCGAGCCGGTGCCCGGGATGTCGTTGCCCTGTGAATCCTTCAGCGCCGGCGTCGCGGTGTACGGCGTGAACCACAGGCCCATGCCCTTGTTGTGGTGGTAGTACGCGGTGGTCTTCCAGGTCGCGTTCGTGGCCAGGCGCAGGTCGGCGGTCGCGCCGGCCAGCTCGTCGTTGCGCAGGCCCGCGCCGGCGTAGTACTGGTCATCGCAGGCGGCGACGTAGTTGCTCGGCTGGCACAGCGTGTTGGCGGCGTTCACCGCGGCCGCGAAGTCCGGATAGAAGTTGTCCAGCGTGTCGCCGCGGCGCTTGATCAGGTCCAGCGACAGGTCCTGATAGTCGACCTCGCGGCGGCGCGAGGTGTTGGCGAAGGCCGACAGGCGGCTGTCGCCCACGGTCTTGACCCACTTGAAGTTCCACTGCTCCAGCTTCTGCTGGCCGGCACCCTTCCACTTGTCGGCCTCCTGGTTCGTGTAGCTCAAGTAGACCTGGCCCAGCGAGGACGCGCCGCTGTCCACGCGCAGGAAGGTGCGGGTGGCCGAGTCGCTGCCCAGCGTCTGCGAGGCTCGGAAACCGAACTGGCCGGTCGGGTCGTTCGAATAGAACTGCAGCGTGCCGCCCAGGTTGCTCGAGGACGCCGCCTCCAGCGCGCCCGCGCCCTGCGACAGCGAGGCGCGGCCGACGTTCTCGCTCGAGATCGCGCGGCTGATGTGCAGGCCGTTGAAGTTGCCGTAGGACATGTCGCCCAGCGGCACGTCGTCGAGCGTGAAGCCGAGCTGGTTCTGCGAGAAGCCGCGCACGGTGAAGCGCGTGGACCACTCGTAGTTGCCCAGGCCGTCGGCGGCCTGGAAGTTCACGCCCGGCAGGCGCGCGACCGTCGCCAGCGGGCTGGTGCCGGCCGGCGCGTTGTCGAATTCCGCCTGGCTCAGGCTCTGCACTGAACGCAGCTGGCCGCGGCCGACGGAGACCGTGACGCGCTCCAGTTCGGCGCGGTCGGCGGCATCGGAGGACGGGGCGGTCGATTGGGCGGAGACGGGAAGGGCGTAGGCCAGGCTCAGCGCGAGGGCCAGGGCGCAAGGCATCGGGTGCTTCATGGGTGGACTCGGTGCGGTGAAGGGGTCGGTTTGAGGATCGAACGCCCCGCACTGTCACAACCGTCCACGACAAGACAACGACGAACACGAGAAACCACAGCTCTGCCCGCTCTCGCCGCTGTAAATCCACAACATCACAAATGAATCCTCAAACTGTCACGACATTGAGGCTCGGGTCTGGATGAATGCGGGAGCCGCCAGGCGAGGCAGGTGTCGCCAGCGGCAGTCATCAGGGAGAACAACCGAGCCATGTGGTCTCAGGAACGACACGACAAGATCCTCTTGCTGCTGCGCGAGCGTCACCGGCTGACGACGGACGAGGCGGCGCGCGAACTCGGCGTGTCGCGCGAGACGGTGCGCCGCGACCTGATCGAGCTGGAGCAGGGCGGCAAGCTCGCGCGGGTGCACGGCGGCGCGGTGCCGTCCGAGGTGCCGGCCGAGGCCAGCTACGCGGAGCGGGCGCAGTCGCGCCGGCGGCAGAAGCAGGCGATCGCGCGCCAGGCGGTGACGCTGGTGAAGCCGGGCATGAGCCTGTTCATCGACGCGGGCTCGACGACCCATGCGCTGGCGCAGGCGCTGGCCCAGGCGCAAGGGCTGCGGGTGATCACGAATTCCGTCGCGGTGTGCGACGCGATGGCGGGCCGGCAGGGGCACGAGGTGCTGATGCTGGGCGGCGAATTCGTTCCGGAGACCTCGGCGACCTTCGGCGGGTTCACCGTGGCCGAGATCGCGCGGCATCGCGTGGACATCGCGCTGGTGTCGCCGACCGCGCTCGACGCGCGCCAGGGCGCGATGAGTTACTTGTGGGCCGAGGTCGCGGTGGCGCAGGCGATGCTGGCGCGCGCGCGCCAGCGGGTGCTGCTGGCCGATGCCAGCAAGCTCGGCCAGAGCAGCCGCATGCAAGTCTGCGACTGCGCCGACATCGACGTGCTGGTCACCGACAACGAGGCCGATCCACAGGAGCTGGACCGGCTGGCCCGCGCGGGCGTGGGGCGGGTCCTGTTCTGATCAGTGATCAGAACAGCGCCATGCTCAGCTTGCGGCGGTACTGGTCCACCAGCGGATCCGCCGGCGCCACGACGCTCGGGCCGGACAGCTGCAGGCCGCCCGCGCCGGCCTGCGGGGCCGCGGCGCCATGCGCCGGCTGGGCGGGCTTGGTCATGATCTCGAGGATCGCGACATAGGTCTTGCGCGCGAGCTGCTCGTTCCAGGTCTTGTCGCGCATGATGATTTCCAGCAGCTCGTCCATCGCGCCGGTGAAGTCGCGGCCGGCGAAGAGCCCCTGCGCCAGCGCGAAGCGCGCCTCGAAATCGCGCTTGTTGGCGGCGATGGCCGACTGCAGCGCCGCCGGGTCCAGGCCCTGCTCGGCGCGTTCCGCCGCCGCGATCCAGGCGGCCAGCGCCTGGAAGCGCGCATGCGGGGTGATCGTGTCCGCGGCCAGGTGCGCCACCGGCGCGAAGGCGGCCTTGGCGTGCTCCAGCTGGTCGTCCTCGAGCAGCGCGCGGATCAGGTCGAAACGCGCCACCTCGTTCGAGGGATCGGCCTGCACCGCCGCCTGCAGCTTCTGCAGCGCGCCGTCGGCATCGCCTTCCTCCAGCAGCGCCTGCGCCTCGGCCAGGTCCTCCTCGGCCTCGAGCGCTTCGCCGGTGGGCACGTGGCGGTCCAGGAACTCGCGGATCTGCGCCTCGGGGATCGCGCCGACGAAACCGTCCACCGGCTGGCCGCCGACGAACATCACGCAGAACGGGATCGAGCGCACGCCGAAGGCCTGGCTCAGCTGCGTCGCGATCTCGGGCTGGTCGTCGCTGTTGAGCTTGGCCAGCTTCCAGCGGCCGGCATAGGCCACCTCCAGCTTCTCCAGCATCGGGCCGAGCGTGCGGCAGGGGCCGCACCACGGCGCCCAGATGTCCAGCAGCACCGGTTGCTGCATGGACGCCTGCAGCAGGTCGGCTTCGAAGTTTTGGAGGGTGATGTCGGTCATGGTGGGGGAGAACGGAACAGGCCGGCGACGCTCGCCAGGCGGCAAGAACGGCACCTGAGGCTGCCCGCCTACAATTCAAGGTTTCACGATTTGACAGATCGAGGACCGACCCGTGAGCAGCGCCACCACTCCCGACATCGCCCCCGTCATCGGCGTGGTCATGGGCTCCAGCAGTGACTGGGAGACCATGAAACACGCCGCCGACATTCTCACCGAGTTCGGCGTGCCGTTCGAGGCGCGGGTGGTTTCGGCCCATCGCATGCCCGACGAGATGTTCCGCTACGCCGAACAGGCCGAGGCCCGCGGCCTGAAGGCCATCATCGCGGGCGCCGGCGGCGCCGCCCACCTGCCGGGCATGCTGGCGGCCAAGACGCTGGTGCCGGTGCTGGGCGTGCCGGTGGCGAGCCGCCACCTGCAGGGCGTGGACTCGCTGCACTCGATCGTGCAGATGCCCAAGGGCATCCCGGTGGCGACCTTCGCGATCGGCACCGCGGGCGCGGGCAACGCGGCCCTGTTCGCCGTGGCCGTGCTGGCCCGGGACAATCCCGCGCTGCGCGACCGGCTCGACGCGTTCCGCCAGCGGCAGACCGCCGCCGCGACCGCGATGACCGAGGAGCTGCGCTGATGCCGCTGCTGCCGGGCGCCGCCACGCTGGGCGTGCTGGGAGGCGGCCAGCTGGGCCGCATGTTCGTCCATGCCGCGCAGGCGCTGGGCTACCGCTGCGTCGTGCTGGACCCGGACGCGGCCAGCCCCGCCGGCGCGGTCGCGCAGGACCATCTGAAGGCGGACTACCTCGATGCCGCCGCGCTCGAGGAACTGGCCCGCCGCTGCGACGCGATCACCACGGAATTCGAGAACGTCCCGGCCCGCGCGCTGGAACAGCTGGCGCGCACCCGCGTGGTCGCGCCGGGCGCTGCGGCGGTGGCGATCTGCCAGGACCGGGCGCGCGAGAAGGCCCACTTCGACGCCAGCGGCGTCGCCTGTGCGCCCTATGCGGTGCTGCGCGCGCCGGCCGACCTGGCCGCCGTGCCGGACGCGCTGCTGCCGGGCATCCTGAAGACCGCCCGCCTGGGCTACGACGGCAAGGGCCAGCGCCGCGTGGCCGACCGCGCGCAACTGGCCGCCGCCTTCGACGAGCTCGGCCGCGTCGACTGCGTGCTCGAGCAGATGCTGCCGCTGGCGCTGGAGCTGAGCGTGCTGGTCGTGCGCGGCGCGGGCGGCGAGGTCGTCACCTATCCGGTCCAGCAGAACTTGCACCGCGACGGCATCCTGGCGGTCACCGAGGTGCCGGCGCCGGACGTCGATGCCGCGCTGCAGACGCAGGCACGCCGTTCCGCCGCCGCGATCGCCGCCGGCATGGGCTACGTCGGCGTGCTGTGCGTCGAGTTCTTCGTCTTGAAGGACGGTCGCCTGGTGGTCAACGAGATGGCGCCGCGGCCGCACAACTCCGGCCATTACACGATGAACGCCTGCGACCTGTCGCAGTTCGAGATGCAGGTCCGCGCGATGGCCGGGCTGCCGCTGCGCGAGCCGCGCCTGCATTCGCCGGTGGTCATGCTGAACCTGCTGGGCGACCTGTGGTTCGACGCCACCGGCCGTGAGCGCGCGCCCGACTGGGCCGGCGTGCTGGCGCTGCCCGGCGCCGAGCTGCACCTGTACGGCAAGGCGCAGGCGCGCCCGGGCCGCAAGATGGGCCACCTGAACGTGATCGGCGCCACCGCCGAGGAAGCGCGCGAGTACGCGCGCCGCGCCTGCGCGCTCCTCGGCCTGCCGGACACGTGGTGACGGAGGCGGGCGTGACGGTGCTCGACGGCCAGTCGCCCGAGGCGGTGCGCGAGACGGCGCGGGTGCTCGCCGCCGGCGAGCTGGCCGGCGTGCCGACCGAGACCGTCTACGGCCTGGCCGCGCGCGCCGACCGCGACGACGCGGTGGCGAAGATCTTCGCGGCCAAGGGCCGTCCCAGCGACCATCCGCTGATCGTCCATGTGCTCGACGAGCAGGGCGCGCGCGTGTTCGCGCAGGACCTGCCGCCGGTCGCGCACCGGCTGATCGAGGCCTTCTGGCCCGGTCCGCTGACGCTGATCGTGCGGCGTGTCCCCGGCATCGCCGCGGCGGCGGCCGGCGGGCAGGAGTCGGTCGGGCTGCGCTGCCCGTCGCATCCGGTCTTCCGCGCGCTGATGGCGCAGTGCCGCGCCCTGGGCGTCGAAGGCCTGGCCGCGCCCAGCGCCAACCGCTTCGGCCGCGTCAGCCCCACCACCGCCGCGCATGTCGCCGGTGAATTCGAGCCGGGCCTGACCGTGCTCGACGGCGGGCCCTGCGAGGTCGGCATCGAATCGACCATCGTCGACGTCAGCCGCGGCGGCCTGGTGCTGCTGCGGCCCGGCGTGCTGACGCCGGCGCAGCTGGAGGCCGCGGCCGGCATGGCTTTACACGCCCCCGACGCCCAGGCGCCGCGGGCCTCGGGCACACTCGCGGCGCACTATGCGCCGCGCGCGACGGTGCGGCTGATGTCGACCGACGCGCTGCGCGACGCGCTGGCGGGCGGGTGTCCGGCAGGGCTGGCGGTATATTCCCGAACGTCCTTCGCAGGGACGGACGTGGCGCCGGCGCTGCAGCGGGCGATGCCCGCGCAGGCGCGGGCCGCGGCGCGGCAGCTGTTCGCCGTCCTGCGCGAGCTGGACGCGGCCGGCGCGACCGAGATCTGGATCGAGGCGCCTCCGCAGGAGGCTGCCTGGGATGGGGTGCGGGACCGCTTGTCCCGCGCGGCGGCGGCTTTTTCGCCCCGCTGAGTTTTCGAGATTTGGAGAGTTCATGAAGAGTCTGAAGCGCCACCTGGCCGTGCTGCTGGGTGCGACCGCGATGCTGGCGGCCTGCGGCGGCGGCGGCCAGCAGATCGACCCCTTCCGTCCGACGCGGATCATTGCCTTCGGTGACGAGGCCAGCGCGCTGCGCAGCGATGGCAGCAAGTACTCCATCAACGGCACCGACACGACCACCGGCGCAGTCACCTGCGGCCTGAATCCGGTCTGGACCCAGTCGCTGGCCACCTTCTTCGGCCTGGTGTTCGGCGAGTGCAACGCCGACAAGCTCGCCACGCCGACCGGCCGCATGTATGCCGCGGCGGGCGCCAAGGTCGCCGACGTCGCCGCGCAGATCGATCGCCAGTTCGCGCTCGATGGCTTCAACAGCAAGGACCTGGTGACCGTGCTGGCCGGCGCCAACGACGTGCTGGAGCTCTACGCGCAGTACCCGGCGCAGGACGCTGGCACGCTGGGCAACGCGGCGCAGGCCCGTGGCGAGCAACTGGCCGCGCAGGTCAACCGCATCGTCGACGCCAACGGCCGCATCATCCTGTCGACCACGCAGGACATGGGGCTGTCGCCGTTCGCGCTCAAGGAGAAGGCCGCCAACGCCGACACCGACCGCGCCGCGCTGCTGACCGAGCTCTCGCGCCGCTTCAACGCCGGCCTGCGCCTGAAGATCCGCAACGACGGGCACTACATCGGCCTCATCCTGACCGACGAGCTGATGGGCACGATGAGCCGGTTCCCGTCGATCTACGGTGCGTCCAACTCGACCGACGCCGCCTGCCTGGCGACCTCGCTGCCGCCGGTGTGCACCGACAAGACGCTGGTCGCCAACGCCACGGCCACGTCCCACATGTGGGCGAGCGACCGGCTGATCGGGCCGCTGATGCATTCGCAGATGGGCTCGCAGGCCGCCACGCGCGCGTCGAACAACCCGTTCTGACGCCGTGCCGCGCCGGCGGGATGCCGGCGCTTTCCACGCTTCACGCCACGTTCACCCGGCCCTGACGCGCGATTCGCGCGGAGCGCCGGGTGACCCTCGGCCAGGGCGCCGCTGGCGACCGGCTCCGATGCCGGCCATCCGCCCCGGCGCGTCGTACCGCGCCGCGCACGCACCCGTCGACAGCCGCCTCAAGACCTGGCCCCACGCCAGCGCTGCGCACGGTTCGCATCGCGTCGACCTTGGCAATTCCGATGCCTGTTGCCCCGCGTGAACAGGCGGCCACGCTTTCGCACAGCCATGACACAAGTGTTGCGGCCGCGCCGCGCCCAGGGGCAGGTTGTGCGTCCCGCAGCGTCGTGACGCTGGCATGCTGGCACCTGTCAGGGTTTTCCTTTTGCGTTCGCCTCGTATCGAGCGCTTACAGTGATCCCTGAGAAAAACGAACGACCGTTCGATTTAATGCCGACCGCGATCGCCGGGACGGTGTGAACGACGGAGACAACCCCTGGAGAAGTCCGAATGAACAGCCAATTCAAACTGGCCAGCCTGACCCTGGCCGCCGCGGCCATGCTGAGCGCCTGCGGTGGCGGCAGCTCCGCTGCGAGCGACGATCCCCCGCCCGCGCGCGGCGCGGTGCAACTGGGCGTCGTTGCCTCGACGACCCCGGTGACCAAGGCGCAGATCGACGCGGGCACCGCGGCCAAGGGCATCGGCGCGCTGGCCGGCGCGGCGCAGTGCGACGTCGAGATCCGCTACGTCTACTACTCGACGCGTGATCCGCAGGGCGTGATCGCGATGGCCTCGACCGCCGTGTTCGTGCCGACCGGCAGCGGCGCCGCCTGCTCGGGCAACCGCCCGGTGGTGCTGTACGCCCACGGCACGACGACCGACCAGACCTTCAACATGGCCCAGGTCGACAAGAACGCCGAGGGCTCGCTGGTGATGGCCTTCTACGCCGCCCAGGGCTTCATCGTCGTGGCACCGAACTACCTCGGCTACGACCGCTCCGGCCTCCAGTACACGACCTACCTGAACGCCGAGCAGTCGGCCATCGAGATGGTCGACGGCCTGCGCGCCGCCAAGACCTACCTGAACGCCGACAGCGCGGTGAAGCCGTCGGCCAAGCTGCTGATCGCCGGCTACTCGCAGGGCGGCCACGTGGCGATGGCCACGCAGAAGGCGATCGAGCGCGACTACGCGTCCGAATTCACCGTCACCGCCGCGGCGCCGATGTCCGGCCCGTACAACCTGGTGAAGTTCGGCGACGTGATCACCACCACCGGCCCGATCAACGCCGGCGCGACGCTGTTCCTGCCGCTGATGCTGACCAGCTACCAGAAGGCCTACGGCAACATCTACGCGTCGCCGTCCGACGTGTACCAGTCGCCGTATGACAAGACCGCGGAGACGCTGTTCCCGACGAAGTCGACCCTCACGCAGCTGATCCAGGACGGCAAGCTGCCGAACGACCCGACCTTCACCAAGCTGTTCGGCACCGGCGGCCTGCTGACGGACTCGTTCCGCGCCGGCTACGCGACCTCCAACTACCGCAAGGCGCTGCAGACCAACACGCTGCTGGGCTGGACGCCGAAGGCGCCGGTGGCGCTGTGCGGTGGCGCCAACGACCCGACGGTGTTCTTCTTCAACACCACCGACGCGCAGGCCGACTTCGCCTCGCGCGGCAAGGCTGTCCCGGCCTCCAACCTGGAGAGCGCGGCCTCGATGCAGTGGGCCGGCGCCACGACGGCGGCCACGATCGCCGGTGGCTTCGCGCAGGCCAAGGCGGCGACGTCCGCCGCTGCCGGCGGCGGTGCGGCCGGCGCGGCCGCGGTCCAGGGCGCCTACCACGGCACGCTGGTCCCGCCGTTCTGCAATGCGCTGGCACGCGGCTTCTTCCAATCGGTCCTGGCTGCCCAGCCGTAATCCCCGGCGACCAGAACGGAGACACCATCCATGAACAAGAAAATCACCCTGATCCTGGCCGCCTCGCTGATGGCGCTGGCGGGCGCCGCGAGCGCCGAGACGGCCGTGGGCACCCACACGGTCTACCTGGGCCTGGCCCACATCGACGTGAACAGCAAGGCCGCCCCGCTGGAAGGCGGCACCAAGCAGTTCCCCGCTCCGGGCGCGCAGATCCGTGTCGGTGACGCGACCACCACCGGCTTCGGCTACACCTACCGCTTCGCGCCGCGCTGGAGCGGCGAGATCGCGCTGGGCATCCCGCCCTCGCACAAGATCTACGGCAACGGCGTCATCAAGAACGCCGGCCAGATCGCGGTCGTGCGCCAGATGCCGCCGACGGTGTTCATCAACTACCACCTGGGCGAGTACTTCACCAAGGTGGAGCCCTTCGTCGGCGTGGGCGTGAACTACACCTACTTCGAGAAGAAGCGCAGCACCCCGACCGGCGACGCGATCAGCGGCGGCCCGACCCGGATCACGCTGGAGAACTCCTGGGGCGCCGCGGCGCACGTGGGCTTCACCGTGCACTACACCAAGCAGTGGTCGCTGACCGCGACCGCGGCCTACGCGGACGTGCGCAGCCAGATGCGCTCGTACACGACGACGAACAACGGCACGGAAGAGCTTCACACGAAGATCAACTTCCGCCCGATGGTCTACACGATGTCGCTGGGCTACTCGTTCTGACGGCCGGCCGCTCGACCGCGTGCACCCACGCGGTCGGGGGCTTGCCCCGCCCCGGGCGGTCCGGGGCCGATACACTTGCCGCATGAGCGTGTTGCTGGCCCTGGATAGCTCGACCGAACACATGGCTCTGGCCCTCGTGGGCCAGGGCCATGCTGCTTTTGTGGACGCCGATGGCGGGGCGCTGGCCTCCCAGCGGATGGTCCCCGAGGCGATGGCGCTGCTGAAGCAGGCCGGCGTCGCGCTGGCCCAGGTCGACGCGATCGGCTTCGGGCGCGGCCCCGGCGCCTTCACCGGGCTGCGCACCGCGTGCTCGGTGGCACAGGGCCTGGCCTTCGGCGCCGGCAAGCCGGTGCTGGCCCTGGACAGCCTGATGCTGGTGGCCGAGGACGCGCGCCAGCAGCTCGCCGCCCGCCCGCAGGTCGGCGACGCGGCCGCGCTCGAGATGTGGGTCGCGATGGATGCCCGCATGAACCAGATCTACCTCGGACGTTATCGCTGGGAGGGCGCGCGCTGGTCGGTGCAGCTCGAGCCGGCGTTGGTCGACCTCGAACCGCTGCGCGCGCTCTGGCGCGAGACGCCGCCGGCGATCGTCGCCGGCACCGCACTGGAAGCCTTCGAACTCGACACCGGCGCGGCGCTGCGCGTGCCGGGGACCGTCTCGCGGGCTCGCGCGCTGGGCGCGCTGGCGCAACAGGCCTTCGAGGCCGGGTTGGCCGAGGACGCCGACCACGCGCTGCCGCTCTACGTGCGCGACAAGGTCGCGCTGACGACCGCCGAGCGCGAGGCCGCCAAGGCCGAGGCGCAGGGACTGGTGCCGCGATGAGCGCCCAGCCCAAGGACCTGGCCTGGCCGCCGTCGCTGCAATCGCTGCAGCCGCTGCGCGCGGTCGACCTGGACGAGGTGATGGCCATCGAGGCCGTCGCCTACAGCCACCCGTGGACGCGGGGCAACTTCATCGATTCGATGGCTGCAGGCTATGCCGGCTTCGTCATGCGCGACGAGCAGGCGCGGCTGTGCGGTTATTTCCTCGCGATGCAGGTGATCGACGAGATGCACCTGCTCAACATCACCGTGCCGCCGGAACGCCAGGGCCAGGGCTTGGCGCGCCGCATGCTCGACGCGCTGGGGCTGCTGGCGCGGGCGCGCGGCTGCCACCAGGTCTGGCTGGAAGTGCGCGAGAGCAATGTCCGCGCGCGCCGGCTGTACGAACGCTACGGCTTCGTGCAGAGCGGCCTGCGCCGAGGCTATTACCCGAGCGCCGACGGCCGCGAGGACGCGCTGCTGATGACGCTGCGCCTGACGGAGCACCCCGCATGAGCTGGACCGATCGTCAACGCGCGATGCTGGAGGCGATGGGCCTCAAGCTGTGGACGCCGCCAGCGGCGGCCGAGGCAGGCTCGCCGGCCAAGGTGGCGGCTGATGCGACAGCCGCTCCTGCTGCCACCGCGCCGCCGCGCGCCGTGCCGGTCAGCGCACCGGTCGCCGGTCCGGCGACGCGCGTGCCGCCGATGGACGCCGAGGTCGCGGTCGCGGTCGCGGAACCGCCGCCGCGCCGTGCGCCCGAGCCGTCGCCTCGCACCGCGCCGGTGGCCGCCCCCGTGCTGGCCGCGGCCGCCGCCGACGCGGCGCTGGCGCAGGCCCGCGGCCTGGCGCGCGAGACGATCGCTCGGCTTGACTGGCCCGGCCTGCGCGACGAGGTCGCGCAATGCCGCGCCTGCGCGCTGTGCGAGTCCCGCAAGCACACCGTCTTCGGCGTCGGCAACGAGCGCGCGCACTGGATGGTGGTCGGCGAGGCGCCCGGCGAGAAGGAGGATTTGCAAGGCGAGCCCTTCGTCGGCGCGGCCGGCCAGCTGCTGGACAGCATGCTGCGCGCGGTCGGCCTGGGGCGCGGCGAGGGCCCGCCGGAGCGGCAGGTCTACATCGCCAACACGTTGAAGTGCCGGCCGCCGCGCAACCGCAATCCGGACCCCGCGGAGCTGGCGCAGTGCGAGCCCTTCCTGCAGCGGCAGATCGAGCTGATCCAGCCGCGCATCATTCTGGCGATGGGGCGCTTCGCGGTGCAGCAGCTGCTGCGCAGCCAGGAGCCGATCGGGCGCCTGCGCGGCCGCGTCCATCGCTACCAGGGCGTGCCGCTGATCGTCACCTACCACCCGGCCTACCTGCTGCGCAACCTGCCCGACAAGGCGCGCGCCTGGGAAGACCTCTGCCTGGCGCTGAAGACGCTGGACGAGTCACCGGCTCGTCCGGAGGCCGGCGGCGGGAGCGCCTGAATGGTCGCGCCGGTGCCGCCCGTGCCGCCGGCAGGCCCGGCTTCCTCCGCCGAGGACCAGGCGGCGCAGTTCCGGCTGCTCGCCGACAACGTGCCGGTGCTGATCGCGGTCTTCGACGCCGCCACGCGCACCTGCCGTTTCGCCAACCGCCAGTACGCGCGCAGCTTCGGGCTGGACGAGGGCAGCGTGCTGGGCCGCACCTTCGCGCAGATCATCGGCGAGGACGCGGCGCAGGAGATCGAGCCCCATGTGCGCCGGGTGCTCGACGAGCGCGTCAGCGTCAGCTACGAACGGCGCCTGGAGCGTCGCGACGGCCGGCCGCACTGGATCGAGGTCAATCTGATCCCCTACCTGCCGCCCGGCGCGGAAGCGGTGCAGTCGACCTTCGTGCTGATCTCCGACATCACCCGCTTCCGCGAGGCCGAACTGGCGGTGCGCGAATCCGAGGACCGGCTGGCCAAGTTCATGGAAGCGTCGATGGAGGGCATCGTCTTCCACCGCGACGGCATCATGACCGACGTGAATCCGCCGCTGTGCGAGCTGGTGGGTTACTCGCTCGACGAACTGGTCGGGCGGCCGGCGCTGTCGATGATCGCCGGCGACCAGATCGACACGGTGCGCGCGGTCATGGCGGCCGGCCAGGAGACCCGCTACCCGACCGCGATCCTGCATCGCAGCGGCGCGCGCATCGACGTCGAATTCATCGTCCGCACGCTGTGGCGCAACGGCGAGCGGCTGCGGATGACGATCGTGCGCGATCTGCGTCCCCACCTCGAGGCGCTGGCGCGCATCCAGCACCTGGCGCAGCACGACCCACTGACCGGCCTGCTGAACCGCTCGACCTTCATGGAGCGGCTGCGCGAGCGCCTGTCGCAGGGCTCGGCGCGGCGGGCGGCGCTGCTGTTCATCGACCTGGACAACTTCAAGCGGGTCAACGACTCGCTCGGCCACCTGGAGGGCGACCGCGTGCTGCGCACCGTGTCCGAGCGTCTGCGCGGCGGGCTGCGCGGCAGCGACCTGGTGGCGCGCTTCGGCGGCGACGAGTTCGTCGTGCTGCTGGAGGACGTGCACCAGCGCAAGGACGTGCAGACCGTGCTGAACGCCTTGCTGAGCGTCGTCGAGGTGCCGGTGCAGGCGGACGGCCGCGACCTGTCGGTGACGCCGTCGATCGGCGTGGCGATGTACCCGGAGCACGGCGAGTCGCCCGAGGACCTGCTGCAGCATGCCGACACCGCGATGTACCTGGCCAAGACCGCCGGCCGCGCGACCTACCGCTTCTTCGAGCCGGCGATGGCCGAGAACGCCTATGCCGACCTGGTGCTGGAGAGCGAGCTCGCCCAGGCGCTGACGGCCGACGAGTTTGTGCTCTTCTACCAACCGCAGGTCGACGCGCGCAGCGGAGAACTGGTGGGCGCCGAGGCGCTGCTGCGCTGGCGGCATCCGCAGCGCGGGCTGCTGGCGCCGGACGCCTTCATCGTCGTGGCCGAGCGGCATCGGCTGATGCTGCCGCTGGGCGAGTGGGTGATGTACGAGGCCGCCCGGCAGGCGCGCGCCTGGCACGAGCGCGGCGTCGCGCCGGTGCCCATCGCCGTCAATCTGTCCAGCATGCAGTTCCGGCTGGCCAGCTTCTCCAAGTCGGTCGCCCATGTGCTGAAGACGGCGGGCGTGCCCGGCGAGTGGCTGGAGCTGGAGCTGACCGAGCGCATGCTGACCGACGAGATCGACCGCCTGCCCGAGCTGCTGCAGACGCTGCGCTCGCAGGGGCTGGCGATCTCGATCGACGACTTCGGCACCGGCTACACCGCGCTCAACCAGCTGACGCGGCTGCCGCTGGACAAGCTGAAGATCGACCAGAGCTTCGTCGCCGTGCTGCCGGACGACGCCGGCGCCGCGGCGATCACCCGCGCGGTGGTGCAGATGGCCAAGGGCCTGGGCCTGCGCATCGGCGCCGAGGGCGTGCGCAACGCGCGGCAATGGCATCTGCTGGCCGAATGGGGCTGCGACGAGCTGCAGGGCGAGGTCATCGCCACCGCGATGCCGGCCGACGAATTCGAAGCATGGCTGGCCCAGCGCGGCGAGCCCCGGCTTCCCAGGATCGACACATGACTTCCAAGACTCCCGACTCCGCCGGCCTGAATGGCGCGGCGTCCGCGGCGCATGGCGCGCCGGCTTCCCCGGCGTCCCACGCGACGGATCCGGCCATGACCGCCTTGCTGCGCGACGAGATTGCCGCCGCCGGCGGCTGGCTGCCCTTCGACCGCTACATGAGCCTGGCGCTGTACGCGCCGGGGCTGGGCTACTACGCCAACGCGCGCCGCAAGTTCGGCACGATGCCGCAGCAGGGTTCGGACTTCGTGACGGCGCCGGAGCTGTCGCCGCTGTTCGGCCGCGCGCTGGCGCGGCAGGTCGCGCAGGCGCTGGCGGTCAGCGGCACTGACACGGTGATCGAGTTCGGCGCCGGCAGCGGCGCGCTGGCTGAGCAGCTGCTGGAGGCGCTGGAGGCCCTGGGGCAGCCGGTGACGAAGTACTTCATCGTCGACCTGTCCGGCAGCCTGCGCGAGCGCCAGGCCGCGCGGCTGGCGCACTTCGCGCCGCGGGTCGAATGGCTGGACCGCTGGCCCGACGAGATCCACGGCGTGATGGTGGCCAACGAACTGCTGGACGCGATCCCGGTCGACCTGCTGCGCTGGGACGGCCGGCAGTGGCTGCGGCGCGGCGTGGGCCTGGACGGGCAGGGCGGGCTGGTGTTCGTCGACCGCGCCGGCGACGCGCGTCCGCCGCTCCCGCCCGAGGAGGATGCCGGCTTCCTGCCGGACACGGTGACCGAGATCCACCCGCAGGCCGAGGCCTTCGTGCGCACGCTGGCGGAGCGCCTCAAGCGCGGCGCGGCGTTCTTCATCGACTACGGTTTCCCGGAGTCGGAGTACTACCACCCGCAGCGCACCGGCGGCACGCTGATGTGCCACCACCTGCACCGGGCCGATCCCGATCCGCTGGCGCTGCCGGGGCAGAAGGACATCACCGCGCACGTGAACTTCACCGGCATCGCGCTGGCGGGCCAGGACGCGGGGCTGACGGTGCTGGGCTACACGAGCCAGGCCAACTTCCTGATCAACTGCGGCCTGGTCGAGCTGATGGGCCAGGCCACGCTGGCGCAGCGCGGCATGGCCCACCGGCTGATCGCCGAGCACGAGATGGGCGAGCTGTTCAAGGTGATCGGCTTCGCGCCGGGCGACGGCTTCGACGCGCTGGGGTTCAGCGCGGGCGATCGGTCTCACACGCTCTGAGCGCGGCCAGCCGCGCCGCGTGGATCGCCTGCCCGATCGCCGGCCCTTGCTTGCCGGCCGCCAGCGCCGCCGCTGAAATCGCCGACTGGTCGACCGACTGCACCGCCTTCAGGTCGTGCAGCAGCGCGGTGCG
The DNA here is from genome assembly GCF_014193045.1 of Mitsuaria sp. BK037. NCBI lineage: Bacteria > Pseudomonadati > Pseudomonadota > Betaproteobacteria > Burkholderiales > Sphaerotilaceae > Roseateles > Mitsuaria sp. BK037. The sequence continues at coordinate 956,767 of NZ_JACHYS010000002.1, read as the reverse complement.
CTGCGGGTAGGCGCGGTCCTGCAGGCCGGCACGGCCGCGCGCGTCGCACTCGCAGGCCAGCAGCAGCTGCGCGAAGCGCTCCGGCCGGCGCAGCGCATCGCAGCGCTCGATCAGGCGCAGGCGCGCCTCGGCGCTGAAGTCCAGGCTCTGGTGGACATGCGTGTGCTCGCGCGCCACCAGCTCGGCCAGCTCCTTGCAGTCCGACGGCACGCGCCAGCGCTGCGACAGCGCGGCCGCCAGGGCCACGCCGCGCGCCTCGTGCTTCAGGTGGCGGGGCCACTCGGCCTCGGGCGTCGTGCCCTTGCCCAGGTCGTGGCACAGCGAGGCGTAACGCACCGGCAGCGGCGCGTCGACGCGCGCGCATTCCGCCAGCACCAGCAGCAGGTGGGCGCCGGTGTCGATCTCCGGGTGATGCGCCTCGGGCTGCGGGACCCCGAACAGCCGCGCCAGCTCCGGCGCGATGCGCGCCAGCGCGCCGCAATCGCGCAGGATCTCGATCATCCGCGCCGGATGCCGCTCCATCAGCCCCCGGGAGAGTTCCTGCCAGACGCGTTCGGCGACCAGCGCATCGGCCTCGCCGGCGTCCACCATGCGGCGCATCAGCGCCATGGTTTCCGGTGCGACCGAGAAGTCCCCGAAGCGCGCCGCGAAGCGGGCCAGGCGCAGGATCCGCACCGGATCCTCGGCGAAGGCCGGCGACACGTGGCGCAGGATGCGCGCCGCGAGATCCCGCTGGCCGCCATAGGGGTCGATCAGCGAACCGTCCTCGGCCCGGGCCATCGCATTGATCGTCAGGTCGCGTCGGGCTAGGTCCTGTTCGAGGGTGACGTCGGGGTCGGTGTGGAACTGGAAACCGTGGTATCCGGATCCGGTCTTGCGCTCGGTCCGGGCCAGTGCCACCTCTTCATGGGTCACGGGGTGCAGGAACACCGGGAAATCCTTGCCGACGGGCTGAAATCCCTTGTCGATCAAGGACTTGGGTGTGGCTCCGACCACCACCCAATCACGGTCCTGGACCGGCAGGCCCAGCAGGGCGTCCCGGACGGCACCCCCGACGAGATACATCTGATCACTCATGTTGCGGCGCAGCATCCCCAAGGTGTGGGGTGCTCATTTAGGCTGTGTCTCCGTATATTCACCAATGCCACCTGCACACCAGTGTCTGTTCAAACAGACCAGCTACCGAGAGAGACAGTTGTAGCCAGGCAGGTCGGGCAAGCAGTAGGGAGTTTATGAATGAAGTCTGTTCTCCTCCTCTTGCTGGGCGGAATTGGTCTGGCCGCTCAAGCGCAGGAATCCCCGGTCACGGACGCGAAGGCCGTCCATGTGGCCGCCGAGACGAGTTTCGTCTCGCAAAGCCAGTCGGCACCGGCCCAGCTGCCGGATGTCAATGAACAGGACGGCGCGGACCAGGTGTTGCCGTCGTTCGTGTCCGAGTCCCAGAACCAGGCCATGATGCTCGGCGGCTTGCTGGCCGCCGGCTTCCTGGTCCGCCGCCGCCGCGATCACTGATCCCGACGGCCCACCTCGCCGCTTCCCGCCGCCTGCCCGCACAGGTGACCGGAAGCGGTTTTTCATGGGGAGGACGGGTCGGCCGGCGTCTCAGGCCTTGAGCACCGGTACCGGCCCGCTGACGTCGCGATAGGGCTCCTCGAAGTCCAGGAAATCCTTCTCCGCGATCGCGTCGGCGATCCACTCGCGCACGCCAGGGGCCGCCTCCACGCGCGCCAGGTAGCCCTTGAGCGCCTCGGGCACCGGCAAGGCGTAGCGCGTCACCCGCATCACGACCGGCGCGAAGAACGCATCCGCCGCGCCGAACGCGCCGAACAGGAAGGGCCCGCCGCTTTGCGCGAGCGCTTCCGTCCACAGCTCGACGATGCGCGCCAGATCCTTGCGCAGGCCGGCCTCGGAGGCCAGCAGCCGCGGCCCCACCGAACTCAGGTCGGCGTCGATGTTCATCACGCACAGGCCGCGCAGCTGGCCGAAGCCGCTGTGCATCTCGGCGCAGAGGCTCCGCGCGCGGGCGCGCTGGCGGGGATCGCTCGGCCAGATGCCCTTGTCGGGGAAGCGCTCGGCCAGGTACTCGATGATGGCCAGCGAATCCCACACCGCCAGGCCCTCGTCGACCAGCACCGGCACCTTGCCGGTCGGCGTCGCCGCGCCGACCTCGCGGTAGAAGGCCGAGTCCGGCGTGAAGTCGAAGCGCAGCACGCGCTCCTGGAAATCGATGCCCAGGCCCTTCATCAGCACCCAGGGGCGCATCGACCAGGACGAGTAGTTCTTGTTGCCGACGATCAGTTGCATGCGGGAGTCCCTTCGCGTGGAGGAGGACGGCGCCGGCGGGGAGCCGGCGCCGCGGGGTCAGTTGGTGCCGGCGGGCGCGCCCGCCGTGGTGCCGTTGGCCGGGATGTCCGGCGCCGACGCCGCGGCCGGGCCGATGACGCGCCCGAGCCGGTCGCGCAGCTGCGTGCCGCCCTCGCGGCCCATCAGCTGGGCATAGATCGTCGCGTTGGACAGCACCTTGCGCACATAGTCACGGGTCTCCCAGATCGGGATGTTCTCGGTCCAGATGGCGGCGTCGAGCTGCGGCCCCTCGCGCCAGCGTCGCGGACGGTTCGGTCCGGCGTTGTAGGCCGCCGCGGCCATCGCCTGCGAACCGTCGAAGCTGTCCATCACCAGCTTGAGGTAGCCGGTGCCCAGGCGCAGGTTGGTGTCCCGGTCGTGCAGCATGTCGGGCCGGAATTCGACGCCCAGTTTCCTGGCGGTCCACTTGGCGGTCGCCGGCATCACCTGCATCAGGCCGCCGGCGCCGACATGCGAGCGCGCGTCCATCATGAAGCGCGACTCCTGGCGGATCAACCCGTAGACATAGGCCGGGTCCAGGCCCACCGCGGTGGACTGCCGGAGCACGTCGGCGCGATAGGGCATCGGGAAGCGCTGGGCCAGGTCGATCTCGGTGCGCGTGCGTTCGCTGGTCTGGATGCAGCGCTCCCAGAGCTCGCGCTCGCAGGCGGTCTGCGCGACGGCGAGCAGTTCGCGGTCGGACAGGCCGCGCAGGCTGAAGTTCCACTCCCGCTGGCCCTCGCTGCGCAGGCCCACCGCCAGCAGCTGCAGCGCGCGCTGGATGCCGGGATTGGCCAGCGCCTGCGCCCGTTCCTGCGCGCTCAGCTCGGCCGGCGAGGGCGGCAGCGGCAGGCGCAGCTTGAGTTCGTCCGCGGCGAGCTTGCCGTAGAAACTCAGCGGCGACGCGATCGCGCGCAGTGACTCCAGGGCCTCGCGACGCTGGGCGTCGCCGGCAGGGCCGTTCGCCGCGAGCTGCTGCTGGGCCTTGGCGCGCCAGTACTGCCAGGTGATGTCCTTCTGGTCCGACGGCTTCATCAGCGCGATCGCCGACACCAACTGCTCCGGCCGGCTGGCGCCGGCATCGCCGCGCAGCGCGGCGCGGGCGATCCAGCTCACCGTGTCGTCGCTCCATTCGAGCGGCCCGCCCAGCCGCGCCTGCAGCTTCAGCGCGCGTTCGAAGTGGTCGTTGGCCTCGTCCTTCAGCCGCAGCGCGGCCTGCCGGCCGTACTGGGCCCACAGCCAGGCGGACAGGTCATTGGGCAGCTTCGGCGCCCAGCGGCGAACGTCGTCTTCGGCCTTGTCGTAGTCGGTGGCGAGCAGCCGCATCAGCGCCAGCAGCGTCAGCTCCGCTTTGGCGCGCGGGGACGCGGCGGCCTTGCGCTGGAGGTAGCGGTCGGGCTTGTCCATCAACTCGGCGATCGCGTCCTGGTCCGCCTTGGACAGCAGCGCCGCGGCCTGCTTCACGGCGCGCGGCTTGTTGGTCTCGACGACCAGCCGCAGCTTGCGCCAGACATCCGAGTCCTTGAACTGGCCGTTCTCGTGCAGCGTCGCGGCCAGCATGTTGCAGCCCTCGTCGGCGTCGCGCTGCGCCAGCCAGGCGGTGCGCGCCGCCTCGCGGAGCTCGCGCGCCGGCGGGTCGGCCAGCAGCGTGTAGCAGACGACCTCGCGGTCGTCCTGCATCTTGTAGCCGGCCAGGTCGCGACGGAAGTTGGCCCAGTCGCGCCGGTGGCCCAGTTCGAGCAGCCAGTCGTTGCGCAGGCGGTCCTCGACGTAGCTGCCGGGCCAGCGGGCGTAGAAGGCGGTGATCTCGGGCTGCTGCGCGTCGGCCAGCCGGGCGTTCAGCTCCCAGTAGTCGAACCAGGGCGCGAGCGGGTGCTGCTGGTCGAAGGCGACCTGCCGCATCGCGGCCAGCCGCGAGCGGTCACGGGTACGCCAGGCCTCGCGGGCGTCGGTCACCAGGTCCGGCAGCGGCGGTGGCGGATTGGGCACGACGGCGAAGGGCATCGTCGACTGCGCGACGGCGGGGAGGGCCGTCCAGGCGCAGAGCGCGCCCAGGGTGGCGGAGGCGAGGGCGGTTACAGTGATTCGAGCGAACTTCATGACCGACTGCGATGAATGATTCCCCCACGGCCCCCGACGCCGCCGGCATCGCCGGCAAGACCTGGCCCCATGAGCGAAGCGAATTGCGCCGCGCCTTGCTGGCGCGCCGCCGCGAATGGTCGGCCGGCGCCGAGGCCCGTCTCGCCGCCGACAAGCTGGGCGAGCAGTTGCTTCCGCTGCTGCGCCAGCTCGAGCCGCTGAGCCTCGGCCTGTACTGGCCGCTGGAGGGTGAATTTAACGCAGCGGCCTGGGCCGCGACGCACAAGCTCGGCGGGGCGATGCAACTGGCGTTGCCGTTCGCCCGCAAGGCCGGCGACCGCGGGCCGGCGGCGATGGAGTTCCGGCGCTGGGACGGCACCCCGCCCACGCTCAAGGACGAATGCGGCATCCCCAGCGCCACCGGCCCGGTGCTCGTGCCCGAGGTGCTGCTGGTGCCCTGCCTGGGCTACACGCGCGAGGGGTTCCGGCTCGGCTATGGCGGCGGTTATTTCGACCGCTGGCTGGAGGCGCATCCCGGCGTCACGACGATCGGCCTGGCCTGGAGTTGCTGCGAAGCCAGCTTCGAGGTGCAGCCGCACGACCAGGCGATGACCGTCGTCGTGACCGAGCGCGAGGTGCTCGCGCCCTGAGGCGGCGCGGCGCTCAGCCCGAGTGCTCGTCCACGGGCGGATCGGGCTCGCCGATCGCGCGCCGGGTGAGCGCCGACTGCTCGCCGATCCAGCGCGCGAACTCGACGACCTCGGGCCGCTGTCGCCCGTGCGCCGACATCATGAGCCAGTAGACCGTCGGGCAGTCGGTACGGCCGGCCGCGCCGAAAGGCTCGACCAGCTCGCCGCGCTCCAGCGCCTCGTAGATCAGCGGCAGCCGCGCCAGCGCGACCGCCTGGCCCGAGACCGCGGCCTGGATCTGCTGGTAGGTGAAGTTCAGGTACATCCAGCGCCGCGGCTGCAGGTCGGGCGCGCCGTGCAGCGCCAGCCAGCGCCGCCAGCTCAGGAACAGGCCGCTGGGGCGCTGGTCGTCCTCCTCGGCCAGCGTGTACTGGCGCAGGTCGGCCGCCTGGCCCAGCGGCGGGCCCTGGCCCTCCTGCGCCTGCTTCGCGACCCAGGGGTTGACCACCGGCGTGAGCATCTCGCCGAACATCCGCTGCGCCGACGGCGCCACCCGGTTGGGCGCGGCATAACGCAGCGCGACGTCGAACTCGCTGTCGTCGATCTCGACCAGCTGGTCGAGCGCGGACACGCGGATGTCCATGTCCGGATGCTCGCGCTGGAAGGCCTCCAGGCGCGGGATCAGCCACAGCGACGCGAACGAGGCGAAAGTGGTGACGTTGACCACGCGTCGGCCGCGCGTCGAGCGGATCTGGCGCACGGTGCTGTCCAGCCGGTCCAGCATCGGCTCGACCGCCGCCAGCAGCAGCTTGCCGTCCGGCGCCAGCTCGACATGGCGGGTGCCACGCAGGAAGAGCGTGGCGCCGAGTTCCTCCTCCAGCGACCGGATCTGGCGGCTGATGGCGGACTGGGTCAGGTAGAGCTCGTCGGCGGCGGCGCTGAAGCTCAGCCGCCGGGCCACCGCCTCGAAGGCGCGCAGCGGACCGACGGCGAGTGGGCGATGGCGAGGCGGATTCATGCGCGGATGGTATCAATCGACGCGCGAAGACTCATTGGACCGGCATGCGGGGCAACCCTAATATCCCTCCATGTCCACGAGGAACGCCGCCAAGTGCGCGGGCCGCCCGCTGGACGGGGAGTCGATCATGAACGTCATGCAAAAGTCATCAATCCAGGTCAGCCGCGACGATGCCGCGTGGGCCTTGTCCGCGGGCGAGGCGATGAGCCTGCCGATCGGCCCGGGCCGCCGCGAGCTGCATGTGCTCGACGGGCGCGTCTGGGTGACGCAGCGCGGCGACCTGAACCTGCCGGCTCAGGACTTCTGGCTGTCGGCCGGGGAGACTCTGGAAGTGGCCAGCGGCACCGAACTGGTCGTGGAAGCCTGGCCGACCGCCCGCTTCCAGCTGATGGTGCCGCCGCAGGCCTGCGCCGCCCAGCGCGCGCGGCGCGTCAGCCGGCTGCCTTCTTTCGGGCAGCTGTTCGGCCAGCGCCTGGCGAACGCTTGAGCGCCGGAGCCGTGGCCTTGACTGGTTTCAGCTTCCTGTCGGTGCTGGGCTCGGCGGTGGTGCCGGCGCTCTTCTTCGGGGTGCTGGCCTTCGGCTTCGCATTGGCCGAGCGCAAGGCCGACTCCATCGCCAGCCGCCCCCAGGGCAGCATCAGCGCCGGCGACTCCAGCGTCTCCTCCGGCGGCCGGAAGTAATTCAGGCTGGCGACCTCCTGTCGCCCGTCCTTGCCGGTCTTCGCGTACCGGAAGGGCTCGCAGCCGGCCTCGAGGTAGCGCGGCTGGCTGACGGCGTCCGCCTTCAGGTAGAGCTCGTCGCGGCTGATGATGGCCAGGAACAGGTCGTCGACATACAGCCCGAAGCCCCCGAACATCCGCCGCGCCAGCACCGGCCCGAGCGGCGCCAGCAGCTCCATGCAGTGGTTGGCGAAATCGCTGCCCGCGCCGGCGACGCGCCGGACGGTTCCCGTGGTGGTGGTGCCTCGTGCCATGGCGGCGACTCTAGCAACCCGCGTCCGGCGCGGCCACAATGGCCGGCTCCGGGGCCCGTCGGTCCCGCTGGGCAACGCGAAGGGGCCGGATGGATCCGAACGACAAGCTGCCGATTTCCGAAGACCGCCAGGCGCTGCGCGAGCGCCTGATCCGCGAGCGCCTGGACCTGCCGGGCCGCCTGGAACTCGCGGACCTGGTGCAGGGCGTGCTGCGCGTGTGGCTGGTGGGACGCAAGGAAAAGCGCATCGCGGCGTACTGGCCGATCAAGGGCGAATTCGATCCGCTGCCGGCGCTGTACCGCTGGAGCGAGGTCGATCCGGAACGCCGCATCGGCCTGCCCGTCGTCGATCGCGAGCAGGGTCGCCTGCGCTTCCACGTCTGGTATCCCGGCTGCCCGATGGAAGAGGACGCGACCGGCATCACCAAGCCCAAGGACACCGAGGCCTTCGAACCCGAACTCCTGCTGCTGCCCTGCCTGGGCTACGGCCCGGGCGGCATCCGCATGGGCTACGGCGGCGGCTTCATGCTGCGCACCATCGCGCAGATACAGCCTCGGCCGCAGGCCGTGGGCGTCGGTTTCAGCCACGGCTTCCAGCCGACGCTGACCGCCCAGCCGAACGACGTGCGGCTGGACGCGATGCTGACCGAGATGGGAGTGGTCTGGGAGAATCCGCGCGCATGAACGCCGTCGATTCCCCCGTCCGCCCGACCGCCGACACGCTGGAGGCGCTGTATGTGGCCCACCTCGCCGAGCAGCAGCGTCGCACCGAACACGCGCTCCATCGCGGTGGCTACGACGCGCTGCTGATCGCGTCCGGTGTCGAGAAGTTCGCCTTCCTCGACGACCGGCCCTACGTCTTCCAGCCCAACCCCCACTTCAAACTGTGGGTGCCGCTGATCCGCCATCCGGACAGCTGGCTGGTGATCCGTCCCGGCCACCGGCCCCGGCTGGTCTACGTCCAGCCCGAGGACTACTGGCATGTGCCGCCCGAGGCGCCGAGCGGCTTCTGGGTGGAGCACTTCGAACTGATCGTGGTGCGCACCCCGGGCGAAGCGCTGCCCTACCTGCAGCTGCCGGGCGAGCTGGCGATCGTCGGCGAGGCCGACGCGGCCTTGGGCGACATCGTCCCGAACAACCCGCCCGAGGTGCTGAACCCCCTGCATCACGCGCGCGCGGTGAAGACCGGCTACGAGCTGCTGCGCCTGCGCGAGGCATCGACACTGGGCGCGACGGCGCATCTGGCCGCGCAGCGTGCCTTCCGCGAAGGCCGGTCGGAGGCGGCGATTCATGCCGCCTACCTCCAGGCCTGCGGCCTGGCCGAGCGCGACCTGCCCTACGGCAACATCGTCGCGCTGAACGAGCACGCCGCGGTGCTGCATTACCAGTACCAGGACCAGCAAGCGCCGGCGCAGTCGCTGTCGCTGCTGATCGACGCGGGCGCGCACAGCTGCGGGTATGCCTCGGACATCACCCGCACCACCGGCAACGGCGACGCCAGCTTCCAGGCGCTGGTCGACGCGATGGAGGCCGCGCAGCTGCGCCTGGTCGATCGCGTGCGCGCGGGCGTCGACTACCGCGACATCCACCTGGCCTCGCACCGCGAGATCGCCGGCGTGCTGCGGCAGCTGGGCATCGTGCGGATGGACGAGGACGCGATGCTCGCGCAGGGCGTGACCTCGACCTTCCTGCCGCATGGCATCGGCCACCTGCTCGGCCTGCAGGTGCACGACATCGGCGGCTTCATGGCCGGCGAGGACGGCGGCACGATCCCCAAGCCCGACGGTCACCCCTACTTGCGGCTGACGCGCGTGCTGCAGCCCGGCATGGTGGTGACGATCGAGCCGGGGCTGTACTTCATCCCGATGCTGCTGGACAAGCTGCGCGCGACGCCCGCGGCGGCGCAGGTGGACTGGGCGCTGGTCAAGCACCTCAGCGCCTTCGGCGGCGTGCGCATCGAAGACGATGTCGCCTGCCGCGACAGCGGCGCGCCCGAGAACCTGACGCGGGACGCGTTCGCGGCGCTGGGCTGAGCGCTGGCGCCCTCGGCGCCCACCCCGTCACGCATGAAAAAAGGGCCCGCGGGCCCTTTCGTTCATCGTTCCGGTCGTCGAGCGGCGCCCGATGACGGTCGCTGGCGGGCGCTCGCCCGCCGGCCTCAGGCTGCCTTGCGGCGGCGCGCCATGCCCAGGCCGACCAGCGCCAGCCCGGCCAGCGCCAGCGAACCCGGCTCCGGCACGGTCGTCAGCTGCACGTTCCAGTTGTTGATCACGCCGACGTCGGCGCCGGCCAGGTCGGCCACGCGCAGCGTCCAGGTGCCGAAGGCGTCCTGGCCGTTGAAGGCCGACAGCAGTTCTTCCGCGCGGAAGGTGCCGGTGAACGGCGCAGCGCCATTGGCGACGGCGGTGGTCGCCGCATCGTCGAAGACGGTGTTGAAGAAGTTGTCGGCCGATCCGCCGCGGCGGTTGAACAGCTGGACGGTGGTGCCGGTCGGCGCGATCAGCCAGATCGCCAGGTCGGCGTCATAGGTGTGGCGCAGGTCGACGATCGAGACGTTCACGTCGCTCAGCGTGCCGCGGGTGTCGACGTTCAGCGTGGAGGTCACGACGCAGCGGTCGCAGATGGCGGTCGGCGTGGTGCTGGAGGCGGTCACGACCGCGGCTTGGGCGGTGAAGGCGGTGGTCAGGGAGGCGGCGCAGACGGCCAGCAGACGCTTGAAGTTCATGGAGTCAGGGTCACAAAAAGGTGGCTTGTGACTCCATGTAAGCAGTGTTCATGCCAATGAATTAGGGATGGCGTTCGAATCCCTTTCGGCATAGGCACTTGGCGCTGTTTCCGTGAACAATTCCCGAGGCCCCGCCCGTGCGGTTTTAACGAACTGTCAAGAATCCCGACGTTTGGCGACTCGCGCCGTCCCCTCAGCCGATGCGACGGCCAAGGGGATGAAGCGGATTCCTGGGACTCAGAACCGATAGCCCACGCCGACGCCGATCAGCAGCGGATCGATCTTGAACTTGCCGACCGACGCGCCTTTGGAGCGCACCTCGGTGTCCATCTTGAGCTTCTTGATGTCGAGGTTGATCGACCACCGCGGATCCAGCATCACGTCGAAACCGGCCTGCACGGCCAGGCCGACGCTCTGCTTCTCGATGCTGGGCGCCAGCGCCGCCTGCACGGCTGGCTCGAATCGGGCGCTGGAGAAGCGCGTGTAGTTGAGGCCGGCGCCAAGGTAGGGGCGGAACTGCCCCTCCGGGTTGAAGTGGTACTGCAGGGTCAGCGTCGGCGGCAGGTGCTTGACCGTCCCGATGCGCACGCCGTTGCTGCGCAGCGTGTGCCGTTGCGGCACGGTCAGGATCAGTTCGGTCGCCAGGTTCGGCGTGGTGAAGTAGCTGATGTCGACTTCGGGAATCGTCTTGCGGCTCAGCGACAGGCCGAGGCCGGTCCGGTCCTTGTCCGCCGGGTCGATGTTCACCGCGCGGGCGCGGATCACCCAGGGGCTGCCCTGCGCATGCGCGGGCAGCGCGGCGGTCGTCATCAGCGCCATGAGCGCCATGGGCGCCATGAGCGCCGCGGCGCCGAGGGACAAGCGGGGTCGGGTGGGGATGCGGGACATGCGTTCACTCCTGGTCAATGGGTGACCGGCATTGAACGTGGGCTCCGGGCCGCTGGCCTTGACCGTTCACAAGGAACGGCGGCGCGGCATGAAGACCGCCCGCGGCGGCGCGGACCGCTTGCGCGGGGTCAAGCTTGGGCGGCGAGACCGAGGCGTTTGCACAACTCCAGCGTCAGCGCGCTCTGGTTGAGCGTGTAGAAGTGCAGCCCCGGCACGCCGCCGGCGATCAGGCGCTCGCACAGTCGCGTGACGACGTCCAGGCCGAAGGCGCGCACGGAGGCGGCGTCATCCATGTAGCCCTCCATCTTCAGCGCGACCCAGCGCGGGATCTCGATGCCGTCGCGCTGCGCGAACTGCGCGATGCGCGCGTAGTTGTTGATCGGCATGACGCCCGGCACGATCGGCACCTCCACGCCCAGGGCGCGGGAGGCCTCGACGAAGTGGAAGTAGGCATCGGGGTTGTAGAAGAACTGCGTGATCGCGCCGCTGGCGCCGGCGCGCACCTTGTCGGCGAAGAACTGCAGGTCGCGCGCCGCGTAGCGCTGCTGCGGGTGGTACTCGGGATAGGCCGCGACCTCGATGTCCCAGTCCTCGCCCTGCGTCTCGCGGATGAAGCGCACCAGCTCGGCGGCGTAGCGGAACTCGCCCGCCGTGGCCGTGCCGCTGGGCAGGTCGCCGCGCAGCGCGACGACGCGGCGGATGTCCTGCTCGCGGTAGGTCGCCAGGATCTCGGCGATGTTCTCGCGCGTGGAGCCGACGCAGGACAGGTGCGGCGCGGCATCGAAGCCTTGCGACGCGATGTCGGCGACGGTGGAGAGCGTCTTCTCGCGCGTCGAGCCGCCGGCGCCGTAGGTGACGCTGAAGTACTGCGGATTCACCGCGCGCAGCTCCTGCACGACGGTCTTGAGCTTCTCGGTGCCGACGGGCGTGTTGGGCGGGAAGAATTCGATGCTGACCGGCGTCGTCATGGTTGTTGGATCCAGATGAAGAATTCGGTGTTGCCGTCGCCACCGGTAACGGGGCTTTCGAACCAGCCCTTGACGACGAGGTCGCGCTTCTCGGCGGCGGCCACGGCCTGTTCCTTGACCACGGCGTACTGCGACTTGTCCTTGACGATGCCGTTCTTGTTCAAGGCCTTGGGGCCGAGCTCGAACTGCGGCTTGATCAGCAGCAGCGCCTGGCCTTGCGGCTTGAGCCAGCCGGCCACGTGCTTGATCGTGCCGATCATCGAGATGAAGCTCAGGTCGCCCACGACGAGGTCGAAAGGCTCGGCGGGCACATAGTCCTTCACGTGCATGCCTTCGAGGGCCGTCACGCGCGGGTCGGCCTTCAAGGTCTCGTGCAGCTGGCCGTGGCCGACGTCGATGCCGGTCACGTGCGCCGCGCCGGCCTTGAGCAGCACGTCGGTGAAGCCGCCCGCGCTCTGGCCCATGTCCAGGGCCGAGAAGCCGGCCACCGACACGCCGACCTTGGCCAGCGCACCCTCGAGCTTGAGCCCGCCGCGCGAGACGTAACGCAGTTCGGCGTCGTTCGTCACGCGCATGGGGGTGGTCTCGGGCAGGTCCTCGCCGCACTTGCGCACGACGGTCCAGCCCTTGGGGCCTTCCCACTCGACCGCGCGTGCGTCGATCAGCCGCTGGGCAGCCGAGCGCGTGGGCGCCAGGCCAAGGGAAAGAAGCCGCTGATCAGCACGCATGGTCGGGTCTCGGTTCAGTCGACGGTCAGTCGATCAATAGCGGTAGGTGTCGGGCTTGTAGGGACCGGCCTTGCTGACGCCGATGTAGGCGGCCTGCTCGTCGGTCAGCTCGCTCAGCTGCGCGTTCAGCGTCTTGAGCTGCAGGCGCGCGACGTGCTCGTCCAGGTGCTTGGGCAGCACGTAGACCTGGCCCACGGCATAGGCGTCCTTGTGCGCGAACAGCTCGATCTGCGCGATCGTCTGGTTGGCGAAGCTCGACGACATCACGTAGCTCGGGTGGCCGGTGCCGCAGCCCAGGTTCACGAGGCGGCCCTTGGCCAGCAGGATGATGCGCTTGCCGTCCGGGAAGATCACGTGGTCCACCTGCGGCTTGATCTCTTCCCACTCGTACTGCTCGAGCGAGGCGACGTCGATCTCGTTGTCGAAGTGACCGATGTTGCAGACGATCGCGTTGTGCTTCATCGCAGCCATGTGCTCGTGGCGGATCACGTTCTTGTTGCCGGTCGTGGTCACGAAGATGTCGGCCTTGTCGGCGGCGTATTCCATCGTCACGACGCGGAAGCCCTCCATCGCGGCCTGCAGCGCGCAGATCGGATCGATCTCGGTGACCCAGACCTGGGCCGACAGCGCGCGCATCGCCTGCGCCGAGCCCTTGCCCACGTCGCCGTAGCCGGCGATCACGGCGATCTTGCCGGCGACCATGACGTCGGTGGCGCGCTTGATGCCGTCCACCAGCGACTCGCGGCAGCCGTAGAGGTTGTCGAACTTGCTCTTGGTGACCGAGTCGTTGACGTTGATCGCGCGGAACAGCAGCGTGCCCTTGGCCGACATCTCCTTCAGGCGATGTACGCCGGTGGTCGTTTCCTCGGTCACGCCGATGATCTCGGCGCTCTTGCGGGTGTACCAGGTCGCGTCTTCGGCGATCTTCTTCTTGATCGCGGCGAACAGGATGCGCTCTTCCTCGCTACCCGGATTGGCCAGGACCGACAGGTCCTTCTCGGCCTTCTGGCCCAGGTGCATCAGCAGCGTCGCGTCGCCGCCGTCGTCCAGGATCATGTTGGGGCCTTCGCCCGCTTGGCCCTTGGCGCCGAATTCGAAGATGCGGTGGGTGTAGTCCCAGTAGTCCTCCAGCGTCTCGCCCTTGTAGGCGAAGACCGGGGTGCCGACGGCGACCAGCGCGGCGGCGGCGTGGTCCTGCGTCGAGAAGATGTTGCACGAGGCCCAGCGGACTTCGGCGCCCAGCGCCTGCAGCGTCTCGACCAGCACGGCGGTCTGGATCGTCATGTGCAGCGAGCCGGTGATGCGCGCGCCCTTGAGCGGCTGGGCCGCGGCGTATTCCTCACGGATCGCCATCAGCGCGGGCATCTCGCTCTCGGCGATCTTGATCTCCTTGCGGCCCCAGTCGGCCAGCGACAGGTCTTTGATCAGGTACTGGTCTTGGGCCAGCGGCTTCAGTTGGGCGTTCATGCGGACTCCTGCGAGGAAGGGCCGTCGACGCCAGCGATCAGGACATGGGGAGAAGTGGGGAGGGCACTTGCCGCTCGGTCCTCACCCGGCCTGCGAAGGGTCGACGGGTGAGCGCGGTTGCCATGGCCGCGGGCACGTCGCCGCGCGGCGGTTCCGAGCCTGGCCTCGATGGGATGGGAGGTCGCAACGCTCCTCGGAACAGGGCGCGATTGTAGACATGTTCCGTTCGACGGCTCGATGACAGCGTCACGGTCGGGGCCACAATCGCCCCCCATGCGAACGATCCCCCCGCTCAGCGACTGTCCCCGCGCGGCCTGGCTCCCCCTGCGCGGGGTGCTGACCGACATCGACGACACCCTGACGGCCGAGGGCGACATCGCCCCCGCCGCGCTGGCGGCCCTGCATCGGCTGCAGGGCGCCGGCGTCCCCGTCATCGCGATCACCGGCCGGCCCGCGGGCTGGAGCGCGCCCTTCGCGTTGGACTGGCCCTTGCGGGGGATCGTGGCGGAGAACGGCGGGGTGCTGCTGCACCGGGAGAACGACGCGCTGGTCACCGAGTTCGCCCAGGACGACGCGACGCGACGGGAGAACTTCGCGCGTCTGCAGGCCTGCGCGGGGGCGATCGTGGCGACGGTGCCGGGCGCCCAGCTGGCGCGCGACAGCGCGGGGCGGCTGACCGACATCGCGGTCGACCACAGCGAATTCACGCGGCTGGACGACGACGCGATCGCCGCCGTCTGCGACCTGATGCGCGCCCATGGGCTGGTGGCGACGGTGAGCTCGATCCACGTCAACGGCTGGATCGGGGAACACAGCAAGTGGACCGCCGCCCAGTGGGCGGTGAAGCGGCTGACCGGGCGAGCGTTCGATCCGCGGGAGTGGGTCTATGTCGGCGACTCGACGAATGACCAGCTGATGTTCGAACGGGTGCCCCTGTCGGTGGGGGTGGCCAACATCGCGCGTTTCCTGCCGATGCTGGATCACCCGCCGGCCTACGTCGCCGCCAGCGAGCGCGGCGACGGTTTCGCCGAAGTGGCCCGCGCCTTGCTGGCCGCGGCTGGCTGAGGACGGGGCGGCGCGTCCTCGACGACCGGGACGCGCGGCCGGGGCTGGCGCCCTTCGACCGGATCCCAGGCATGCCGCCCGACCAGCGCCGACACCCCCGGCCAGTCATGCCCGCGCGGCAGCACCCGCGCCAGGCTCGCATGGCTGACGCGTCCGCCGACGGCCACCAGCCGCTCCGCCACCTCGATGCGCCGGCGACGCAGTCGCGGCAGCAGCCAGCGGTTGGTCGGGCGCTCGCGCAGCACGCTGGGATGCGGCATGCAGCGGTGCTCCGCCATGAGCAGGTGGCGCAGTAGCACCTCCAGTCCGAACGGGTCGAGGTGGCGCCAGTCGGTGCTCAGCCGCGCCAGCGCGAAGCGCAGGTTGGCCTGGGCGTCGGAACGCGCGACATGGAAACGGTTCTGGCCGGTCATGAACATCGGGGCCTCCGATCGAGGGAGATCGATGCGCCCGCGCGGCAAGCGCGGCGCCTGTCCAGGATGTCGGCGGGCGCGCGCGGGTTCTGAAGCCCGAGGATGTCCCCAAAAACGTCACGAAACGCAAACGCCCCTCGAGCTGAGGGGGGGGCCTCGTCGGAGGGAGGCGAGACCCCCGAACGTGGACGGGGCCGCCGGAAAAAGCGAAGGGCCGCGCGAGGCGGCCCTTCCGGGTGGGGGTGAGGCGTCAGCCGGCCTCGGGGTGGCGGGCCTTCCAGGCGCGCATCGCTTGCCGGTAGCGGTCCATCGCCAGGTCGTGCAGGTCGAAGATGCACGGGTCGCAGCCGTTGCCGCAGCAGGCGTCGATGTCCGGCTGCACGGGCGGCTGGGGCATCGGGTCGTCGGCCTCGAGCGAGGCCGGTGCCGCGGCGGGGTCGGGCAGGGCGGTGGTCATGACCGGGAGGCTCCGCGAGGGTTTCGGCCCCAGCGGCGCACGCTCAGCGACGGACCGGCGGCGGTCCCGAGTGAGCCGAGCGCTGCAGGTGACGGAAGGTGATCCGGCCCTTGGTCAGGTCGTAGGGCGACATCTCCAGGGAGACGGCGTCGCCAGCCAGGATGCGGATGTGATGCTTGCGCATCTTGCCGCCCGTGTAGGCGATGACCTGGTGGCCGTTCTCCAGCGTCACGCGAAAGCGCGAGTCCGGCAGGATTTCGTTGACGACACCCTGCATTTCAATCAGTTCTTCCTTGGCCATACGGGAGGCTCCTTTCTTGAAATCGATAAGGGCGCCGGCCGCGGTCTGCCGCGGGCCTTCGCCTCGGGAATCACGGGCGCGCCGTCAATGGCAGCGTGCCCAGGCCGTGCCTTCGGTCTCCGCGTAGCGCAACGCGGCGCGGCGGGTCTCGAAGGTCGGCACGAATCGCATGACGCGATCGATGCTGGCCATGCCGCGTCCCGATCGGATCGAGACGGCCGCGGCGAATCCGCCGTCGGCATGGGGTTTGGTCATCGGTGAGACAAGGAATCGCCCCACCTCAATGCTTTTGGTTCGCATAGTTTTCATGAGGTGTGCGCCTTGACAGGCAATCGCAATAAGCAACCGTCTTGGCGCGGTTTGGGAATGTGCCCTTTCCCTGTTTCGATGGCGCGAAGCCGGGGCGGGACACGAAGAGGTGCTCCAGCAGCCGTTCGCCCAAGGACGATCGAACCGGCCGAAGCCAGAAACGCGCAAGCGCACGAACCGGGGGTTGATGCTGGTGCGAGCCGCTCGCAGAAAGGTCCGTGAGAGGGACCGGAGGGGCTGCAGAAGAAGACCTGAAGAGGGTGGTCTTGTGCGAATCAAGCTGCGGATTGTAGCGCAAGCGCGCGAATTGCGCAGCGTCGCTTGCAGTCAGGACGCGGGGATCGTGCGGAAGGGCCGGCGGTTGGCGGGCGGCGCAAGCCCGACGAGCACGACGAGCACCGCCTGCCGGTCGCGGCGGATCGTGCAAGCGGTCCGCCGGAACGGGCATGCGGCCCCGGGGGCTGCTGCCTACGATGAATCCATCCCTCGCGAGGTCCGCCGGCAAGCGCCCCCGTCGAGGGGAAATCCCTCCACCCTGTCATCCCTCCAAGGACTGAATCCCATGAGCAAGATCTGGTTCATCACCGGCGCCAACCGCGGCTTCGGGCTGGAGATCGCCAAGGCGGCGCTGGTCGCCGGCGATCGCGTCGTCGCCACCGGCCGCGATGTCGCGGCGCTCCAGGACGCCTATGCGGCGTACGCCGACGCCGTGCTGTGCCTGCCGCTGGACGTCAGCCGCGAGGCCGACGCGGTCCACGCGGTCGAGCAGGCCGTCGCGCGCTTCGGTCGCATCGACGTGCTGGTCAACAACGCGGGGTATGGCCAGCTGGGCCTGTTCGAGGCCATCGGCGCCGACGACATCGAGCGCCAGTTCGCCACCAACGTCTTCGGCCTGATGCACGTCACCCGGGCGGTGCTGCCGGTCATGCGCCGGCAGCGCGACGGTCACGTGATCAACATCGCCTCGGTCGGCGGTTTCCGCGGCTTCGATGTCGCGGCGGTCTACTGCGCGACGAAGTTCGCCGTCGATGGCTTCAGCGCCTCGCTGGCGCCGGAGCTGGCCGGCTTCAACATCCGGGTGACGGTGGTCGAGCCCGGCTTCTTCCGGACCGACTTCCTGGACGCCAGCTCGGTGCGCTACGGCACCCGGACGATCGCGGACTACGCCGCGCTGCCGCGGCCGCCGCTGTCCACCTACGAGGCCTACAACCATCGGCAGCCGGGGGATCCGGCCAAGCTGGGCCGGGCCTTCGTCGAGCTGGCCGCGATGCCGACGCCGCCGCTGCATTTCGTGGCGGGCTCCGATGCGCTGGGCATGGCGCGCGAGACCTTCGGCCAGCGTCTCGCCGAGGTCGAGGCGCATGCCGCGCTGTCGGCCTCGCTGGACCGCGACGACGCTTGACCGACGACCGCCGACGGCCGCCGACGGCCGCCGCCGGGCGCTCAGGCCAGCGCTCGCGCGGGCGGCGTGTCCCGGCGCCTGGCGGCGTCGCGCGAGGGCGGGCTGCCGTAGAGCCGGCTGTACTCGCGGCTGAACTGGGACGGGCTCTCGTAGCCGACCGCGTGGCCGGCGCGCGCGACCTCCAGTCCCTCCGCGATCAGCAGCCGGCGCGCTTCCTGCAGCCGCAGCTGCTTCTGGTATTGCAGCGGGCTCATCGAGGTCAGCGCGCGGAAATGGTGGTGCAGCGAGGACGCGCTCATGTGCGCCTCCCGGGCCAGCGCCTCGATGCGCAGCGGCTGGGCGTAATTCGCCTTCAGCCAGCGGATGGCGCGGTGAACGCGCTGCGTCTGGCTGTCGGCGCGCGCGACCTGCGCCAGCCGCTCGCCCTGCTCGCTGCGCAGCACGCGGTAGACGAGCTCGCGCATCGCCATCGGCGCCAGCGCGGCATGGTCCTCGGGATGGTCCAGCAACCGCACCAGCCGTCCGGCCGCGTCGAGCATGTCGGGGGTCACCGCGCTGACGAAGAGGCCGCGGCCCGTGTCCTCGGCGCCGCGGGCGGTCGCCGCTGCCGGCGCCGCGGACGGACGGGAGAGCGCCCCTGGCGGTGGCGACGCCGGGCCACGCGGCGGGCCGCTGCGCGCGACCAGCTCGGCGACCTCTTCCGGATCGAAGTCCAGGCGCAGGCAGAGGTAGGGCCGCTCCGGCGTGGCGTCGATGACGCGGCCGCTGACCGGCAGGTCGGTGGTGAAGACCATGAAGCGCGCCGCGTCGTAGACGTAGCGCTCGTCGCCCAGGTGGACTTCCTTGGCGCCCTGTGCGATCACGCACAGCGAGGCCGGCTGCACCGCATGCGCCATTTCGCCGCCCGGCGCGTCCAGCCGGATCGCCCAGACCCGTGGCAGCGCCGTCGGCCACAGGCCCTCGCGCGGCGCATGGCGGCGCAGCATCGCGCCGAGCTCGGCGATCGCATCGGGCGCGGCCATCGCCGCGTCGGTGTCGGTGTGAGTGAAGGTCGTGTCCATGGCGCCGCTCATCCCGCGCGCAGCAGTTGCTCGATGTCGGTCCGCGGCGGCGTGCCGAAGAGGCGCCTGTATTCGCGGCTGAACTGCGAGGCGCTCTCATACCCGACCTGGTGCGCCGCCGCGGCAGCGTCGAGCCCGTGGCCCAGCATCAGCCGCCGCGCATGCTGCAGCCGCAGCTGCTTCTGGTACTGCATCGGCGACATGCTGGTCAGCTGCTTGAAGCGCTGGTGCAGCGTCGAGGCGCTCATGTGCGCCACGGCGGCCAGCTCGTCGATGCTGATCGCCTCGCTGAAGCGGCGGTTCAACTCGTCGAGCGCGCGGGACAGGCGGCGCGTGGCGCTGTCCTGCTGCGCCAGCGCGCGCAGGCGCGGTCCGAGCGGGCCGGTCAGCACCCGGTAGAAGATCTCCCGCTGCAACAGCGGGCCCAGCACGCGCTGGTCCTGTGGCGAGTCCAGCAGCTGCATCAGCCGCAGCGCCGCGCCCAGCAGCGACTCGGACACCGGCGCGACGTTCAGTCCCGACTGCGCCCCCGGCGGCGCATCGGTGCCGGCCGGGCCGACCTCCAGCATCAGCTCCGCCAGCGTCGCGGTGTCGCAGCCGATGCGCACGCACAGGTAGGGCTTGTCCGGCGTCGCCTCGATCACGCCGCCCTTGGGCAGCATCGGCATCGAGACCAGCAGGAAATGCAGCGGGTCGTAATACAGCGTCTCGGTGCCGAGCTCCACCTTCTTGCGGCCCTGCAGCACGATCGCCAGGCCCGGCTCGTAGAGCGCCGGCGCGGTCTTGGGGGTGCTGCAGCTGGCCTTGATCAGCTGCAGGCACGGGATCGCCGTGGCGGACGTGCCGTCGCCATCGACATGCCGGAGCGTCAGATCCACCATCTGCGCGCGCAGGGCCTGCAGCGCGTCGGGGAAGCCGTCGGCGAGAGGAATCGGAGTGGGTGCGACCATGCGGCGGATTGTGCAAGGCCGTCGCGCGCGCCGCCAGCGCCCGCGCGTGTGGGTAAGCGGGTTCCGGAGGATTGGGCAAGGACGGGCGAGCTTTGCGCTGGTCCCGGGTGGGGGCGGATTCCTAAGCTGACAGGCATCGCGGCGGTCATGCCGGCCGCCGCGCAGACCTTGTCTTCGAAGGAGCCGCACCATGACCATCATGTCCAGGGAACCGATCAACAACCTGCCGCAGTTGCCGCGCCGCCGGCTGGGCGCCCATGGGCCGGAGGTCTCCGCGCTCGGACTCGGCTGCATGGGGATGTCCGATTTCTACGGCCCCGCGGACGAGGCCACCTCGATGGCCGTCCTGCACCGGGCGCTGGACCTCGGGATGAATTTCCTCGACACCTCCGACATCTACGGCAACGGCGCCAACGAGCGCCTGCTGTCGGGCCTGCTGGCCAACCGCCGGCGCGAGGTCGTGCTGGCGACCAAGTTCGGCATCGTCCGCAATGCCGACGGGCTGTCGGCCGGCGTCAACGGCAAGCCCTCGCACGTCCACGCGTCCTGCGACGCCAGCCTGCGCCGGCTGGGCGTCAACCACATCGACCTGTACTACCTGCATCGCGTCGACCGGTCGGTGCCGATCGAGGAGACCGTCGGCGCCATGGCCGAACTGGTGCGCGCCGGCAAGGTGCGCCATCTCGGGCTGTCGGAGGCCTCGGCCGAGACCATCCGCCGCGCGCATCGCGTGCATCCGATCGCGGCGGTGCAGTCGGAGTACTCGCTCTGGACGCGCGACGTCGAGGCCGAGGTGCTGCCCACCTGTCGCGAGCTCGGCATCGCGCTGGTGCCGTACAGCCCGCTGGGGCGCGGCTTCCTGACCGGCGCGATCCGCAGCGCCGATCAACTGGCCGCGAATGACTGGCGCCGCGTCAATCCGCGTTTCCAGGGCGACTCGATGGCGCAGAACCTGGCGCTGGCCGATGCGATCGTCGCGCTGGCCCGCGACCACGGCCTGACGCCGGCGCAGCTGGCGCTGGCCTGGCTGCTGGACCGCGGTCCGGACATCATGCCGATCCCGGGCACGCGCTCGATCGCGCGGCTGGAGGAGAACGCGATGGCCGCGCGCATCCGCCTCAACGATGTGCTGCGCGAGGAGCTGCGCGACCTGATCGACGCGCATCCGGTTGCCGGCGCGCGTTATCCGGAGGTGTCGATGACGCTGGTCAATGCCTGAGCAGCGCCTGAGCGACGGCGCCCGCCGGCGGCCCGTCCTTCACTCCGCCAGGCCGAGGAAGACCGACATCTCCTGATAGGCCTCGTCCAGCGCGGCGCGGAAGGCGGCGTCGCGCGGACGCTTGCCGATGAAGCCGAGGTCCGGGACCAGCGTCCCGCCCTCGACCTTCAGGTTGGCCCAGCCGATCACCTGGTCGCCCCACAGCATCGGCAGCGCGTAATGGCCCATGGTCCGTTTCGCGGCTGGGGTGTAGGCCTCGAAGCGGTAGGCCCAGCCCCACAGCCGCTCGAAGCGGCGGCGGTCCCAGACCAGCGGATCGAAGGGCGCGAGGAAGCGCAGGCGCTCCGGCTCGACCCGGTGGGCGCGCGAGGCAGGGTTCTCGTCCGAGGGCCAGTACCAGACCTCGCCGTCCACCTTCGCATGGGCCCAGCGCGACTTCGCGTGCTTGAGCACCTCGCGGGCCTCGGTCTTGAGGTGCGGCGCGCCGTAGCCCAGCAGCGTCGTCAGGTAGCCCAGGCTCGGCGAGGGCAGCGGCGCGTAGAGCGACACGATCATGTCGAGCAGCGCGCCGGCGCGCTCGCGGCGGGCTTGCGGGCTGTCGTCCTGCGTCGCGTGCTCGATCGCCTCGTAGACGCGCGTGCCGGAGTCGCGCCGCGCCACGCGCAACAGGCCGCGGTAATGCATGCCGTCCAGGAGATGCGTGCTGGCGTTGAGCTCGCCGCCCCAGTAACCCGCGACGCGGCCGTGGCTGAAAGCCTGTTGCACCTGCTGCGGATGCGTGCGGCCGCGCGCACGGATGAACTCGAGCACCTCCGCCGCGCGCGCGTTCATGGCTTCGTCCCAGGCGCGCCGGGCCACCCGTGGATGCAGCAGCGCCAGCGTCTCGCGGGCCAGGAAGCCGTAGTTGACAAGGCAGTCCTCCTCGACGGCGAGACGCGCGTAACGCGCCTCGAGCTGGCCGGCGCGGTAGTCCTTCACCCGGTGCATCAGGATCAGGTCCTGCGCGCGCGCCGGCGCGCGGATCGGATCGGCCTGCACGAAGCCCAGGCGCTGGATCGCGCGCAGCAGCGTGGTCGGCTTGAAGAAGGTGCGGGCGATGGCGTGACGCCGCAACGCGTCGTGGTCGATCACAGGCATTCGGAAGCAGCGGTCATCGAAAGGCGTGACGGTAACCGCGACGGGGCATGGGTTCTGTCAGGAGAGCGGCGCGAAGCCGCTGGGCGCCTGCTCGACGGTGTCCATCTGCATCTCGAAGCTGAAGAAGCGGTTGCGGCCTCGCGACTTGGCCGTGTAGAGCGCATCGTCGGAGCGGCGAAGCAGGCCTTCGACGCTGGTGTCGGCATCGGGCACGCAGGTGGTGATGCCGCCGGAGAGGGTGACGTAGGACTCGACCGAATCGGGGTGGCGCATGTCGCAGTTGCGCAGCGTGCGCATCACCGCCCGCGCGAAGGTCATCGCGCCGGAACGCGGCGTGCCGGGCAGGATGAGGGCGAACTCCTCGCCGCCGTAGCGCGCGGCGCAGTCGCGCGGGCGTCGGCAGGTCTGCTGCAGCAACTGCGCGACCCGCCGCAGGCAGGCGTCGCCCTCGAGGTGGCCGTAGCCGTCGTTGTAGCGCTTGAAGTGGTCGATGTCGCACAGCACCAGCGTCAGCGGCTGCTGGTCGCGCCGGGCGCAGGCGATCTCCTGCGCGAGCCGGGCGTCGAAGGCGCGCCGGTTCATCAGGCGCGTCAGCGCATCCTCGCCGGAGAGCTTCTCCAGCCGCTCGTTGCTGTTGCGCAGTTCATCGGACACCTCCTGCAGCCGCGCCTGCATCCGCCGCAGCCGCTGCATCGCGCGCAGCTTGGCCTGCAGCACGGTGTTGGACACCGGCTTGACGAGGTAGTCGTCCCCGCCCGATTCGATGCCCTGCCAGAGATCCTGGTCGCGGTCGCGGCTGGACAGGAAGATGATCGGCGTCCAGCCGCCGCGCTCGTGCGCCCTCATCTGGCTGGCGACCCAGTAGCCGTCGTGACCGGGCATCTCGACGTCCAGCAGCACCAGGTCCGGGCGCTCGCCATCGAAGCGGGCCAGCGCGCTGTCGCCGCCGTCCGCCTCCAGGGTGTGATGACCGATGGCCTGGAGCTGGCGGCACAGGAAGCCGCGCGTGCTGGCCTGGTCGTCCACGACCAGGATGCGAAGAGGCGGCAGCGAGGCGGAAGCGTCCATGGCCGGGCGTCGTCGACAGGCGGCAGCGAAACGTGCCGAGGCCGATTATGCGGGGCCGCTCCGCCGCGAGGCGGTCCGGACATGCCTCAAGTGGGGGTGGCGGGAGGCGGCGAGGCGGGCCCCGCCGACGGGACGACCGCGCGCCGCTGCTCGGCCGTGTCCATCTGCATCTCGTAGCTGAAGAAGCGGTTCCGGCCCGTGGACTTGGCGTTGTAGAGCGCGTCGTCGGCGCGGATGATCAGCCCCTCGGCGCTGGTGCTCTCGTCCGGCAGGCAGGTGGTGATGCCGCCCGAGAGGGTGATGGTGCCGCCGGTGGGGGAATCCGGATGGGGGATGGCCGCCAGCTCCACCGTGCGCATCAGCGCCCGGGCATAGGTCATCGCCCCCGAGCGCGGCGTGTTGGGCAGGACCAGCGCGAATTCCTCCCCGCCGTAGCGCCCGGCGCAGTCGCTCGGGCGGCGGCAGGTTTCCTTGAGCAGCTGGCCGATGCGGCGCAGGCAGGCATCGCCGGCCACGTGGCCGGCCGCGTCGTTGTAGCGCTTGAAGTGGTCGACATCGCACAGCATCAGCGTCAGCGGCTTGCCTTCGCGCCGGGCCAGGTCCAGCTCCTGCTGCAGGCGGGCGTCCAGGGCGCGGCGGTTCATCAGCCCGGTCAGCGCGTCGACGCTGGAGAGCTCCTCCAGCTGCGCATTGGCCGCGCGCAGATCCTCGGACATCTGCACCAGCCGGGCCCGCATCAGCGCCAGGCGCTGCATCGCGCGCAGCTTGGCGTGCAGGATCATCGCGGACACCGGCTTGACCAGGTAGTCGTCGCCACCGGCCTCGATGCCCTTCCAGACGTCCTCGTCCTGCTTGAACTGGCTCAGGAAGATGATCGGCGTCCAGCCGCCGGGTTCGGCGGCGCGCATCTCGCGGCAGGTCCAGTAGCCGTCGTGGCCCGGCATCTCGACGTCCATCAGCACCAGGTCGGGCCGGTAGCGACGGAACAGCTCCAGCGCCCAGGCAGCGCTGTCGGCCTCCAGCACGCGGTGGCCGGCGCGGTCGAGCTCCGCCGTCAGCGCGACGCGTGTCGCGCTCTGGTCGTCGACGATCAGGATGGTCAGCGGGGTCGGCGCGGCGGGCAGGGGATGCATCCGGCGATTCTGCCGCGCGAAGCGGCTGCCGGAAACGCTCAGGGCCGCGCGAGGCGGCCCTGACTTCGGGGGTCAAGCGCACATCAATCGATGAATGCGCGGCAAATGACCGGGGGAGTGGGGAGGGCTTACAGCCCCGCCGCGGCGCGCAGCGCCTTGGCCTTGTCGGTCCGCTCCCAGCTGAACTCCGGCTCCTCGCGGCCGAAGTGGCCGTAGGCCGCCGTCTTGCCGTAGATCGGACGCAGCAGATCCAGCATCTGGATGATGCCCTTGGGCCGCAGGTCGAAATGCTCGTTGACCAGCGCGGCGATCTTCTCGTCGGAGATCACGCCGGTGCCTTCGGTGTAGACGGTGACGTTCATCGGACGGGCCACGCCGATCGCATACGCGACCTGGATCTGGCACTGCTTGGCCAGGCCCGCGGCCACGATGTTCTTGGCCACGTAGCGGGCCGCGTAGGCGGCCGAGCGGTCCACCTTCGTCGGGTCCTTGCCCGAGAACGCGCCGCCGCCGTGCGGGCAGGCGCCGCCGTAGGTGTCGACGATGATCTTGCGGCCGGTCAGGCCGCAGTCGCCCTGCGGACCGCCGATGACGAAGCGGCCGGTCGGGTTGACCAGGTACTTCGTGTCCTGCAGCCACTCCTTGGGCAGTACCGGCTTGATGATCTCCTCGATGACCGCCTCGTAGAACTCGGGCTTCATCTTGTCGCCCAGCGACATCTCGGGCGCGTGCTGCGTGGACAGCACCACGGTGTCGATACTGTGCGGCTTGCCGTCGACGTAGCGCATCGTGACCTGGCTCTTGGCGTCCGGGCGCAGGAAGGGCAGGCGGCCATCCTTGCGCAGCTGGGCCTGGCGCTCGACCAGGCGGTGCGCGTAGTAGATCGGCGCGGGCATCAGCTCGGGCGTCTCGTCGCAGGCGTAGCCGAACATCAGGCCCTGGTCGCCGGCACCGGTGTTCAGGTGGTCGTCGGACGCCTGGTCCACGCCCTGGGCGATGTCGTTGCTCTGCTTGTCGTAGGCCACGAGCACGGCGCAGCCCTTGTAGTCGATGCCGTATTCGGTGTTGTCGTAGCCGATGCGCTTGATCGTGTCGCGGGCGACCTGGATGTAGTCGACGTGGGCGTTGGTCGTGATCTCGCCGGCCAGCACCACCAGACCGGTGTTGCACAGCGTCTCGGCGGCGACGCGCGAGCGCGGGTCCTGGGCGAGGATCGCGTCGAGGATGGCATCGGAGATCTGGTCCGCCACCTTGTCCGGGTGGCCTTCAGATACGGATTCCGAGGTGAAGAGGAAATCGCTCGCCAATTTAAACTCCTGTGATTCAGTCTTCGGGCGTTGCCGAGACCTGGGAGTCAGGCGGCGAACGCTTTAGCGGGATTTATGAGTCGCCCCGCAAGTTGTCCAGATTAACTCGGCGACATGGGCGCGCATTATAGGAAAGGCCCGAAAGGGCCCACGGATGGGTGGATGGGAAAACTGGGTACATATGCGCTGATCGCGCTGCTTTGGCTGCTGCACTGGCTGCCGCTGCGCTGGCTGGCCGCGCTCGGCTGGGGACTGGGCGCGCTGCTGCACCGGGTCGCCGGATCGCGCCGGCGCGTCGCGCTGCGCAACGTGGAACTCTGCTTCCCCGAGAAATCCGCCGCCGAGCGCCAGGCCCTGGTGCGCGAGCACTTCGGCTGGCTGGGCCGCAGCCTGCTGGAGCGCGGCCTGCTCTGGTACGCGTCCGACCGGCGCCTGCTGCGCCTGATGCGCATCGAGGGCAACATCAAGCTCTCCGAGCAGGTCGACCGGCCGGTGATGTGGCTGATGCCGCATTTCGTGGGCCTGGACTGGATCGGCCCGGCGCTGATGCTGAACCAGTCGCGCCCGGGCGCCAGCATCTACCAGCGCCAGAGCAACGCGCTGTTCGACGAGGCGCTGCGCAAGGCGCGCTCGCGCTTCGGGACGACCAAGCTGGTCGATCGCCAGGAGGGCGTGCGCAGCATCCTGCGGGCGATCCGCGACGGCTACTCCTTCCTGAACCTGCCGGACATGGACTTCGGTCCGAAGGATTCGGCCTTCGTGCCCTTCTTCGGCGTGCCGGCCAACACGCTGCTGGCGCCGGCCAAGATCGCCGAGACCATGAAGATGGTGGTGCAGCCGGTCATCGTCACGATGCTGCCCAAGGGGGAGGGCATCGTGATCCACGCCCATGAACCGCTGACCGGCTACCCCAGCGGCGATGTCGAGGCCGACGCGCTGCGCTTCCACCGCTGGCTCGAGGACCGCATCCGCGAACACCCGGCCCAGTATTTCTGGGTCCACAAGCGATTCAAGACGCGGCCGCCCGGCGAGCCGTCGCTGTATTCCCGATAATCCGCCCCCATGAAACTGCGCTTCACCAAGATGCAGGGCGCCGGCAACGACTTCGTCGTGCTGGACGCCACGCGCCACCCGATGCCGCTGAGCGCCGATCAGCTGCGGCGCGTCGCCGATCGCCGCTTCGGCGTGGGCTGCGACCAGGTGCTGGTGATCGAGGCGCCGAAGACGCCGGACGTGGACTTCGGCTACCGCATCTTCAACTCGGACGGTTCCGAGGTGGAGCAGTGCGGCAACGGCGCGCGCTGCTTCGTGCGCTTCGTCGTCGACAAGGGGCTGACCGACAAGCGCACCATCCGCGTCCAGACGATCAACGCGCTGCTCGAGCTGCGCCTGCGCGACGATGGCCGCGTCACGGTGGACATGGGGGCGCCCGTCTTCGACCTGCCTGCGATCCCGTTCGATCCGGCGCGCGCGACGGCCCGGCCGGCGGATGGCGTGGATGGCGGCTACGCGCGCTGGCCGCTGGACCTGGGCGACGGCATGACGGCCGAGGTCGCGGTGCTGTCGATGGGCAATCCGCACGCGGTGCAGCGGGTCGAGGACGTCGACCAGGCGCCGGTGGCCATCGTGGGCCCGCTGGTCGAGAACCATGAGGCGTTCCCGCGGCGCGTGAATGCTGGCTTCCTGCAGGTGATCAGCCGACGCGAGGTGAAGCTGCGCGTGTACGAGCGCGGCGCTGGCGAGACGCTGGCCTGCGGCACCGGCGCGTGCGCGGCGGTGGTGGCTGGCATCCGGCTGGGCTGGCTGGACGAGGCGGTGGAAGTGCACACCCGCGGCGGCGACCTGCGCATCGAATGGGCCGGCATGACGCCGGGCGGCCCGGGGCTCGACGCCCCGGTCTACATGACAGGGCCGGCACAGACGGTCTTTGAAGGAGAAATCGAACTGTGAGCGGCATCGAAGGCATCACCGAACAAGACATCGCCGACTACCTGGCGAATGACCCGGCGTTCTTCGAACGTCACGCCGAGCTGCTGGCCAACGTCCGGATCTCGCATCCGCACGGGCAGCGCGCGGTGTCGCTGCAGGAGCGCCAGGCGGAGCTGCTGCGCGACAAGATCCGCGGCCTGGAGCACAAGATCATCGAGATGATCCGCAACGGGCAGGAGAACGTCGCGATCGCCGACCGGCTGCACCGCTGGACGCTGGCGCTGATGCTCACCCGCGACGACAGCCAGCTGCCTGAGGTGCTGCTGCGCGAGCTGCGCCACCAGTTCCTGATCCCGCAGGCCGGGCTGCGGCTGTGGAACGTCGGCGCGGGCCACGCGCTGGCGCCGTTCGCGGCCGAGGTCAACCCGGACGTGAAGACCTTTGTCGGCAGCCTGAACCAGCCCTACTGCGGCATCAATTCGGGCTTCGAGGCGGCGCGCTGGCTCGAGGACGACGTCGCGTCGCTGGCGCTGGTGCCGCTGACGGCGGGCGCGCCGGCGCAGCCCTTCGGCCTGCTGGTGCTGGGCTCGCCGGATCCGACGCGCTACACGGCCGAGATGGGCACCGAGTTCCTGTCCCGCGTCGGCGAGATCGCGAGCGCCGCGCTGTCGCGCCTGCTGCACGCCGACCCCCATGCCGCCGGCCATGTCGACCGTCAGCCTGACTGACGAGCAGCGCCGCTACCTGGACCATCTGCGCGTGCAGCGCCGCCTGGCGGAGCGCACGCTGACGCTGTACACGGAAGCGCTGCAGCGGTTGACCGGCTTCGCCTCGGCGCAGGGGCTGGACCTGCTGCGCCTGAGCGCGCACCAGGCGCGGCGCGGCCTGGCCCAGCTGCATGCCGAGAAGCTCAAGCCGCGCACGCTGGCGCTGATCCTGTCCGCCTGGCGCGGCTGGTACCGCTGGCTGGGGCAGCAGGGGCTGGTCGATGCCAATCCGATCGCCGACCTGCACGCGCCCAAGCAGGGCCGGCCCCTGCCCAAGGCGCTGGGCGTGGACGACGCGGTGCGGCTGGCTGAGCACCATCAGGACGTCGCCGATCCCGTCATGGAAGCGCTCGAGCGCTGCCTCGTCGAGCTGCTCTACGGCAGCGGCTTGCGGGTGTCGGAGCTGGTGGGCCTGGACCTGCGGCATCACGCTGGCTCGGCCGGCTGGATCGTGCCCGACGCCGCCGAGGCGCAGGTGCTGGGCAAGGGCGCCAAGCGCCGCGCGGTGCCGCTGGGCGGGCCGTCGCTGGCGGCCCTGCAGCAATGGCTGGCGGTACGCGGCCAATGGGCCGCGGCCGACGAGCCGGCGCTGCTGGTCGGCCCGCGCGGCCGCCGGCTGAGCGCCGACCAGGTCCGCAAGCGCCTGAAGCAGCGGGCCCTGGCTGCGGGCATGCCGACGCACGTCCATCCGCACATGCTGCGCCACTCGTTCGCGTCGCACCTGCTGCAGAGCAGCGGCGACCTGCGCGCGGTCCAGGAACTGCTGGGCCACGCCAACATCAGCACCACGCAGGTCTACACCCGGCTGGACTTCCAGCACCTGGCCAAGATCTACGACGCGGCGCACCCGCGTGCCCGCAAGAAATAACCGATTGATCCCGATGCCCCGCACCGCCCTGATCGCCTCGAAGGCCCCGTTCCCGTCCCGTCCGCTGCTGCTGTGCTCGGCGCTGCTCGCGGCCCAAGCGCAGGCCCAGGCGCAGGCGCAAGCGCCCGGGGCCGAGCCGCCGGTGGTCTCGGCGCCGTCCGTGACGCCGGAGCTGAAGGAGCCGCCGCGGGTCGTGACCGCGACCGACAGCCGGCCCGCCGCGTTCGAGCTGAACTGGTCGCCGATCAAGATGCCCACCGGGCAGAAGACCGCGCTGCTCGGGGCGCACTACATGGTCGCCATCAACGAGGACTGGGGCATCGGCCCGGCCGCCTACGGCGCCGCCAAAGGCGAGTTCGGCGGGCTGTTCACCGTCGGCTTCAACCTGCAGCGGCGCTTCCGCGTCGGCCCCAACCTGCACCTGGCGGCCAGCGTCTATGCCGGCGCGGGCGGCGGCGTGAGCTCCGACAAGGTGCGTCCGGGCGGCGGCCTGATGCTGCGGCCGGAGCTGTCGCTGCGCGGCGAGTTCGGAAACTGGTACGCCGGCGTGGGCGTGTCGCACGTCACCTTCCCGAACGGCAACGGCAACATCAAGGACACCGGCGTCGCGTTCACCATCGGCCGGATGGACCGCTTCCTGAGCTTCAGCCCGAGCGACTCGGGCTCGCCGGGCCGCGCGGGCGACCGCACCGGCATGGGCTTCGACGAAATCGCGCTGAGCGCCGGCGTCGAGAAGCCGCGCAGCGGCAGCCGCACGCGCGGCGGCGTGCCGCTCACCGGCCGCAAGGGCAAGGCCGGCGGCGACCTGCGGCAGTACTTCGGCGACGGTTCCTCGTGGTGGGGCCTGGAGGCTTCGGGCGCCGCGTCCGGCGGTCACGACGGCTACATGGAGATCCTCGCCAACGCGGGCCAGGACTGGGGCATCGGCAGCCAGCGCCTGCGGGTGGGCGGGCAGCTGTCCTTCGGCCTGGGCGGCGGCGGCGACATGGACACCGGCAACGGCTGGCTGGTGCGGGTCGGGCCGACGCTGCGCTGGATCACGCCCTGGGGGCCGACGCTGCGGCTGGATGCGGGCTACATGAAGGCGCCGTGGGGCCATTACGACTCCTTCCAGGTGCGCGGGTCGCTGGCGCTGCCGCTGGAGAAGGTCTCGCGCATCCTGAACACGCCGCCGCTGGAGTCGGGCACGGTGCGCGCGCAGACGCTGTACTTGAGCACGCCCTACTTCAAGGACTTCAAGTTCAAGGACGGCTCCCGCGACAACGTGACCGGCCTGGGCATCGGCATGACGCGCGACTTCGGCGGCCCGTGGTACGGCGTGGCGCACGCCGGCAGCGCGGCGCTGGGCAAGGCGGGCGCGTTCTCCTACGGCATGTTCGGCCTGGGCGCGCAGTCGCCCAAGTGGAACGGCATGCGTGTCGGCGCGGAAGCGCTGGTCGGCGCGGCGGGCGGCGGCGGCGTGTCGGTCGGCGGCGGCGCGGTGACGCAGGGCGAGGTCTGGACGCAATGGGAAGGCACCGGCCGTGACCGCCTGCGGGTGAAGGTCGGCGTCGGCCAGTGGAAGGCGCTGGGCGGCGAGAAGCACAGCACCCCGATGGTCAGCCTGAACATCGGCTGGGCCTTCGGGACCTTGGGGCCGGCGGCGAAGCGCTGATTGGGGCCGGGGCGCAGCGGATTCCGGCCCCCGCGCCACGCGGTCCGCCAGCGGGCCGCGGCGCCGATTATTGAGTTTTATCGGGCGGACCGATAAATTATCGCCTTCCCGATAATTTGCCGATAAAACGATGATCTCCTTCCCCCGGACCGACTTGGCGCGGCAGATGGTGCCGGCGCTGATGGGCCGGACGCTCTTCGGCGACGCCCACAACGGCCTGTTCCTGTCCGGGCCCCGGCGGACCGGCAAATCCACCTTCCTGCAGGCCGACCTCAAGCCGGCCCTGGAGGCCGAAGGCGTGGTGGTCGTCTACACGGACCTGTGGGAGGACACCGGCCGCGATCCGGCCACCGTCATCGCGGACGCCATCGGCAAGGCGCTGGAGCCTCAACTCGGGCTGGTCGCGCGAGCCGCGAAGAAGGCAGGCCTGGACAAGCTCAGCCTGGCGGGCTGGCTGCAGGTGGACACGAGCCGTATCGGCCGGGTGGACGGACTCACCCTCGTCGACGCGCTGCGGGCGCTCCATGAGACTGCCGGCAAACCGGTGGCGCTGATCATCGACGAGGCGCAGCAGGCGCTGACCAGCGAGCGCGGCGAGGTGGCGATGACCTCGCTGAAGTCGGCGCGCGATCAGCTGAACCGGCGCGACGAGGTCAACTTGATGCTGGTGATGTCCGGCTCCGATCGCGACAAGCTCATGCGGCTGGTCAATTCGAACGCGGCGCCGTTCTTCGGATCGCAGGTGCAACGCATGCCGCCGCTGGGGGCCGATTTCATCGCGCATGTGGCCGGCCTGATCGAAGCGCAACGTCCCTCGCTGGCGCCGGTGGACCAAGCGGCGCTCCAGCAGGCCTTCGAGGCCATCGGTCATCGGCCGCAGCTGTTCATGTCGACGCTGGACGGCGTGCTGAGCCCCTTCTCCGGCATCCGCGGGCGCTTCGAGAAGGCCCTGCTGGAGGCCTCCTCGGAGCATTCGCGCCGGGACGAGGAGGAGATGGAATCCACCTTCCTGGGCCTCAAGCCCATCGAGCAGGTGGTGCTGTGGCGGTTGCTGGAGATGGGCGGGCGCTTCCGCGCCTTCGATGCCGAGGCGCTGCGCTTTTATGGCGAACTGCTGGCCCAGCCGGTCAGCGTGGGGATGGCGCAGCGGGCGCTGGAGTCGCTGCGCGAGCGCTCGCCGGTGCTGGTCTGGAAGTCCGCGCGCGGCGAGTACGCGGTGCAGGACGCCGCGATGCATCGCTGGTTCGATGAGCGCCGCAGGAACGGCACCTGGCCGCCGGTGCCGCGGCAGGTGCAGGGGCTGGGCGACGACTAGCGCCGTCGTCAAGGACAATCCGCCCCCATGAAAGCAATTCGTCTGCGCGAGGGCAAGGACCGCTCGCTGCTGCGCCGCCACCCGTGGGTGTTCGAGGGCTCCATCGCCAAGGGCAAGGCCGACGCCGGCGAGACCGTGCGGGTCGAGGCCGCCGATGGCCGCTTCCTGTGCTGGGCGTCGTTCAGCCCGGAATCGCTGATCCGCGTGCGCGCCTGGAGCTTCGATGAGCGCGAGCGCATCGACGCCGCCTTCTTCGAGCGCCGCATCGCCGCCGCGATCGCGCTGCGGGCGCGCATGCCGATCGATTCCGACGCCGTGCGCCTGATCCATGGCGAGGCCGACGGCCTGCCCGGGCTGATCGTCGACCGCTACGGCGACACGCTCAGCGCGCAGTTCCTGTCCGCCGGCACCGAGCGCTGGAAGCAGACCATCGCCGACCAGCTGCTCGCGCAGACCGGGCTGACACGGCTGTACGAGCGCTCCGACGCCAACGTGCGCACGCTCGAGGGCCTGGCGCCGGTCACCGGCTGGCTGCGCGGCGAGGGCCCGACCGAGATCGTCATCTCGGAGAACACCTGGAAGCTCAGTCTGGACGTGGCCGAGGGCCACAAGACCGGCTACTACCTCGACCAGCGCGACAACCGCCGCAAGTTCGCCGAGGCGGTGCGGCAGTACGGGTGCCAGTCGGTGCTGAACTGCTTCAGCTACACCGGCGGCTTCTCCGTCGCGGCGCTGGCCGGTGGCGCGAGCGAAGTCATCAGCGTGGACTCGTCCGGGCCCGCGCTCGAGCGCGCCACCGCGCACGTCGCGCTCAACGGCTTCGATCCGGCGCGGCACACGGCGCTGGATGCCGACGTGAACCACACGCTGCGCGACCTGCTCCGTCAGGGGCGGCGCTTCGACGCGATCGTGCTGGACCCGCCCAAGTTCGCGCCGACGGCGGCCCATGCGGAGCGCGCTGCGCGCGCCTACAAGGACATCAACCGGCTCGGGCTGATGCTGCTGAATCCGGGCGGACTGCTCTTCACCTTCTCGTGCTCGGGCGGCGTGGGGCCGGAGCTGTTCCACAAGATCGTGGCCGGCGCCGGCATCGACGCGGGCGCGGACGGGCTCATCCTGGACCGCGTCGGCGCGACGCCGGATCATCCGCAGACCATCTACTTCCCGGAGGGCGAGTACCTCAAGGGGTTGCTCATCCTCAAGCGCTGACGGCGCAAGCGCTGGCCTTCCCCCGAGCCTCACCCGCAAGCGGGAGAGTGGGGGGCCTCAAGGGCGCGCCGCCGGGAGGGCCAGGCGCGGCTCGAACTTCGCGCGCTTGACGCTGAAGAAGGCCTTCACGTTGCGGACGTTGGCCTGCTGGGTGAAGAGCCGCTGCACCAGCGCGTGATAGGCCGGCATGTCCGGCACCTGTAGCACCAGCACGAAGTCCGGCCCAGGCGCGACGCGCCAGCACTGCTGGACCTCGGGCGCCGCGACGGCGATGGCCTCGAAGGCGTCCAGGTGCTCGGCGCCCTGGCGGTCGAGCGTGATCTCGACCAGTGCCGACAGGCCCGCGCCCAGCTTGTCCGGCGAGAGGATGGCCACCTGCTTCTCGATCACGCCGATTTCCACCAGCCGCCGCACGCGGCGCAGGCAGGTGGCGGGCGAGACATGCGCACGTTCCGCCAAGGCTTGGTTGGAAAGCGACGCATCCTGCTGGAGGAGGTCCAACACCCTCAGATCGACGGTGTCCAGCTCGATGGAAGATTTCATTTTTTATTTAACTATGAAAGAATATGGCGCAGCGCGTCGAGAGCGAGTGATTCTTTCATTGGTGGCATAAATTTGAAAGCATCCACCTGATCGGCGTGCCTAGGATGGCGCCCATTCGCAATTCATCCGGGACACCCGGGGAGACACACCATGTGCGGCATCGTCGGCGCGGTCAGCCAGAAAGACATCGTTCCCATCCTGATCGAGGGCTTGAAGCGGCTCGAGTACCGCGGCTATGACTCCTGCGGCGTGGCGGTGCATCAGGACGGCATGCTGCGCCGGGCGCGCAGCACCTCGCGGGTGGCGGAGCTGCAGGCGCTGGCCGCGCAGGACGGCGTGGCGGCCGGCACCGGCATCGCGCACACGCGCTGGGCGACGCACGGTGCGCCGGCGGTGCACAACGCCCATCCGCACTTCTCTCACGGCCCGGGCGCCGAGGTGCATCGCCAGCCTGGCCGCGTGGCGCTGGTCCACAACGGGATCATCGAGAACCACGACGAACTGCGCGCCGAGCTGAAGGGCCGCGGTTATGTCTTCCACAGCCAGACCGACACCGAGGTCATCGCCCATTTGGTGGACTTCCATTACCACGGCGACCTGCTGGAGGCGGTGCAGACCGCGGTGGGGCAACTGCGCGGCGCGTATGCGATCGCGGTGTTCCACAAGGACGAGCCGCATCGGGTGATCGGCGCGCGCGAGGGCTCGCCGATGGTGCTGGGCGTGGGCAGGGACGAATACGCGGGCGCCAATTTCGTCGCTTCCGACGCGATGGCGCTGGCCGGCGTGACCGACCAGATCGTCTACCTGGAAGAGGGTGACGTCGTCGACCTGCAGTTGGGCCGTTACTGGATCAGCCGCAAGGATGCGGCGACGGGGCGTTTCGTCAATGTCGAGCGCGAGGTGAAGACGGTGCATGCGCACAGCGGCGCCGCGGAGCTCGGGCCGTACCGGCACTACATGCAGAAGGAGATCTTCGAGCAGCCGGTGGCGATCGCCAACACGCTGGACGCGGTGACGGGCATCAGCCCGGAGCTCTTCGGCGACGGCGCGTACCGGGTGTTCAAGGAGGTCGACTCGGTGCTGATCCTGGCGTGCGGGACCAGCTATTACGCGGGTTCGACGGCCAAGTACTGGCTGGAGAGCATCGCGAAGATCCCGACCAGCGTGGAGATCGCCAGCGAGTACCGCTACCGCGAGAGCGTGCCGAATCCGCGCACGCTGGTGGTGACGATCAGCCAGAGCGGCGAGACGGCGGACACGCTGGCGGCGCTCAAGCATGCGCGCTCGCTGGGGATGCTGCACACGCTGACGGTGTGCAACGTGTCGACGAGCGCGATGGTGCGCGAATGCGCGCTGGCCTACATCACGCGCGCCGGCGCCGAGATCGGCGTGGCGTCGACGAAGGCTTTCACGACGCAGCTGGTGGGCCTGTTCCTGCTGACGCTGGCACTGGCGCAGACGCGGGGCCACCTGACCGACGAGCAGGAGGCGGAGCACCTGAAGGCGCTGCGCCACCTGCCGGTGGCGGTGCAGGCGGTGCTGGCGCTGGAGCCGCAGGTGATCGCGTGGAGCGAGGAATTCGCGCGCAAGGAGAACGCACTGTTCCTGGGCCGCGGGCTGCATTACCCGATCGCGCTGGAGGGGGCGCTGAAGCTCAAGGAGATCAGCTACATCCATGCCGAGGCCTACCCGGCGGGCGAGTTGAAGCACGGCCCGCTGGCGCTGGTGACGGCGCAGATGCCGGTGGTGACGGTGGCGCCGAACGACACGCTGCTGGAGAAGCTCAAGAGCAACATGCAGGAAGTGCGGGCGCGCGGTGGCGAGCTGTTCGTCTTCGCGGACGGCGACACGCGGATCGAGAGCGAGCCCGGGCTGCATGTGATCCGGCTGCCGGAGCATTACGGCGCGCTGAGCCCGATCCTGCATACGGTGCCGCTGCAGCTGTTGGCGTATCACACGGCGTGCGCGCGCGGCACCGACGTGGATAAGCCGCGGAATCTGGCGAAGAGTGTGACGGTGGAGTGAGGGGCGGCTGCGCGTTGGGCTTCTCGCGGGCGCACAAATATTTCTGAAACTTTCCCTTGGGGTGGCTCTCCACGTTCAATTAAAGGGCAATTTCCGAAAATTTCAACAAATGTCGTTCCGCCCGGCCGACCCGCACCTCGGCCGCAAAGGTTCATGAAAACGCCCTTTGCTGTCGAGTGCTGCCAGATATCGCTGGGATGCTCTCCTCGATCTCACTGGCGCCGGTTCTGGATCTTGATGACGAACTGCGGACAGGACGTTACCGCTCATGGAATTCGGCCCAAGGTATGCGCCCAGTTCAGTCTCAAGCTGGATGGTCTGCGTGAGCGGACCCAGTGGCTGGAGGAGATGGAGGAGCACTCCTGAAGCAGCCAGACAGGCGGGTCTCCCTCACGGATCCGGATGCACGCGCCATGGCGACGCAGGCCGCAGGCAGCGGCCTCGTGGGCTACAACGTGGAGGCAGCGGTCGACAGCACGATGCGCGGCGCCAGCAGGAACGCCCACATCGCCGGCACGATCAGCACGCCGGCGATCGCCATGGCGACCGGCGTGCCTTTCAGGGTGGAGAGGTTGTCCGGAGGCCTCACCGAGACATCCCGAGCGCGGCGCGCGCCTGGCTCTCCGCAAAGTCGGCGCCGCCAGAAGCGTTCCAGATGACTTGCACCGCAACGCCTGCTGCCAAGCCGATCAGCACTAGAGGTGCGCCCACCACAGTCAGGCCCAGGCCAGCGGTGATCGCTACCGCCACAGGAACCGCGGCGACGCTGGCGGCCAGTCCCAGGGCGTTGCCGCTTTGGTTACGGGCTGAGGCGACCAAGAACTTGTTGGTGTCGAAGGACCGGATGTGCCGCTTGCCGTTCGCGTCCAGGTCGAATTCAATGCTGCTCCATGCGTCGAGGGCGGCCGTGGGCGCAAAGGTGATCAACCCAGTCCCCAGCTTCCCGGTGGACCAGCCCATACATACTCCGGGCCCATCGGCTTTCTGCGGCGACCGCTCCGGCGCCCCTGACCTGACTGGCCGTTGGGCCAGCCCAGCGAGTCGAGTGGGTCGTGCCTTTTGCGTTGGTACGCCATTGGGTTTCAGGAATCGGTGCGGCAACGGTCAACGGCAGGTTGCGGATTCGCAGCCGTAGGCGCGGCAGGCCCTTTCCCTGGTTAGCGTTGTACAGGTCCATGAACTGATTGATGCGGACCGTACGCGAAGCGCCAGAGGCGATCTGCTGCGCAGCCGTACTGAGGCGCGCTGCTGTCTGGCCCTGCATGCCCATCATGGTTGCGGTCTGTGCTGCGGCGAGACCGTTGCCAATGATGTTGCCCGGACCCACGCCTGCCGAGCGAATCTCGGACTGCACGCCGGCGCCTCCCCATTGCCCGAAAAGATAGTCTTTGAGCCATGGGGGGAGATCGTCTTCGGGGCGCGGTCCCGGGCCGGGACGCGGCGCAGCGACGGGCCTAGGGACTCGGGCGACCGGGATGGTCGGTTCCCAGCTCCGCAACGTGTGCAAGACGCTGGGCTGTTGAGCGAGCAGTCCCCGCAACAGACTCTGACCGACGGGGGTGTCCAAGTCGAACTCGCCGCTGAACGTCTCAGCGCAAAGATCCCATGATCATGCGTTCGCGGCGCTGGGCCATCTCATTGGCGTCCGTGACTTCACGCAGCAGGTCGTCCACTTCCTTGACGCCCTCCGAGCTGAGGTAGGGCAACGCGATGTCCTTGACCCAGATGGCACCGAGCGCGCTGATGGCGCATCCGACCAACAACACAGCGATTGCAAGGAGCATCCAGCGCTCGCACCCGGTCGCCGCCGAAGGAAGTTGGCCAAGGTAGGTGAAGACGCCCGCCAAGAATACGCCGGCAAGGGCGGCGATCGGCTGAGCTTTGGACTCCACCACCTTCCACGATTCCCACAACTCAGAATGCTCTGCCTGAAGCTCTCGCAGCGCCATTTCGCGCATTTCGATGCGCGTGTTCATGTCGATCATGGACATCGATTCCCTTGGCTCATCGCGGTCTACGAGTTGACCGCATGGATGTAGCTGAAGTCGTCAACGGTGCCATCGATGCGATGGACGAAGAAACACTCCGTGCTGTAACCCTCGCCCCCCGCTCGGCCCTTTGAGAAATGCAAGATGCCGGCTCCCGTCTTGGTGGCCGAGCCGGGTGCGAGCATTCGGTCGTAGTGCTGCAGCAGCGCGCCCAGGTCGTCGTGGTCGGCACCACGAGGGACCTCGTCGCCGACGCTGTACCGGCTCAAGATGTCCCGGAAGTGGGCCAGGGCGGCCGTGCGCGTTCGCCATTCGCGGCCGTTGGCAAGCTTGACGGGCTTAGCCATTTGTCGTGATCCTCGTCGGCACCTGCACCTTGGGCCTGATCGGAACCAACTGGGAATAAGCGGCCAGGATCTCGTTGTACAGGTCGACGTGCTTGGCCATGCGCCATCTTGAACTGTTCCATTTGCCGCGCGGCACCCAGTAGTTCCAGCCGCGCGGCCCGCACCAGTTCGCTCGGCGAGTGCGGCAGGCTCGCGAACTGCTCGACGTCATAACGCCATGGGTTACGCCGGACATCTTCCTTCCAGAGTTCGAGGTACCCAGACGCCTTCACGATCTCGCAGACCGCTCGATCGTGCTGCGGACTTTTGAACAGAAGACCCGGAAGTTGTTCGAAGGTCTGGATGTCCATTCCGCTCAGCTTGCGCACCTCGCTGAGGATGAAGTTTGTCGCTCGGGTTTGCATCTCAAGCGGACTCTCCGACCGGGCAAACTCGATCTCCGCGCTGTTCGCATGCCTCAGCGGCGTCTCAACCGTCCTCAGCTGCGGTGAGTCGAGAAAGTCGCTTGGATAGCAGTAGTTCGGGTTCGAGACCAGGGAGGTTCCCGCAAACGCGTACGCCTGCGCCACGAGCCGAGAGCAGAACTGGCGGTTCGAGTCTTCGAGTTGGTCTGGCGCCTCCCTTCGCGACTTCGACCTCGCAGCCTCCATCCTGGAGTATTGCTTTCCTACCTCGCTGCGAGCGAAGGCACAGGCCCGCTCGGCGGTCGCCTCATCGAAGTCCCTCAGTCGAAGTACGACGGCGCCAGCGGCACTGCCGAAAAGTCGCCTTTGCGTGTTTCCGGCATGAACGCCGGATCCATCCGAATGGATGTAACTATGGTCGGCCACGTAGAGCATGACATGCGAGAAATCGCCGCGCGTCAGCGCACGAATGCCCTTGCTGCGCAGCGTCTTGTCGGAGGTCAGGATGATGTCTCCGACATGAAGCCGATCAGTGTTGAGAAGGAACACAGAAGCCCTCAAGCTGTGGTGCAGCCCTGACTCTAGCTTCGTTGTCCTGCGATGTTGGTCTCGTCCGCGGCAGGCACCGCCGCGCAGATGCGTTCGAGCACAGTCGCGACCGTGTCCGTGTTCGTGTTCGTGTTCGTGTTCGTGTTCGTGTTCGTGTTCGTGTCCGCCGATGTTCGGCCGCAATGACATCGACTTCAAGTGGGGCGGAACACGGCACTCGGCGCTTGCGGGACACGCTAGTCGGCCTGAGGATCGCCGCGTCGGAGAAGACTAGCGTTGCAATAAACGGCATATATGCCGTGGCCTGAAGAGCCTGGCACGGACATCCTCCGCGTCCGTGCCAAAGCCTGCCGCCCCTTCCGCAACAACGCCCAAGCGCTCGACATCGTTCGAGCCGGACGTCGCTCGCGCGATCGGGACGGTGATTCGGCATGTCCGAGAGGAGCTGGAGTTCTCGCAGGATGCGTTTGCCCTCCATGCGGGCGTAGATCGCTCGTATTACGGCAAGCTGGAACGCGGAGAGCGGCAGCCCACTGTGGGGCTGCTCCTGCGCATCGCCCGCGCTCTGGGCGTTTCTGGGTCGGAGCTTCTCGGGCAAGCCGAAGTGCTGCTCGCTCAACGTCCAACGCGACGTCGGGCCCGTGCTGGGTCATGAGCGACCGAACGTGGCTGTGCGCAGACGCTTCGCCGCCCGTCGCTTTACCCCTGCGATGTCTCCCTCCAAACGAGCATGCAACTGCTTGGCGAAAGTCACGATGTCAGTGTCGAGCGCGGCCAGCCAGGCAACAAGCTCGGTGATATCCAGGCGGCGCGCTCCGGACTCGACCCGGCTGACGATCGCTTGAGATCGACCTAGCCGAACTGCCAGATCGGACTGGCGAAGGCGCCGCTCCAAGCGAACATCGCGCAGGAGCGCTAGGAACACATCGTTGGGCCGGCTGTAAAGAGACTTGTGCATAGCGATCCTTCACCGGCACGCTATCCCCTGAAATCAATATCCGGAAAGTGCATCTATTTACCTCGCCATCGCTGCGAGATGGCGGAGAGGTTTGCATCATCAAGTCGGTGCCCTCAGAATAGATGACGGTATATATGCCGTCAGCCGCTTACCGACCGATCGGAATGCGCTGGCCCGCTGACTCGGTCTCAGGGCCGAGGCATGCGTTTAGCCTTCCGGCAGCTCCCCCATGGTGATCTTCTCGACTTCATCGGGCTGCGGCGCAATGTTCACGGGTCGAGCGCTACTCGCGCCTTTTGTTCGTCACGAGAGATGGAATGGTTTTTTCCCGCGATCACCTCAAGTTGCCCGCGGACGCGTCGCGCGAGGCGTGGTTCGTTGCGACCTTTCGAGCAGTCGAGTCGGCTCGCCAGCGCGACATGGCGGTTTTGTGCTGGGACAGCGAGGTCATCGAGCGCTTGTTGCAGGGCCAGATCGAGCTCATGGCATTGCTTTGCCTGTATCCGCTGAGCAGTGACTGGCCTCAGTGGCGTGCCTTGGAAGTGCAGGCCGTCTGGCGCCGCCGGGGCCGGAACGGTAATCGCCTCGTGCTGGAAGACCGCGAGGGCCGTCAATTTGAGATCGTGCCGGGAGGCCTTGAGAATGTCGCTGAGGCGGGCATGCAAGACCTGATCCTGCTCACCACCCTGGGCGAACTCACGCCCGGCGCAACGTCCCACCTGCTCGCCGAACCTTCGGACGTTTCAGGGCAATGGAGCGCACGTTGAAGATGTACATCCTCGTGCGGAACGATGTCCCGCTGGGTTTCGCGATGGTGGCCGTCGCGCACGCGTCCCTAGCGGCGTACCTGAAGTTCAGAGACGAGCCGGACATGCAGCAGTGGTTGAGTGGTCCCTTCTTCAAGGCCGTGTGCAAGGTGAGTCCGGAGGAGTTCGAACGGGCCAGGCTGGTGGAAGGCCATGTGGTGATCACAGAGTCGGCGCTGGGAAACCAGGAGGTCGCCATCGCGTTCGCACCGCGACAGGAGTGGCCCAAGATGTTCCGGTTCATGCCGCTCTATCGAAGCGCGCCATGAGGTCTGAGGGCCGCCCTAAGGGCCGCCGGAAGGGCCGCCATGACGGTCACGATGAAGACGGCCGAGTCGCCTACCCTTCGCCGGCATTTCTCGTGGGAGGCTCTATGACGACCTCGCCGGTCCAGCACGCGGTCAGAACGACGTGGCGCAGCTACCCCGCATGATCCGCGACGCGTCCGCGGCTGCCGCCGCGTCAGAGCATCCCTCGGCCCCGATGTACCTGATGACAGCGGCGCAGATGGGCACCGCCTCGGGAGGGCTGAGCGAGCAGGCCGTCCTTGAACGCGAGCGCGCAGGGGCGCTGTTCTCTGTGCGCCGGCCCGGTCGAGCGACTACACGCGAGTATTCGGCGTTCCAGGCCTGGCCCGGGGGTCGCTGACATTGCGCTTACACACGCGCTGCAGACGCCGGCACCGCTGAGCGCGACCGACCGCTACGGATTCTTCGCAGCCTCGACTGACTTGCTCGGAGGGCTGACGCCGATTGAGGCGCTGACGTGGACATGCGCCGGGGATCGTCTGCCCGACGCGGAGGCGCAGTTGCTCTTAGCAGCGGCGACGCACGAGCGCCTGCACGCCGTGCTCGGGGCAGCTGAGACCCTCGTCCCGCTCCGGGCTGTCTGAAGCGAACCCGGTGGTTTCGGGGCTCCTCTAAAGCGTGGGGTGGTCACCGTTCACCTCAGTCAACCAGGACGTGACGGTAGCGGGGGCGCCCAGCTGCAGGACCGAACTACTTCGCAACGACGCTGTCGATCTCGGCACTCATAAGTCCGTACCGAGCCATCCGCGCCGGATGATCGGAGGAACCGAAGTAGCTCTTCAGCTGGCGGTTGACCGCCGTGAACAGGTCCGAGTTCTCCTTGCTGAACGAGTACGTCCCATAGGAGTTGCTACACCGGCCGTTGGTGCCAAGTCTATGGTGAGCAGGTTGGCGTGATCCGTACTGAGCGCTCGACTGCCAACAGCCGTGGCTGAGAGGCATCGATATCACCGGCCAGAAGCGCCGCGACAGCATCGGGCTGACTGCGAAACTC
Organism: Mitsuaria sp. BK037; assembly: GCF_014193045.1. Lineage (NCBI taxonomy): Bacteria > Pseudomonadati > Pseudomonadota > Betaproteobacteria > Burkholderiales > Sphaerotilaceae > Roseateles > Mitsuaria sp. BK037. The sequence continues at coordinate 914,463 of NZ_JACHYS010000002.1, read as the reverse complement.
CACGAGCTGACTCGCACCGATACTCGCAGACTTCGCAGCGCTGACTTGGGCGGCGCCGGCCACCACGCCAAGCCGGGCATCGGAGCGCTGAACAAGGGCCTCGTAGGTCGAAGATTGGTGCTCGGCGTTGCGTCTCACCAGGAGACCATCCCTCAGAGCCCACACCGGAGAACTGAACGCCACGAGCCCAGCTCGTTCCTTGGAGATGAAGATCGGGACGTTCATGTCCCCAGCGCCCGACGACGACGCCGGGAAGAAGCTCCCCGAAAGGTCGCCGGATGGAGCTCGATCGTCGTGATGCCGATCGCGCGCAGCACGACCTCGGCGAGCTCCGATGCCCGAATCCTTCACGCTGCCGCTTACTTGTCCCTACTGGCGAGCCTCGATGTCTCGAATCGCGTCAAGCGCGGCTTCGCCCAAGCCGACATCATCAACCAGTGGGGAGAGCTGATGAAGATCGCCCGGACCTCCAAAGCGACCGATCACCTGGATAGCGAGCATCATGTGTGCATCGGGATGCCCATGCCTTTCGTAGAACCAAGCCGGACCGACCTTCGAAGCCAGCGCGTCTCGAGCCAGTTCGGTAGCCATAGCAGGAAAAAGGTCAGGTACGTTCTTGCGGCCCATCGTCATCGAGCGTCCCCAATGAAGAGTCGCGATCGCCGCCATGGTCTGGGCACCGCCTACCTTTTTCAGAAACTCATGAGATTCGGCCTGGACGCGCTGTCCAACGGTCGCCAGCTGTTCCGGCAGCGAGGCCACATAGAACAGACGAGCGCATGCCAACAGCGCGACGTGAGCGGGTGCTTCCGCCACCTCCGTCCAAGAGACCTGGGGAAGTTGCTGCCCCATCTCGCCGTACGCCTCATGCGCCGCGACAAGCGATTCGATGGACTCTTGTGGCCCGCTTGATTGCTCAGACGGCAGCTCGAGCCACGGACGGATGGTCTCGAGCACATAGGGCGTTGGACCGGCTTCTGCAGCACGGCGTATCAACGACGATGGGAAGCTGAAGGGCAGGTTCCCAGCTGCTACGCTGCGGCAAGCCATTGCGCTCAACAGCGCACGGTCCTCATGTAACTGGTCATGCCAAGCTTGGTAATGGGCATCCCCATAAGGGCTGTCGAACTGTCGCATGTAGAAGGCCGCTGCAGCAGCGCAGGCCTCGTCGCTCGTTGGCGTCTTGGACAACTCCTTCAGTTCGGCCATCAGATCATCGAGTCCTGCCCATTTGACGTCGTCAAAGGCGCCGAGCGCGTGCATCGCTTCGTTCTGAGAGTGCTGAAGGAACATGTTCGTTGGCTTCAGCTCGGCTACCGCATCCCGTAGCTGGCGCCGCTGACCCTCGTTCGCCACGGACAGCTGTTCGACAAGGTCGAACGACTGGAGCTTGAGGTGGTAGGGGGAGCCGCGCCAATCGTTCTTGAAGAACTCCACCAACTTTTCTACTAGTGCCCCGACGTCTGCAGGGGGCGTTCTCTTCAGCATGCTCATGAGGACATAAGCCTCCGCCGACGACGTGTCCTTTGTCCAATGCGACAGAAGTTCTTCTCCCAGGCCTTCCGGATACCTGGCCCCGATGGAGTAGTGCCCGTTCGCGACGGCTTCTATCAGTTGGCTCAGCGAGAACTCCCGAGTGCCGAAGAGCACAACCTCAGAAAAGAGGTTCGCGGACAGCTTATTGAGCTCCGCCCGGCCAATGTCGCTTCTAAGAGTGGCCAGTGCGCGCACAATCGCTGCGTCCGCGAGGCGGATGGCCTTGAGGATCGGGGGCAGGTATCGGCCCGTGTAGAAAGCCTTCGCTACCAGACTCAACAATGCGCGATCCTCCTCCGTCCAAGGAGAAGAATCTGGAACGACGCACGTCACGCCGCTCATCCCGCTCCCGTCGCGCTCAAACGTCAGCACCGAAGCCTCATGTTGGAGACGGTCAATGATTTCAATGCACCTCCTGCGCACCCAGGTCTGTGCGGCTACGCCGCACTGCCCTGCGTCAGCCGCCAGTAGCAGGTCGAAGTCCCGCACATGCGGCAGCGTGCTGCAGAGCAACTGCTCGTTCTCAATTGCGCCAAGCAGGAACACGCGACTCTTTCCCAACCGCGGAGACTTCAGCGCCTCAAGCGTGGCTTTGGCGGACCCCATGCGTGTTCTCGCTGCCCACTCGGCCAACGCGGCTCGAAAGAACTGCTCGTGACCGAAGCTCATTCGGTCACCGCGCCGCGCGAGCACGCGCTTCGCCAGCAGCGCGTCGAGCAACGAGCGCGCATTAGGAACGTCCTGAAGTAGTCGGTCGGTCTCTCGTACTGAGGTCGAGAAGCGGGCGGCCTCGGCCAGCACGCCGGCGAAGCGCGCAAGGAACGCGACTCCTTCGAACTCGTGCTCTGCTAGCACCTTTCGAACAAACGTATCGAAGAGCGCGAAGGTGCTGCTGCCGTCCCCTAGCTCAGCGAATACTTCGCCGACTAGCTTCGCCTCGAGGCCACTTCCGACCGCATCCAAGAGGCCTGGCAGCCGACCCAATGCCTTGTCGCTGCCGCATATCGCCTGAGCAATGCGAGCCTTCAGGTTGCCGCTTGGTCTCCGCACCTTCACGGTCACGCGATCAAGCAGGTCGGACCGCGTAGGTTCGCGGCTTGTCGTCATAACGCAAGGCGACTTGAGTCGTCGCGCCAGCGCACGAATCGCCCGGGTCAGATGTTCCTGCCGCCTTTCGGGACACTCGTTGTATCCATCGATGCAGAGGAGCACCGGGCAGCGAAGCCGAAGCACGTCGCTCACGAACTGCCTCGCGCTGGAGCCAGACAGTAGAGCGACCTCTCTCTCAATCAGTTCCTTGAGCGTGTCCTCGAAATCCTGCGCTTGAAGGAGCAACGGGACGAAGTCCATGGCAATGGACTCAATCGCAAGCCGAGCGAGAAGCAGCGATTTTCCGCACCCGGACGGCCCCAGCACCAAGGCGACACCACCAGGCGCCTTCAGGACTGCCGCTTTTACCTGCGCTTGCGACAGGAGCGCGTCATTCATGTCGTACTGGTCGTCAACTAGTTGGGCCGATACCGGTTCATGCAGGATGCGGAACTGCTCTATGTAAAGGTCAATGCGCGAGCGTGCCTCCGCCATCCCTTCGTCGACCGCATCCGCATGCACGGCAACGCGCGTCAACCGAAGTGATGCTGCGACCTTCTCGACGTCCTTCATGGTCAGACGCTGCGATGACCCCCGCTGCAGCAGCGCCGGCAATTGCTCCGGCCCGGCCTTCTGCACCTTCGCAGTACTTGGCACCGAAGACCCAGCTGGCCAACCGAATGCCGCCATGACACAGGCATCCGGATACTCGGTTGCACAGCCCAATGCAGCGCCGACCGCGTCCTTCCAGGAGTTCTTCGCGTCCAACGTCTGGCGGTAAGCGTTGCGCAGTTCGAGGGCCGGCCCTCCCTCGGGCGTCATGGTCCACAACCCGTTCTCCTTGCCGTCCACCGGCCACCGATAGGACTTGGCCTCGATGATCAGCACGCCTTTCGCGGTGCATACGGCGAAATCGACCTGGCGGCCACCGACCTCAAAGTTGGCGAGCACCGCAGAAGGCCCAGGCATCTCGGCAAGGGCGGCCAAGAGGAGCCAGTACACGCAGACTTCCGAGGCGACGTCGATCGTGGCTCCGATGAAGACGTCCACGTTGGAATTGGATGGATTTGCCGCGGGAGGGCTCATGTTCAGAGGAAGAGGCAGGCCGGCTGGGGCCCCAAGTGTGCCTCTCCGCTCAGGACTCAAAGATGTTCGCCGGCGCGGTCAGTGGGGAGGAGCAGAGTCGATTTGAAGCTATGTGGACTCGGGGTATGCGTCCGGCGAAGTCACCTTGAACGCCCCGGCGCCGGCCGCCAGGATGGTGCCCACCAAACCAGTGAACTGACCCCCAGAAGTTGGACAGCCAGTGTCTATGCCCGGGCGATGGTCCGCAACGGGGCTGAGCAAAAAGTGTGGGCGACGCCTTTGCAGCGGTTGCGGTCGGCCGCGGCGATCGCGTGAACTCACGCTGACCGCCATCAAGCCGACCTTCGGTTCGGCGGCCGGTGCCGCCATTAACCGCGGCAAGCGGTTGCACAGCGGCCGTTCGCGCCTATCTCTGGGCCTATGCCAGCGGCGCCTTTGAGACGATGCGCGCCGTGGTCTATGACTTCACTGAGAGCCGCTCGGGCCAGCATCCACGCACTTTCCTTGGACACGGCACCGGGAGCGCCTGGAAGGGCAGCCTCTTGTGTGATGACTAATCGGGCTACAAGGCGTGTTCGTCGATAGCGGCATCACCGAGGTGGGGTGCATGGCTCACCTTCATGCGTGTGGCGCGCCGGTTGGCAAAGAGGTAGGCATGGTGAGGCTTCGCGCCGCCGAAGACCTGAACTACGCGAGCCAGAGCGGTCTCGGTACCGGCGCGCATGTCCAGTGGCGTCGTCGCGAGCCACACGGCGTCGATGCGGATCAACGCAGCAGCTCGCGCATCCAGGCCGCACACGCATCGGCAGCGCCGGCCGGCCACGTCAGCGCGATGGTGGTCGAGCCGCGGCGGACCTCGATGCGGATGGGCTCACCACCCGGCTCGGACGGTGCGGACGCCGCTGGCATCGGCAGCGCGATGAAGTCCACGGGCTTGCCGCGAACGGTCACGACATCGACAGGAGGCCGAGCCCTCTCATGGACCCAGCGCCGCAGCAGGTTGGCGTTGATGCCGTGAGCCATGGCCACGGCGGCCATCGAGACGCCCGGCTGCTGCGAAGCTTGCACTGCCTGCGCCTTGAACTCGGTGCTGTGGACTCGCCGACGGCGGCCTGGCGCTGCTTGGTTCATAGTGCGTATGTACCCATCAAGTCGTTGATGGACACGAGCATCCTAGGGCTGTCTCAGCGGATCAACATGACTTCGCTGGCCGCTTACGACCTGCCAGCCGAAGAGCGGCTGCGAGAGCGACGAACCCGCGCGGCTCCGGTCGCGCAGGCGCTGTACAGGTGGTTGCTGGAGTTCAGGCCGAAGGTAAAGTCGCAATCCAACGTTGCCAGAGCGGCTAGATGCACTTCTAGCTTGCTGGGAGCGGACGGTCGGACCATCGACGCGCTGAGGTTACTCAAGAACGTTGGCGCCGTTCTCCTACTGGACGAATTCACTCGATGCGATGGTTCTGCTCGGTCGGGCGCCAAACCATCCAAATCTGTTCCTGCGTGCTCTTCGTTTCTCTTCTCACAAAGAGCGTGCTGCAACGGCTGCACCGCCACACTGTGTCGACAAAGCGTGGATTTCGTCGCCGGGCACCTACAAGGGTCAGGCTCGGTTCCCAGTTGCGCCTGGGATAAACCACCACTTGAGCGCAAACCTCACATTCCAACATGCCTGCTTACGGCTAAATTCAAGGCCCACTCCGTGCAAACAGCGTACCCGCAGTCAGTCCGCCGAAGCGCCATGCCCGTCGGGTTGCGTTCCTCGACCGGGCCGATGTCTCAGGACGGACGCTTTTCTTGCAGAGACGGGGAGTTGAACGCTTTGGGCGAAACTGGACTTCCTTGGAGCGCGCCAAGCGTGCCGGTCAAATCCGCCAAGCGCCCGCAACCGTTGGCGCGAGGCGAACCTCTGTAGCTCAAGCCGAGCTTCTTGCCCGTATCACCATAACGCCGCGGTCCGCGCTGCGGGCGCATATAGGCAAACGGAACTAACACCGCAGTGCAAGCGACGATGGTAGGGCGGTCTCGTTTTCACGAGTTCTGCTCGTGCATCCAGTCCTGGAGCGGCACGAACGTCTCGCCGCAGTTGGTGTCGAACGTGATCCAGCCGCCGCATCGGCAGCTCAGATCAAGCAGGTGCTGGACCTCCCCGGGGCTGAGATTCAAAGGCGCGCCACCCCCATCGGCGGCATGCAACGCGTGCCACACGTCGACTTCGGTGCCTTGCATCCACACGGCGCGGTAACTGCGCTGCGAGATTAGGGAAATGAAAGAGGCCAGATCGCGCTGATCCGACGAAAGGTTCTCAAGAGCCACGCGGTTTCTCCTCAGGCGACAACTTTGCGCGTTCGCAACAGTAGCTACGATCCTGCCAGATTCATCCAGGCACTCGGCTTGCGGATCCTCAATGCGAGCATTCTTTGGCTGACGCTGATACCGGTGGGCTCGACTGCTCGCCGCTCTTCGTTCACGCAGACGCAGTCTCGACGAACGAACTGCTCTCACGCCTCATCCAGCGTTCATTCGGTGGCGGTTCCTTCTGAGAGAAGATGCAGCATGGTGACTCGCATCTCCTCGGCAAAGATCTCCGCGTCGCGCAGCTCGCGCATCACGTCATTCGCGGTGCGCTGGTCGTTCCTAGCCACTGCCGTGGCAAGTGTTCGATCCAGCCGCTGACGGTGTGCTTCGGCATCATTCCAGGTGCGAAGCGCTTGAAGCAAGGTCGGCGCCATAAGCCGAGTGAGCAATGCCGGTGCCGGACAGCATCGGCTGGCGCGCCTTACGGAGGGCGTCAATCAGGACTTCGGCGCCAACGGGCTTAACGAGGTTGAAGTCATAAAGCGTCGGCTCGTAGCTCGTCTCGTCTCCTTTGCGAATGCTGCCGGTGAGCGAGATCAAGATCATCTTCCACGGCATGCGGCGGGCGGCGATCGCGACTTGGGAGGCTTCGCCCGCGGCCAAATGCGGCTCCATGATCAGCGCGTCAAAGCGCTCGCAGCGGAGTATTTCGGTGGCCGTGTCGATTCGGTCCACCCAGACGGCGCGCCAGCCGGCCAGCTCAAGCAGCAGCGCGACGGCCTCTGCGGCGTCGGGATAGTCGTCCAGTATGAGGACCGATGGGCGGCTCGGGCTTAGCACGCGCAAATGCTAGAGCTCCTCAGCCTTTCTTCAATATGGAACTCCTTACAGTACCGATCCCGTACGCCGAGCCACTGAGGTCCCGATGGGGCCCGTACCGGCCGCCCGGACGGCGACGCAGCTACGAGGCCAAGCGGCGCCACAGTTCTTGAACGGCAGGCGCGACGGCTCCAATGCCGCCCAAGCACCATCAAGGCTATGGCCCGTACATGGTGTCTGTCGAACACACGGCTTTCCGCAGGTCGACCGGTGCCGGCGGTGGCGGCGGCAGCGCGGATGCCCACTTCATGGTCGTCGGAATCGAGGCCTCGCGGCCCATGGCGATCGTGCTCTCGATTTCTTCGCAAACCTCCGCCGGCAACTCGCGGAGCGCCCACGTCTGGCGCAGCGACACCTTCTCGTTCTTGATTACCTCCCGCTCGAAGCCGATCACCGTCCAGTAGCCGCCGTCCGAAAAGATCACCGCAGCGTCCCACAGGGGCAACAGCGAATTCTTGGTCCGGTCCCCGTTCAAGCCGGACACCGCTACCAAGCGCGCCACGCGCAGCGTCCGGCGCGACGCTGGGTCGAACTCCTCGCGCAGGCGAAACCGGCCGCCTTTGGTCAGGTTGCCGTGCTGCGCGGCCGGCACCTTGCGGCCGCGTCGGAAAGGGGTGGCTCCGTCCTCCCGACATCAAACTGTGCAACGGCAACGCACAGCTCAAGGTCATACCGTGAGCTCTGGGGGCATCCCGCCAGCTTCCGAGGGCTTGAAGCAAAGATGTCGCCGCCGGGAGGCAGTTGCTAGTCTCTTGCTCCATGGCAACGTGCAGGCCATTCTTCGCGCCAGCTGAAAAGTCGCGACGGAAGCTGACAGCCGTCGGGCCTGCGCTTCGAGACTTCCAGCCGCGGCGGCACTTTCCTCAACCAGTGCGGCGTTCCGCTGTGTGACTTGGTCCATCTGCGCGATGGCCTGATTGATCTGCTCAATGCCCCGGCGCTATTCCTGTGCAGCGTTCGCGATTTCGTTGACACGGTCGTTGACCTGGGCGATCTCGTCGTCGATCTGACGCATCGTTGCGCCGCTCTGAGCGACTTCGCGCTGGCCGACCTCGACTGCGGCTGCCGAACTGGCGAGCAGCCCCTTAATCTCGCGCGCCGCGCCGGCGCTGCGCTGCGCAAGGCTTCTCACCTTGGCTGCGACGACGGCGAAACCGCGGCCTAGCTCGCCGGCCCTCGCCGCCTCTACCGCTGCGTTCAGCGCCAGGATGTTGGTCTGAAACGCGATGCCGTCGATGACGCCGATGATGTCTCCGATTCGGCAGCTGTGAACTGTGATCTCCTCCATCATGGCGACGACGCGGCTGGACGCCTCCCCGCCATGGCGCGCCGTGATGGAAGCCTTCGAGGCCAGTTGCGTCGCTGCGCCGGCGCTGGCAGCGGCGTTGCTCACGGTGCCGGTGATCCGCTCCATTGCGCCGGCGGTCTCCTGCAAGCTGCCGGCCTGCTGTTCAGTACAGCCGGAAAGGTCAAGGTTCCCCGGCGGCAGTCTGGGTCGACGCCGTGGTCACCGAGTCGACCCCCGATCGCACTCCCCGTACGAGCGTGCGCAGGCTGGCGAGCATTCCACGCAGCGTGCGCTGTAGCCCGCCAAGCTCGTCGCTCCGGTCGACGGACACCTCTCGAGTCAGATCACCGGCGGCAAGCGAGGGACGGCCTCTACGCTGCAACATTGGCTTGGCATGAGCACCTGCGAGGGCGTCGCATGAAGCGCTGCCCCGACGGCAAGCGGCGGCGCAACCGGTAATCGCCACCGGTTACGAGGAACCGTAGAAAGAACTTCCCGATCAGGAGGCCCTCGCAGACCGACGTCCTAGGAGAATGCAGCGGTGAGGCGAGAGTTCCGGTCAGGGGCGCCGTATGCCTTTGCTCTGAGGCGGTGTAAATCGCGCCGTTTCAACGCATAAGGAATCTCTCATGAACTCCACTACTCAGGACCATCTCGTGACCGGCCTGTTCCCGGATCGCGCCAGCGCGGAGTCGGCCTACGGATCTATCAGCGAGCGCGGGTACGACCCCAAGGACGTCGACCTCGTCATGTCGGAAGACACCCGCAAGCATCATTTCAGCGATGGCGATGTTGAGACAGAACTCGGCAACAAGGCCGCTGAGGGGGCCGGCGTCGGAGGCGCCATCGGCGGTACTGTGGGCGCCATCGCCGCTGCGGTTGCCGCAGTGGGCACCACCCTCGTACTCCCCGGGCTGGGACTGGTCGTCGCAGGGCCTCTTGCGGCGGCGGCAGCGGGGGCTGGCGCGGGGGCAGCGGGGGGCGGTCTCCTGGGCGCGCTGATCGGCTGGAGCATGCCGGAAGAGCGGGTGAAGCAGTATGAGGAAGGCGTGCGCAACGGTGGCATCCTCATGGGACTGCGAGCGAAGAACGAGACAGACGCTGAGCACTTCGAGCGCAGCTGGACCGCGGCCGACGGCCAACACGTGTTCCGATGATCGTTCGCCTGCATGTCGCCGCTGATCTCAGTGATCAGGTCGCGTCGATGTCACCGACGGCGCAAGAGCTGACGGACGATCGACACCTTCTCGCGGCCACCTTCATACATGGTCGCATCTCCGTCAGCTACAAGCTGTACGTGCCGCCCGGCGATCCTGGCTCGCCACGTCCGTTGCTGCTCATGCTGCACGGCTGCATGCAGGACCCCGATGACTTCGCCGCCGGAACTCGCATGAACGAAGTAGCCCGCCGCCATGGCTGGCTTGTTCTTTACCCCAAACAGACGACATCAATTCACCCGCAGGGCTGCTGGAGCTGGTTCAAGACCAGTCACCAGCAGCGCGGTCGCGGCGAGCCAGCATTGCTGGTGGCATTGACACGGCACGTCATGCACGTATACGGCGCCGACGAACGCCATGTGCATGTGGCGGGCCTGTCCGCGGGCGGAGCGATGGCCGCTGTGCTGGCACGGACCTATCCGGAACTCTTCGCCTCCATGGGCGTGCACTCGGGAGTCCCCTTCGGCGTCGCCGCACACGCGTCCGAAGCCTTGTCTGTCATGCGAAACGGACCGGTCACTCGAGGCACGAAGTCCGCTGCGAGTTCGCCGCACAGCATTCCAGCGATCGTTTTTCTCGGCTCGCGGGACATGATTGTCCACCCGCTCAACGGCGAGCAGGTCTATGCCGACGCGACACGCGGCCTGTCGGGCGTGGAGCTAGTCGAGCATGGCCACGAAGGTGGACGGGCCTACGCGCGAAAGACGCGCATCGGAACCGACGGTCGATCGCACGCAGAACTTTGGTTGATCGACGGGGCCGGACATGCATGGTCCGGCGGGGAACCCAGCGGTACTCACACGGATTGGCAAGGACCGGATGCGGCAAGTCAAATGATCTGCTTCTTCTCCGCGCATCCGCGCGGCTAGTTGCCTTGCGGCCCGTTAGCGCCATCGATTTCATCGCTGCCGGCCATCGAAGGCGCGCCAGCACCGTCGCCATCCTCCACTTCTGCGACCTCCACGTTGACGCACTGAAGGCCCTCCTGCGTGCCGAAGATCAAACGGGCAGGTCAACTTGTCTCTGCGCCTCATAACCTCGCTCGTCGTGTACTTACTCGGCGGCATTGCCCATGTCGATGGCTCCAAGGCTGGGCCCTGGCGCTGGTCTAGCGAGGGGTGGCAGGAATGGCTTGCCGCCGTCCTTGAACAGGATGCGTCGCCCACGCGCGATTGCCGGGCCCGACCGCTTGCGATTCGCCCGCCTCTCAAGGCGGATGTCACACGAGGTATAGCCTGGAGCGCATGGACGAGCCGGGTTGCCAGCGACATCTCCACCGGCGTGCCGATGGGAGCTATCTGGTACTCCGGGGTGACGCCTCATGAGGAGGTATCGATCGCACGAACAGTACGGGTACAGCGCTGTCCCGCAGCACCAACTGGGCGTCCCCGCCAAGCAGCAGTTTGCTGGGATTGCGCCGGCCATGCGTTCCCAAAACGATCAGACCACAATGCTGGGCGACGGCCTGCGCAACGATGATGGACGAAGCGTTGGATTCAACCGTCTCATGCATGAAAAAGGAGACCTGGACACCCTGCCGCTGAGCTTCCAATGCTGCTTTGGCGAGCAGCTCCTGCCCGTAGTCTCGAAGGCTTTGCCGGTGCTCCTGGAAGTCTCCAGCCGTCTGGAGGAACAGTGGTTCGACATCGATCACGTTCAAGAGAACGAGGCGTGCCTTCATCGCGCCGGCCAACCGTAGGGCACACGCGAGTCCGGCGTCTGATGATCGGCTCCCGTCAATCGGAACGAGGATCGCCTCACACATGGCAAGCCTTCGACTTCTTCTCGCGTTTGCGACGGGAATCTTTCGGGATCAGTTTCGCGCTGTCCTTTGGGACGTGGGCCGGCCTTCCGCCATCGGTGGTGAATGCATCTTCAGCTGCCTCGTCCGACGAGAGGGGAGGATTCGGCGGAGCAGCCCGTGGTTGATTGTTCACGGTCGCCTCGCTTTAGGTGGTGCGCCGGATGCAGGTGACAAGCGCGGCAAGTATCGATAGGCCCGAGGCCTTTTGGCTCCTGTACTCAGCCCAAACGTCGGCGACGAACGTTGCCTGGCTCAAGACGACTGCGACCAGCCAGAGTGATATGCCCCAACCGATGGCCCCCTCGGCGATGAGCACGGCACCCAGCACTCCGAGCGGGACAACAGAAAAGAGGAGAAGAGCGTTCATGAGGGATGCTCCGTGATTAGCGACCGACAATCACAGCGTCCTCCTTCTGAGCGGTGATGTCTGTGTGGTAACAAACACGGCAGAGCCATCGAATACACGTCGTTCGGCGGGTCCTCTGGTCACGGTGCGCCGACGTGGTGCGTTGTCATCGCGCGCGTGGAAAGACCATGAAGCGTGATGGAAAAGGCGACCGTCCAGAGCGTCACGCCAGCAAGCAATGCAGCTACGTCGCCAGGTACGCCCTGGCTCAGCACGTACAGCAAGTAGTACACGGAGCCCACCCCGCGAATCCCGAACCATCCCAACATGATGTGCTGCCGCCAGGTAAGCTGCTCTCCGACAATCGCCACAGCGACTGAAACGGGCCGCAGAAGGAGCAGAATCAATGCGATGGCGCCGAGGATCAGCGGCGACAGCGGCACGAAAGGCAGCATGGCGCCGACCAAGATGATGAGGCCCATCTCGGCAACCTTCTCGAGTTGATCGTTGAAACGCCCAACAGATTCCTTCATTGTCGCGCTCGCGTGATGAGAGTGCGTCGCAACGGCCTCATAGGGATGTCCCGAGACGTCGGCATGCCCGCCGAGGGCTTGTTCCCGTCGGCGCGGCTGCTCAGCGCCCCTTCCGAACGCGATGCCCGCAGCCAGAACAGCAAGAAAGCCGGAGGCTGACACATACAGTGCCGCGCCGTAAGCGACGCCGATGAGCCCCAGTCCGATGAAGGCGTCCAGGCCAATGGCCTGCCGATACCGGCTCCGCAGAAACACCACGGCCCAGCCCATGAGGGCGCCAAAACTTCCCCCGATTGCGACGCCGGCCACCGGCGTCCAGATCAGATCGACGGCTGTCCACTGAAGCCAATCAAAATGCCAAATCGCTCGGTCGCCGGTAGCCCGCAGTACGGCCAGGCCAAGAATCACAAAGGGAAGCGCTGCGGCATCATTGAGCGCCCCCTCAGCGGCCAGACTGAAGCCGACGCGCTCCGGGTCTTTTCCCGCGTCGGTATGCACGCTGGACGCCAGCACGGGATCGGTCGGAGCGAGGATGGCCCCCAGCAGAATCGCCGCCCCGAGCGGCATCTGCAGAAGGACCACGCCCACAATCGCGGTCAGTCCCACCATGACCGCTAACGACAGGAACGCCAGTCTTAAAGGGAGCCGCCAAAGGCGATCGAAGAACGGTACACCCAGCCTTAGCCCGACCGCAAAAAGCGATATCGCCAAGCCCAGCTCCGCCGATCGGAGGAGCAGCTCGGAACGGGAGAACGGATCGGGGCGGAATATATCGAGTACACCCGGGCCGAGCACCCAGCCGATACCCAGATAGATCATGGCGCTGGTCAGTTGCATGCGGCCAAGAAGGGTGCCCAGGAGCACCATGCCCAGAAGCAACGCTCCGAAGAGCAGCATCCATGCCGCAAAACTCATACAAGTTCTTCCGAAGCCATTAAATCTGTTGCAAGAGGACGCTCTGGATCTATGGCTGGCTCACATTGAGAGACGTGCTCGGCTTGGGTGTGGCGACGCCGGCCAGTGCAGGGGGAGGGCAACCTCGTTTGCTCGGGCTTTTTGGCTTCGTCGCTGCAGTGGTGATGCACGGACATTGCGGATGTCGTTCGAGGAAGCTATATGGTGCGGAGGCGGCTCGGTTAGGCTCAGGCCGCAACAACCGCGCCCGCTGCTGCTCTAGCCTGCGCCGTTCCCGTGGAGGCGTCGGTGCGACAACGAACCTAGCCGCAGGACGTCGATCCAGCCTCTTCTTCGTGTACCGGCTGTCGTCGGATCTCCAACCAACATTCGAAGGCTCGCCGATGGTGTCGACAGAACTTGCGCGCCAGAACGAACTCCTTGCCGCACTTTCGGAGGAAGAGTTGTCGCGATGGCTTCCAAATCTGGAAGCGGTGCAGGCGCCGCTCGGTCAGGTGATCTACGAATCGGGAGGTCACCTGTCCCACGTCTACTTCCCTACGACGTCCATCGTGTCTCTTCTTTACGTACTCGAGGACGGCGGCTCCGCGGAAATCTCCGTTGTGGGTTATGAGGGCGTGCTGGGTGTGTCGCTCTTTATGGGCGGTCAGACTACTCCCAGCCGCGGCGTGGTGCAAAGCGCGGGGGAACTGCTGCGGCTACGATCCGACTTCATGCTCGCGGAATTCAACCGAGCGGGGAACGTGATGCACCTTCTGCTCCGCTATACGCAGGCTCTGCTCACGCAGATGTCCCAGACAGCGGTCTGCAATCGGCATCACTCCTTGGATCAGCAGCTTTGCCGCTGGCTGCTCCTGAGCCTGGACCGGCTCCACGGCAACGATCTTGTCATGACGCAGGACCTCATCGCCAACATGCTCGGGGTGCGGAGAGAGGGCGTCACCCAGGCGGCAGGCAATCTTCAAGATGCTGGGCTGATAAGTTACCGCCGTGGACATATCCGGGTGCTCGACCGTGCCGGTCTCGAGCAACGCACCTGTGAGTGCTACGCAGTGGTGAAAGCCGAGTACGTCCGCCTGCTGAAACCCGGCTCGGGTAATTCGGTGCAACAGGTAAGCGCCCCTCGATAGTCGGCCTAGTCGGCGCCTGGCTGGTCGAACAACAATGGCCGCGGCAATCTATGGTGAAAAGACGTCGGATCAGCGCTGGGAACCGCTGGAAGAAGGCCTCCTCCTGTTTCGGCTCACCAATGGCCCCGGACAGCCGGAGGAATTCGGATGGCCGGGCCTACGCCGAATCGAACGCCTCGCCAGAGAACGAAGCCTGAGCCCCGTTCGATGCTGTGCTCCCTTTCGACGCACACGTTAGGAAGGCTGCCGTTCAAGAGTTCGCCCGCCACCGGTTCCCACATGCGAACCGGCGTGCTTCTCGAGCGCCAAGATCAGGCGTGCTGCATGCGACTGCCCTCGGTCCAGCGCCGCAGCTCCGGTTAGGTGGTGCTCAGCCCCATAACCCGCGACGCGGGGGACGCGCTTCCGGTACTGAACGCTTGTGGGGCCGCAGGCATTTCAAGCACGCCGGTCGGCAAGTTCTCCATGCGTTTACGCGTTAGCGGGCTCCCTTACCCGGTCGAACTGGGCTCACGTCGTAATCTGCGCGGAGTCGGACTTGCCAGAGGACAGCGGGGCATCCCGCCCCACATCAAGGCGCCATCATGAACAGCAGTACGTCGGCTTCCGAGTCCACCCGTCCTACGACCTCGAAGCCTGAGAACGAGAACGACGATCCCGTCGGTGATCCGATTGCGAACCAATCGCCGGAGGGCGTTCGCACCGGCGACGCATCGGACGAATCGAACTCCGGCGCCGAGCGAACCGGCAATGACGGCAAGAAGCGTTCGACGCAAGAGGACACAGAGGGCAAGCCGCACGAGCTGCCTGAAGGCAGCGACGTGCCTCCCGACGACGATGCCACTGCGCGTCCTGTACCAGATGCGGCCGGTCAGGCGCGGCGTGGAATCTCAGATGCGGATCTGCCGCAGTCCGCGCGCGGCTGACCGGCGCTGCCGCAACGCATCTCCTCTTCCAGCCAAGCCAGGGTGAGGAAAACCGGTTCCCTTGTGCATCGCGCGTGCACATGCCGATATGGCCATCTGCGGTCAGCCGGTCGTGAGCACGCGCAGGATGTCCGGATACCAGCTGCAGTTCAGTCCAAGGGTCTCGTCAAAGGCCGCCTCCCTGTTTCGCCCTTCTAGACGAGCGGAGTGGATGCCCAGCAGCCGCCAGGGAAACCCCGGCTGGGACGCATCCCGCGTCACGACCGGGGCTCCGCTGAGACCTCGATGCGTCCGCGCGTCCGTCAGGAAATATCCCTCTCCGCCGAAGCGCCAGCCGTAGGGGGACGCCACGATGCCGGATCGAGCCACCGGTAGGTGATGCAATTCATCGTGAAACCCCATGGGGAACCCGACGATCAGCACCGGCGTACCCAAGCCGATGTCCCGTTCCAGCTCCGGCATCTCTTCGGAGGGAAAGGCGTGCCAGACCGCCTTGTCCGGCATCTGTTCCCGTCGGAGCTTGAGAGTCGCGACGTCGACGTCTCCCGCCGCGTCCCTTCCCTGTCTCCACGCTGCGGTGCCCGCGTCATACAGAGGAAGGGCAGCACTGGCGACTGTCGCCAGATTGTTGCCGTCCGTATGGAAATCAACCTGTATCAGATCGGGATAGTGACCGCTCGACGGATCGATGAACACGTGCCGGCAGGTGACCAGAAAGACCTCCTCGCCGCGTTGCTGCAGGAAGCCCGTGGCGCGCGTCAAGGCTCGACCACCCTGCGAGGTGCTAAGCCGGACCACAGCGAGCAGCAGCGGATCAACGGACTTCATCGCGGGCCGTAGAGGCGGGCGCTAGGCATCGGCCCTCCTCTTTCGCCACCCCGTGTTGTCGTACGCGCGGCCAGCTTGACCAGGTACATGGCTGCGTCTGCTTTCCTCACGAGGTCCTCTGCCTGGTCACCGTCGGCCGGAAAGTTGCTGGCGCCGATGCTCACGCCTTGCGTCAGGACGGTGCCAGCCACGGTCCACGGCCGAGCAACGGCCGCGACGATCTTGGAGATCAGTCGTCCGACGCCGTCGCTTGGAACGTTCTCCGCAATGATGACGAACTCGTCGCCGCCGATGCGGCAAACGGTGTCACTTGCTCTCAGCGTCGCCTTGAGGACGCCGGCCACGTGCAGCAGCAACCGGTCGCCGACTTCATGCCCGAGTTGATCGTTGGTCTTCTTGAAGTCATTGAGGTCCAGGAAGAGAACTGCCAGGGGCGTCGAGTTCCGCTTGGCGAGTTCGAGCTCGTGGGTCAACCTGTCCCAAAGGACAATGCGGTTGGGCAGCTGGGTCAATGGATCGGTCTCGGCAACCCGCACGGCCTGCTCAAGCGCGGCGTGCGCGGAGTCGGCTTCTCTTACGGCGCGCAGGTTCTGATCATGGAGTTCTGTGTACAGGCGCTCGTTCTCGAGCACCATCCAGTACAAGGCTCCCAGCCGCTCCTCGCTGCGTGCCTGGTTGATCTGGGTCAGAAGCTTCTCGAGCGTGTGCTCGGCCTCCCTGATCTCGCGCTCGACCTGCGCAAGGCGCAGAACTGACTCGGCTTCAGTGCTCATCACTCTCTTCCCGACTAGAAGGATGGGAATTCGTCTGGTTGTCAGCTTG
Source organism: Mitsuaria sp. BK037 (assembly GCF_014193045.1). NCBI lineage: Bacteria > Pseudomonadati > Pseudomonadota > Betaproteobacteria > Burkholderiales > Sphaerotilaceae > Roseateles > Mitsuaria sp. BK037. The sequence goes on along the minus strand of NZ_JACHYS010000002.1, from coordinate 897,770 downwards.
GGACTGCACATCGTGCCCCTGCTGCCAGGCGTCTTTTCGCCTTTGCCAAAGGTCCGGGCACTCTCCCGTTGCCGAAGGGCGATTCAACTGTTCGTCCATGGGATTCACATCACGCTCTTCACCTCGCGCGGCGGCCTTGGCTCCTTGACGTTGGAGTTCGGCGCGCTCGGCGGTGGGGAGGCCGTCCTTCTGATCGCGTCCGGCGGCGTGCCGCTTCGGTTTGGACCTGCGCTTCATGGTCGCCTCCCTCTCCGGTAGAGCCATGCCGTGAAACCCAGCAAGTGACGATCCACGCCTAGGCCGGGATCAGAAACATATTTCCCGCCGGCTCGCCATCCGTGATTGAATGCTCAGCACTGACATGCGCGCGGCGTCGCGTCGGCCAGCTTGCGTGGCCGCCAGCAACGACGACCAGGTCGCTCCGCCAGGGAGCTCTTTCGAAAGCGCGACATGTTCGTCAAAGCCGGACTTGCCCACATTGGCGGGCTGCAGATTTCGTCCTTCGATGTCATCTACGTCTGCCCGTCCCATTCCGAGCTGGGAACACTGATCTTCAGGCGGCGTCACGCCCCACCGAGGCGAGCGCTCTTCATTGACCTGCCCAACGATCCGAAGCACGGAACGATCGAGCGGATCCGTGACGTGCTGGACCCACTGCGGCATTCCGAGGATTGGCTGCCATGATCGGATTCGATCATCGGCGGCCGCGGTCAAGTCATGGCCTGTTGCCCCATCGCCCGCCTGATCGAAGCATCGCCCCACCCCTCGCCGTGCCGCCGGGAATGCCGTGAGGAAGGCGCTGAGGAACCAACTCACGACTGTCGACTTCAAGCACACGGTACCTTTCAGCGGCCGCGTCATCAGGGTATGTGCCGACTTTGGCGCGAGCGGGAATTTCCTGAGTTGGAGCGCCACCTTCTACATCGCGCCTCAGTTCTTCGAGATGACGGGATGCGTTCAAAGAGCTCAAGGCGAGACCGAATCCCAGACCGTCGTGTCGTCGATCGGTCAGGCGCTGAACGCAAGGTTCCGCTGATCCCGCACACCGACGCCACAAACAGGGAGCAACCGATGCGACTCTTCAAGTCCGTGGATTTCCGGCACGAGTGTCGGGTGAGCGCCTCCGCCACAGGGCTGGCGAAGGCGTGCGTTGACTTCAGCGCGAGCGGAGCACTGCTGGTTTGGAATGCAACGATCAATCGCTCCGAGCGGGTTTTCGAACTGGAAGGTTCCACCTACCGCGCAGACGACGAGTCCGAGCGCGAGGCCGTGATACGGGCGGTCTCGATGGCAATCGATGCGGCAATCGCGGCCGCTTGAAAGCGCTCGGAGTACGTGCTTTTCCGTGCCTTTCCCAAGGCGGCTCGGAATCTGAGCATGGCCGGGGTCGCGGCATGCCCGGGGGCCGCGTATCTCGTTCAACAAGGAAGTCGGATGACCATCCCACCGCCTCCACGGTCCGTCCTGGTGGTCGACGACCTACCTGACATGTCGACGTCTCTTGGCTTCTTGGTCGCAGGGCTCGGATTCAGCGTGCGGACCGCGTTATCGGTGAAGCAAGTGCGCTGCTTGACCCAGGACGTCCCGCCTGACGCCGTGATTTCGCACATCTAGATGCCAGGCCTCGGAGGTAGCGGACTCGCTCAGGCGATCCGAGGGGCGCGGGCAGCAGCGCGCTGCTGATCGGAATCTCAGGATCAGCACCGAGCCCGCGCGACGCTGCCGACCTCTTCGATCACACGCTGCTCAAGCCCGTGTCGAAAGAAGCCCTGGGGGTACTGCTGCCATAGAAGGCTCTTCGGCCTCAAAACGGACGTCTGACCCTGCATCGATATTGGTTCCGACGTCTCGGTGCCCGGTCTACTGCTCGCAGGCGGTGCATTCACGGGTGGATGAAATGGACTGCAGCATGCCGTGCTCGAGGCAGCGCCTCAGTAGCGGCCGCCGCCAAATCCCCCCGTCCCATACCCGACGTCGGACCGCTTAGTCGCGCGGAACTCTCCCTGCGGGCGCAGTTCCCCTCGCTTCTCCGCGTCGCGAGGGCGTGCCAAGCTGACCACGATCGAGCGCCCGTGCACCGACACGCCGTGCAGCCCGGCGATAGCGGCTTCCGCACCTTCGGAGGACTTCATTTCCACAAATCCAAAGCCCTTTGAGTTGCCGGTGTCGCGATCCATCATCACCTTGGCTGAGGAGACGTCACCGAACTCCGCAAAGTTGCTCCGAAGGGTGGAATCGGTCACCGAGTAGGGCAGGTTGCCCACGTAGATCTTGTTGCTCATGCGATGAGCCTTTCTTCATTCTTGGTTGGCGTGCCGCTGGGATCGATGTCCCCGTCGTGTTGGTGACATGCGGTTGGCCGGGCTGGAAGCTGCCTGCGAGGCAGGGGAAGGTTCGGGGCAGCGATTCAGCAGACCTGCTGGCTGTCGCCGATGGACTCGAGCCAGCCTTGGGTCACTGCGAAGAGCCGGGCGGCATGACGGGACGCAAATGTCCTGTCGAAACGGAAGACCCGGCAATACGTGCCGTTGCCGTCGGCACGTCTGATCGCGAAGGCGGCGCTGAAGCGGCCGCAGTCGGTCGGGTGTGTCGCGGGCGAGACGACGTACTTGCCCATGGGAATGGCGCTGTTTGGAATCTTGTTCGATCAATTGATAGGCCGGAGACCGGCCAGGCGCGGCAAGGGGCCGCATGGGGTGGGTGTGAAAGTGAGCGCGGTCTGAATGCCCGAGAGCAGCATTTTCAGACCGCGGGCTCAGTGCGATGCAGGGTGGCGCATGAAGAAACACAGCATCTGCTCGGACGCCGCAGGGCCCTGCCAGTCGGCCTGCGAGCCTTGTGGATCACCGCCGGACCAGGCGTGACCAGCGCCTTCGATCAGCCATAACTCGGCGTTGGTGTGGCCGTCCGGGGCGACGTGAGTGCGGCGCGTGTAGGCGCGCCCACCTTCGCGGCCGTTCTCGAATCGATGCTCGCCAGGGCGCCCCGAGACGGCATTCTCATAGATTCGCACCCCGTTACTAGGGTGGACGGTCATGTCCCTCGTGCCGTGGAAGACGATGGTTGGAGGCGCGCCGTGCCTCAGCGGACGACCGGCGCATGCCTCTTGATCCACGCGCCCATATCGCTTGAGCGAGGTCGCGCCGCTCGCGTCGTCGACGGCACCGTAGGGAAGCCCAGAATGAACGCCCACGGAGGCGAACAAGTCCGGATACGTCTGGCCCAATACTGCAGCCATGGCGCCTCCCGCCGAAAGGCCTGCGACATGCACGCGCTGTTCGTCGATCCGATGCTGCGCGATGACATGGCGAGTCAGGCTTGCAAGCAGTGCGGGCTCGCCGCGGCCGCGCTGCTGGTGGCTGTACATGTACCAACTCCACCCCGCCTGCTCACCAGGGCGCTCGGGCTTCTCGGGGTACAACACCATCCAGCCCAACCGGCCGGCCGCTGCGTTCATCTGACTACTCAAGGCGAAGTCTTGGAGTCCCTGTTCGCCGGCGTGCAGCATCACAAGCAGCGGTCGAGCGGTGCACACGTCTCCCGGGGGGGTATACAACCTGTAGTTCATGGTCGTCCGGCCATGCAAATGGGTGCCGGAGACGAAACGCTCCGAGCGCTCCAGGCGCTCGTGCCGTGGATGGTCAAGGCCAGCGAGCACTGCGACGGCATCAACGTCGGCAAGACGTGCCGGATCGCGCGGCCCAGAAACGTGGGCGGCGCGTAGGGGTTCTGTGGTCATGTGATGTATGTCCTGGTTGGCCGTGCCGGCCCCGCACTTGAGTGGCGCGGGTGCGGCTCACAGCCATGTTTGGAGCGACGGGCGGTCCGTACCAGCGGGCGGCTGGCCTGATGGAAGCGTCCTGGTGACCGAGCACGCTGACCCCGCTATCGCGGAGACGCTCACGGAAGCCAGCCGTCGTGGAGTTGCCCGGGGTCGAGTTCATCGCGAATGCGCTCGACCGTACCGTGCTGGGGATAGAGGGGAAGCTCGATAAACAAGGACCGCTGAGGCGGGGTATGTCGCCTTCGGAAGATCAGCGTTCCGAGTTCGGAGCGATGAGGGCAGATGTAGATCACGTCGAATGACGCGAGGTCGACTTCGCGGATAGTGGCGAGTCCTGCCTTGACAAACATTCTGCGTCCTTCGGTCGAGCTCTGCAGGAGAGCGGAGGTCGTCTACGGCGACCAAGTGCTCGCTGACGCGAAGGTCGGACTACCGAGGGGCGCAAATGTCAGTGCCGACTATTGAAACACGGATTCGCTCGTCGCGCGATTTATCTTTTAGGGCAGAAATGCCGGCTCTAGTGGTGAACAGAGAACTTGGTGTCACACGTGGTGTATAGGCTGCGGATAGAGAACGAATTCCTAGGGGCGATGTACCACGGTGAGCGTCTGAACGCTGCAACCCACTTTGCCGCCTTGCTCGCGGCGTTGCCGGCGACGGTCTGGCTGGTTGTTCAAGCGCTGGACACGGGCAACCTGCGCCGCGTCCTGGCCGCAAGCGTCTTCGGCGCGACGCTGGTCGCCGTCTTTGCAGCATCGACTTTGTGCCACAGCACCCGGGGGCGCACGCAGCAATTCTGGGCACGAGCTGACCACTGCGCGATCTTCCTGCTGATCGCTGGTACCGCAACGCCGTTTGTGCTTCTGACGGCGAGCGGTTCGGCAGATTGGGTGCTGCTTGCCTTCATGTGGGCTGTGGCGCTTGCCGGATCGGCGCTATCGCTTTTTGGCCGACGAGAGCGACCCATGCTCGGGTTGTATCTCGCGAGCGGATGGATAGCGACCATCGCAAGCGTTCCCGCGCTAGTGCAGGTCGCGCACGGCTCACTGGGTCTGTTCCTGGTGGGCGCCGGCCTTTACACCGCAGGCACATACTTCTTCGCCAATCCCAGCCGAAAGCGGCACGCCCACGGAGTTTGGCACGTCTTCGTCGTCGCTGGAGCCGGTGCGCACTTCGGCGCCGTCATGGCTTGCGTTCTACCTTAGTCTGAGTCCAGCGGGGATCTGCACTTCAGCTTCGTGTCCCACATCAAGGTTGAGGCCGTGTACGCTCTATCAACGAGTAGTTCAGCAAGAAGGCCAAGCGATGGCACCGCAGAAGCGAGTTGAGATTCGAATTTCCCGGCCCCCTGGCTACGACGATGTTCACCCGGACCTCGTCGCAGAAGATGCCATGCGTGAAGGTTGGCCCTACGAGGTGCTGCAGGACGAGGGCGCGGACCTGCTGGTCGCCGTCGACCGCGTCGAAGGGTACGAGCGCGCAACAATGCGGGAGCTCGCAGCGGACGCCATTAAGGCCACTTGGCAGAAGTATTGGCGACTGGCCTGAGCAACCAGGGAGGTCGACAACTTTGGATGACTGGGAAGCTGATGTCGAGGCAGAGCCTCTTGAGAACGGGATGTTCGTACCCGTCCTAGTACTCACCCCGCCGCCAGAGGTCGGGCCGCCGATTCGTCGGCCCCTAGAGGGCGAGTTCGCTCATCCGGAACTCGCCAAGATGTGCGCGGTGGACGCTTTCATCGAAATGTTCCAAGGACGTAAGTCGGAGGACTAGAGAGCTCGCCAAAGACTGGCTCCGGCCACTTCTTGGAATGTAGGCGGCCAGCCATTTCGTCTTGGAATCGCCGGGGTTCAGGGCCGACGCCGTGGCGGCGTGCATAGGGCGGATCATGTCGATGACAGCGGTGCCGATGTCGCGCGGCATCAACGCCAATCTGTTGCGGCGGTGAGGGCCTTCTGACGGAGTGACCTGATCCGCTCATCGTTGACAGCCACCATCCACTTGGAGGTCGCTGTGTGGCGCATGCGTGAACGGGAGTTCCCGACCAGGAGTTGACGTTGGTCAGGGTCCGCTTCTAGCCACGTCGCCAACCTGACGCACGTTCAAAGTTGCGTGCTCAAATGTGGGTAGAGACGGATCGTCAACGATCCGCATTCATTCGTTAGAGCGCAGTAGCGCCTAGCCGCAGTGCTGCTTGACGGCCCGCAACACGTGATCCGCCTTGCGAATCGCCGCTTCTGCGAACTCGTGGGGCGAGACAGTCTGGTTGGTAAAGCGTGCCTAGCCGCATTTCCGTCCCTTCGCCGTTCGAAGTTGCTGGGCATCCTTGATCGAGCCTTCGCGACGGGAGAGCCGTTTGTTGCGGAAGAATATCCGCTTCGGATCCGTGGCGACGGCGCCCCCGAGGGGCAGCAGCGCTACTTCAAGTTCAACATTCAGCCATTGCGCGCCCTGAGCGGCTCGGTCTACGGGATGATGGCGATGGCAGTCGATGTCACGGAACTTGTCAACGGTCGCCGCGCGGTCGAGCGCGTTAACATCGAACGCGCAAGCCTTCTCGAGGAACTGCAGCGTACGAGCAGCGCCAAGGACGAGTTCCTGGCGATGCTTGGACACGAGCTGCGCAATCCCCTAGCTCCCATCGTCACCGCCTTGCAATTGATGAAGATGCGCGGTGATGTCGCGAGCTCCAAGGAGCAGGCGGTCATTCAACGCCAGGTGGACCACCTGGTGCGCCTGGTCGACGACCTGCTCGACGTGTCGCGCATTACTCGGGGGAAGGTCGATCTGCGCAAGGAGACAGTATCCATCTCGCAAGTAGCGGTGAAGGCCGTAGAAATGGCGAGCATGCTGCTCGAACAGCGGCGCCATCACCTGACCATCGACGTGCCAGCAGTTGGCCTTGTCTGGCACGGAGACGCAACGCGGCTGGCCCAGGTGATCGCCAACCTCCTGACGAACGCGGCGCGCTATACCGAGCCGGGAGGCAATATTCGCTTGCGTGCACGGCGGGAAGGCGACGAGATCGTCATCACCGTGATCGACAACGGGCGCGGCATGGAGCCTGAACTCCTTGCTCGCGCCTTCGAGCTGTTCTTCCAAGGGCAGCAACGGCTCGACCGTGCAGAAGGTGGGTTGGGTATTGGACTAGCACTGGTTAAGAACTTGGTCGAACTGCATGGGGGGACAGTCACGGCGCGCAGCGAGGGTCTTGGCAAAGGATGCGAAGTTCTCGTGAGGCTTCCCATCGAACTGCCCGATTCGGATGCAGTCGCGGAGCGACCGTCCTTGATGGCCGATGACGCCGGCGGAAGTGGTCAGAGTCGTAGGATCCTCATCGTCGACGACAACGTGGATGCGGCGGACTCGCTCGCCGCGGTGCTCGAGTCGCGCGGGCACGAAGTGAAGGTGGTGTATGACCCGATGGCCGCAATTCACCTTGCGGCCCAGTTCGTGCCTCATTGGGCACTGCTCGACATCGGATTGCCGGTGATGGATGGCTACGAACTCGTCGCGCAACTTCGAGAGTCGCTTCCGGCGGACGGTTCTCAGTTCGTCGCGCTTACGGGCTATGGGCAGTCATGTGACCGTGAGCGTAGCGCCTCGGCCGGATTTCATCATCATCTTGTGAAGCCGGTGGGCCTTGATGAACTCCTGCATCTTATTGAGGGCGGGTCCACTGCGCCGTGAGGACAGTCTGAGCCCGACACTGGGCACCTGAGTACCGACGCCCTTGGCCGCGCAGCTAGGTCGCCATGCTGCGGCTCATGAGGGATCGGTTCGTCAACGAAGTATGTTGATCCAACAATATTCGTCTCCATCGCCCAGTTCTTCGGCTCAGCCCCCTCGAGCCAGGCCTCGCGCGAAGGAAGGACTGCGCAGCGTACGTGGCCGCGACTTCTTGCCCGCACCTGCACTGCGGCACTGCGCACGCCAGCGTGGCGGACATGCCGGTGCAGCAGACATTTGAAATCGATCTTTCCTGGCGAACTTCAGTGGTCTAGAACCTCCCGCAACTTGGCCGCGAGGTCGTCAAACGAAAACGGCTTCGAGATGAGCTGGACACCCTTGTCCAGCCGGCCGTTGTGAACGATGGCGTTGCGAGCATAGCCGGTGGTGAAGAGCGCCTTGATCCCAGGCCACAACCGCTGGGCATGCGCCACAATGTCGGCGCCGGTCATTCCGCCCGGCAGAACAACGTCGGTAAATACCAAGTCGACCCTGCCTTCCTTCAATTGATCCAATGCCGACGGTCCGTCAACGGCTTCGAGGACGCGATACCCGAGTTCCCGCAGAACGCCCGCGGCGTGCTCGCGCACGTCGGGATCATCTTCGACGAGCAGAATGCTCTCTCCCGGGGCGAGCGTCGTCACGGGCTTTTCCTGCGCCGCGGCCGGAGCCCCTGCCGCGCGATGACGCGGCAGATAAATCTTCACGGTGGTTCCCGAACCGAGTTCGGAATAGAGCTTCACGTGGCCACGCGACTGCTTGGCGAAGCCGTATACCTGGCTCAAACCAAGACCTGTCCCCTTGTCGACAGGCTTCGTGGTGAAGAAGGGCTCAAACGCCCGGGCGAGGGTATGAGCGTCCATTCCCATGCCGGAGTCCGTCACAGCGATTTGTACATAGTCGCCCGCCGTCACTTCGGCGTGACGTGAAGCGTAGGCCTCGTCCAGCCGTACATTGGCCGTCTCGATGGTCAAGTTGCCGCCTTCCGGCATCGCGTCGCGGGCATTCACGGCAAGGTTGACCAGCGCGCTCTGAAGCTCGTTCGGATCGGCCTCCACGGTCCACAGCGTGTCGGCCAAAACGGTGTTCATGGCAACGGACTCCCCGAGCGATTGCCCGAGCAACTCGCAGGCGCGCTGAACCATTTCGTTGACATTGATAGGCTTGGGGTCAAGCGGCTGACGCCGTGCAAATGCGAGGAGACGATGAGTGGAGGCCGCCGCGCGCCTTGCGGCCGACATGGCCGACGTTGCCGCGCGGCGCTGCACGGTCAGATCCAGCGGCAAGGTGCGCATGAGCAGCTCCATGCCGCCGATGATGACCTGCAGGAAGTTGTTGAAGTCATGGGCGATGCCGCCAGTGAGCTGCCCCAGCGCTTCCATCTTCTGGGCCTGGCGTAGCGCGTCTGCGTGCTGAACCAGTTCCTCCGTGCGCTGGGCCACTTGTTCCTCCAGATGGGTGTTCAGCTGCCGCAAGGCTGCCTCCGCGCGGCGGCGCTCCTCGACTTCGCGCTGCATGGCCTCAAGAAGCCTGACGTTGTCGATCGCGACGGCGGCCTCGCCGGCCAAGCCCGCGAGATTCTGCTCAGACCCAGCGGTGAACACACCTGGTCTGGAATGGCCGAAGAAGAGGCCCCCCAACACCTCGCCGGACCTGGAGACGACCGGGACTGCCAAGTAGCTCCGCACCGGCAGATGCCCTTTCGGCATCCCGCGTTGAGGCGCATTGTGGCCGTAACGAGGGTCGAGCGTGATGTCATCAGACCGGACGATGCTCTCCCCCATGAAGGTCGGCGCGAACACCGATGTGTTGCGTGGCATCGGGAATTTTGAAAACGCCTCGCGCGGCACCCCTGAGAGGGTATAGAGCGTGTAGCTCTTCCCGTCCTGGTTGATGACGTTGTAGAAGAAGGCGCCGAACTCCGCTCCGCAGAGGGCGACGCCCACATCGGTCACGGCCTGCACCAGCTTCTCCAGATCGCTTTCCCGCGCCAGCGCCGCGCTGGCCCGGTTCAGCAGCTCGAGTGCCCGGGTCTGCTCCATCAGCGCCAGTTCCGTCTGGCGATGCTCGGTGCGATCGCGCAGCACCTTGACAAACCCACCGGACGGATCTTGCTCGTAGAGAAGGCTCGTTTCGCCAATGCCCCAGATGCGCTGGCCGTCTTTGCGCGTGCGCCATCCCTCGGCGCCGGCGGTCCCTTTGACTGCAGCCTCCGCGATCTCCGCCAAGAACGCGGACGCACCGCCCACTTCTTCCGGAAAGATCCGGCCGAGTGATTGACCAAGCATTTCCTCCTCGGACCAGCCCAGCAGTGCCGTTGCCCCCTCGCTCCAGCCGGTAACAAGGCCACTGACGTCGAGCGTGACGATGGCTGTGGCCGTCGCCCTATTTAGGACGCGCCGATAGCGATCGGCAAGGTCGCCCGCGCTATTCGCGGCGTCGCGAAGCAACAAGCCGTGCGTCAGCGGCACTGATCCTTTGGACTTGCTCATAGGGTTCGCTCGTTTGAGGCATAGGCGGCCGGGCAAATCATCCGACAGCGGACGGTGACGATGTCAGCAGGCATTTTCGCCACATCAGTCGACAGAGCGCACCTCGCGGCATCAGGGCAGAACGAGGGTGCGCCTAGCTTGGCCAGCCGCCGATTTTCTTCAAGGTGCGGCCTCACGCCAAGGTCCAAGGCCCTGCCACTCGCTTCGACGGCTTTCCGATGTCTTCTTGCGATCGTGCCTGGCTACCTAGGACGCGAGTGCTCCGGTATCGTCGATGATCGACGGGGCAAAGTCGCGCGCGTGGCTTGAGGTGTCGTCGAGCATCCAGTCGAGCAATTGCGACGCCGGCATGGGTCGGGCGAACAGGTAGCCCTGCAGTTCGTCGCAGCCCAGGGCCAGCAGCACGTTCCGCTGGCCCTGGGTCTCGACGCCTTCGGCCACAACCTTTAGGCCAAGCGCATGCGCCAACTGGACCACCGCGTCCACGATCGCTTGAGCGTCCCGACTGCTCTCAAGGTCCGTGACGAATCCGCGATCGATCTTGAGCTGCTTGGCCGGCAGTTGACGCAAGTAGCTCAAGCTGCAGTAGCCGGTCCCGAAATCGTCGATGGACAGAAATATTCCGATGTTGGCCAGCCCTTCAAAAACGCGCTGTGCAGCCTTGACGTCTTCCATGGCGACCGATTCAGTGATCTCGCAGAGCAGTCGGGCCGGATCGATGCCGTTGCGCTTCAGGGCGCGTTCGAGTCGGCTGACCAGATCCGGGTCCCGGAGCTGCTGTGCCGACAGGTTGATGGCCACACGGATATGGATGCCGCGCTCGCTCCATTCACGCATCTGGCGGCATGCCTCCTCAATGACCCAGTGTCCGATCTGCGCGATGGAGCCGAAGCGCTCCGCCAGCGGGATGAACTCGGCCGGGCCAAGCAGGCCTTTCTGCGGGTGCTGCCAGCGCAGCAGCGCCTCAACGCTGTGGATCTGCCCTCCGTTACCCGCCACCTTGGGCTGATAGTAGAGCCTCAGCTCGCCCCGACGCGCCGCGTGCTTGAGCTCCGACTGGAGGGTCAATTGGGCATGGGCGTTCACGTCCATGTGCTCCTCGAACACCGCGAAGCCGTTCCCGCCGGCACGCTTTGCGCCATACATCGCCGAATCGGCGTGCGCGATCAGCTTGTCTCGCTCGCCGTGACCCGGTGTCGCGGCGATGCCAATGGACGCAGAAATTTCAATGGTCTGCCCGCCTAGGTCAAACGGGGCTCTGAGCGACTCGCATAGCCGCCCGGCCAAGGCTGTGCAGTCCGAGACGGAGTCCACGTCCTCCATGAGCAATAGGAACTCGTCGCCACCTACCCGAGCCACCGTATCCCCGGTCCGAGCGCCCTGACACAGCCGTGCGGCCACCTCCTTGAGCACCAAGTCACCACAGTTGTGGCCGAAAGAATCGTTGACCGGCTTGAAGCCGTCCAGATCGATGAAGAGCACGGCCAGAGCGGATCGCTCCCGGCTGCCCGGACGATCGCCCCGGCGCTGATGCACGGCAAATGCCCGTGCCAGCCGGTCTTCGAAGAGCTTGCGGTTCGGGAGATCGGTCAACGGATCTAGAAATGCCCGTCGACGCAACTCGTCGTTGGCGCTTTGGAGGCGACTGTTCATCTGGCTCAGTGAAGCAGTGAGCGAGACGGTTTTGTCCTGCATCCTCGCATCGAGTAGCGATACCACCCAGGTGCTCAAGAGGAGGATGAGCGATGCCAGGACAACGAGCACGCCAAGGCGGTTGCCGGCAACCGCGCCAGCGCTCAAGCAGACGGAGTCCAGCGGGAAGCGGGCCGCGGCCATGGCGGTGTAATGCATGCCGCTGATCGCAAGCCCCATGACAACGGCCGCCAGCACTTGCGCCAGAGCCCCGCGCATCCCGCTGAGGCAGGCAAGCAGGGAGAAAATGGTGAGTGCCGCCGCCGAAGCCAATACCGCGATGACGACGGACGCCGCCACAAGCAGGTAATCCCAGTCGATGCCGGGCGCCATGTCCAGGGCTGCCATCCCGGTGTAGTGCATCGCACAGATGCCCGCCCCCATGGCAGCGGCGCCCGAGCCCAGCCGCGCTCGAGTGAGGCGTCCTCGCCCGGCGATGCCCAGTGCCATCCCGGACACGGCGACGGCCGCGACCCAGGACAAGAAGGTCTGCAGCGCGGTATAGCCCACGGTCACTGGCAGGCTGAAGGCGAGCATGCCGACAAAGTGCATCGACCAGATCCCTGTTCCCATCACGATGGCTCCGCCTGCCCGCCAAGCGCCGGCCGCGACTCGGTCGGGGCTCCGTACACGCCGAGCCAGGTCGAGCGCGACGTAGGAGGCAAAGCAGGCAATCACGACGGAGAGAACGACAACCCACAGGTCGTATCGCTTGTCCAGGTAACTCATCGTGGCCTCCCTTGGCGAGATGGTTATGGAGACGGCCTCAACGGAAGCAGGCGCTGCACCGCGGCTCGAAGTCCTTCGTTCGAGAACGGCTTGGCCAGCGTGTCGTGCGCGCCCTTCTCGCGTGCCTTGCGCAAACAGTCGTCGGATTCGCCTGAGATCACCAGCACGCGCAGCGAGGGACGCGGCGAGCCGTCGCGAAGGAACTGCAGGACACCAAATCCGTCCAGCCCGGGCATCCTCAGGTCCAGCGTCATCAGTGCAGGTGAGAAGCTGTGCAGGAGAGAACCGGCTTGGAAGCCATCGGAGGCAATCAGCGTTTCGTAACCTGCTGTACGCAGCACACGCTGGATCGATCGCGCCATCGACGGCTCATCATCGACGATCAGCACCCGGTTGAGGACGGGCGATGGCTCTATGGTGCCCTCTGGGTCAGGAAGCCCATGACGAGCGGCAAAGTCCTTCAGATCGGAGACCTTGATTCGGTAGTCGCCGCGGCCGGGCAGGCGGTAAGCCTGCAGTTCACCTCGTTCCACCCATCGGATGACGGTGCGAAAGCTCACGCCGCAGCGCACTCCAGCCTCCCTGGCTGTCAGAACGGCAGGCACGTTCGATTCGGGCGCTTGTACAGACATGTCGGCCTCCTTTAGCGTTCATGGGGGTCTCGCGATCTCCCCCGGACAAACGGGCGAGCGTCCAACGACGTCTGCGGGCCACGGTCGACGGCGACCAGGACGAAAGACGACGCCATTGCGTCACATCGGTTCCGTTTGTCACGTGAGTCACAATGCAGGCGATTAAGCGCCCACTGCTTCGCGGTGCAAAGTAACTACGTCACGGATACGCGATGTGCCAGTGGAGGCGATGCGGGAGGCCGTTCGGCTCACACGCTCAGAGAGCCGCGGCCAGTGCGGTGGTAGCGGCGATGCCAGATCGCGATCAGCGCGAAAGCCCGCCGCGGTCGGTATGAAAATGGCCGATCTCGGTCCACTCTTGGAGCTCGCCTGGGACGGCAAAGGCCTGGGAAACCGCGTGCGCGGCCTTCTGCGGCGAGCCAAACGAATCTCCCCAGGGCATGTCGTTATGCATGACACGCCAGCGCCCGTTGAAGCGCTCCTTGATCTTGAAGGTCCCTTGAGGGCACTGAAACAGGTATGACACCGTGTCGAGTTCCATCTTCGCCTCCATGAAGTCTTGTCTGCTCTAAACGGAGTTGGACGGGCCGGTTGCTTGAAACTCAGCCTTGGGACGGGTCCGCAACCTGAGGTTTAACGGGCACCCAGACACGAAAGCGCGTGCCCTTCCCGGGGGTGCTCTCGACCTCGATGCGGCCGGCGTGTTTCTGCACGATCGAGTAGGACAGGGACAGCCCCAGCCCCGTGCCTTTGCCCACCGGCTTGGTGGTGAAGAAGGGCTCGAAGATGCGGCGCCGGACCTCCTCGCTCATGCCGGTGCCGGTGTCCTCGACCTGGACCCATACCCAGTCGCCTTCGCCTCGCGTCGTCAGGCGGATCTCGCCGCGCTGCGGGATCGCATGCGCGGCATTGACGATTAGGTTCATGAAAACCTGGTTCAGCTGCGCCGCGATGCAGCGCACCGGCGGCAGCGCGCCATAGTCCTTGCGCACCTCGGCCTTGTACTTGACCTCGTTCATGACGACGTTGAGCGTCGAGTCCAGGCCGGCGTTGAGGTCAGCGTCCTGCCACTCGGCGTGATCCACGCGCGAGAAGTCCTTCAAATCCTGGACGATCTTCTTGACTCGCACCAGGCCGTCCTCGCTCTCGTCGAGCAGCTGCGGCAGGTCTTCTTTGACGAAGGCCAGGTCGATGCGGCGGTCGAGTTCCTTCAGCGCCGCCCGCACGGGCTCAGGCAACTCGACGATGGCCGACTGCATCGCGTCGAGCAGTCCGAACATCGGCTCAACGTAGCCGCGCAGCGTGCCCAGGTTGGAGCTGACGAAGCCGATCGGGTTGTTGATCTCGTGCGCCACGCCGGCGGCGAGCTGGCCGATCGACGCCATCTTCTCGGCCTGCAGCAGTTGATTCTGTGCCTCCTCGAGCCGCGTGTTGGTGAGCTTGATGCGCTCGTAGTTCTCGGCCAGCGCCTGCTGCACCCGGCGCTCCTCGGTGCGGTCTTGGAGCAGCCACCAGATGCGCGCGAGCCGGTCTTGCGGATTGGCAACGTACGCGATCATCTGGATCCACAAGCGCTTCCCGCTCATGGACTGCATCTCCATCTCGTGGTGCAGCGATTTGCCACGGGACAGGACCGGATAAGCAACTTCATCCAACGCCTGGAAGTCCTCGTCGCTGCAAAAGAACGTCCGGGTTGGCGTGCCGCTGGCGGGCGTTTCTCCCAGCTCGAAGATCTCGGCGAACTTTCGATTGCCCCGCACGATCCGGTGGTGCAGCGTGGTGACGATGCCCACCGAGGCGTTCTCGAGGAACGCCTCCAGCTCGTGATGCGTCTGCAGCAGCTCGGCCGTGCGCTCGCTCACCAGCTCTTCGAGTTCGGCTCGGTGGCGGCGCAGTTCCTCCTCGGCGCGACGCCGCTGAGTGACGTCCTGCAGGGTCTCGATGGCCCCCACCACGGTCCCTTGTGCGTCCAGCAGCGGGGCGGCGGTGAAGAACAGCCAGCGTCCCCCGTCGGCCATCCTCGGAAAGAAGGCTTCGACCTCATAGGCGTCGTCGATGGTCTCCGAGCGTCGGCAGCGCCCCTCGTAAAGCGGAACGCATTGCACTTCTATCGTGCCGTCGATGATGAGATCGGCCAGCAGGGGGCGCGCTTCAGAATAAAAGGCAGTCCAGGCGTCGCGGCGCCCCATCATGTCGAAGGCGTCGATGCCCGTCAGCTTGCTACAGGCCGCGTTCCAGTGCGTTACGCGATGCTCGGCGTCCAGCACGAAACTGGCGACGGGGTTGTTCTCGATGATCTGGTGAAGCACCCGACCCACGTTGAGCAAGCTGGTCTGCACGTGCCGGCTATCGCTCAGGTCCTGCACGGTCAGAACGTTCAGGCGACGCCCCTGCACGACGTATGGTCGCGCGGTGACTTCCAGCGCGCGAATCGATCCGCTTCCGGTCTCTGCCTCAACCTCGATGGCGGGCGGCAGCGTTTCGTGCGCGATCGCGTGCAGACCGTATTGGCGCAGCGCTTCGCGCTGCTCCGGCACCGCCCAGGCTTCGAACGGCATCGCCAACAGTGCGCCTGTCTCATAGCCGAGCAGGCGCAGCATCGCGGCATTGGCGTGAACGATGCGGTGCTCGTCGTGAACCAGTAGCGGTGTCGTGACTGCCCCCCAGGCTGCCACCAAGTAGGAGGGAAGGCCTTCGTCCGCCAACTGCGCGAGATCGCGTGCAGTCATGGCTTGAGGCCACCGCATTGGCCGCGCGCGTTAACGCGGTTTGAACTGCAAATGGCCACAGCCCCACAGGCGGCGCAGCAGCGCTCGAGCGCAGTCTCGTTGGTCATCGTTCTCTCCCTGATGTGACCTTTGAGCGAGGCTTCTAGTCTATGGGCGCACGGCCCCGTCAGCAAACTAGTTCACGACGAACCCGCAAATGCCACTGATCGGGAGGTAGCGCCCCTGAAAACGAGCCTTGGATTCCAGGCTCTCGTCGGAGCTAGCCCTGATCAACGAACCACGAAGGAGGTGCGAGAAATGCGCTAGCGATATAGCGTTCTGAGGAACATGATGCAACGGAAAGCGCACGCGAGCGCCGCCGACGTCAAAGCAGGGGATGAGTCGCAGCGCCCGATCTGCTACCTTGAAGGCATGGCCAGCCGCACTTCACCCAAGCTCGAGGGCCGTGTCCTCTACATCGAGGATAACGCGACCAACATTCTTCTATTGCAAAGTTGGGCTGAGAAGTTCCAAGGATTTGAGTTGCTCGTTGCTGAGACCGGCGAGATGGGCCTGCTCGCTTATGAGCGGGAACGCCCGGATGCCGTCATCGTCGACCTATATCTACCGGACATGCCCGGGAGCGAAGTGCTGCGACAATTGCGGCGCCTGTCGGACGGGCGCCCCGTTCCCATCGCCGTGCTTACGGCACATACGTCCGCTGAATACGTGCAAGAGTCGATCAGGGGCGGCGCCGTCGCATATTGGACGAAGCCGGTGGATCTAGTCCGCCTTGAGCACGATCTCAGCGACCTTCTGATGTCGCGGCAGGGCGTCTAGGGCTGAGAGCGAAGAAGTACGCAGAAACTGCCTGCCGACACCGAGCACGTTGACAGCGCGAGTAAGTGCGGTCGGTGCCGACTCGAATCACCGCAGCAGCTCGCGCCTTCAGACGATACGCTCCGACGCCGCGCTGAGAGCGCCAGTTCGCTGTGATTGAGGCTGCGCCTCGCCTGAGCTTGACGTGGATGTCCCGCGGCGCCGCAGGTGCCTTGATTGCTACAGAAGGACGTGCGTCGTCCGTTGCGGGGCATCCTTTTGTGACCGCGATGGCGTCCGCACGGCTGCTTCAGGGCAGCGAGAGCAGGAGACCGAATGTCCGCTCAGGGTTGGACTGGTCTGCCGCGGGCGGCGGGTCGACGGACCGCAATCAGCCTGAAGCCGCCGGCCGCTCAAGGACGACGCGGCTGACCTACGCGCTGGCAGCAAGCTCTCGGTACTCGACGGGGCTAAGTCCCCGAAGGCCGCCCCGTATTCGGTCGTGGTTGTAGTACCGGATGTACCCGCGTAGTCCGGCCTCGAGCTCATCCAGGCTGCTGAACTTGTTGACGTGGAAGTATTCAGACTTCAGCGTCCCGAAGAAGCTCTCGACCACGGCGTTGTCCAAGCAGTTCCCCTTGCGCGACATGCTCTGCGTGACGGTATTGGCGATGAGACGCTGGCGGTACTGCTCCATCTGATATTGCCAGCCCTGATCGGAATGCAAGATCGGGCGGTCACCCGGGCGGAGCTTCGCAAACGCCCGATTCAGCATGGCGCCGACCATCGTGAACAAGGGGCTTCGCGAGGTAGCGTAGGCGACGATTTCGCCGTTGAACAGGTCCACGACAGGCGACAGGTAGAGCTTCTTGCCATCCACCTTGAATTCGGTCACGTCAGTCGCCCACTTCTGGTTCGGCCCTGACGCCCTGAAGTTGCGCTCAAGAAGGTTCGGCGCCGCCTTGCCCACCGCCGCGATAGGACCGGTACTTCTTCGGTCGGACGATGGACTTCAGCTGCAGTTCGTCCATGAGCCTCTGCACGGTCTTGTGATTGATGACGGTGCCAAGCCGGCGCAGGGCCGCCGTGATTCGACGATAGCCGTACCTTCCCTTGTGTTGGTCGAAGACGGACTTGATGAGGACCTTGGTGGCGGCGTACTTGTCTCCAGCCACAAGTGCCGCCCGCTGGTAGTAGAAAGTGCTTCTCGGCAAGCCCGATGCACGAAGGAGCGCAGGCAGGGGGAACTTCGGCCTCAGCTCAATCACAACTTGCGCCTTCTGTCTGGCGCTGATGTCGCTTGAGATTGAACCAAGGCCTTCAATTTTTTTAGGTAGGCGTTCTCCGCGCGAAGGACCTCCAGCTCGTCGAGCAATGCTTGTCGGCTCGGTTCCTCCTGGCCGGTGTCCTCGGGTGGCGGTACGGCCGGGACCTCCGGCATCCTGTTAGCCCTGCGTGCGGCGTGATGTGGCATCAGACCAGCGATTCCATCCCTGCTGTACGCGCGCTCCCACTCAGCGATGCTGTTGCAGCGGCGGACGTTGAAGATTGCCCCAGCCTGTCGACACGACAGTCCGTCGGCCTTCATCCGCTGAAGGACGTCGAGCTTGAATCTTAGGTCGTAGGTCTGGCGCCGCTTCTGTTGGATGCCAGCGATGCCGAGCGCCTCGTAGCCAGCAACCCATTTGCGAAGCGACGCGACATCGACGCCGTGAAGCGCGGCTGTCTTCTTAAGGCCGAGCTCGCCGGATCGGTAGGTCTCAACAGCGTCCAGCTTCTGCTGCTCTGTGTATTTGTTCAAGTTGGGGTCTCCGTGGAGTCCAACTTTCTGGGGTCAGTTCACCAGTTAGGTGGACACCATGTCAGACGCCAAGCCGGCCAGTCGCCGGCGACACGATGCAGACCTGAAGCGCCAAGTCATTGCCGCATGTGCGGCACCTGGCGCATCCGAGGCCCAGGTGGCGATGAGCTACGGCCTCAACGCCAACCTCGTGCACAAGTGGCGGCGCCTGGTTGGGCATGATGGCGAGGCCGCTGGCTCCCCTGCGTTCGTCCCTGTGTCTGTGGTCACAGAAGTGCCCGCGTGCGAGCCGCCGCAGTCCATCGAACTGGAGCTGCAGCGCGGCTCGGTCCATGTACGGGTTCGTTGGCCGATGGCGGGCGCTGCGTCCTGCGCCGCCTGGCTGCGCGAGATGCTGCGTTGATCCGGGTGGATGCGGTGTGGCTGGCGGTCGAGCCGCTGGACATGCGAGCCGGCACTGAGGCTGCTCTGCGGCGCGTGGTAGCCGTCTTCGGCGCCGCCCGGCCCCACCACGCCTACCTATTCGCCAACCGCCGTGCCAACCGCATGAAGGTGCTCGTGCATGACGGCATCGGGGTGTGGCTCGCCGCTCGCCGCCTCAATGCGGGCCGCTTCGTCTGGCCCCGCGATGTGGCCGGCACGCTGAGCCTGAGCCGCACTCAGTTCGACGCCCTCGTGCTTGGCCTGCCCTGGCAGCACGTTGGCGAGGCCGGCGTCATCACGCTGCTGTAGCTCCGCGTCCATTGCGGCATCTGCCGATGGGCAGCGATGCCGACGGCGGGCAGCATCACCATTCGTGATCGCCGACGACCTCGACACACTCGATGCCCAGCAACTACGCGACGCTCTGCGTGCCGCGCGCGCTGAGGCTGCCTTCAAGCAGGCCGTCATCGACAAGCTCACGCACGAGAACGCCATCCTCAAGCGGCTGAAGTTCGCTGAGCGGTTCAGCCCCGAGCAGAAGAGCCTGCCGGACGAGACACTGGACGGCGACCTGGCGGCCGTTGCTGCCGAGATTGAGGCGCTGCAGCCAGAGCGTGCCGCTGGCGAGCGGCAGCAGCCCCGGCGCGAGAAGCTGCCGCCGCACCTGCCGCGCCGCGACGTGCACCATGAACCGGAGAACACTGCCTGCGGCTGCGGGCAGGCCATGCAGCGCATCGGCGAGGACGTGGCTGAGAAACTTGACTACCAACCTGGCGTCTTCACCGTCGAGCGCCACATCCGCGGCAAGTGGGTGTGCAAGTGCTGCGAGCGGATCGTGCAGGCGCCGGTCGCCCCGCACATCATCGACAGGGGCCAGCCGACGACTGGCCTGCTGGCCCAGGTGCTGGTCGCCAAGTACCTCGACCACCTCCCGCTGTACCGGCAGGAGGCCATCTTCGAGCGCGCCGGCCATGCCATCGCCCGCTCCACGCTGGCGCAGTGGGTCGGCGAGTGCGGTGTGCAGTTGGAGCCGCTGGTGGACGCGCTGGCCGCGGAACTGCTGCGCCAGCCGGTGCTGCATTCCGACGAGACGCCGGTGGCGATGCTCAAGCCCGGCCACGGCAAGACACACCGCGCCTACCTGTGGAGCTACTGCAGCACGCAGTTCAGCCCGCTGCAGGCCGTCGTCTTCGACTTCGCCGACAGCCGCGGCGGCCAGCACGCTCGCGACTTCCTGGGCCTGCCCGGGACGCCAAGCAAGCCGGCTTGGCGGGGCAAGCTTGTCTGTGACGACTTCGCCGGCTACAAGGCTTGCTTCGAGCTGGGCGTGACCGAGGTCGGCTGCATGGCGCACGCCCGGCGCAAGTTCCACGAACTCTGGGCCAACCACGGCAGCCAAGTCGGCGAGCAGGCGCTGAAGTTCTTCGGCCAGCTCTACCAGGTGGAGCGAGCAGCGGTCAACGCCGACAGCCGGGCCAGGCTTGACGCCCGCCAAGCAGCCCGGCCGCTGACCGATGCACTGCACCAGTGGCTGCGGCAGCAGCGCCAGCGCGTGCCGGATGGCTCAGCCACCGCCAGGGCCATCGACTACAGCCTCAAGCGCTGGGCGGCGTTGACCCGCTACCTGGATGACGGGGACCTGCCCATCGACAACAACTGGGTGGAGAACCGCATCCGGCCTATTGCGCTGGGGCGGCAGAACTGGCTCTTCGCGGGCAGTTTGCGCGCTGGCAAGCGCGCCGCAGCCGTGATGAGCCTCATCCACTCGGCCAAGCTCAACGGCCTTGATCCCTACGCCTACCTGCGCGATGTGCTGGAGCGGCTGCCGATGCACCCGGCGAGCCAGATTGCCGAACTGCTGCCTCACCAATGGGCGTCCACCCGAGACGTCTGAGGTCCATCTACCGACTGACGTAGCATTGCACCCTGCGCGGAGCAAATTACCCCGCAGTCAGGCGTCATCGCCGGCGATCGACGAAGTTCAAATCTGACTGCGCTCATGACATACCAACCGGCCTTCCCCGCTGCCCTCCAGCCGGCAGCACTGACATTGCTGGAAGCAATGGCCGCCTCGGAGCTTGCCCCTGTGCATCAGGGATTCAAGGTCACCGTGCAAGGCGAGCTACTCTCCGCTCCCGCCCGTCTTTACTGCTCGCCAGGCGACCTGCGGGCATTGATCGAACAGGCCACTGGCGACCACCGCACTCTCGCGCTGTGCCTCGGCACCCGGCATTGGAATGGATATGTACGAGAGGAGTGCTTGCGTCAACTCGGCGCGACGGATCGCCCTTGGGCCGCCCCGTTCTTGGTGCAGCTCCTGGGCGAATATGTCATCGAGCTTGTCGAGGTGATTGCTGCAGCCACCCGCAGGAGACGGTCCAAAACTTAGTTGACTTCGCACGGGAGAACCCAAAGTTCATGGCGCTCACCAGGCAGAGGGCTACAAGCTATTGGGATTGCTACTTCCGGCGTCGCTTCCGGTCGCTACAAACTTACCCCGCCATCGCAACCCTGAACGCCATCGACGCGTTGGTTCAAGCCGCGTATGCGCAGTCAAGATGGGTTCGCCGGGCCCTTACGACTCGGGCGCATCGGACGAGCCGCATAGGTGCAGTCGATCCAGTTCCGCACGAATCTTGGTGAGCACGCGCCGGACTCGATTGGTCCTCATCCAGCGAGCGATGTTGCATGGGAACGGCGCGACCCCACTTGCAAGCGCGAGCGGCACCGCCCAGGCCACGCGGCGAGTCTCCAGTTCGTCGATGCTTTCCCTGATCATCGGACGAATTTGGGGATTACGGACGGAGAACTGGTACAGCTTGGCGCGGGACCAACCTAGCCTGGCCGCAATCGCCTGCAGGGTAACGGGTTGCGGCTCGCCGGGTTGACTGAGCAGGTCGAAGCGGGCGCTCTCAACCGCAGCTACATGCATCGCGTCAGATCGAGCTTGATCGGTCTTTCGCCGCTCTTCGATCAGGTCTTGCAACCATGCCCGGTC
The DNA here is from genome assembly GCF_014193045.1 of Mitsuaria sp. BK037. Lineage (NCBI taxonomy): Bacteria > Pseudomonadati > Pseudomonadota > Betaproteobacteria > Burkholderiales > Sphaerotilaceae > Roseateles > Mitsuaria sp. BK037. Next base: position 875,962 of record NZ_JACHYS010000002.1, on the reverse strand, counting down.
GCGCACGAGCGCCCGCCGCGCTGCGGCGTTGTTGACGAGCTCCCACCTGTCAAACTCCTGCATCTCCGCCAATTTAGCCAGCAGCTTGCGTCGATCGTCCAGTACCGGGTGCTCTCGCGGACCCCGTCGATATTGCCCGGGGCGTGCAGGAAAATGGTCCTCGAACCACTGCCAATCATTGCGCCGCATGCGCTGATACAGATCATGATGATCGCGTTGAAGGAGCCTTTGCAGGGAAGCGCCGGGCAATAGCGTCTGCGCCAGTTCGTTGACGAGGCGTCGGTCCTCCTTGGAGGACGTGCGCGAACTCATCTGCTTGGCGGGATGACGATACTGGCGTACGGTGTTGTCTAGGTCTCCGTCAACAACCGCCATGAGCGCACACAGCTGTGGCGCTTGGACGAGTTCAAAACGCTGACGTCGCACTGATGGGCTCTGCTCCAAAGGCGCGGGGGCCCTCCAGTCTTTCAAGATCCAACGGGCGCCCGTGGCGCCGTAGGTGTCCGTTAACAGCGCTATAGGGGACTTGTTGTAGCGATCCCGAACGATCTGGCGGACGCGCCGGCTGAGCACTTCGGCGTCGAAGCTGAGTCCGGCGTGGGTTAGCGCCTGCACTGAGATCTCGCCCAGCCGCAGCCAAGCGTCCCCATGGGTGATGAAAGAAGGCGATGTCGGCGAATCGCCTAGAGCGAAGCCGCAGCGGCAGAAGAATGGCAGAGGCTCCGGTTCGCCGCTCGCGCCAAAGTGCCGACCGCAGCCTCGACAGGCGTGCAGCAATTCACGTTGATGGAAGGAGCAGTAGCGCATCAACGGCAACTGATGCGCACGCCGAAAGTATGTCAGACCGTAGCGCTCGCGATCCTCGTCCACGCAGGCCGGGCACCATCGCAACGTGTTGGTGCGCAGCGGTTTCCATCCCCAGCTTGTAGGTGAAGACGCTAGAGCAAGGCAGGACTTCGCGCCAAAGGTTTGCCAATATGGCCAGGTAGTCAGCCGTGCCATCGCAGCTTCCGGGCGCCACCCTATGGCGGCCAGGATTCTGCTGGGTACGGCGGTCGGCGCGAACAGATTGGTCATTGCCGGAAACGGATCGATGCGGCAATCAGTGAGCAGTCGCCGCGCCAAAATTCGGAACGAGTCGAACCCGTTGAGGATGGCACTGCGGTACAGATAGCTGCAGAGCAGTTCATCAGGCAAAGGAGACTCGCGTCGAGCAAGGACGCTGAAGTTCTGCTCATGCGCGCAGGTCAGCGAAGAGGGAGGTCTTGCTGAGTTCACGACACCCTTTCGACGAGGCACCGATGCCGTCCCATGGCTCAGCGGCGAGGTGTATCCAACAGCCGAGCTGCGAATGAGGTCACGCCGACGGGGCGGAAGTAGCCGAGCAACGCTGCTGTCGAACGATGCCCGGTCATGGCCATGGTCTCGCCTAGTGAGGCACCTTGCAGCGCCGCCTCGCTGACGAAGCCAGATCGAAGGGAGTGGGCGGTGAACGCTGCAGTCAGCCCGGCTTGCTTGCTGCGCTTGCGCACCACGTCACGGACGGCTGCTGCCGCGAGGGGCTCCCCGACGCGGCTTCCTCGGCGCACGCGCCGAAAGATCGGCCCGGCGGTAATGCGACTGGCCACCAGCCAGTCGTTGAGTGCGGCGGCGGCGCGGCCCACCACCGGCTTGTGATTCTCGGGCCGATCCTGGCCTTGGGGGTTGCCCTTGGAGTGTCGCAACTCGAAGACGTAGCTGCCGCCGGGTTGGCGGCGAGTGTTTTCTAGCGTCGCGGCAGTCAGCTCCGACCGGCGGCGACCACCGCTAGCGAATGCGAACAGCAGCAGGGCGCGGTCGCGCAGCCCGGTGAGTGAGTCGTCGCAGGTGGCCAGCAACGCTTCCAGCGGATCGCGGGTCAGCGCCGCGGCCTTGTGTGGCAGCGCGCCGCGCTTGGCATAGGCACGCCGCGTGCGCGCCATCAGGTCGCGCACGCGCGGCTGCTCGCAAGGGTTCTCGAGAGCCTGCACGCGGTGTACCTTGGACAACACCGCGACGCGGTGCACGAGCGTGCTTAGCGCCGGAGCACCCAGACGCGCCTTGAAGTGAGCTTGCACAAGTGCCTGGTCGACGGCAGGCGGAAGCTCGTGCACCAGGCGACCGTCGCGGTCTAGGCGCTGCGCGTGGTCGACGATGAACTGCACGACGGTCGTCGCCGCCACCGGCGGCGTCAGCACGCGGCCGTAGCGCAGCTGGAACCAGGCCGCCCAATAGCGCAGCGCCGAGCGGTAACTGCGCGCCGTGTTGTCGCTGTGGCCCTGGCGCAGCAGGGCGTGCTCGGCGGCCTCGGCTGCAGCGTCCAACGCCGCCGGATCAAGCGCTACATGCACGTCGGCCGCTGTGGACAAAACCACGGCGGGCACCCGTAATTGGTTGATTCCCATATGTGCGCTGTAGGATGTATAACGCTGACGGCTTGCTAATTGCGATAACGATCTCTTATCGAGGGTAAAGCTAGGCGAGCGGCCTCGCGAAAACAAGGAGTGCCCCGGTGCCCAAAGGCGTGACGTCCCAGGAGGTTTGGTCCGCGTGTGACGCGCTGCTGGTGCAGGGCGACCGTCCGACCATCGAACGCGTCCGCCAGAAGATGGGCCGGGGCTCGCCCAACACCGTGGGACCCATGCTCGACACGTGGTTCAAGGGTCTGGGCGCACGTCTGGCCGACCCGCAGGCGTTCTCGCTCGCGGCGGATCTGCCCGAGCCCGTGCTGGAGCTGGCGCGCCAACTGTGGGAGACCGCCTCGGCGCAGGCGCGCGGGGACTTCGACGCGCGATTGCAGCAGGGCCTGGCGCAGGCGCATGAGCAACGGGACGCCGCGATGACGTCCGAGCGCACCGCCCAAGCCCAGGCGCAGGAACTGCGCCAAACACTGGCGGAACTGCGGGAACAGAACGACGCACAGCGGGAGCAGCACGCGGTCGCACGTGCGCAGCTGCTTGATGCGCAACACCAGGCGGGCGAGCTGCGCGAGCGCGTCGACCGCGCCCACGAGCAGCTTGAGCGGCAACTCGCCGACAGTGCGCAGTCGCTGCGCGAGGCCCAGGACCACGCTCAAGCGAATCAACGACGCCTGGCGCAGGATTTGGACGCCGAGCGCCAGCACCGCCTCAAGACGGAGCGGCGGGCAGAGGCGCTGGACGCGACGCTGCAGGAGGTCCGCGAGCAAGCGCACGCGGCCGACCTAGCCAATGCCGAGTGCCTGGCCCGCCTGCAATCGCAGCACGAGGAGCGCGAGCAAGCGCTGGGACGTCTGCAAAGCGACCGGGATCAGCTCTCCGCGCAACTGGCGAGCGCCCTGGCTGGGCAGGGCGCGGCGCAGCGCGACGCGCATGCGCTGACCCAGCAGCTGGCTTTGGCGGAGCGCTTGTTGGCCGCCCTCAAGCCCAGCCGCGCACCGCGCGCGCGAACCAAGAGCGATGCGAAGGGGACGCTGGGCAGGCATGCGAAGTGAGGGGCGGACGACGCGGGAGGCCCATCGGGCGCCGGCGACCGGCGACGACCTGAGGCGACCGGCGGCAGTGTGTCGACGCCTTCGCTGCTCGGCTCGACAATCGAGCTCCCTCGAGGCTTGATCGCTCACATGGTTGCAACGATTTCCCTGGATCGCCGTTTCTCTGAGTTGCGCGATGACGCGACCTCCACCCCTTCCAGGCTTCGAAACGGGCGACTGTCGAGCGAGTCTCTGACTTGGACGGATCTGCTGCTCAAGCGCCGTGTGGTCATCCTCGCGGAGGCCGGCAGCGGCAAGACCACCGAACTCGTCGCGCAAGCGAAACTGCAGGTCGCCGCGGGCAAGACCTCGTTCTACGCCACCGTGCAAGACGTGGGTCGCGACGGGCTGGAGCGCGCGCTGCGTCCCGCCGATCGACCCCGTTTGCAGACCTGGCGCTCCGGCGGCGACCCCGCATGGTTCTTCATCGACGCCATCGACGAGGCCAAGCTCGACAACATCGGTTTGGGGCGTGCATTGCGCCAGCTGGCTGAAGGAATCATGGGCGCAGAAGCGCGCGCGCACATCGTGCTGTCAGGACGGCACACCGATTGGGAGTTCGCACGCGACGCGCGCCGCTTCGATGACGAGCTGCCGCTGCCTTCCGCGGACGTTCAGGCGCCGCCGCCGTCCCTGGAAGCGCTGGTCCGTCAGCAGCTGCGCAACGAGAAGGCACCGGAGCTCCCGCCGCCAGAGACCTCGATCGTGGTCGTCATGGCCGCGCTGGACAGCGACCAAGTGCGTAGGTATGCGACCGGAAAAGGCGTTCCCGACGTCCAAGCGCTGATTGAGGCCATCGACAGCGGGAATCTGTGGGCCTTTGCGAAGCGACCCCTCGACCTCGACTGGATCGTCCGCTACTGGCGGCAGCATGGGCGGCTCGGCAGCCTGGCGTCGATGATCGACGAGAGCCTCAACGAGCGCAGCCGCGAGGTGGATCCGGACCGTGCCCGCCGCGGCACGCTAGACCATTCGCGTGCCAGGCAGGCGCTGGAGCGGGTGGGAGCGGCCATGGTGTTCGGGCGTAGACACCTGCTCGCGATACCGGACATGGAAGCGTCCGCCGATGCGCAGCAGGGAACGATCCTGCTGGAAGACGTCCTTCCCGACTGGTCACCGGAGGAACGACTCCAGTTGCTGATCCGTCCGGCGTTTGACCCGGCCACATTCGGCCGCGCGCGGCTGCACAACGACAACGAGGGTGTCGTTCGGGCCTACCTGGCCGCGCGATGGCTGCTGCGCCTGCGCAACGCCAACCTGTCCCAGCGTCGACTGCATGACTTGCTGTTCGCCCGCACCTACGGCGTCGCCCTGGTCAAGCCCTCCATGCAGGAGACGGCCGCCTGGTTGAGCTTGTGGGATGACAGCGTGGCGACGGAAGTCCTGGGACGGGCGCCCTACCTGCTTTTCACCGCAGGTGACCCGGCCAGCCTGCCCGCGTCGGTCCGCAGGACGGCGCTGCTGACACTGGTCGATCGGATGAAGCAGGACGAAGAGACGCCGCTGCTCGATCTGGCGCTCGTGACGCGGTTCGCGCAGCCTGACATCGTGCCGACGTTGCGCGAGATCTGGGCCGCCAACCATCAGGACGAAGAGATCCGGCTGTTCGTTCTGCGCTTGATCTGGGTGGGCAAGCTGCATGGGTGCCTCGACCTGGTCCAGGAGGTCGCCTTCGGGCGATACCCGGACAGGTACACGACCATCATCTCGGGACGCGCGTTGCTGGGCAGCGGTGACGAACGGCTGCTTCAAGCCTACGCGGAATACATCAAACGCGACTGCGCCTCGATCGAGACGACGGCGGTCTGGGAAGCCGTCGAGGAGCTGTTTCCCGGGAAGATCGGTGTCGAGGACCTGTTGAACATCCTGGCCTCGATCAAGCTGGGTGATGACGAGGGGGGCGGCTTCAATCTGGACTGGCAGGGCAAGACGCTGGTGAACAGGCTGGGGACCACCGCAGAGCTGGATCGCCTGATCGCAGGCCTGCTGAAGCAGTTGGCCCAGCAGCCCACTCCCGACATCAGCGATTTCTCGTCGCCCGAGGCGCAATATGCCCCCGCGCTCGCCGCTGCGGCGCTGCGTTCGTTGGAGCTGTCCCCGGACGACCGCGTGTCGCCGGCCGTCCTGGACGCGCTGTTGCGCCTGAGCGATCGCCGCCTGAGCTATCACCATCACAAAACGGATGGCCTGAGCGATGCGATCGAGGTCGTGAACCGCTCACAGGATCGACGGCGCCTGGCGTTTTGGCATGCGACCGACCGGTTGGCCCAGCACGAGTACCTGCACGGGAAACCGCTGGAGCATTCCTTCCAACTGCAGGCCCTGGGCTGGGGCCCCACGCTGGCGCTTCCCGACGTCGAGTGGCTGCTGGCGGATGCGCCCCAACGCGCAAGCGCATCCGAAAGGCGGCTTGCCATCAACGCCGCCTTGGCGCTGTGGTTTCACGAGGGCAATCAGGACGACCACCTTCGAGAACGCATCAAAGCGGTCGCGGCTGCCGATCCGTCGATGGAGGAGGCCTTCACCGCGTGGCTGACGCCACACGTGCAGTCCGAGGAAGCGCTCCAGGCCGAGCGGGAGATTGCAGAACTCACCCGCAAAGGCGATGAGGCGCAGGCGGAGCGGGAGCAGTCCTGGTTCGATTTCATTTCCGGGCTCCGGGCCGATCCCGGCCAGCTCGGGACGTTGACACCCACCACTGCTGAAGGGGGCGTCGATCAACGCATCTACAACCTCTGGCGTTTGCTGAGTCAAGCAACGCGCGGCACGTCCGGCTACGCCATCGACAGCGTAGCGCCGATTGCGGCAGTCGTCGGCGACGAGGTCGCCGCGGCGTTGTTGGCGGGCCTCTCCCGGATCTGGCGGGAATGGACGCCCACGTTGCTCAGCGACCGCCAGCCGGGAGAACGCAATCTGGTTGCGACCATCGATTGCATGTGTATCGCCGGGGTCTCGCTGGAAGCGTCCAATCGGCCGAACTGGGCGGCGAAACTGACGCTCGAGGAGGCCGTGCGCGCCGCACAGTTCGCGACGTTGGAGATCAACGGTTTTCCGAATTGTCTCTTTGACCTGGCCACGGTCTGGCCCGAACCTGTCGCGCAGGTGTTGGCCAAGGAGGCGATCGCCGACCTCGATGATCCCGCGCCCGGCGTGCAACACCAGATCCTGGAGTACCTTGACCGTAGCCCTCAACCCGTCGCTGTCTTGATGTGGCGGCATCTGTACCCCGCTGTGCAGACGCGACCGGGGCTCGGCGCGCTCGCTCTGCGGCCGCTCTTGCCCACCCTGGTTCGGGGCGTGCCTGAGGGCGAAAAGCCGCAGCTCTGTCTGCTTGCCATTGACCGGTTCAACAGCGTCCAGGATCCGCAGATCAGCGCTCAGTACCTGGGGGTGGCATATGCGATCGACGCCGCCCGTGCCACGGATGCACTGACGGCGAAGTTGGATTTGCTTGGCGAGCGGGACAAGACGCTGCTGGTGGAGCGCGTCCTGCCGCACATCTTCGGTTCACACTGGTACGGGATTCCGGCACACGCCGCGTCCATGGACCTGCCGACCCTTGAGCGGCTGGTCACGCTGGCGTTTCGCATCGTCAAGCCAGAAGAGGACCGGGATCGCGCCAACAAGGGGGTGTATTCCCCCGACGAGCGCGACATCGCTGAAGCCGCCCGATCGTCAGCACTCGACACCTTGGTCAAGACCCCGGGGCAGGCGACCTTCGATGCGATTAGCAGGATGGCTGCACAGCATCAGCTGCCCTTCGCGGCAGAGCGGCTGCGAGCGATGGCTCATGGCCGTGCTGCGGCGGATGCAGAAGACACGCCTTGGCGGGCCACCGAGGTCGCGGCATTCGAGGAGACGGCTGAGCGCAAACCGGCCACCGGCAAGCAACTTCAGGCCACCGCCATGCTGCGTTTGGCCGACATGCAGCACGACCTCATTCACGGCGACTTCCAGCAAGGCAAAACACTCAGCGCGCTGCCCGACGAGCGCGCAGTTCAAAACTGGGTGGCGGACCGTTTGCGCCAGCTGCAGGGGACGGCCTACTCGATTGAACGTGAGCCCCACGTGGCGGACGAGAAGGAACCGGATCTGCGTTTCCGTTCGCGGGTCAGTGATGTAAGCGTCGCCACCGAGATCAAGGTCGCCGAAAGCTGGTCGTTGGCCGAGTTGGAGGACGCTTTGACGAAGCAGCTGTGCGGGCAATACCTGCGTGCCCAGGACGGTCGAGAAGGGATTCTGCTGCTGGTGAATCAGAAGCTCAGGCCCAAAGGGTGGCAGCTGCCAGACGGGACGTTCATCGATTTTGCTCAGCTTGTGGAAAGACTCCGCGTCATGGCCGAATCCATCCGAGGTTCGTCCATGAACGGGCCGCAGCCTGAAATCTGCGTGATCGACGTTTCAAGCTGCGCCGGTCCGTAGGGATGCCGAGATTGATCCAACGCGACCACAGGTTAGGCTTTTGCGCCTGGCCCATATCTCGCTTCGGGAACAGTTGGTACGCCTGGTGCGGCATGTCTGCGGGTCGAATGGGTCAAGAGCTGTCTCGTCGTGAGTCAGTGCCCGTGGAAAAACCAGCCGAAGTCGTTCGCAGAGGCCAGACGGTGCGGCTCAGCCTCGACGCGCGTGGCGCGCGGCGCAGGCCATCAGCAACGGCAGCTTCGCGGCGTGCCTGCGAGCCGAACTGTGAGGGAGCACCAATCCCACCAGTTGAGTGACCGTCAACTTGACCGCAGCGCCCGCATCCAGCGTACGAATGCTGCGCTCCAGTGCCGCGGCCAGGTCCGCATCGCGCTGCGACCAGTCCACGCGGGCCGGGCGATGCTGTGCGGTTGTGCCCGAAGGCTTGTGTGCCTGCAACCAGTCTCGGTCGTTGCGATAGAGCCAGGCATAGGTGGCTTGCGCCGCCTGCCGAGTGCGCTTAGGCCCCCAGTCTGGATGGGTTCTGGTCAGGGATAGCCAGGTGCGTCGATATCGCTGCAGCGCCAGATGCCTGCCTGCGGCCTCGCGCGCGCACTGGAGCGCGGGTCGTTCCGCGAGCGCACGATAGGCAGTACTCGCCGACACGCGGCTGCGGCGAGCCGCTTGGGCGACTGGGATTCCCTGGGCAAGTAGCTCGAGCAGTTCAGCCTTGGCCGATTGCAGCGCTCTGCGCGGCCGGGCAGACACCGGGAGTCCGGCGGCTCGCCGATGGGCGACGATGGCATGCACGCTCCAGTGGCAGCACACGGCAGCCGTGCGGCATGAAAGGACCAGGTCCAAAGCGGCTGAGGGAATCTCCGCCCGTGGAGCGTCTGTCGTCGCACACGTTGCCGTGATCGGACGTTGCGTGGGCTGCGACACGCTTGATACCTCCAGCGCGCTGGACGCACTCGCGTCGGCGAGCGCGAGGGCGTCATCCGCCTGCGCCCAGCGCCTGGTCAACCGCTGCCAGCTTCCGAACAGCACGCTCATCACCAACAAGTGACATAGCGGGGCGTGAAAACGCTCACGTCGCACAAGAAGCCCTTGAACCCAGGGCATGCGACCGTCGGAACGCACGGCTAGGCGGCCGCCCGGGGCGAGTTCGGGCAAAGTCGCGAACGCCTCAAGAAGCGCTTCGATCAGCGGCTCGCAGGCCGGGGCTCCGCCGCGTCTGGTCCATCCTCGGCGCGTGAGTTCGGCGACATAGACCCTCCGTGCGATCGCAGGCGCGAAGCTCGGCCCGGTCCAGCGCATGGTCTGTTCAGACAGTTTGGCCAGGTGATAGTGCGATTGAGAATGGGCCAGCGCCGGGGCTAGCGCAGCCATGAAATTGCCGGGCAGTGGCAGCCGGGCCGCATGACCCTGCCGCGCTTGCCGCAGCCATTCCGTCAGGGGAGTGCCATGGCGAGCGCAGACGTGAACCCCGGGCAAATGATGGCATCGGTGCCAGTACGCGACGTTCCACGTTGCCATGCTCGCTGCATCGCACGCCGCACAGGACCTCCAAGGCGGCGACGCGCCGACGCCATGCGCAAGCACTCCCAACCGGGCCTTAAGCATCGCGTTGACACCGGAGATGGCGGTGTCGCGCAACGCCGGCCAGCGCGATGCGGGCAAGAACGTCCTGAAGTGCGGAAAGAGGGTGTGGAGCTCCAGCAGGCCGCCAGCGCCCAAGGTGCTGTGGCCCGGAAGTAGTCGCTGTGCCAGGGTACCCAGCCGACCCGGCAGATCGACGCTGATGCGTGCGTGTCGCTGCCCCAACACAACCGCCATGCTCGCACGGGCGTCGCCAAGCGCGTTCAGCGCGATGATTCGTGCCACCCAGGAACAGATCAACTCGTCGGGGAGCGGACTGACCAGGCAAGCCAGCATCGCGTTCAGTGGAGCAGGCGCATCAGCGACAAGGGGTCTTCAGTGGGAAGGGACTCGCTCCGCGACGTAGCTGATGGTCGCTCATGCGTGGCAATCCCAGTGCGATCGCTGCCACTCGCAACACTCGCGTCGCGCGTCCTCGCTCTCCCCGTCACACCCTTTTGTTCCCTCTTTACCTTTGCGGCCGCTGGAGAAGCTCCCTTCGAGCAGGCCGTTGCTCCAAAGGCGGCGCGCTTCGTTGGGACGTCCTCGTCATCGAGTTCTGAATTGTCCGCAGGGGCGCCATTCGGATTGATGTGCATCGCCTCCAGAAGCGAGGTCAACTCCTTGCGGAAGATCAAGTCTTCGAACGCCTGCAAATCGGCGGGGTTCTGGCTGATGAGCGCCCGGACGGCCGGCCGCAGCAAGGCCATCTCGTAGTTCATTGCGTGCTCGAACTCCTGCCTAGACAGGCTCTCGGAGCCGCCGATGGCATGTCTTTGCGCGCAGGTGAACGCCAGCGAAGCGAAAGCGGGATTGCCGCCGCTGGCTTGATGCCAAGCGCGGCGCAGTTCGTCGTCGAGTGACGCGACGTGTCGCGTGTATTGGTATGGGGCGTGGACATCTTGAAATTCGACGAGTTCCGCCGAGCCCTGCGCCATCATGCCCAGCAGTTGAGCGCCGCCGGAGGTGAGTTTGCGCAGGTTGCGCGAATTCGTTTCGAGCAGTGCGCCGGCGGCCGGCGTGGCGGCAATCACCAGGCCAATGCCAGAAATCTCCATGAGCAGCGAGAAGAGGTTCAAGGCGATGACGACACTCGGGCCGCGGGCCGCGCGCAGATTTTGGAAGTCATCGACGATGAGCATTCCCAGATTGATCGCCGAGCAAACCTTGAACAGCTGCAGCACCATGGCACCGACGGTTCTATGGCGTCGGGCTTGGGCGCCGTATAGGTCTTGATTCAATGCGAAGTCGACCTGCTCGAAGAAGCGGATGCAGAACGTCCGCAGCGTCGCGTCAAAGGGCACTTGAACCCGGATCGCTGGAATCTGGACAAACTCCGATGGCATTCCATCGACCGTGCTCTTGTGACGGATGACCACAGCCAAACGTTGCATCAGTGCGTTGAGCAAGGAGGTCTTGCCGGTCCCGGTGGCGCCAAACAAGCCATAACCCGGCGCAGTTTGTCGCCAGCCCAATCGGAACTTGGCCACGTCGGACAGTTCGACTGGCCGATCAAGGGGGCCGAGTTGGTCGACGGTACAGGCGGCGATCTGATGGCGTCGACGCAGATCATCTGCGCTCGCAATGCCGCGCCCCGCGTAGGACTCCTTCAGGTTGGTGATGATGGCGCTTGCCGCCTCGCGATAGGCGGGTCGACCATACAGGATGTCGCCGATGGTGCCTAGCTCACCCTGCCGGATCAACTCGGAGAGTCGGCGGGTTCTGGAATCGGGTTTGGGCGGCTCATGCTGGAGGTCAAGCAGCAGATCGTCCTTACTCCCGCGCCAGATCGGAAGAGCCTCTATCAGCTTGTTGTTCTTGAACCGAGCGCCAGGATAGGAGTGGTATTTCGCCGGGATCTCCTCGTACCGAATCATGGTGCTCATTTGCGAGTCCTTCCAAGTCTGCGTACCAGCGCATCCATCTCGTCCTGAGCCGCTGCTGCCAGCGTCGCCTTGCGCGGGGGCGGCGAGATGCCTGTCGATGAGGCCTTTGCGCGCGGCGCATTCCTTCCAGAACTCACCATCAGTTCATCGTCGAGCTCGCTCGAAGCGGCAGCGCTGCACGCACGGAGCTCGACATCGGACACGGCCGTCTTCGGCGCAGCCCGCGCTTTCGGGGAACTGAGCCTCTCATCGTCTTTGCTCAGCACCCTGCGCAGAGCGTTGCGTCGGGCTGCCGCAGCGTCAACGGCGTGGGCAGCGCCGAGCTCCTCGCGTTCTTCGATCGATCGCTGCGCCACGATTGCCATGCCGGCGCTGTCCAGCACCCACTCCGGCCACTGCGCATCACTGGTGACCATCCAGAGCTTGGTCGGCGAGGTGTCGTCCACCTTGGCCGATATCGTGCCATCCGTGGTGCGGGCCGCTGAGCGGGGCCGCCCCGATTGAGATATACGCAGTGCGGCATGGTTGTTCGGGAAGAAGCGAAGTTTCTCCCAGACGAGAACTCCGTTCTTCATCTTGACCTGCACCGTACGTAGCGTCAGACGGTCGTAGGTGAGGCGATCCAATACGCTGCGATCGCCGCCAGAAATGTTTTCCAAGCCCCAAACATAGGCGGCATGCGGTGTCGCGGCAACCCCGTTCTGGGACAATTCGACAACACGCTCCTTGAGTCCGTGGTGGATCGAATGGTTGTAGTCGTCCACGATGTCCAAGAGCTCTCGATAGACCTCGCGCAGCGACAGGCAGGCGACGAGTTGCGCGGCGCGCATAGAGCCCTTCAGTTTAGGGAGCGTCGTGAACTTCTCGTATAGGCCTTTGAGACCCTTCGCCTTCATCTTCGCCTTGAGGGTCCGGTTCAAGCGCTCAATGATGGCTTTACCGTCCGGCGTAAACGGCGGCAAAACCACGTAGTTCGTCTTCAGGTCTCGCACCGCGAGGGCCACGGTGGCTTCGGCAATCATGTCCGGGCCTCGATCGACAGCGATCTGCGCGGGGATCACGGCTGGAGGCCAGGTTTGGTCGTCGACGTTGACGCCGAGCAGCTTGAATCGAGGCAGCCGGGAGGTGAACGCGATGCGCAGGGTCTTCCGGACCCCTTCGGCCGAAGGCGCTCTTAGCGAGACATACACCGACACGACGTATCGAGACCAGCGGTCTACAAGGATGTAGATTGTGAGCCGTTTGAGAATCTTGCGCGGGTCCTTTCGGTCCACGATCACGATCTGCCCCCCGGTGGCATCTAGTTCATACACGTCGCCTGGACCAAGCGCGTGCAGCGCGCGTTGAGACCGCGCCCGGTCCAACGCGGGCACCGCGGCGCGTAGCGCTGCGCTGAGGCTGTCTCGTGTTCGAAGTCGATAGGCAACCATGCGTTGGGTTACCGGGTCCGTCGTCTCACCCCGCATGTAGCTTGCATACTGCTCGGGATAGCGGCGCCTAAACTCCGTGCGGATGTACGCCTTCGTGATCTCCTCGATGGAGCGCTTTCCATCCCTGATGCAACGCTCCGCGGCGCGCTCCATGTCGTCGATGTCGGCCTCAATCGGCGCCCAGTTGGACGGCTTCTCTGATCCAGTGGTGAGGGGGCGACGACCTCGCCGGCGAGGCCGATCCTCTTGCGGCCTCCCTTGTAAAGAGTCTTCGAGGGCTGAAAGGGGTTTTGGCCCTCGGCGCAAGGGGAGGACGCCGTAACGCACTCCGCCGAAGTACCAGAATCGAAGCAGCAGTCGTGACACTAGGCTCCTTGGGAGTGCCAGCGTTTTTGCACGGAGAGCGATTCGCGATGTGAAGGTACGCCCCAAGTTCTCCTCACGCTCGAACGCATCGAGCAGCGGTTGAATCACCTCCATGGATGCGGAGACCTCCGCATCCTCATCGGTCCCTGGATCCGGACAGTTCGCCAACTCCGGTGGCAGACTGAGTGTGCCGAAGCGCGCCTGCTTCGATTCGATGAGGTGCAGCAGTCTCGCTCTTGGCCAGGGCTGCGGTCGTGGCGCGTTGACCGCCTGTTCCGCTGATTTCACTCGCATCAGAAAGATCGTCGAGTTAAAGACGTGGGTGATGCGATAAAAGGACGCCTCAGTCTCGCCGGACACTTCGACGACGCGCAACGCACGCACCGATCGGTCATCGCTCGGAGTGAAGTCCATGACGATCCCCCGTGAGCAGTTCGACCGGCGCGCGTAGCGAGAGCTCCTTGGTGAAGTCAACGTCAATGCGACCCGTCCACACCGCGTGGCGAAAAATCGACGTGGCCCTTCCCAAGGACCCTCCAGTTCGCCTCACGACAGCCTCCAGGCACTCTTTGAGGGTAAGGCCGCCGCGATGCACCTCGAGAAACTTGGAGGGAAACTCGTCGTCCCCCGACCGATCAGGATCGAAACGCTCACGAATCCAGGCTCGGGCGAACAGCAAAGAATCGAGAAGCGTTGCGTCCTGTAGCGGGGCCAACGGCACGATCCGCCACGTCACGCCGTGCCGCTTGCACAACTCTTGGATCACGTCGAGCTCAGAAAACGCGCCTGGTCCGGCATCACTGCTCGATAACGTGCGTCCCTGGAAGCGGGTAGATCCATCTTGAGCGGACTCCCGAAGCAAGAAATCGAGCGTGTAGGGCTCGGGCCGAAGGCCCTTGGCTTGGTGAACGAGTCCGAACTCGGCGCAGATCGCGAGACTTTCGGCGATATCGAGGAACGGGAAGCACTGTTCGATCGATCGCACTGCGCTCCGCCGTTCTTGGAGGAAGAAGTAAGCCAGGTGCGCTGCGGATGGCAGATCCACACGGCGGCCGGTCAGAGAGCACTCGAAGTTGCGCGCGCTGCCCTTGTTTGAACGCGTCCGGAAGTCCTCCCAGCCTCGGTAGGTGCTGCGGGAGCCGCATCCGAAACCTCGCTCAACTCGAGCGGCGATGTGGGGCAACATTGACACCGATTTGTCTGGCCATTCCATAGGACACAGGCTAGGCAAAGATTCTGAGATTTTCAGGAATATTTGTCCGCCAACGCTTCTGTTCCGTGCCATTAATGTCTGAGACGTGCCAATAGAGTCCGAGACAACCGCGACTCGCGGTGGAGACACCGCTGGCGCGTCGCGCAGCCATCTCCGGTACGCTCTTGGACCTACCTGCTTTTGAGAATTGATCTTGGCTACTCAGTCCCGGCGCGCTGCCCTTTTCACCTTCGGCTACGAAGGCCTGCCTATTGAGGCGTTCATCGAACGTCTCAAGCAGGCGCGCGTACAGCTGATCGTGGACGTGCGTGAGCTGCCGCTGTCGCGCAAAAAGGGTTTCTCGAAGACGGCCTTTCGTGAGGCGCTGGCGACTGCTGGCATCGCCTACGAGCACCGCCCGGCGTTGGGCTGTCCTAAGCCAGTGAGGGACCGCTACAAGGCGGATGGTGATTGGCAGGTCTACACCCGCGGGTTCCTGGCTCACCTTGCCACACAGCAAGCCGAAATCGCGGACTTGGCTAGGGCGACGCAGGCGCAGACGGCTTGCCTGGTTTGCTTCGAGGCAGATTTCGGCTTTTGCCACCGCACCTACGTAGCCCGCGCCGCACATCAGGCCGGTGGGCCGGCCGTGCAGCATCTGACCGCTAGAACAGTGGTTGCTGACGCGCCAGCACTTCTGGCAGCCTAGGCGGGTAGAGCACGCTGACGATCAACCACTGCTTGGGAAAGCGGTGGATGGTGCCCATCAGGAACAGCACGTCCTTATCGCCGAATTCGGTCACGAACTTCTGGCGGAACGCCGCTTGCCAGTCTTCACGGCGATGCACGTTCCAGTACAGCGCGCCGGCTTCCCAGTCCACCACCTTGTGCCTGTACTCGACCGGACCGGCTTCGGTCTGGCATTCGTAGCGGTAGTGGAAGTCGAAAGGAAGCTTCTTCAGCGTCTTCAACGTTCGCTGGTCTTCATCGGCATCGAACAGGTTGCCCTGTTGCTGCTCTTGCAACAGCTTCGCCTTCTCGTCCTCGGTCCATTCCGGGTTGTCTACGGGCGTGATGTCTAGGCCCAGCAGCCGACCCGGCCGCACGAGGCCCAGCGTCACACCATCTGCATCTCGCGCAGCATCGAGCGCCGAGAACGAGTCGAACACCGGCACGCCCTTGATCACTTCCCGCCGCGCGATCCAGTGGTCGCGGGTTGGCAGAGGCTCGCCTTCCAGTTGGATGGTGTCGACAGAGACCCGGTGGCTCTCTGGCCGGGCATCGTCCTGCGCCCTGCGAACCCGCGCGCTGACCCACTGCCACTTCTTGAACTGCTGATCATCCTCCACCAACCGGAACGGCACGGGGAACAGGCGGACCAGCCGCCCGTCCTCGGCCATGCCCGCCACGCACGAAGTCTCGACGTAGCGTGCGCTGGGCGAGGGATAGGTCTTGCAGAGTATGAGGATGCGTTGGTGGTCTGTTGCCACTTGAGTCTCCCGTGTGTGCCGTGGCGCGCGGCTTGGTTGAACGGGCTGGTTAGGCCAAGGCGGCCTCCACCAGCGTCTCGGCAAGTTGCGACTGTTTGGCACGCACGTTGGCGATGCGGGGCTTTAACTGATCGCAGAAGGCCAACATCGCGTGAGCAACGCGTACGACGCGTTCCTGCTCGGCTGGTGGCGGCACAGGCGCCTTGGCAGCGCGAATGAGGCCCACGTTAAGGGTCGGTTGCGCAAGGGTTCGCGTATCGCCGAGAAACTGCCGTCGCATCAGCCCGCTGCGTAGAAGCAGCAGTACATAGTCCTTGTTGACACCAGGTGCGGGCACGATGCGACAGATGGCGCGGGCGATGTTCGCCCCAGCCCAGCTCGCTGGTGCGACCCCCAACTTGCCGACGCTTCCGACAACACCCATGAGAATCTCGCCGCCGACCAAGCGCGTTCGCCTGAACTTAGCGTCGACGTCATGCGCGATGGTTTTTTCGGGCAGGTGGCCTGGGGACTGAATACTGAGGTCGGCGATGCGAACGAAGGGAACCCCACCATCCACCTCTGCACCGGGTACCAGTACACCGTAGGCGATGGGCCGCTCGGGATCGATCAGCTCGTTGAACGGGCGGTACATCCAGCCCGCCGCCAGCCGGGGAAGACCCGGCTCGTTATCAACCGGCGGTGCAAGTGGCGTGGCCTGACCCGTCAGCCTTCCCGTGACAGCCAACTGAAGTATCGAGGCTTCCAGCGCATCGATGCTGGCCTCTGTAGTGAAGAGCGACTTGAACTGTTCCGCCAACCGCTGCCAGACGGCCAGGCTCTCGCCGGCTGCGGGCGCTTGGATGAGGCTGTCCAGCAGCGCCTGCACCAGCCGGGCGTGTGCGGCTTCGGCGCTCTGCTGCAGTGCTTCCAGGCGATCGCACAGGGCCATCAGTTCATCGACCCTCGCAACGATACGGCGCTGCTCGGCAAGCGGTGGGAGCGGGATCTTGAACGCAGCAAGCTTGGCAACGCTAAGCCCTTCCCGGGAAACCCCAACCTGCTCGGCCATCACAGCGTCTTGCACGAGATCTGAAACCAAGACCTTGTGCAGATAGGGCTGCAGCTCAGACAGGGCCGGACGCACAATCACGACATGCTGACTTACGTTGCCGCCCTCGAAGTTCGAAGGGACCATCGCACAGCGGCCAATCGATGCACCGGTGATATTGAAGAGCAAGTCGCCCCCGACAACATGCGTACCCGCCATGCCGTTGTGGATGGTCGATGGAATGCGTGCAACGTCATCCAGCCGTAGGCCGTTGTTCCAGACATTCTGGGATCGAAGGAACATCACGCCGTCCGGCGTGTAGACCTGCTTGCCACCGAGGGGAGTGCTGCCAGCCCCCAACTTCGTGGTCAGATCGTCAAGCCGGACGTGAACCCATCCGGTGGGCAGTTCATAACCAGATGGATCGCTTGGAGGCATTGCCTTGCCGCGATTTTTGCCCTTTTGGCCTAGAGCAGTTTTGACGGCGGCGATCTGTGCAACCAGCGCCTTTGCGGAACCGTCGGCGGCCTCTTGCAGCACCAGCTTTCCCGTGACCGCGAGGTCAAGAATGAGGCGTCGCAGCTGCGCGATCCCTCCCGGCGCACCAGCCAGCAGCGAAAGTTGATCCAACACTGCAGCCGTCATGCCCGCCCCTCCAAGGCCAGACCCAGCGAGGCTTTTAGCTGCTCACGCAGCTTGTCGATCTCTGCTTGCATCTGTCGGTACTCAGCCAAGAGCTCGTCAGGGTTGTGGCCCAGCTGTTGGTCCCGATGCGGGTTCTTGATATCTAGGCTCCAGCCGCGCGCTTGAATGTCGGTCACTGGCACTTTCCAGGCGAACTCGTTCTCCACGCGCGCGGCGAAGCCGTCCACCTCGCTACCCCACCAGGCTTCCTCGATGGCGAACTCCTCGATGCGCATAGGTCGCGTCTTGCTGTAGTTCTTGACCCCGTCGGGATAGGGGTGCTCGTAGAACCAGACATTCTTGGTTGGCCGGCCCTTGGTGAAGAAGAGCAGGTTGGTCTTGATGCCGGTGTACGGGTTGAACACACCCTTTGGCAGGCGGATCACGGTGTGCAGGTCAAACTCCGTCAGCAGTTTCTCTTTGATGCGGCTTTTGATGCCATCACCGAACAGGAAGCCGTCAGGCAGCACCACCGCAGCGCGCCCGCCATCCTTGAGCAGGTGCATGATCAGCACGAGGAAGAGGTCGGCCGTCTCCCGCGTACGCCACGCTGCGGGGAAGTTGGTCTCGATGCCGTCTTCTTCCATGCCACCGAAAGGCGGGTTGGCGATGATGCAGTCCACCCGGTCGCGCGGCCCCCAACTGATCAACGGCTTGCTCAGCGTGTTGTCGTGCTTAATGTTGCTGGGCACCTCGATTCCGTGCAGCACCATGTTGGTAGTAGCCAGCAGGTGGGGTAGGGGCTTCTTCTCGAAGCCGTAGATGCTGGCCTGCAGCGTGCGCTCGTCCTCGGGCGTCTTCACGTAGTGGCGCCGCTTGTGCTCGATGCTGCACGTCAGAAAGCCGCCGGTGCCGCAGGCCGGGTCCAACACCTTCTCGTCGAGCTTGGGGTCGACCATGCGCACCATGAATTCGGTGACGGGCCGAGGCGTGTAGAACTCGCCCGCGTTGCCGGCGCTCTGCAGGTCGCGCAACAGTTGCTCGTACATGTCTCCGAAGGCATGGCGCTCCTGTGCCTTGTTGAAGTCGATGGCAGCCTGAATCTTGTTGAGCACCTGGCGGATCAGCTGGCCGCTCTTCATGTAGTTGTAGGCGTCCTCGAAGACCGCGCGAACCACGTAGGCCATGGGCGTCGTGCTGTGGATCTGCAGGTTCTGCAGGCCGGGGAAGAGCTCGTTGTCGATGAAGCTCTTCAGCTCCTCACCAGTGATGCCCTCAGGGTCAGCAGCCCAGTTGCGCCAACGGTACTGCTCGGGCAGGGGGCTGTTGTAGCTGTCGTTGAGCAGTTCCCACTCCTGCTCACGGTCGTCGAGGATCTTGAGGAACAGCATCCAGACGAGCTGGCCGATGCGTTGGGCGTCGCCGTCGACGCCCACGTCCTTGCGCATGATGTCTTGAATGGACTTGATCGATGTACTGATGGACATTGGTTCTGCTGGGTGTCACGAGAGCCCGAGGCGCCGCTGTGGCTGCCGGGCGATGTAGTCGCTGTGGGTTGTGTGGGTCAGGCCTTGCGCAGGTCGTACAGCTGGTCTTCCAGTTCGGCCAGCGCCTGGGTGTAGCCCGCCTTGCCGCCGAAGACCTTGACCAGTTCCAGCGGCGCGCCGATCTTGTTGAACGGTGGCAGCTGAAGGATCTTCAAGTCTTCGATGGGCTCGATGCCGGTGTCGGCGTACTTGTCCAACAGCGCTTCCAGTACCTGCCGTGCGGCGCCTTCGTACTTGGCGAAGTAGTTGCGCTTCTTGACGTTCTCGGCCCGCTCGCGGCGAGACAGCGGCGGCTGGTCGAACGCGACGTGGCAGATCAGGTCGAAGGCATCCAGCGGCTTGCCGAGCTTGGCCTCGACCTCTTCTTGCAGCGCTTCCCAGAGCACGCCCTTGGAGGCCAACTCATCGATGACGGCCTTCTTTTGGTCGGCATCGGTCCAGCGTCGCAGGAAGGCATCGAGTGAGCTGAACGACTTGCCGACGCACTGGCGGGTGTAGTCGCGCAGCGACTCGGTGATCAGCTTGCCGTCTGCGCCGTAGTACTGCACGCGCTCCGACACGATGTGGACCTGCACGTTGTCGCCGATGACATAGCGCTTGCGGCTAGGGCCCTCGTCCTCGCCAGCGTCGCGGCCATCACCGCCGCCCGGCGGCTCGCCACCGGACCCTGCGCCGCCTTCGCCGCTCGGGAGCAGCTCTTCGTCAGGAGGAACGGGTGACTCGTCACCCTTGGGTTCGTAGATCTGGACCGGGTCGCCATCAAAGGCCGGGTCGGCGAACAGCTCCGTCGCCCGCTTGAAGTCCATGATCGTGAACCAAAATTTGTTGAAGTCCTCGTTGATCCGGGTGCCGCGGCCGATGATCTGCTTGAACTCAGTCATCGACTTGATGTGCTGGTCCAGCACAACGAGCTTGCAGGTCTGCGCATCAACGCCTGTGGTCATTAGCTTGCTGGTGACGGCGATGATGGGGTAGCGGCTCTCGGGGTTGATGAAGCTGTCCAGCTCCGCCTTGCCCTCAGCGTCGTCGCCAGTGATGCGCATGACGTATTTGCGGTTCTCTCGCACCCGGTCAGGGTTGAGGTTCACCAGGGTCTGGCGCATGCGCTCCGCGTGCGAGATGTCGTCGCAGAAGACGATGGTCTTGGTGTATGGATCGGACGCCTTCAGGAATTGGGTGATCTTGGCGGCCACGGCCAGCGTGCGCATCTCCAGGACCAGTTCGCGGTCCATGTCCTTGAGGTTGTAGATGCGGTCCTCGATGGGCTCGCCGTTCTTGTCCAGCATGCCCTTGGGTGGGCGCCAGCCCTGCAGGTCCTTGTCGAAGTCGATGCGCACGACCTTGTATGGCGCCAGGAAGCCGTCGTCGATGCCTTGGCGCAGGCTGTAGGTGTAGACGGGATCGCCGAAGTAAAACGTGCTGGAGACGTCCTTGGTCTCCTTGGGCGTGGCGGTCAGGCCGACTTGGGTGGCGCTGCTGAAGTACTCCAGGATGTCGCGCCAGGCCGAGTCCTCGGCCGCGCTGCCGCGGTGGCATTCGTCGATCACCACGAGATCGAAGAAGTCCGGCGAGAACTGCTTGTAGATGTTCTTCTCTTCCTCGGCGCCAGTCACGGCCTGGTAGAGCGACAGGTAGATCTCGTAGCTGGTGTCGATCTTGCGGCCGGTGATCTTGGTCATCGCCCCGCCGAACGGCTTGAAATCGTTGTTCTTGGTCTGGTCGACGAGGATGTTGCGGTCGGCGAGGAACAGGATGCGCTTCTTCTGTCTGCTCTTCCACAGGCGCCAGATGATCTGGAAGGCGGTGTAGGTCTTCCCGGTGCCCGTAGCCATCACCAGCAGCACGCGCTGCTGGCCGCGAGCCACGGCCTCGACGGTGCGGTTGATCGCGTTGACCTGGTAGTAGCGCGGCGCGCGGCCGGAACCGTCGTCGTAGTAGGGCACTTGTGACTTCTCGACGGCATCGCCTTCAAGGCCGCGCCACAAGCAAAATCGTGCCCACAGATCAGCTGGCATCGGGAACTCATTAAGGCCCAGATGAGTTTCGACCAGACCGCCGGTTCCGCTGCGGTCATGGAATACGAAGCCGTCGCCGTTGCTGGTGAACACGAACGGAACATCCAACGCCTCGGCGTAGTCAAGCGCCTGCTGCATGCCGTCACCGGGTAGGCAGTTGTTGTCCTTGGCCTCTACGACCGCGATGGGGACGTTGGCCTGGTGGTAGAGGACATAGTCGGCGCGGCGCGCCTCGCCGCGCGTGTGCAGCTTGCCTCGGACGATGACGCGGCCTTTGGTGAAGGTCACCTCTTCGCGGATCTGCCGCAGTACATCCCAGCCAGCGCTGACGATGGCCGGCGTGATGAATTTGGTCCGGATGTCCTGCTCGCTGAGCTTCTTCTTGTCCATCAAACGGTTCCTCCCTCAAGGGGGCGCGTGGCGCCTCCGCTTTCATTGAGACTGTTCTCTACGCTGCTTGCTCGACAGTGCTGAACGCGTCGTATAGCCGCCAGGCCAAAGACAACCGCTCGTCGGTCGACAGCTTCTCGCGGTTTGTCTTTACCTGGCGTTCCACCTCTTGGAATGCCCGGCGAAACCGCTCACGGTCTACTCCGCTCGGTGCCTGCCGCAGGCCGGTGAGCACGTACCGCACATCGACGCCAGCACCCTCCAGCGCGACCAGCGTCTCAGCGGCCGGCGACGACTGGCCAGCCTCGTACTTGACGAAGCTCACGCGCGGCGCGCCGATGGCGTCCGCCAAAGCCTGTTGGGTGAGACCGAGCCGCGTCCGCTCTTCGAGCAGGCGCAGGCCGATATGTTGACGGACCTGGGGGTTCCGCATAGCGTGCGACGTTAATTGTTCTTATCAAAGAAAGGTGTGCAGTTTAAAGCGCCACACGGCGAGGCATGCGGCAGCCACACGATGGTGGTCGACTGATCTCTGAGACGGGTTGCCGCTGCACGTCTTGCGAGAACGAGATGGGGAGGACTTGACACAAGCTGCTCGTTCTGTGGCTCGCGTATGACCGCCGGCGACCTCGAAACCTGGCGCGACGAAGTCCCGGACGTCGAAGGGCTGGCCTGACCCTGGCGCATCGACGCCCCGGCGCAAGTCCTGCCCCCCGGGCATCTGACTTGCCAAACCGTTGTCGGTTTCCACTCCGACAAGGTCCACGGGGCCGCCACCCTGCCGATGCACCGCTTGTTGACCAGACTGGCCGCGATGGCCATGGGCGCGGCGATCGCCCATTCCGTGGCGGCCGCCACCGCCACCGGACCGACCGCCTGTTCCTGGGACAGGCCGGGGCACGACAGCTTCATGGGCGACGTCCCTGCGGCGGTCGATCGATATACGGACATCGCGCCCGCAGTGCGCGAGCGGCTCAAGGCCCGGATGCGCGCGCACGAGTACGACGACGTGGTCGAGATCTCGCGCGATCGCATCGTGGGCCGCGCCGATTACGAGCCCGACATTCGCGGCATGCATTTCGGCGAGGGCCGCGTGTGTGGCACCGTCAGCCGCGCCGGTTGGAGCGAGGGTCAGCGTGAACGCGCGCTCGTCTACTGCGAGGGCTCGGCTTGCGTGATGGTTCCGACGGTGTGTCGCAATGTCAGCCGCATCGAGCGCGTGCCGGGCAGCGGTGGCGGTGGCGCCAGGCCGCCGGGTGATGAAGAACTGGTCTTCGATCCACCCGGCGCCGGTGTGCCCGCACCGGTGCCTGGGGACTCGCCGACGCCGCTGTCGACCTTGCCGCCGTCTCCGCTGACCGGCGTGCCCGCGACGCCGCCGGGCTCGTTCGTGAGCCCGCCGCGGGTATCCATCGGGCCGCCGCCAACGGGCTCACCGCCGACGGCGATTCCCCCGCCGCCGCTCTTCGTGCTGCCGCCGGCCGTGACGGAGCTGCCACCCACCGTCGCGCCGCCGTTGGCGGTCCCGCCCGTGGTGCCGGTGCCGGAGCCATCGACATCGGCCATGGTCATCGCGGGTCTTGGTCTGCTCATCGCGTCGCTCAGGCGCTCATGCAGGGCGCGGTCGCGTTGCCGAGCTCCGCGCGGCGTCGACGAGCGCGCCGGGCTGCGTAAGATGCCGACCGCGCACGACGTCCTGTCGCGCCCCATTCGGTGTTGAGCGCTGCGTTGAACGCCGATTCCCCGCACGGAGCACACATGCAGGCACTCGATCAGGGGCCCTTCTTCCATGGCACCAAAGCCGACCTCCGGTCCGGCGATCTGCTCAAGCCAGGCTTCACGTCCAACTACAAGCCGAGCCTGGTGATGAACCACATCTACTTCACGGCGATCGCCAAAGGCGCCGGACTCGCTGCCGAGATCGCCAAGGGGAACGGCCGACCGCGGGTCTACATCGTCGAGCCCCTCGGCGACTTCGAGAACGATCCGAACGTGACGGACAAGAAGTTCCCCGGTAATCCGACGCGCTCGTATCGGAGCACGCACGCCCTGAAGGTCGTGGGCGAGCTGGAGGACTGGGAGAAGTACGACACCGAGTTCATCGAGACGCTTCGCGCTCGCGTTGAAGCCGGCATGGGCGAGATCATCAACTGAATGGCCGCCCGCTCGCCGGCGTGGCCGCGAGCGCGATGAGCTCGTGACCGAAGCGTGCCTAGGCGCGGGAGGGCGGACTGGTGGGTTCCGCGGTGTCGGCTGGCAGTCGCGCGAGTTGTGCCTGAGCCAGGCGGTGATAGATCGGCACGCTGATCCAGCGCGACACCAGACTCGCCAGCAAGGCAGCGGCCATCAGGCTCAGCACCATGGAGTGGCCGTCGACCATCTCCATCACGATGATGAAGGCGGTGACCGGCGCCTGGGTCACGGCGGCGAGAAACGCCGTCATGCCGATGGCGATCAATGCGGCAGCGCCTTCGGTGGTGGCGGTGAGTTGCGCGATGTCGCTGCCGATGCCGGCGCCAATGGCCAGTGACGGCGCGAAGATGCCCCCCGGCACCCCCGACCAGACCGCCAACCAGGTGGCCACGATCCGCAAGGTCACGTAGAGCACCGGCAGGTCGAGATGCCCTTCGACCAGCCCGCGGGTGTATTCGTAGCCGCTGCCGTCAGTGGCGCCTTGGCTCACCAGACCCAGCAGCGCGATTGCCAGCCCGCAGGCGAAGGCGAAACGCACCGGGAACCGGGCGCGCCATCGGCTGAATCGATCGTTGCCGCCAAGCAGGCTGCGCTGCAGCAAGCGCGAGAACACGCCGCCCGCCAGGCCGCAGCCGATCGCGGTCAGCAAACCTGGAAGCAGATGCGACCAGGTCAGGTGGTCCACACGGAGGCGGCCAAAATAGCTCGCGTTGCCGAAGACCGAGACTGCCATCAGGCCCGACAGCACGATGGCCGCGATGATGAGGCCGCTGCTGCGCTGTTCGAGCTTGCGCGTCAGTTCTTCGATCGCGAACATCACGCCAGCCAGCGGGGCATTGAAGGCGGCCGCTATCCCCGCAGCCCCACCGGCCACCAGAAGGCCGTCATGGTTCAGCGCGGAGCGTCGCGGCAGCCACCGCTGCGCGTGTTGCATCACGCCTGCGGCAATCTGCACCGAAGGGCCTTCCCGGCCAATCGCCAGGCCGCCGAGCAAGCCGCCAGAGACGAGCAGGAGCTTGGCGATGCTCAGGCGCAGCGACACGAAGAGTCCCCGCTGACTCGCCGGCACGCGGGTCGACAGTGCGGCCATCACCTGAGGGATGCCCGAGCCGGCGGCGCCAGGCGCGAAACGGCGGGTCACCCAGACGAGCGCCGCCGTGCAACAAGGCGTCCAGATCAATGGTGCCCAAGCCGACCAGCTGCGCATCGCGGCGAATGCCGAGATGGCCTGGTCGCTGACCCACGTGAACAGCACAACCGCCAGGCCCGCAGCGATGGCGAAGGCGAGCACCACGGCCCGGGACAGCCACTGGCGCCAGTCGGAGAGATCCTCGCGTACGGCCGAGATGAAATCCGGCTCGTGATGCTCGTGGGACAGCGGCCGCGCATCATGCGGGCCTTCCAGTGGCTTCGGCTCGGGTCCGGGCGAGGAAGAAGGGCGTGTCGGTTCGTCGGCCATCGGGCGAGTATCTCGCGCGTCCCGTTGACGCCTGCGATCCGGTTTCGCGGGCGCCACTCCAGCAGCGGATCGGGACGCCGCGGCTCACTCGCGCCGCAGTTCCCGCTCCAGCCAGCACGCCGCCCCCAGCACGCCCAGGTCGCCGTGGTCGATCAGGTGGACCGGCACGCGCTCGAGGAACGGCGCCAGCACGCCCTTGTTGAGGAAGCGCTTCTTGAAATCGCTCTGCTGCAGGAAGGACTCGATCCGCGGAAGGATGCCGCCCGCGAGCAGGATCCCGCCGTGCGCGCCATAGAGCGCCGCCAGGTCCGCCGCGAAGCTGCCCAGCAGGGCGCAGAAGGTGCTCAGCGCCTCGATCGCGGCCTCCGAGCGCTGCTCCAGCGCCGCGCCCGTCACCGCGGCCGGCGTGTCCAGCACGGGTGACTCGCCGCGCAGCGTCGAGATGGCCCGGTACAGCTTGAGCAGCCCCGGCCCGGACAGCGCGTTCTCCACCGGCACGTGGTCGCGGTCGCCCGCGAGCAGGCGCAGGATGTCGATCTCGCGCGCGGTGCCCGGGGCGAGCGACACATGCGCCGCCTCCGTCGGCAGGACCTGCGGCCCCGCGCTGCCCGGCAGCACCGCGGCGCAGCCCAGGCCCGTGCCCGGCCCCATGACGACGATCGTGCCGGAGGCCAGCCCTCTCGCGCTGCCGTCGCCCGTCATCAGCGGCCGCATGTCCCACGGCTTGACGTAGGGCACTGCGTGCGCCAGCGCCTCGAAGTCGTTGATCACGGTGAGCCGCTCGATGCCCAGCCGCTGCCGCAGCGCGGAGACCGACACCGGCCACGGAAGGTTGCGGTTCACGACCTGGTCCTCCTGCACGTAGCCGGCGCAGGCCAGCACGCAGGCCTGGATCGACACCTCGGCCCCCCAGGGCGTATCGGCCAGCCGGGCGACGAAGTCCGCCAGCAGCTCTCCCAGCCCCGGCCATTGCGCGCAGGCGAAGACCTCGCCGTGCAGCAGTTCCACCGGGCTGTCGCCGGACGCGGCCTGCACGGTGCGGCCCAGCCCGACGCGCGCGTGGGTGCCCCCCACGTCCGCCGCGAGAAAGAAGACGTCAGGGCCGGACGCGCCGGGTTCGAACGAAGGCAGGGAAGAGCGCATTCGAAAGAGTTTCAAGCGCAAATGACACTGTTGTCAATCAATGTCTGCATTGGACAGATCGGGCCGTCCAGGCTCGGTGTTTTCCCTCGTCGATCAGCGCTTGAATCTCAGCGGGAATCGATTTTCCCCTGTGGTGGAGGCCTGTTTAGCGCGAGTGCGCAACTGAGACAGTGCCGGGACTCGATTGACAACAGTGTCATCAAGAAAGATAAACAAGTCTGCTCACCTCGGAGGCCTGCATGTCCATCGCCGGAACCGTTTCCCCGCCCGCCCATCGAGCGCCGCTCGGTCCGGTGGCGATCATTGGCCTGCTGTTCTTCATCATGGGCTTCTTCACCTGGATCAACGGACCGTTGATCGCCTTCGTGAAGCTGGCCTTCGATCTGGACGACGTGAACGCCTTCCTCGTGCCGATGGCGTTCTACCTGTCCTACTTCTTCCTGGCGCTGCCGTCGGCGGCGGTGTTCAGGCGCACCGGCATGAAGCGCGGCATGGCCATCGGCCTGCTGGTCATCGCCGCGGGCGCGGTGGTCTTCGGCCAGTTCGTGTCGATGCGCCTGTATCCCGGCGCGCTGACCGGGCTGTTCGTGATCGGCGCGGGCCTGTCGCTGCTGCAGACCGCCGCCAATCCCTACATCAGCATCGTCGGCCCGATCGAAAGCGCCGCCCAGCGCATCGCCTGGATGGGCATCTGCAACAAGGTGGCCGGCATCCTCGCGCCGCTGCTGCTGGGCGCGGTGGTGCTGTCCGACGTCGGTGGCCTGGCGGAGAGCCTCAAGACGGCCGACGCCACCACGCGCGACATCCTGCTGAACACCTTCGCGCAGAAGATCCACACGCCCTACATGATCATGGCCGGCGTGCTGGCCGTCCTGGCCGTGGGCATCCTGCGCTCGCCGCTGCCGGACATCCGCGCCGCCGAGGCCAACCGCGGCGAGGCCGCCGCCACTGGCGCCAGGCGCGGCGTGTTCGCCTTCCCGCACCTGTGGCTGGGCGTGCTCTGCCTCTTCGTCTACGTCGGCGTGGAAGTAATGGCCGGCGACGCGATCGGCACCTACGGCGCGGGCTTCAACCTGCCGGCCGACCAGACCAAGTTCTTCACCTCGTTCACGCTGGTGGCGATGCTGCTGGGCTACGTGGCCGGCCTGGTCCTGATCCCGAAGTACATCTCGCAGCAGCGCTACCTGGCGGTGTCCGCGTCGCTGGGCGTCGTGCTCTCGCTGTGCGCCTGGACCACGCAGGGCTATGTGTCGGTGGCCTTCGTCGCCGCGCTGGGATTCGCCAACGCCATGATGTGGCCCGCCATCTTCCCGCTCGCGATCCGCGCGCTGGGCGAGGCCACCGAGCGCGGCGCCGCGCTGCTGATCATGGGCATCGCCGGCGGCGCGATCATTCCGCAGGCCTTCGCGGTGCTCAAGCAGCACTACGACTTCCAGTTCGTGTTCCTGGCCCTGATGGCGCCCTGCTATCTGTACATCCTCTACTACGGCCTGGCTGGTTATCGCGTCGGCCTGCGCGAGGGGGAGGCCGAATGAAGCCGTCTCCCAAGACCAAGGCCGCCGCGACCGCGCCGGCCAAGGCCGTCAAGGCAACCCGGACCGTCAAGGCGTCCCGGCCCGGCAAGGCCGCCGAGATCACCGAAACCGTCGACCCCGCGCCCATCGACGCCGGCGGCGAGCCCCGGGCTGTCGCGCCCGCGCGTGCCTCGATCCGCGATGTGGCCGAGGCCGCGGGCGTGTCGCTCAAGACCGTGTCCCGCGTGATCAACGAGGACGCGGCCGTGCGTCCGGAGATGCGCGAGCGCGTGCGCCAGGCCATCGCCGCGCTGAACTACCAGTCCGATCCGCTGGCGCGCAGCCTGCGCGGCACGCATTCCTTCGCCCTGGGCCTGGTCTACAGCAACCCGAACGCGCATTACCTGGTCAGCCTGCAGAACGGCGTGCTGTCGGCCTGCCGCGAGCAGGGCTACGGCCTGCAGATCCATCCCTGCAGCACGCCGGCCCACGGCTCCATCGAGGAACTGCTGGCCCTGGTGCGGCGCTCGCGCCTGGCGGGCCTGGTGCTGGCGCCGCCGATGTCGGAGCAGCGCGATCTGGTCCAGGCGCTGGCGGCGCACGGCGTGGCGGTGATCCGCATCGTTTCGGCCGGCGACGACCCGCGCGACATGCAGGACTGCGTGCGCGTGGACGACCGCCGCGCCGCCCATGCCGTCACCGAGCACCTCATCCAGCTGGGCCACAGCCGCATCAGCTTCCTCTGGGGCGAGGGCTACTACGAGTCCAGCGTCCAGCGCTATGCCGGCTACATGGACGCGATGCGCGACTACGGCGTGGAGGTCGATCCACAGCTGGTGCTGGAGGGCGAGTTCAACTTCAACTCCGGCTTCCGCCGCGCTCGCAAGCTGCTGGCGATGAGCGCGCCGCCGACGGCCGTGTTCGGCAGCAACGACGAGATCGCGGCCGGCGTGCTGGCGGCGGCCCGCTCGGTCGGCTTCGATGTGCCGAGCGACCTGGCCATCGCCGGCTTCGAGGACAGCCCGTTCTCGCAGCTCACCTGGCCGCCGCTGACGACCGCGCGGCAGGACACGGTCGAGATCGGCCGCCGCGCCGCGCTGCGGCTGATCGAGCGCGTGCGCCACGCCCAGTCGGGCCGGCCGCTGGACCTGGGCGCCGAGCAGTTCACGCCCGAGCTCGTGGTGCGGGGCTCCGCCGCGCCCCCGCGCCGCCGCTGAGACCGTCATGCGACGCCACCCCCTCCTGCGCGCGATGACGGCTCGACTGTCCCGGTTGGCCGTGCTGGCGAGTCTCGCGCTGCCGCTGGCCGTCATGCCGGCGCTGGCCGAAGCCGCCACGCGCATCGACGTCAACGACGGCTGGCAGTTCCGCACCGATCCGAAGGACGAGGGCGTGGCCGCCGGCTGGACCGCTGCCGTTCCGGCGAACACGCGCAGCGTGAGCGTGCCCCACACCTGGAATGCCGACACCGAGTCGGACGTCGACTTCGAGGGCACCGGCTGGTACTTCCGCCGGCTCGACCTGACGCTGCCGCTCGCGCCGGATGCGCATGTCGAGCTGAACTTTGGCGCCGCGTTCTATCGCAGCCGCGTCTGGCTCAACGGCGTGGAGGTCGGTCAGCACGAGGGCGGCCACACCGCCCATGCCTTCGACATCACCCGGCTGCTGCGGCGCGGCCAGCCGAATCTGCTGGTGGTCGCCGTGGACAACCGGCCGACCGCGAGCAGCATTCCCGGCCACGCGATGCGCCTGGCGGGCAGCGGCAGCGTCTGGTACGACTGGTGGCATTTCGGCGGCCTGGTGCGCGACGTGTGGCTGAGCGTCGGTGATGGCGCGCTGGTGCGCCGTCAGACACTGCGCGCCACGCTGAGCGGTGCCCTGGCCGGCCGCGCCATCGGCGAGGCGCCCGCGCAGGTCGATGCCCGCGTCGAACTGGAGAACGCGAGCCCCCGCGCGCGCCGCCTGCAGGTGGTCACCGCCGCCTTCGCGCCGGACGGCGCGAAGGCGGCCTCCGCGCGCCAGCCGCTGCAACTGCCGGCCGGAGGCAAGGGCAGCGCGGACCTGCGCCTGTCCATCGCGCGGCCTCGGCTGTGGAACATCGGCGACGGCCAGCTCTACCGCGTGGTCACCGAGCTGCAGGACGAGCAAGGCCAGGTGCTGGACACGCGCACCGACACGCTGGGCCTGCGCCGCATCGAGCTGCGCGACCGCAAGCTCTGGGTCAACGATCGTCCGGTGCGGCTGACTGGCCTGACGCGCCACGAGGACACGCCCTGGGAAGGCCTGGCCGAGACCCGCGGC
The DNA here is from genome assembly GCF_014193045.1 of Mitsuaria sp. BK037. Taxonomy (NCBI): domain Bacteria; kingdom Pseudomonadati; phylum Pseudomonadota; class Betaproteobacteria; order Burkholderiales; family Sphaerotilaceae; genus Roseateles; species Mitsuaria sp. BK037. The sequence continues at coordinate 845,814 of NZ_JACHYS010000002.1, read as the reverse complement.
AGCATCCTGCATGACTGGGACGACCTGCGCGCGCTGCACACGACGCTGACGCGGCCGGTGCACTATCCGCAGCCGCCCGCGGTGCTCGACTACGCCGATCGCCACGGCATCCTGCTGGTGCCGGAGATCCCGGTGTGGCAGTTCAGCGAGGCCCAGCTGAAGGACCCGCGCGTGCAGGCCCTGGCCGAGCGGATGCTGGGCGAGATGATCGCCGCGGACGGCAACCACGCCAGCATCTTCGCGTGGAGCGTCTGCAACGAGAGCGACACGCGCCTGCCCGGCGGCCTGGACTATGTGCGACGCATGAAGGCGGCGGTCCGCCGGCTCGACCCCACACGCTTCTTCACCTTCGCGGACTCCGACGTGAGCATCGCGCCCTGGCGCGACAACGCCGCGCTGCACGAGGCCGACTTCCTCATGGCCAACGCCTACTTCGGCAGCTGGAGCGGCGCCGCCGAGCAGGTCGAGCCCTGGCTGGACTTCATCCAGAAGACCTATCCGGAGAAGGCGCTGGTCATCTCCGAGTACGGCTTCGTCGGCCCCTTCGCGCCGAACGCCGCCGAGGCCGACCGCCAGCGCATCGCCAACCTGCGCCAGCAGCTCGACGCCTTCGCCCGGCGCGACTTTGTCGCGGGCGCGATCTTCTGGATCTACCAGGACTACAAGTCGCATCGCAACCTGGCCGCCGGCGAGACCGCCGGCTACGTGGACCACGGCGTGGTCGACGAGCATCGCCAGCGCAAGCCCTCGTATGCCGCCTACCAGCAGCGCAACGCGCCGCTGACGGCCCGCCTGGGCTGGGCCTGGGAAGGCGAGGGGCTGTCGGGCTTCCAGGCCGTGCTGCAGGCCAATGGCGCGGCGCAGCTGCCTTCCTATCCGCTGCTGGGCTACCGGGCCGAGTGGCGCATGACGGATCGCGACGGCCGGCTGATCGGGCAGGGCGCGCAAGGCCTGCCGGACCTCGCCGCCCCGTTCACGCTGCAAGGCCGGTGGCCGGCGGAGAAGGGCCTGCCGGCCGCGACGCTGCGACTGCGTGTGCTCGCACCTGATGGCGCGCTCGCGCTCGAGAGCCGGCTGGAGCAGGCCGCGCTGCGTCTGGGCGCCGCGCCGTTCCCCGCCGAGGCCAAGCCAGCCCCCGCCAGCCCCGCCCCCATCCCCGATGCCGCCGCGCCGGTGGATCGCTGAACTCCCACAGGAAGTCCTCGCCGTATGTCCACCTTCCGCCACCGCTGCCTGAGCGCCATGACCGTCGCGAGCGTCCTGACCACGATGGCCGCCTTCGGGCCGGCCTGCGTGCACGCGCAGACGGCCACGGTGGCGCCGGCCGCCGACCCGACCGCGCCCACCGCGGCCACGCGCTCGCCGGCCGAGATCGACGCCATCTGGCGCCAGTCGGTCAGCAAGTTCGATGGCGAGCGCGCCCGCGTGCTGCGCCAGGTGCAGGCCGGTGTCGCGGCCGGCCCCTTCCGCGCGGACTGGACCTCGCTGCAGGGCTACAAGACGCCGCAGTGGTACGCGGACGCGAAGTTCGGCATCTTCGTGCACTGGGGCGTGTTCTCGCTGCCGGCCTTCGGCAACGAGTGGTACTCGCGGGAGATGTACCAGGCGGGCAGCAAGCCCCATGAGCACCACCTGGCGACCTACGGCTCGCCGGCCGTCTTCGGCTACAAGGACCTGATCGCCCGCTTCAAGGCCGAGCGCTTCGATCCCAAGGCCTGGGCGCGGCTGTTCGCGCAAGCCGGCGCCCGCTACGTGGTGCCGGTGGCGGAGCACCACGACGGCTTCGCGATGTACCGCTCGCGCCTGAGCGACTGGACGGCCGCCACCATGGGCCCCAAGCGCGACGTGCTGGGCGAACTGGCCCAGGCCATCCGTGCCGAAGGCATGCGCTTCGGCACCTCGTCGCACCGCGCCGAGCACGACTGGTTCTTCGACGGCGGCCGCCGCATCGCCTCCGACGTCAACGATCCGCGCTATGCCGCGCTCTATGGCCCGGCGCAGCTGCGCGAACTGCATGGCAAGGACGACGGCGACCTGCCGCATGACTGGACCTATGTGTCCCAGGCCTGGCTGGACGACTGGCTCGCCCGTACCGCCGAACTGGTCGACACCTACAAGCCGGACCTGATGTATTTCGACTGGTGGATCGGCCACGCGAGCATGCGGGCGCACACGATGCCCAGCTTCGCCGCGTACTACTACAACCAGGGCGCGCGCCGCGGCGAGGCCACCGTCATCGACTTCAAGCTCGACGCCTTCCCGCAGGGCGCCGGCACCTACGACGTCGAGCGCGGCCAGATGGTCGGCATCCAGCCGCAGACCTGGCAGACCGACACGTCCATCAGCAACGCCTCCTGGGGCTACATCGACGGCGACACCTACAAGCCGGCGGGCCAACTGCTGCATCAGCTGATCGACGTGGTGTCCAAGAACGGCAACCTGCTGCTCAACATCGGCCCGCGCGGCGACGGCAGCATCCCCGAGCCGGCGCGCGACATCCTGCTGGAGATGGGCGACTGGCTCAAGCTCAATGGCGAAGCCATCTACGGCAGCCGGCCCTGGACCCGCTTCGGCGAAGGCCCCACGGAAGTGGTCGGCGGCACCTTCCAGGACCGCAACGCCAAGCCCTACACGCCCGAGGATTTCCGCTTCACCACGCAGGGCCCGGTGCTCTACGCCATCGGCCTTGGCTGGCCGGCCGCGCGCGACGACGGACGGCAGGAGCTGCTGATCCGCTCGCTGGCGCCGAGCGCGCTGGCGGCGCCCGTCAAGCGCGTCACGCTGCTCGCGGACCGCAGCGACATCCCCTTCACGCAAGACGCCGCGGGCCTGCACCTGCGCGTGCCCAAGGACCCCGTGGGCCGTCATGCCTACGTCTTCAAGATCGAGTCGCGCTGAGCAGCGCCTGCCCGCGACACCCCTGTACATCCAACCACCGATCCCTCCATGTCTGAATCCCCCTTCCTCCGGTGCCTGCGGCTCTGTGCCGCGCCCTTGCTGCTGCTCCTGGCGGGCCTCGCGCAGCAAGCCCTGGCCGCGCCGCGCGCGCTCTTCTACATGATGGAGACCCAGAAGTCGGTCAACGCCTTCGTCGCCCACGCCGACAAGGTCGACCTGCTGGTGCCGACCTGGTACGGCGTCGACGCGGCCGGCCTGGTCAACGGCGCGCCCAATCCCTTCGTGCTGTCGCTCGCGAAGAGCAAGGGCGTGCCGGTGATGCCCATCGTGTCGATGACGACCACCCGCGAGGGCTTCCACAAGCTGCTGCATGACGAGCAGGCGCAGGCGCGCATGAACGCGTCGCTGCTGCGCGCCGCCAAGGAGCACGGCTTCATCGGCTTCCAGTACGACTTCGAGAACATCGCCTGGACCGATCGCGACGCCTTCACGCGCATGGCCAAGGGCACCGCTGATGCGCTGCACAAGGCGGGCCTGCAGCTGAGCGTCGCCGTCGTGCCCAACGCGCCAGGCGCGTCGGGCCGCGGTCCCTTCTCCAAGTGGATGTGGGAGTTCTGGCGCGGCGCCTACGACCTGGAGGCGCTGGGCAAGGTCACCGACCTGGTGTCGCTGATGACCTATGACCAGCACACCCGCTGGACCGCGCCCGGTCCGGTGGATGGCTATCCGTGGATGAAGGAGCACCTGGACTACGCGCTCAAGGTGGTGCCCAAGCACAAGCTCTCGCTGGGCATCGCGCTGTACGGCTACCGCTGGTCGACCGGCAACCCGGTGCGCGAGGACGGCAAGGAGGCGCCGAACATCGTCGGCGACTACATCGATGCCGACGAGTCCATCCCGCTGGCCGCCACCTACGGCGCCACCATCCGCTGGGACGAGGTCGATCGCACCTCCTACTACTGGTTCGAGCGCGACCAGATGCGCGAATGGGTGTTCATGCCCGACGCGCGCGGCTTCCGCGAGCGTTATGCGCTGGTCAAGGCCGCGGGCATCGACGGCTTCAGCGCCTGGGTGATCGGCGCGGAAGACCCGGCCGTCTGGGACGAACTGCCGCTGTCGCGGCGCTGAGGACCCGGCCGATGCGAACCCGCCGTCCCGCCAACGCGACCGTGCCGCGCACGCCGCCGCTGTCGTCCACGCCGCGCCTGCTGCGTGCGCTGCGGCTGGTGCTCGCGCTGGCCGCAGTCGGTGCCGCGCATGCCGGCACCGAGGCGCCCGCCGTGTCCTTGCCGATGACGGCGGAGGTGCTGCCACTGGTGCCGCTGCCGGCGCAGCTCACGCGCGGCGAGGGCGCGTTGCGCCTGGCGCCGGGCGCGGTCATCGCGGTGCCGGCGGGCGACCGCGGAGCGCGCCGCGCGGCGAGCTTCCTCGCCGCCATGGCCTGGCGCGACCACCACCTGCGCCTGCAGGTGCGGGAGGGTTCCAGCGGCGCGATCGTGCTGCGCCGCGACGCCCGCATCGACGCCGATCCCAAGGGCGCCTACGAGCTGACGGTGACGCCCGCGGGCGTCACGCTGCAAGCGCGCGACGATGCCGGTCTCCTGTATGCGGGCGTGAGCTTGTGGCAGCTGTTCGATGCCAACGCCAAGGCCAGCGCTAATGCGGATGACGCGCGCGGCGGCGTCGACGTGCCGGTGCTGCGCATCGTCGACCAGCCGCGTTTCGGCTGGCGTGGCCTGATGCTGGACGTCGTGCGCCACTTCGCGCCGCTGGACGAGCTCAAGGCCCTGGTCGATCAGATGGCGCTGCACAAGCTCAACGTGTTGCACCTGCACCTGAGCGACGACCAGGGCTGGCGCCTGGAGATCAAGCGCTATCCCGACCTGACCCGCATCGGAGGCTGGCGCACGCCGCCCGGCGGCGAGCCGGCCCGCTACGGCGGCTTCTACACGCAGGCGCAGATGCGTGAGCTGGTGACCTATGCCGCCGAGCGCCAGATCACCGTCGTGCCGGAGCTGGACATGCCCGGCCACGCGCAGGCCGCGGTCGCCGCGTATCCGCGCCTGGGCGTGGACATCGGCGACGGTCCGGGCCGCAATCCGCGCCCCGCCGTGGCGGTCGACTACGGCGTGAACCCCTATCTCTACAACGCCGATGAATCCACCCTGCGCTTCATCGAACAGGTGATGGACGAGGTGATGGCGGTGTTCCCGTCGCCCTTCATCCACGTCGGCGGCGACGAGGCGATCAAGGACCAGTGGAAGGCCTCGCCGAGCGTGCAGGCCCGCATCCGCGCGCTGGGCCTGGCCAACGAGGAAGCGCTGCAGAGCTGGTTCATCGGCCGCATCGGGCGCTACCTGGAGAGCCGCGGCCGCCGGCTGATCGGCTGGGACGAGATCCTGGAAGGCGGTCTGCCCGCGGGCGCGTCCGTCATGTCCTGGCGCGGCACCGAGGGCGCCGTCGCGGCCGCCAACCTGGGCCACGACGTGGTGCTGGCGCCGGCGGGCTCGCTCTACCTCGACAACCTGCAGAGCGCGCGCGACGACGAGCCGGAAGGGCGCCTGGCCCAGTTGCCCATCGAGAAGGTCCATGCCTTCGAGGCCATGCCCGCCGGCCTGGACGCCGACCGCGCCAAGCACGTGCTGGGCCTGGAGGCGGCGCTGTGGACCGAGTACATGCCGTCGCGCCGGCACCGCGAGCACGCGATCTTTCCCCGTCTGGCCGCCGTGGCGGAGGTGGCCTGGTCGCCGGCCGCGCTGCGCGATTGGCGCGGCTTCGTGCCCCGCCTGGCGCTGCAGCGGGCACGCTATCTGCGCCAGGGCGTGAACGCCGCCGACAGCGCCTTCGCGGTGCAGTTCGACATCGACGGCGGCCCGGCCGGGATGCTCGCCGCCGGCCAGGCGCCGGTGCGGCTGGGCAATCAACTTGGCTACGGGCAGATCCGCTACACGCTGGACGGCTCCGACCCGGGCCCCGCGTCGCCGGGCCTGGGCGCCGATGGTCAGCCGCTGATCGTCACGCTGCCCGCGCGCGTGCGCGCGACCGCCTTCGATGCCGCGGGCCGACCGCTCGCCGCCGTGCGCGAGCAGCGCTTCGATACCGCGACGTTGCTGACCCGCGCCAGCAACCAGCTGCAGGCCTGCCCGTCCGGCGAGATGGGCCTGCGCGTGCCGCTGCGGACCGAGGCGACCGATTGGGCCCCCGTCTTCAACGTCAATCTGCTCGATGCCTGCTGGATCTATCCGCGCGCGCGCCTGGACGGCGTGCAGGGCATCGCGGTCGATGCCGGCCGGCTGGCCCGCAACTACGGTCTGGCGCAGGACGCGGTCAAGGTCGTCCAGCACCCGGCGCGCACGCCGGCGGGCGAGCTCGAGGTGCGGCAGGGCGATTGCACCGGGCCGCTGCTCGCGTCGCTGCCGCTGCCTGCCGGCAGCGCGCCGCAGGCCTTCACGCTGAAGGCGCCGCTGCCACCGCTGACCGGCGTGCAGGACCTGTGCCTGCGCTTCACCGCGCCCATCCATGGCCCGCTGTACGCGATCGACGCGGCGCGCCTGCTGGCCGCCGAGCCCGCCCGGCCCTGATCGAGGACGCCCCAAGATGCCTCCCATCCCCTTCCTCACCGGCTGCCGCCGCGCACTGCGCGGACTGGGCGTGGCCGCGCTGCTGGGCAGCGCGGCGCCCTGGGCGCTGGCGCAGCTGCACACGCAGCCGCTGAACAGCGGCTGGCAGTTCCGCCTCGCGGATCCCGAGGCCGCCAAGGCGCACCCCGAGGCCGCGGACTGGCGCGGCGCCACCGTGCCCGGCACGGTGCAGACGGACCTGCTGGACGCGCGCCTGATCCCCGATCCCTTCCACGGCGAGAACGAAGCCCGGCTGCAATGGATCGGCCTGTCGGACTGGGAGTACCGGCTGTCCTTCGACGTCGATGCCGCGACGCTGTCGCGCGAGCAGGTGGAACTGGTCTTCGACGGCCTGGACACCTTCGCGCAGGTCAGCCTCAACGGGCAGGCTCTGGCCGCCACGGACAACATGTTCCGCCGCTGGCGTCTGCCGGCCAAGGCGCTGCTCAAGCCGGGCCGCAACACGCTGCTCGTGCGGCTGCAATCGCCGATCAGGAAGATGCAGCCCTGGCTGCTGAAGCAGCCCTACGCGCTGCCGGGCGCCTATGACTCGCAGTTCGGCGACGAGCCCAAGGGCGTGGCCACCGCCACCTATGTCCGCAAGGCGCAGTACCAGTACGGCTGGGACTGGGGCCCCCGTTTCGTGACCCTGGGCATCTGGCAGCCGGTCCGCCTGGAGAGCTGGGATCACCTGCGCATCGAGGACTTCCACGTGCGCCAGCCGCGCGTGGATGAAGGCGTGGCGCAGCTCGCGGCCGAGCTGGAGGTGCAGGCCGGCCGCCGCGGGAGCGCCCGGCTGCAGGTCGAGGTGACGCCGCCCGAGGGCGCGCCCTTCACGCTGACCCGCGACGTGGTGCTGGACCCGGGCCGCAACGCGCTGAGCGTCCCGGTGCGCATCGAGCGGCCCCGGCGCTGGTTCCCGGCCGGCTATGGCGAGCAGCCGATGTACCGCTTCCGCGCCAGCCTGACGCAGGACGGCGTCGAGCTGGCCCATGCCGAGCGCCGCACCGGCCTGCGCAGTGTCGAGCTGCGGCGCGAGAAGGACGCCTGGGGCCGGAGCTTCGCCTTCGTCATCAACGGCATTCCCGTGTTCGCCAAGGGCGCGAACATGATCCCGCTGGACAGCTTCCCCAATCGCGTCACGCGCGAGCGCCAGCGGGCGCTGCTGCTCAGCGCCAGGCGCGCCAACATGAACATGCTGCGCCTGTGGGGCGGCGGCTATTACGAGAGCGATGCGTTCTACGAAGAGGCCGATGCGCTGGGCCTGCTGATCTGGCAGGACTTCATGTTCGGCGGCGCCATCCTGCCGGCCGACACCGCCTTCCAGGAGAACGTCCGCCAGGAAGCCATCGAGCAGGTGCGCCGGCTGCGCGACCACCCGAGCATCGTGCTCTGGTGCGGCGGCAACGAGGTGCAGGCCGACTGGGAGACCTGGGACGCCACGCTGGCCTTCAAGAACAAGCTGTCCCCCGACGAGCGCGAGCGCCTGTGGAGCGCCAACCTCAAGCTCTTCGGCGAGGTGCTGCGCGGCGTCGTCCAGCGCGAGGCGCCCGACGTGCCCTACTGGGCCACCTCGCCGGGCGTCGACCTGGAGGGACCGTCCGGCCAGATGGACGATGGCGACATGCATTTCTGGCGCGTGTGGGGCGGCTCCGCGCCGGTCGAGACCTTCCTCGACACCACGCCGCGCTTCATGTCGGAGTACGGCCTGCAGTCCTACCCCGAGATGCGCACCATCGCCCGCTTCGCCGGTCCGCAGGACCTGCGGCTGGACTCGCCGGTGATGCGCGCGCATCAGAAATTCGGCGTGGCCGCGGGACCCGACGTGGGCAACGATCGCCTGCTCTTCTACATCCGCAAGGGCTATGGCGAGCCCAAGGACTTCGCGTCCTTCGTCTACCTCAGCCAGGTCATGCAGGCCGAGGGCATCGAGCTGGCCGCCAGCCATCTGCGCAGCCGGCGTCCGCGGTCCATGGGCTCGCTCTACTGGCAGCTCAACGACGTGTGGCCGGGCGCGTCCTGGTCCAGCGTGGATGTCTCCGGCCGCTGGAAGGCGCTGCAGTTCCATGCGCGCCGCTTCTACGCGGACACGACGGTGACGGCGCTGCGCCGCGCCGGCGAGACCGAGATCGCGGTGGTGTCCGACAGGACCCAGCCCCAGGACGCCGAGCTGCGCCTGCGCGTGTCGGACCTGGACGGCCGCGTGCTGCGTTCGGAGCGCGCGACCGTGACCGCGCGGCCGCTGGCCGTCACGCCGGTCTGGCACCGCGCCGATGCCGAGCTGCTGCAAGGCGCGGATCCGGCGCGCACCGTGGCCGAGGTCGAACTGCTGGTGCAGGGCCGCGCGGTGGCCCGCCAGACCGTGTACTTCGTGCCCGCCCGCGACCTGAAGCTGGCCGATCCGGGCTTCCAGACGCGCCTGGAGCGGGATCCCGCCGGCGGTGCCGACGCGTGGCGGCTCGCGATCAAGACCCAGTCCTTCGCCCGTGCGGTGTGGATCGATTTCGGACCGCTGGAGGTCGAGCTGGCGGACAACGCGCTCGACATCCGCGCCGGCGAGGAAGTGCTGATTCCGTTGCGCGCCACGGCCTCGCCGGGCGACTTGCAGGCCCACCTGAATCTTCGTTCCCTGGCGGATTCGACAGTCCGCTGAATGGACCGCGGCGGCGCACGGCTGTGCCACCGCGGGACCGACGCCAGGGAACAGATCGTCCGCCCAAAAAGCGGATCGACCTCGATGTGCAGTAGCTAATTTGAAACCCAGGGACAAGAGCAATTCCAAGACGCGGTATCGACCGCCCCTCCATTCACGGCCCTCACCAAGAAGACTGCGACCATGAAACCGAATCGACTCCTCCTGAAATCCACCCTGGTCACCGCCATCGCCGCGATCTACGGACCGGCCGCGTTCGCGCAGGCGGCCCCGCCGCCGAGCCCCGCCGCCTCCGCCCCGGACGCCGCGCCGGACGCCTCGCGCGATGCCAAGGCCAAGGCGCTCGACACGGTCAACGTGACCGGCTACCGCGCCAGCCTGCAGCGCGCGATGAACATCAAGCGCAACGCGGACTCCATCGTCGACGCGATCAGCGCCGAGGACATCGGCAAGTTCCCCGACACCAATGCGGCGGAATCGCTCGCCCACCTGCCCGGCGTGGCGGTGGACCGGCTGTACGGCGAAGGCGAGAAGGTCAGCATCAACGGCACCGACCCGGCGCTCAACCGCGTGCTGGTGAACGGCCAGACCATCGCTTCGGGTGACTGGGGCGGCAATCCCAGCGACACCAGCGGCCGCACCTTCAACTACACGCTGCTGTCGCCCGAGATCATCGGGACGATGGAGGTCTACAAGTCGCCCGAGGCCCGCATCGACGAGGGCAGCATCGGCGGCACCGTGATCATCCACACCCGCAAGCCGCTGGACCTGCCGGCCAACACGCTGCGCGGCTCGCTGGGCTACAGCTACAACGACCGCTCCAAGGACGGCAATCCGCGCGGCTCGGTGCTGTACAGCTGGAAGAACGAGAGCAACGACTTCGGCGCGCTGATCGCCGCCTCGCATGACAAGCAGACGCTGTCGCAGGCCGGCATCGAGTTCTTCGGCTACACCACCGGCAACGGCATCAGCCCGACGGCGCAGATCTCCGGCAGCGGCGATCCGCAGACCGCGCGCATGCCGGTGGCCATCGACAGCGACTTCTTCCAGCAGACCCGCCAGCGCGACAGCCTGCAGGGCGCGCTGCAATGGAAGCCCGATACCCGCAACGAGTTCAACCTGACCGGCATCTATGTCCACGGCCAGTACAACAACTACAGCGAGGCGCGTTATGCCTGCCCCGGCTGCGGCGACATCGACAAGATCACCAAGGCCACGGTCAACAACGGCCTGATCACCGCGGCGACCGTGACGGCCGGCGCCGGCAATGGCAACCAGCCCTATGCCGAACTGGACGCGAACTACCGCGAGTCCACCGTCGTCACCAAGAGCCTGAACCTGCAGCACGAGTACAAGGCCGACGACTGGAAGCTCTCCAGCCAGGTCGGCTACACCTCGGCTTCCGGCGGCAAGTCGCCGGAATACCTGATGAAGTATTTGCTGAAGTCGGGCGGCTACTCCTTCAACTACGGTCCCAAGCAGGCCGGCATCGTCTACGACGACGGCAGCCGTTCCAACTGGGGCCTGCCGGGCGCGCCGGCGGGGTCCGCGCCGGGCGCGCAGATCGACGGCAAGTACCAGGCCGGCGGCATCTACTACGCCGAGAGCAGCGACCGCGAACGCTATGGCCAGGTCGACCTGTCCCACAAGCTGGACCTGGGGCCCATCAACGAAGTGATGGTCGGCGCCAAGTTCATCAAGCACGACAACGGTGTCAACGCGCGCGGCAATCGCATCAACACCACCAGCGACATCACGCTGGACCAGTTCGGCAACTCGAATGCGCCGTCCGGGCTGTACGACGGCCTGGACGTCAGCGGCGACATCCGCAACTGGCCCACCGCCGATCTGGGACAGGTCAAGAGCTATCTGCTGAATCAGCCGCAAGGGCCGTTCAACATCGATTACGGCTCGACCTTCAGCGTGCGCGAGACCACGTCGAATCTCTACACCCAGTTCAACTACGACGTCGGCGGCCTGCGCGGCAACTTCGGCCTGCGCTACGTGCACACCAAGGACGACTCGAACTACTACCTCTCCAACGACGGCGGCACGACCTACGCGCCGACCACGACGGACACCAGCTACAACAAGCTGCTGCCCAGCTTCAACGCCGCCTACGACCTGGATTCGAGCAAGGTGCTGCGCTTCTCGGTCGCGAAGGTGCTGGCGCGGCCGCGCTACTCGGACCTCGCGGGCGCGACCAACCTGGACCTGGTCAAGGGCACCGGCAGCGGCGGCAATCCCGGCCTGAAGCCCTACGAGTCGACCAACTTCGACCTGGCCGGCGAGTGGTATTTCGCGCCGCAGAGCATGGTGGGCGCCGAGTTCTTCTACCGCGACGTCAGCAACTACGTCGTGAACGTGACGAACGACCGCGTCATCAACAACCGGACCTTCTCGATCAGCTCGCCGGTGAACGCCAGCTCGGCCAAGGTCAAGGGCCTGTCGCTGATGTACCAGCAGAACCTGGGCTACGGTTTCGGCCTGCAGGGCAACTACACCTATGCCAAGGCGGACACCGGCGAAGGCCTGAACCTGCCCTACCTGTCGAAGAACACGGTCAACATCATTCCGTACTTCGAATACGCGGGCTTCACCGCGCGCCTGGTCTACAGCTGGCGCTCGCAGTACTTCACGCAGATCGGCCGCCTGAACTCGCAGGACTTCACCGACCAGTACAAGCAGCTGGACCTGTCGGCCTCGTACGAGATCACGAAGAAGATCGGCATCAGCCTGAGCGCGACCAACCTGCTGGACCAGACCTACTACCAGTTCAGCGGCAACAAGGACGCGCCCACCGGCTTCTACAAGAACGGCCGGACCATCATGCTGGGCATGAACTTCAAGCTCTGAGCGTGACGTGACCGGGGCCGGCCGGCTCGCGCGAGCCGGCCGGCCCTTTCCTGTGACCGTGATGGATCCCGAGATGTACCGATCGTTGATCAAGAGGCTGCCGGCGCTTGGCGTGGCGCTGGGCATGGCCACGATGGCGGCGCCCTGGACGGCCGCATGCGCCGCGGACTCGTTCTCGGCGACGACCCCGTCGCCGCAGCAGGTGGCTTGGCAGAACCGCGGCTTCGGCGTGCTGGTGCACTTCGGCACCAACACCTTCCTGGACCGCGAATGGGGCGACGGCAAGGCGCCGACCGCCGTGTTCAATCCCGACCGCGTCGATCCCGGCCAGTGGGCGCGCGCGGCCAAGTCGGCGGGCGCCAATTACCTGGTGCTGGTGGCCAAGCACCACGACGGCTTCGCGCTGTGGCCGACGCAGCAGAGCGATTACTCGGTCAAGTCCAGCCCGTGGCTGAACGGCCAGGGCGACCTGGTCCGCATGACCGCGGAGGCGGTGAAGCGCGAAGGCATGGGCATGGGCGTCTATCTGTCGCCCTGGGACCGGCACGAGCCCCGCTACGCCGATTCCAAGGCCTATGACGTCTTCTACACCGGCCAGCTGGTCGAGCTGGCCTCCGGCTACGGCCCGCTGGTCGAGTGGTGGCTGGACGGCGCGGGCAGCGACGGGCATGTCTACGACTTCGAGCATTACGTGGCGAAGCTGCGCACCTATCAGCCCAATGCCGTGGTGTTCGCCGACACCGCGCTGTTCGAGTACGGCGACATCCGCTGGGTCGGCAACGAGGTCGGCGTCATCGAGGGCGAGAACTGGAACGTCATCGACCGCCATGGCCAGTTGCGCTGGCGGCCGGTGGAGGTCGACACGCCGCTGCACAAGGACTTCTGGTTCTGGAATTCGAAGCCGGAATTCGCCGCGTCGCTGAAGACGGTGGACGAGCTGATGCGCAACTACGAGGACAGCGTGGGCCGCGGCGGTCAGCTGGTGCTGGGCATCGCGCCCGACCGGCACGGCCTGCTGCCCGACGCGGACGTGACGCGTCTGGCCGAGTTCGGACAGGCCCTGGAGCGGCGCTACGGGAACGCCGCCAATGTGGCGGCGACGCACGTCAAGACCGATGCGCGCGCGCAGGCCGCGCTGGACAACGACGACGACACCTTCTGGACCGTCACCGAGGCCAACCGCGGCGTGCTGGAGGTGGACCTCGGCAAGACCGTGACGATCGACCGCGCGCTGACCATAGAGCGCCTGGAGGATGGCCAGCATGTGCGCGGCTACCGGATCGAGGCCTGGGACGGCGGCCGCTGGGTCACGCTGGCGCAGGCGCAGGCGGTCGGGCACATGAAGATCGACCGCTTCGCGCCGGTGAGCGCGCGCCGCGTGCGGCTGCGCATCACCAACAGCGTCGGCGTCGCGGCCATCCGCGAGTTCAAGCTGTTCGCCGCTCCATGACCGGCGCGCCCCTGTTCATCGAGGTCATCGCCTTGACGGCCCGGGACGCCTGCGAGGCCGAGGCCGCCGGCGCGGACCGCATCGAGCTGGTGTCTGACATCGCGCAGGGCGGGCTCACGCCCAGCGCGCAGGTGGTGGACGAGGTGGTGCGGCAGTGCCGTCTGCCGGTGATGGTCATGGTGCGGCCCCACGCCCGGTCCTTCTGCTACGACGAGGCCGACATGCGCCAGGTGCGCGAGGGCGTGGCGATGGTGCGCGACGCCGGCGCGCATGGCCTGGTCTTCGGCGCGCTGACGGCCAACGGCGACATCGATCGTGCGGCCCTGGATCAGGTGCTCGGATGGGCCGATGGCCTGCCGCTGACCTTCCATCGGGCCTTTGACGACGCGCGCGATCCGGTGCGCGCCTTCAGCGAGCTGAGCGCCTATCGCGGCGCGGTGACGCAGCTGCTGAGCTCGGGGGCCGCGTCGACCGCGGAGGAGGGCGCCGAACTGCTCGCCCAACTCGTGACGCGCTGGCGTCTGGGCGAGGGCGTCGAGCCGCTGGTGGGCGCGGGCGTGCACGCGGGCAACCTGGCCGCGCTGCATCGCCGCATCGGCGCGCGGCAGTACCACGTGGGCAGCGGCGCGCGCACCGGCGGCAGTTTCGCGTCCGGCATCGACGCCGCGCGCATCGCCGCGCTGCGGCAGGCGCTATGACGCGGCGAGTGCCCGGTCTGTCCCGAAGGCGGCTGCTGGGCGCGGCGCTGGCGGGCGCGGCCGGGCCGCGCGCCTGGGGCGCGGAGCTCGAACTCCACAAACGCTTCATCGACGACCAACCGGCCACGCCGCAGGTGCATGCGTCCACGCTCGTGGAACTGCCGGACGGCAGCCTGATGGCCGCCTGGTTCGGCGGCACCGCGGAGCGCGCGCCCGATGTGCGCATCTGGTGCTCGCGCCTGCGGGCCGGTGCCTGGAGCGCGCCTCGCGCGATCGCGGACGGCGTGCAGCCGGACGGCAGTCCGCTGCCCACCTGGAACCCGGTCCTGTTCCAGGCCAGCGCCGCGCGCGGCGGCACGCTGCTGCTCTTCTACAAGGTCGGCCCCGATCCACGGCAGTGGTGGGGCGAGCTGATCAGCTCGGACGATGGCGGCGACCACTGGTCCCCGCCGCGCCGGCTGCCTGACGGCGTGCTGGGTCCGATCCGCAGCAAGCCGCTGATGCTCGCGGACGGCACGCTGCTGTGCCCGTCCAGCACCGAGGACGAAGCGGGCCGCTGGCGCCTGCACATGGAGCGCAGCCGGGACATGGGCCAAAGCTGGCTGCCCAACGTGCCGGTGGCCGATCCGAAGGGCTACGGGCTGATCCAGCCCAGCTTGGTCGTTCGGCCCGATGGCAGCGTGCTGGCCTTCGCGCGCAGCCGGGCGAACCGCATCGCCGTCACGCGCTCGCGCGATGGCGGACGCAGCTGGTCGGCCGCTGCGCTGACCTCGCTGCCCAATCCCAATGCGGGCATCGAGGCGCTGGGCCTGGCCGATGGCCGCATCCTGATGGTCTTCAACCCGCGCGAGCAGGGAAACGACTGGTGGGTCGGCCGCGACCGGCTGGACCTGGCGCTGTCCGGCGACGGCGGACACACGTGGCGCACCGTCGCGACGCTGGAGGACGAGCCGGGCCAGGAGTTCTCCTACCCGGCCGCGATCCAGACACGAGATGGTCTCGTGCATCTCACCTACACCTACCAACGGAGCCACATCCGGCATGTGCAACTGGACCCGCGCCGCCTGGGCTGACGCCGTCAGGCGGGCGCTTTCCCTTTCACCGGCGGCGCCGAAGCGCCGCGGGGGGTGCGGCATGCACGTGATGCCGTGGCTGTGTTTCGCGGCCTTGCTGCCGGCATCGATGGCATCGATGGCAACGGCCGCCGAGCCGGCGCCGTCAGCGCGGACATCGGCGACGGTGCCGCCCTATCTCGACGCCCGCCTGGGCGACGCCGAGCGCGCCGCCGATCTGGTGAGCCGGCTCAGCCTGGCCGAGAAGATCGCCCAGTTGCAGGACGGCGCGCCCGCCATCGAGCGTCTGGGCGTGCCGGCCTATGGCTGGTGGAGCGAAGGCCTGCATGGCCTGGCGCGCAACGGCCGGGCCACCGTCTTCCCGCAGGCCATCGGCCTGGCCGCGAGCTGGGACGCGCCGCTGCTGCACGCGGTGGGCGGCGTGATCGCCGCGCAGGCGCGGGCCAAGTCCGCGCCGCCGCCGCCGGGCGTGTCGCGCGACTCCGCCCGCTACGGCGGCCTGACGATCTGGTCGCCCAACATCAACCTGTTCCGCGATCCGCGCTGGGGCCGCGGGCAGGAGACCTATGGCGAGGATCCGGTCCTCACCGCGCGCCTGGGCGTGGCTTTCGTGCAAGGGCTGCAAGGCCCCGACGAGCGCCGCCCGCTGGTGATCGCCACCCCCAAGCATTTCGCCGTGCACAGCGGGCCGGAGAAGGATCGCCACGCCTTCAACGTCAACCCGTCCGCCCACGACCTGGAGGACAGCTATCTGCCGGCCTTTCGGGCCACGGTGACGCAGGCGCACGCCGGCTCGGTCATGTGCGCCTACAACGCGCTGGATGGCACGCCCGCCTGCGCGAACACGGCGTTGCTGCAGGACCGGCTGCGCCGGGACTGGGGCTTCCGGGGCTTCGTCGTGACCGACTGCGACGCGGTCGAGGACATGACGCTCTTCCACAAGACCACGCCCGATGACGCGGAGGCCTCGGCGCGGGCGCTGCAGGCGGGCACCGACCTGAACTGCGGCCGCAGCTTCGCCGCGCTGGGCCGCGCGGTGGCGAGCGGCCGCGTCAGCGAGGCCGACGTGGATCGCGCGCTGCGGCGTCTCTTCGAGGCCCGCCTGCGGCTGGGCCTGTTCTCGCCCGCGAGCGCCGCGCCGTCCATCGACTGGGCCGCGGGTCGCGCGCTCGCGCTGCGCGCCGCGCGCGAGTCCATGGTCCTGTTGAAGAACAACGGCGTGCTGCCGCTGTCGCCGCGCAGCCGCGTGGCCGTCGTTGGTCCGACCGCCGAGCTGCTCGAGGACCTGCACGCCAACTACCACGGCGTGGCGGCCGATCCGGTCACGCCACTGGCCGGTCTGCGCCAGGCGCTTGGGCCCTCGCGCGTGGTCGCCGCCCAGGGCTCTGCGCTGGCCGAGGGCGTGCCGGTGGCCGTCCCGCAGGCGGCACTGCGCACGCCGCAGGGAAGGCCCGGCCTGCGCCGCGAGGTCTTCGCCAACGCGACCCTCGCCGGCCACCCTGTCGCAGCCAGCGACGATGCGACCTTGAACCTCGACTTCAACCGGGCGCCGCCCGCGGCGGGCTTGCCACCGCGCGGGTACTCGGTGCGCTGGTCGGGGCAGTTCCTGCCGCCGGCACCCGGAGAGTACCGGCTGGGCCTGCGCGTGGAGCGCTGCTTCGATTGCGACGGGCATGACCGCGTTCGTCTCTACCTCGACGGCAAGCTGCTGCAGGACGGCGACGGCGACCAGGCCCCCGCCACCATCAAGGTCACGGACCATCGCCCGCGGACCTTGCGCGTGGAATGGCTGCATACAGGCGAGGACCAGGGCCTGTCGCTGCGATGGCAGGCGCCCGCCGATGTGCAACTGGCGCAGGCGGTGGCGGCCGCGCGCCAGGCCGATGCCATCGTGGCCTTCGTCGGCCTGTCGCCCGATCTGGAAGGCGAGCAGCTGCAGCTGGAGGTGCCCGGGTTCGATGGCGGGGACCGCAGCTCGCTGGACCTGCCCGCGGCGCAGGAGCGCCTGCTCCAGGCGGTGCAGGCGACCGGCAAGCCGCTGGTCGTGGTGCTGCAGTCGGGCAGCGCGGTGGCGCTGCGCTGGGCCGCAGAGCACGCGGACGCGGTGCTGGCCGCCTGGTATCCGGGCGAGGCCGGCGGGCAGGCGATCGCGGAGACGCTGCTGGGGATCAACAACCCGGCAGGGCGCTTGCCGGTAACCTTCTACCGCTCGGCGCGGGACCTTCCGCCCTTCGCCGACTACGGCATGCAGGGCCGCACCTATCGCTACTTCAAGGGCTCGCCGCTGTGGGCCTTCGGGCATGGGCTGAGCTACACCCGGTTCGCCTACCAGGCGCCGCGCGTGTCGAGCGCGGTGCTGAACGCGGGTGAGGCGCTCACGGTCGAGGTCGAGGTGGCCAACGCCGGCGATCGCGATGGCGACGAAGTGGCGCAGGTCTACCTCGAGCCCGAGACCCCGCTGGCCGTGGCGCCGGCGCACGCGCTGGTGGCCTTCCAGCGCGTGCCGCTGAAGGCCGGCGAGCGCCGCACGCTGCGATTCGAGCTCGATGCCCGCGCGCTCAGCCAGGTCGACGCGTCGGGCGTGCGCGCGGTGCTGCCGGGCCGCTACCGCCTCGCGGTGGGCGGCGGCCAGCCCGGCCATGCCGAGGTGCTGCGCGCCAGCTTCGAGATCCAGGGCCGCCAGGAGCTGCCGCGATGAAGGGGCCGGACATGATCGATTCGCCGGCGCGGCGCGCGCTGCTTGGGTTCGGCCTGGCCGGTGGACTGAGCGGTCTGGGCATGACCCGCGCGCTGGCGGCCGATCGTCCCCCTGGTTCGGATGCGCGCTTCGCCAGCTCGCGGCCTCCGCCCGCTCAGCGCCGCTTCATCAGCCCCGCTGTCGATGCCGCCATCGCGGACCTGCAGCGCCGCATCGGCGATCCGGAGCTGGCCTGGATGTTCGGCAACTGCCTGCCCAACACGCTGGACACCACGGTGACCGAGGGCATCGTCGACGGCAAGCCCGACACCTTCGTCATCACCGGCGACATCGATGCGATGTGGCTGCGCGACTCGTCGGCCCAGGTGTGGCCCTACCTGCCCTTCGCGCGTGGGGACGATGCGCTGCGGCGGCTGATCCGCGGCGTCATCCATCGCCATGCGCGCTGTCTGCTGATCGACCCCTACGCCAACGCCTTCCTTGAAGATCCCCAGGCGCGCACGAAGCTCAAGTGGGCCATCGGCGACCTGACCGAGATGCGGCCCGGCGTCTCCGAGCGCAAGTGGGAGCTGGACTCGCTGTGCTGGCCCATCCGCCTGGCCCATGGCTATTGGCGCGCCACCGGCGACACCGCGCCCTTCGATGCCCAATGGGCCGAGGCGATGCGCGCGGTGCTGCGCACGATGCGCGAGCAGCAGCGCAAGACCGGTCCCGGTCCCTACCGCTTCCAGCGCAAGGCCGAGGCGGCCACCGAGACACTGGTCCTCGATGGCTACGGCCATCCGGGCCGGCCGGTGGGGCTGATCCATTCGATGTTCCGGCCGTCGGACGACGCCTGCGTCTTCCCGTTCCTGGTGCCGGCCAACCTGTTCGCCGTCGTGTCGCTGCGCCAGCTCGCGGCGATGGCGGACGCAGTGCTGCACGACGCCGCGCTGGCGAGCGAGGCCAAGGCCCTGGCCGACGAGGTCGCGGCCGCGTTGCGCCGCCACGCGCGGCTGCGCACGCCGGCGGGCGAGGTCTGGGCCTATGAGGTCGACGGCTTCGGCAACCAGTTCTTCATGGACGACGCCAACGCGCCCAGCCTGCTCAGCCTGCCCTACCTGGGCGTCTGCGCGGTCGACGATGCGCTCTACCGCCGCACGCGCGCGCGGGTCTGGAGCCCGGACAACCCGTACTTCTTCCGCGGCCGCGTGGCCGAGGGCACCGGCGGGCCGCACGAGGGCCTGCGCATGATCTGGCCGATGTCCCTCACGATGAAGGCGCTGACCGCGCCCGCCACGGCCGCCGGCGACGCGGAGATCCGCCAGTGCCTGCGCTGGCTGCAGGCCAGCCATGCGGGCACCGGCTTCATGCATGAGGCCTTCGACCAGGACGACGCCGCGCATTTCACCCGCCCCTGGTTTGCCTGGGCCAATGGCCTGTTCGGCGAACTGATCCTGAACCTGGCGCGGCATCGGCCCGCGCTGCTGCAATCGAGCTGATCCATGACCTCACGCCGCGACCTGCTCAAGATGGCGCTCGCCACCGGCCTGCCGCTGACCGGCTGCGCCGGCCCCGCGCGCCAGGCCCTGTCCCCGGGTGTTCCCGCGGACGAGCGCCTCACCCGCCACGTCGACGTGTTCATCGGCACCGGCGATCACGGTCACACCACGCCGGCCGCCACGCGGCCCTTCGGCATGGTGCAGCTGGGCGCCGACACCTACAACGCGGACTGGGACGCCTGCTCGGGCTACCACGACAAGGACCGCTCGATCATGGGCTTCTCCCACACGCACCTCAGCGGCACCGGCATCGGTGACCTGCTGGACGTGCTGGTGATGCCCTGCGTCGGCGAGGTGCGGCGGCAGCCCGGACCGCCTGGAAATCCGGAGCTGGGCTGGCGCGCGCCGTTCACGCATCAGGACCAGTCCGCCGAGCCCGGCTACTACCGCGTCGCGCTGCGCGATCGCGACGTCACCGTCGAGCTCACCGCCACCGAGCGCGTCGGTCTTCATCGCTACCGCTTCGGCCCGCACACGCGCAGCCATCTGACGGTGGACCTGCGTCATGGCATGCAGGACAAGCCGGGCGTTCCCACGCGCGTGCCCTGGGCCGAGCTGGAGGTGGTCGGCGACGACACGCTGCTCGGCGGCCGCGCGGTCGACCAGTGGGCGCAGGGCCGGCAGGTCTACTTCGCGATGCAGTTCTCGCGTCCCTTCGAGCGCTTCGAGGTGTTCAACGGCAACGGCGCGGACGGCGCGGCCACGCGTGTCTCGCGCGGGACGCAGCTGCTGGCGGCGCTGCACTGGCGCTCGGAGGCGGGCGAGCCGCTGCTGGTCAAGTGCGGCATCTCCTACGTCAGCGCGGAGGGTGCGCTGCGCAATCTGCGCGAAGAACTGCCCGGCTGGGACTTCGAGCAGGTGCGCGCGTCGGCGAGCGCGGCCTGGGAGCGCGAGCTCGCCGCGCTGCGGCTGCGGACCTTCGACGAGCGGCATCAGCGCATGCTCTACACCGCGCTGTATCACAGCCTGCTCGCGCCGACCCTGTTCAGCGACGTGGACGGCCAGTACCGCGGCATGGACCTGCGCGTGCATCAGCTGTCGCCCGGCGAGCGCAACTACACGCAGTACTCGCTGTGGGACACCTACCGCAGCCTGCATCCGCTGCTGACGATGCTCACGCCGGCGCGCGTGCCGGACCTGGTCAACAGCCTCATCCGCATGGCGGAGCAGAGCGATCAAGGCGTGCCGGTGTGGCCGCTGCACGGCCGGGAGACCGGCTGCATGATCGGCTACCACTCGGCGGTGGTGCTGGCCGAGGCCCAGGCCAAGGGCTTCGCCGGCATCGACTTCCAGCGCGCCTGGCCGCTGTGGCGCCAGCGCGCGATGGACGACGCGTACCGCGGTCTGCCCGATTACCGCCGGCTGGGTTTCATCCCGTCCGACCGCGAGGAGGAGGCGGCCAGCAAGACCCTCGAGTACGCCTACGACGACTGGGCGCTGGCCCGCCTCGCGCGGGGCGTCGGCGCCGAGGCGGACGCGGAGTTGCTGCGCCAGCGCTCGCTGAACTATCGCCATGTCTTCGATCCGGCGCTGCGCTTCGTGCGGCCGCGCCTGGCCGACGGCCGCTGGGCCGAGCCCTTCGATCCGCGGGCGCTGGGCCATTCGGATCGCTGGCGCGACTTCACCGAGTCCAATGCCTGGCAGGCCACCTTCCTCAACCAGCACGACGTGGCCGGCTACATGGCGCTCTTCGGCGGCGAGGCGGCCTTCGTCGCCCAGCTCGATGCGCTGTTCACCACGAGCTCGGAGCAACTGCCCGGCGCGCCGCCCGACATCTCGGGGCTGATCGGCCAATACGCCCATGGCAACGAGCCCAGCCACCACATCGCCTATCTCTACGCCTACGCTGGCCAGCCCTGGAAGACGCAGGCGCGCGTGCGGCAGATCATGGACACGCTCTACAGCGACCGGCCCGACGGCCTGTCCGGCAACGAGGATTGCGGGCAGATGTCGGCCTGGCTGGTGCTCAGCGCGCTGGGGCTGTACCCGGTGGATCCGGTCAGCGCGCGCTATGTCTTCGGCAGTCCACTGGTGGAGCGCGCCGAGCTCGCATTGCCGGGCGGCAGGACGCTGGAAATCGAGGCGCGCGGCAACGGCCCCGACCGGATCTACGTGCAGTCGGTGACCTGGCGGGGGCAGCCGCACACGCGCAGCTGGATCGACCACGCCAGCCTGATGCAGGGCGGCCGGCTGGTGTTCACGATGGGGGCCGAGCCCAATCCCGGCTTCGGCGCGGCGCCGGCATCGCGGCCGCCCGCGGCCGTCTGAACATCACTGCTTCACATACATCGAGGCGTAGCGTGCCCCGAAGTAGAGGATGAACGCATAGCAGGCGGCCGGCAGCAGGAAGGACAGCTGCACGCCCAGGTGGTCGGCCAGCGCGCCCTGCGCGAAGGGCACGATGGCGCCACCGACGATGGCCATGCACAGGATGCCCGAGCCCTGGCCGGTGTGCCGGCCCAGGCCGTGGATGGCCATGCTGAAGACGGTGGGGAACATGATGGAGTTGCACAGGCCCACGGCCAGGATGGCCCACATCGCCACGCTGCCGTGGCCGAAGGTGGCGGTCAGCACCAGCGCGATCGCCACCAGGGCGTTGAAGGCCAGCGTCCGGCCCGGGCTCACCGAGCGCATCACGACGAAGCCGATGAAGCGCCCGACCATGGCGCCGGCCCAATACAGGCTGACGTAGCGCGCGGCGTCGGCATGCGCCAGGCCGGCGATGTTGCCTTCGCCCAGGAAGTTGATGAGGAAGCTGCCGATGCTCACCTCCGCGCCGACGTACAGGAAGATGCCGATCGCGCCCAGCACCAGATGGCGGTGCGCCCAGGCCGAGCCGTGGCCTTCGCCGTCCAGGGCGAGGTCCTCGCCGTCCTCGATGCGCGGCAGCCTGGCCTTCAGGAAGAACAGCGCGAGCAGCGCGAGCGCGGCGGCCAGCGCGAGATAGGGGCCGCGCACGGTGGATGCCGCGCCGGCCGCGGCGCCGGAGATGGACAGGATCAGCAGGCCGCCGGCGGCGGGACCGATGGTGGTGCCCAGCGAGTTGAAGGCCTGGGTAAGGTTGAGGCGGCTCGAGGCCGTGCGGGCCGGACCGAGCACGGTCACGTACGGATTGGCGGCGACCTGCAGGACCGTGATGCCCGAGGCCAGCACGAAGAAGGCCAGCAGGAACAGGCCATAGCCGCCGAAGGAGGCCGGGTAGAACAGCGCGCAGCCCACGGCCGCGATCAGCAGGCCCGCCACCGCGCCCCGCTGGTAACCCAGGCGCCGGATCAGCGCGCCCGCGGGCAGCGAGACGATGAAGTAGGCGCCGAAGAAGCAGAACTGCACCATCATCGCCTGCACGTAGCTCAGCGTGTAGATGGCCTTGAGGTGGGGGATGAGGATGTCGTTCAGCGAGGTGATCAGCCCCCACATGAAGAACAGCACCGTGACGATGACCAGCGCGCCGCTGTGGCCGCTGTCACTGGTGGCGGGTCCGGCGGCCGCGCCCGATGCGGCCGCGGCGGGGCGGGGGGATACGTGTTCCATGTTGTCTCCGTCTCGTGATGGGATCGCCGTGACGCTTTCGCTGCGTCGCTGCGTCGAAGCGTCAGGGGGTCAAGGCCTTGCGGTGTCACGCCGCGAGGCCGGCCCGCAGTGGCTCGGGGGACGCGGGAGGCAGGGCGCTAGTCGTCGCAGCTGCTTTCACGCACGACCAGGTCGACCGGCAGGACGAGTTCCTCGATGGGGTCCTCGGGCTTGAGCCGCAGCAGCAGGTCGACGCCGGCGGCGCCGAGCGCCTCCTTGTCCACCCGCAGCGTGCTGAGCGGCGGCACGCTGGTGGCGGCGCCGCTGATGTCGTCGAAGCCGACAATGGCGATGTCCTGCGGCACCTTGATGCCCTGGCCGCGGCAATGCGCCATCGCCACGAGGGCCGTGCTGTCGTTGTAGCAAAGCACGGCGTCGGGCGGCTTGGGCAGGCTGAGCAGGCGCTGCATCGCCTCGACGACGCCGCTGTCGCCGTCGCCCAGTTGAGGAACGATGACCTCGAGGTCGGGATCGGCCAGCGTCCTGGACTCGAAGAGCGCACGACGGAAACCGCGGTTGCGCTGCTCGATGCTGAAGTGCGCCAGCGACCCGGACAGCATCGCGATGCGCCGGCGGCCGCTGCGCAGCAGATGCCGGGTGGCGAGGTAGCCACCCATCGCGTTGTCCGGATTGACCGAGGTGAAGCCCCGCTGCTGCATGTCGATCAGCACCATGGGCTTGCCGGTCTGCTTCAGCGCAGCGAGCACTTCGGGTTCGAAGAAGCCGGCGCACAGCAGGGCGTCGGGCTGATGCAGCCGGATCTGCTCCATCACCGGCGCGGCGGGACCGACCACGTTGAAGGACAGGGCGATGCCCTCGCGCCGGCAGGCTTCCTCGGCGCCATGCAGGACCGGCGAGAAGAAGGGGCTGGAGGCCAGCGTGTTGTGCTGGCTGTGCAGCAGGAAGGCGATGCGCCGGATGCGCACCTTGCGCAGCTGGGAGAAGTCGTAGCCCATCCGCTGGGCGGCGTCCTGGACCTTGAGGCGGGTGGCATCGGTCATGCCCGCCTGGTTCTTGAGCGCGCGCGAAATGGTGCCGGACGACAGACCGGTCGCCTGCGCGATGTCTCGGATCGTGACTTGGCTCATGGACGCGTGAACATTTACTAAACACCTCGTGAAGAACGGTCTCTAAGACGAGCTTGCCCGCCAGTCGTTCTGTCATCGGGGTTTCGTTATAGATCGGCCCTGCCGCGAGGGTCAATCGGAACGGTTGTCCAGCGCTGTCTTTATCTGGATTTACTAAACAAGACAGACGCGTCTAAACGGAACCGGGGATGGGCCTTGCCTCAATCATCGGAACGCGCGTCGGGCGCGACCCCGGGTCAGAATGACGCTCGCGTCCGAATGGTCGGACGCGATTGGCCGGAACGCCCCGCCACTGCGACCAACAACATGGACGCCACCCGCGAACCCCACTTCACTGGCACCGGCCCGGGTAGCCAAACCCACGACGGCTGCTCCGTCGAGCTCTACCGCCGCGCCAGGTACGCCGGCGAGATCGATCACCTGCGCTCGCACTTCCTCGCGGGTACTTCAGTCCTTGACCTTGGTTGCGGCACCGGCTTGCTCGCCCATCGACTCCTGGACTTCGGCTGCACCGTGACCGGGGTCGACAACTCCGCGGAGATGCTGGCCCACGTCTCCGACCGCGTGCGCCGCATCCACGCCGACATCGAGCGGCTCGATCTCGGCGAGCGCTTCGATGTCGTGCTCCTGCCCAGCGGCCTCATCAATCACGCCGATGCCACCGTCCGGCGCGCCTTCATCGCCGCCGCCGCCCGCCATGTCGCGCCGCACGGCCAATTGATCCTTCAATGCCAGGACGCCCACTGGCTGCGCACCGCCGCCCTCGGACCGCTGAGCCGATCGAGCGAGCTGTCGATCGACGTCACCGCATTGGCGCGCGCCACCGTCGATGGCATCGAACAAGTCCGCATGACGCTGCGCTATGTCATGGGCGATGACGCGTGGACGCACGCCTTCGCGTTGGTGCCGCTCGACGAAGCGGAGATCGCGGCGTTGCTGCGCGATCACGGGTTCGATGCACCAGTGGCCCTCGACGACGCGCGTCGCTGGTTCGCCGCGAAACCGCGGCGCTGACCGGGCGTTCCCCGGCCTCCCGCGATTCACCGCAACAGCCGTTCGATGGACGGCGATTCCGCTTGAAATGTTCAGCGAGTCGACCTCTGAGCCGGGCGTGGTGCGATGGCTGATTGCGAGCCGGCGGCCTCAGCCGCGGCGGTCCGAGCCGGAGCTCGATGCATGCGCCAGCTCGTGTCGCTCATCCCGCGTCGCGTCGCTCGCCGCGACGCAAGGCGCCGTCGGCGAGGCGGTCGCGATAGTCCTCGATCGCCATCGAGCCGCAGCGGTCCTGGCCGTCCTCGGTCCAGCGCAGCACCGCGCGGTGCTCGCTCTGCTCGATCGTGCAAGGGCCGCGAGGCACCTGCACCGCGTCCTCGACGGTGGCCTGCAGGGTCATCGGGCGCTCGACGAAACCCTCGCAGGGCGCGGACAGCTCCGGCCCGCCGGCCGATGCCGTCGGGGCCGCA
Source organism: Mitsuaria sp. BK037 (assembly GCF_014193045.1). Lineage (NCBI taxonomy): Bacteria > Pseudomonadati > Pseudomonadota > Betaproteobacteria > Burkholderiales > Sphaerotilaceae > Roseateles > Mitsuaria sp. BK037. The sequence continues at coordinate 820,206 of NZ_JACHYS010000002.1, read as the reverse complement.
TCGCCGCCCGGCGGCAACTCGCTGCCGGGCTTCAGCGTCCAGTCCTTCGCGTCGCGCAGGGTCGTGTGCGGCTCGGCGATCTTGGTCGCCCCGCCGACGGCGATGGGATCGCTCGCCGGGAAGGTGTCCTCGACGGCGCTGTCCAGCAGCTCCTGGTAGGTCGGCAGCTTCTCGCTGGGGTGCTTGGCTTCACCGGCGAGGCGCTGGGCTTCCTTCTTCAACTGATCGTCTTGCGGCATGGCGTGCGGGGGAGAGTCGTTGCGGGGAGCGGCGCGTCCTCGGGACGCGCTGCCGGGCGGCTGGCGCTCGCCGCCCCTGGCCCTGCGGCAAGCGGGATTCCCATGCGTAGGCAAGTGGAAGCGCCGCCGCGCGCACCCTCACTTCGCCGCGTCGACGATGCCGCTGACGATCGACGGATAGACCACCGCGCCGGTGTTGCGGTCGAACAGCCCCATGCTGTGGTTGTCGTTCGGATAACCCGCGTCCCAGTAGACCGGCACCGCGCCACGCGTCCACGCCGCGCGCGCCACGTAGCGGTCCCACGCCGTGCGATACGTCTCCGCGCCGGCGTACTCGGTGCGGCGGATCGCGCCGAACTCACCCAGGATCACCGGGATGCCCTGGTCGACGAAGCGCGTCTTCATCTTCTGGAACTGGCCGTCGATGTAGGCCTCGTTCGCCCAGGTCTCCGTGTTGGCCGCGCTGGTCGCACCCGCGCCCCATTGCCAGATGCTGCTGTTCTGGTTCAACGTGAAGTTGTAGGGGTCGTAGAAGTGCACTTCCATCATCAACCGGCGGCCCACCGAGTCACTCGGCATCGTCGCGAAATTCACCGTGTGGTCGATGTTGGTGTTGAAGCCCTGCACGATCAGGTGGCGCGCCAGGTTGTTGCCGCCGGTCGCGCGCACCGCGTTCACGAAGGTCTGGTTGAAGCTGTTCTGCACCGTGTAGTACTCGACCGTCGGCGTGCCGTAGTCGCCGTCGACCATCACCTCGTTGGTGCCCGCGAACAGCAGCGTGTCGTCGTAGCCCTTGAAGTTGTTGGCGATCTGCGTCCAGAACTTGGTGATGCGCGCATTGACCGCCGACTGCTGGGCATAGGTCGGCTGCATCCAGCCGCCATCCCAGTGGATGTTGATCATCGTGTACAGGCCGGCGTTGCGCGCGTAGTTGACGACCTGCGTCACGCGCGCCATCCAGGTCGCGCTGATGTTGTCGTTGGCATCGGCGTACTGCTTCCAGGACACCGGGATCCGCACCGTCTTGAAGCCGGCCGCCTTCACCGCGTTGAACATCGACTGCGTCACCGCCGGATTGCCCCACGCGGTCTCGCCGCCAATGGCCTCCAGCGAGTTGCCCAGGTTCCAGCCCGCGCCCATCAGCTTGGACAGCTGCAGGCTGGTCAGGTCCCGCATGCCGGGCACGGTGAGCACGAAGTTCTGCGTCGACTTCGCGCCGCAGCTGTTGGTGTAGGTCGCCACCGCGGTGCAGCTGGCCTTCGCGGTCAGGCCCAGCTCGCGCGTGTTGGCCGATGCGCCGCAGCCGGTCCAGGACCACGACCCGCCGCTGGTCGGCTGCGGTCCGAGCGTCAGCGTGCCGCCGGCGGCCACCGTCGCCGACGAGGTGTTGCTCCAGGCGCCGCTGCCGACCCTGACGTAGGGCTTGATCGCCGTCGGCGAGCAGCTCTGCGCGCCCGCCTCCAGTCCGCTCGTCAGGCCGGTCGCCGCCATCAGCAGCGCGGCCAGGGTTCTTGTCTTCATCGTCTTGTCTCCGTGAGTTTGTGATGGGCATGCGCGCGGTCGCGCGCATGGTCCGGCGAGGACTCTGGAAAACTCGATAGACAGCAGAGGGACAGCGGGCGCCGGCACCGGCCGGCGCGCCTTCAGACGGCGCCGCGTTGGGCCTCGAGGCGGGCGCGGATCTCGGCCATGCCGCGCTCGGTCAACTCGAAGCGCGACACCGAGATCAGCGCCAGCAGCAGGCCCAGCACCGGGATGGCCGACAGCAGGATGCGGATCATGAAGATCGCGTGGTCGCTCTGCACCGGCAGCTTCGAATCGAAGCCGGTGAACTGCAGGATCCAGCCCGACGCGCCCACGCCCAGCGCGATGCCGACCTTGGAGATCCACGACTGGCAGGCCGCGAACGAGCCCTCGCGGCGCTGGCCGGTCTGCAGCTCGTCGTAGTCGATGACGTCGGCCACCGTCGAGCCGTAGAGCGTCCAGAAGCCCGCGCCGGTGAAGGCGACGAAACCGCAGGCCAGCAGCTGCAGCGCGGGGCGCTCGGGGTCGTAGAGCCACCAGTCGCCGATGAAGGCGCAGATCGCCAGCGACAGCACCAGCGCCAGCGCCGCGCGCTTGCCGTGGCGCCGCGCGATGTAGTTGAAGAACGGGATGCCGAGGAAGCCGAACACCATGCCCGCCACGCCCATCGCGGTGTTCCACTTGGTCGCCAGCGCGATGTCGCCCTTGCAGACGTAGTAGACGGTGGCGTAGTAGCCCAGCGCCGACACCATCGCCGTGCCGATGCCGTAGGCCAGCATCATGCCCAGGATGTGCCGGAACGGCCGGCAGCGCAGCGTGCGCCACAGCGTGTCGGCGAAGGGGATGTGCGTCTGCGAATGCGCGACCAGCTTCTCGTAGTAGCGCTCCCGCACCGTCATGAACATCACGATGGACACCGCCACCATCACCGCGCCCAGCAGCGCGCAGTAGGTCTGCGCGCCGCGCAGGATGTCGGGCTTGCCGTCGGCGTCGTGGAACCAGGCCAGCGTCGTGAACTGCGCGGCGAAGAACATCGCCAGCTCGGGCGCCTTCTGGATCGCGTTCTTGATCGACATCACGTTGGTGCGCTCGTGATAGTCGGGCGTCATCTCCGAGCCCAGGCTCAGCCACGGCATGTTGAAGCAGCTCATCACCGGCACGTAGATGGCGGTGGAGATGACCATGAACATGAAGTACTGCATGTCCGTCCACCCGCGGCCGACGGCGAACATCAGCGGCAGGCCGATGCCCGCCAGCACGCCGCCGACCAGGATGAAGGGCCGGCGCCGGCCGTAGCGGGTGCGGGTGTTGTCGGAGATCCAGCCGAAGATCGCATCCGACGCGGCGTCGATGAAGATCTTGATCATCTGCGCCGTCGAGATCAGGCCCGGCGCGACGCCCAGGAACACGTTGAAGACGTGGAAGGCCAGCGACGCGTAGAGCCAGTGGCCCCACAGGTCGATCATCGAGCCGAGCCCGTAGCCGACCTTCTGCGGCATTGGCACGCGGTCGGCGGGACGGATCACGTGCGGCGCCGGCGCGGTGCCGGAGTCGGAGGAGGTCAGGCTGGTGGCGCTCATGGCGGGCCTCAGAGGATGCGGCGTTCCTGGACGATGCGGGCGTAATACCGCGCCGAGAGCTTGGGCGTGCGGAGCAGCGTGCCGTAGTCGCAATGCACGATGCCGAAGCGCCGCTGGTAGCCGTCCTCCCATTCGAAGTTGTCGATGAAGGACCAGAGGAAATAACCGTTCACCGGCACGCCGTCGCCGATCGCGCGGTGCAGTTCGCGCAGGTGGCCGCGCACGAAGTCGCGCCGGTGCAGGTCGTGGCATTCGCCGTCGGTCACCGGCTCGTCGTCGTAGCCGCAGCCGTTCTCGGTGATGTAGATCGAGCGGTGGCCGTAGAGCTCGGTCACCATCCGCGGCGCCCAGTACATCGACTGCGGCACCAGGTGCAGCCAGGGCGGATCGGCGCGCGGGTAGTTCTTCGGCAGCGCGAGCTGCTCGTAGCCCTGTTCGTTGTCGGCCGCGCGCACGTAGTGGCCGGTGTAGATGTTCAGGCCGAGGAAGTCGGTGGGCTGGCTGATCAGGTCGAAGTCGCCGGGCAGCACCTTGGGCGCGGCGGCGCCGACGCGCTTCAGGTAGGACTCGGGATAGTGGCCGGCGTGGATCGCGCCCAGGATGTGGGCATTGCGGTCGCGGAACCAGGCGGTCGCGGCGGCGATGTCCTCGGGGCTTTCGCTGACCGGCACGCTGACGTCGCAGTTGTCGGTCAGGCCGACCTGGGCGCCCGGGCCGCCGTGCTGGCGCACCGCGCGCACCGCGTGGCCATGGGCCACGATCGCATGGTGGTAGGTCTGGTTGACGACGGCTTCCGGCTCGCGGCGGCCCGGCGCCTTGGTGCCGAAGCCGTAGGCCAGCATCGTGAAGCAGCGGATCTCGTTGAGCGTGATCCAGTGCTTGACCTCATCGGCGAAGGCCTTCACGACGACCTCGGCATAACGCGCGAAGGCGTCGACGGTCTCGCGCGAGGTCCAGCCGCCGCGCTCCTCCAGCGCCATCGGCAGGTCCCAATGGAACAGCGTGACCCAGGGCGTGATGCCGTGCTTGCGCATGCTCGCGAAGAGGCGGCGGTAGAAGGCGATGCCTTCCTCGTTCACCGCGCCGGTGCCGTCGGGAATGATGCGTGGCCAGGCGATGGACATGCGGTAGTCCTTCAGGCCCAGCGAGGCCATCAGCGCGAAGTCCTCGTCGAAGCGGTGGTAGTGGTCGACGGCCACGTCCAGCGTGTCGCCGCCATGGACGGCGCCGGGCTGGCGGCTGAAGCGGTCCCAGTTGGACTCGCCCTTGCCGCCTTCGAAGGCGGCGCCCTCGATCTGCGGCGCGGAGGCGGAGACGCCGAACACGAAGCTGGCCGGGAAGGGCGAGGCGTAACCGAAGGCCGGCAGCGGCGTCAGCGGGAACAGCGGCGAGGGAGCGGTGGTGGAACTCAAGGGACTGCTCATGGGTCAGGGTGGATCGGGGCCGGCGCGGACAGGGCCGGCTCAGCGGGAGACTTCAAGGAGACGCAGCAGCGTCGGGTTCATCGCTTCCGCCCAGAGGCGGTAGCCGCGTTCGGAGGGGTGCAGCCAATCGGGCATCACCTCGGCCGACAGCGTGCCGTCGGGATTCGTCAGTGAGGCGCCGATGTCGAGGAAGTGGACGACCTCGCCGTCCGCGAAGCCGCGGATCAGCGCATTGATCTCGTTGTTGAGGCGGCGACCGCGGCCGTCGGGCTTGGGATCGCGCGGGAAGATCGCCAGCAGCAGGATCTTGCTGGCGGGCTGGCGCATGCGGATCTCGTCGATCAGGCGGCGGATGCCGGCGGCCGTGGCCGTCGGCTCGTCCTGCCGGTCGCCGGTGTTGTTGGTGCCGATCATCAGCACGGTGACCTTGGGCGCGATGCCGTCGATCTCGCCATGCTGCAGGCGCCACAGCACGTTCTCGGTGTGGTCGCCGCCGAAGCCCAGGTCCAGCGCGTCGTAGCGCGCGTAGTGCTCGGCCCAGACCGCCTTGCCGGCATCCTCCCAGCCCTGGGTGATGGAGTCGCCGATGAACACCACCGACGGGTTCTTGCCCGCTTCGCGCATCGCGCGGATCGCGGCCAGCTTCTGCTCGTGGCGCGGCATCCACCAGTCCAGCGACCAGGACTGCAGCAGCGGCGAGGGCGTGACCGACTCGGTGCGGTAGTTCGGGCAGACCGCGTTGGGCTGGCCGCGTCGCAGCACGCGCACGTTGGCGATCGACAGCTCGCCGCGGCCGCCGGTCTCGACCGAGAACGGCAGCGTCACGCGGCTGAAGTCGTCGCCGTCGCGATGGAAGCACGACAGCGCGAAGGACAGCCGCTGCCACCCCTGGCCTTCGAGCGCGCGGCCCGGCAGCAGGAAATTGACCTTGCGCTCGCAGCCGTCGCCGCAGGCCAGCTTGAACGAGAGCCCACCCTGGCTCAGGTCCTTGACGTTGATGTCGAACTCCAGCGTGCCGTGCGCGAGGTAAGGCCGCAGGTCGACGGGCGTGTCGCCGGTCACGCGCAGGCTCGCATACCAGGTGTCCTGCCAGCTCATCGTGACCGCGTCGCGCGCGCCGTCCTTGCCGCTGCGCCGGGCCGAGATCCGGGTGTTCGGGGACTCGGGCTTGGGCGCCGGGGGCGAGTCGGCGCGATCGCCGGTCAGCGGTGCGCTGCGCTCGAAGTCGCCGATCGTCAGCTGGTAGCCCTTCATCGGCTGGCCGACGAAGACGCGCAGTTCGTCGGAGGGCGCGGGCGGCGCGTCGGCGGCCTGCGCGCCGGTGGTCGCGCAGGTGAGGGCGGCGGACGCGGACAGGAGGATCGGGCTCAACTTCATGGTGTCGGGGGGCGGGAGGGGCGAAACGATCGAGGACATCGGGGTCATCGCACCGGCCGGAGCCGGGCGTCGAGGCGGCGCGTCGCGCCGGGTTCGAGCTGCAGCGTCGTGCGGTGCGTGCCGGCGCGCACGGTCACGCGCCGCGTGCCGGTGAAGCCATCCGCCGAGGCCGCCGGCGCGCGCAGCGTGACCGCGCTGAGCCGGCCCTTGGACCAGGCGAGGTCGACCTCGACGCCACCGCGCGCGCGCAGTCCGCTGACGCTGCCCTCCGGCCAGGCCGCGGGCAGCGCGGGCAGCAGCTGGAGCTCGCCGGCATGCGACTGCAGCAGCATCTCGATGACCGCGGCGGTGTAGCCGAAGTTGCCGTCGATCTGGAACGGCGGATGCGCGTCGAGCAGGTTGGGATAGGTGCCGCCGGCGTTGTTGGACTCGGTGCCCGGACCGGCCTGCTGCGCGGCGCGCGCGCCCGGCGTGGCCAGCAGGCCGCGCAGCATGCGGTAGGCGTGATCGCCATCGCCCAGGCGCGCCCAGAAGGCCATCTTCCAGGCCATCGACCAGCCGGTGCCCGCATCGCCGCGCGCCTGCAGCGTGCGACGCGCCGCGGCGGCCAGCGCGGGCGTGCGCGCCGGCGAGATCTGCCGTCCCGGGAAGAGCGCGAACAGGTGCGACACATGGCGGTGGGTGTCGCCCGGTGTGTCGAGCACGGGATCGCGCTTCTCGTCCAGCCACTCGAGCAACTGGCCCCAGCTGCCGACCTTCGGCCCGGCGAGGCGGTCGCGCAGCGCGGCGACGTGATCGCGCCAGGCGCGCTCGGTGCCGAGCGCATCGGCGGCAGCCACGGCGTTGTTGAACAGGTCCCACAGGATCTGCTGGTCGTAGCTGACGCCGTCCTCGACCGGGCCGTGCTCCGGCGACCAGCCCATCGGCGCGACCAGTCGGCCGTCGGGCAGCGGCTTGAGCTGGTCTTCCCAGAACGCGACGACTTCCTTCATCAGCGGCAGCGTGACCTCGCGCAACTGGCGCTGGTCGCCGCCGAAGGCGTAATGCTCCCAGAAGTGCTGCAGGTACCAGGCATTGCCGGTCTTGTTCCAGAGGTAGCCCATGCCGCCGAACGGGTTGGACTCGGTGCGCACGGTCCAGCCGCGCACCGGGCGGCCTTGCGCGGTGAGGAAGCGTTCCTCGGGCGGCCGGGCCTCGCCGGCGAAGGCGCCGATGGGAATCGGCTCGCTGGAAGCGGCCGCGCTTGCCGCCCCGCTGGCGCTCGCCGCGTCACGGGCCTGCGCGAGCGCGGCGGCCTCGGCCACCGCGCGCCGGTACATCGGGATCTGGCTCTGGACGAAGGCGAGGAAGGGCCGCGCCATCTCCGCCAGGTTGGCCGTCTCCGCCGGCCAGTAGTTCATCTGGACATTGATGTTGGTGTGGTAGTCCGAGCTCCACGGCGGCGTGAGGCTGTCGTTCCACAGGCCCTGCAGGTTGGCCGGCAGCGAGTCCCGCGAGCTGGCGATCAGCAGGTAGCGACCGTACTGCGCGTGCAGCGCCTCCAGCTCCGGGTCGCCGCCTTCGGCGGTGTAGCGTCGCAGGCGCTCGCCGGTCGGCAGCGCGCGACGCTCGTCGTCGCTGCGGCCGAGGTCGAGCGCGACCCGCGCGAAGAAGCGCTGGTGGTCGGCGACATGGCGCGCGCGCAGCGTCGTCCAGGGCTGCGCGGACGCGGCCGTCACCTGCGCGGCGACGCGCGGCAGCGGATCGACGCCGCTGTCGAAGGCCTTGGCCGCGTCGGGCAGGTAGCTGGTGCCGGCGCCGAGCACGATGGTCAAGGCGTCACAGCCTTGGAAGACCAGCCGGCCGCCCTCGACGCGCAGCAGGCCGCCCTCGGCGATGACGCGCGCCTGCGCCGCGTAGCGCATGCCGTTGGGAAGCGCGCCGGTGGATGTCAGGCGCGCGCCGTCCTCGGTGCCGGCGCCGTGTGCGAGCACGCGCGCGCCGTGGCGATCGGTCAAGGCGAGGCTGCCGCTGTACTGACCGCCGCGATCGGCGCTCAGGCGCAGCACGATGGCCTGCGCCGGATGGCTGGCGAGGACCTCGCGCGTGAAGCGCGTGCCGCCGTGGGTGTAGCTGACGCGGTGCAGCGCGTCGCCGATGTCGAGCTCGCGCCGGTAGCCGCTGGCCGCCGCGGGCTCGGCGTCGTGACCGGGCAGCGTCAGCACCAGGTCGCCGAAGGGCTGGTAGGCGCCCATGGTGCGGCTGTCGCCGATCCACAAGGTGTTCTCGTTGAACTGGATCCGGTCGCGCGCCAGCCCGCCGAACAACATCGCGCCGAGGCGACCGTTGCCGATGGGCAGCGCCTGGCGCTCCCAGCCTTCCGGCGTGTCCGGCGCGGGCGCGCGCTCGAACAGGCGAAGCTCCGAGGCCATCGCCTCGGCGGGAGCGAGCGCGCTAAGGAGCATCACGCCCGCGACGCCGCCCGCCGCGCCACCCAGCACACCACCCCAAGGCGCCGCGATCGCGGCGAGGGTCGTCGCCGCGATCACCAGCAGCCGGGCGAGCGGGCCCGTGGCCGGCGTGATCCGATGGGCGGCGCTCGGGCCGTGCATGCTCATGAGCCCGCCCTCGGCTTGCCGACGACGATGCCGCGTCCATGCGGCGCGAGGAAGACGGTGCCGTGCTCCAGCGGATCGGCGGCCATCGACAGCAGGCGGCCGTAGCGATGCAGGTCGTCCCCGATGCGGATGAAGCTCCGGCCTTCGTCGTCGCTGCGGAACAGCCCCTCGACCGGCGAGGCGCCGCCGACCGACACGCGGCCCCACACATAGATCGCGTGGTAGGGGGCGCCCGCGGCCGCCTTGCCCAGCGCCATCATCCAGGCCTCGGCGACCGGCTTGACCGGCTGCAAGGGCTGGTCGGCCGCGGGCAGGTGGAAGAGGCCGTTGGGCAGCGCGAACCACAGGTCGCGCCCACGGCCCGGCGCGCACAGCATCTGCGCGTACTGCCAGTCGCCGAGCTGAGGCAGGCCGTTGACGGCGGGCTGGAAACGCTGGCCGCCATCGACGCTCATCAGCACGCGTCCCTGCGCGCGGTCGAGCAGGTAGAAGACGCCTTCCACCGCGCGGTCCGCGACCGGCGCGAGCAGCGGGCTGCGCTCCGAGGGCCAGCCCTCGCAGAGCGACCAGCTGCGGCCCTTGTCCTTGGACCACATCGCCGGCTGGCGCTCCGGCGCCCACACCAGGAAACCGCCCTTGGCGCTGACGGCCACCAGACCGGTCGGCGCGCGATGGCCTTGCGCGTTCTTCGCGTCGCGCGGCGAGGGGCCGAAGGCGCGCCAGCTCACGCCGCCATCGACGGAGACGTAGCCGCCGGTCGGCGCGTGGTCGGAGGTGCGCGCCAGCACGCGCGGCTCCAGCTCGGCCGCGTCGACGGAGCGGTTGGTCTCGTTGCTCGGCGCGAACAGGCCGGTCGAGGGATTCTTCGCCAGGTCGTCCCAGGCCGCGCCGGACACGTCGCCCATCGCCGCCAGCAGCGTCGCGCCGCCGGACGGGCTCTTGATCTCCAGCGTCGCGGTCTCCTCAAGGTTCTCGACCTCGAAGCGCCACGCCACCGTGCCGGCCGGAGAACGCGTCGCCGCGGCCAGCGAGTCGGTCATCCACACGCCGTAGCCGGTGCCGTAGACCGCGCGGCCGCCGTCCTGTGGATCGAGCTTCACGTCGGCGATCCAGTGCCCCATCGGATCGGGGCGGCGCGTCGCGCGCTTGTAGTTGGCGAGCCAGGGGCGGGACTCGATGTCGTGCTTGGAGCGGGCGCCGATCGCGGTCCAACTCCTGCCGCCGTCCTCGCTGAGGAAGAGGTCGTCGCCATCGACCCAACGCTCGATCGTCGACACGATCAGGCGGCCGGGCCGCTGGCGGTCGACGTCCAGCCCCGAGTAGCCGAAGCCCTTCAGCCCTTCGCCGGGCTTGACGGGCGTGATCTCCGTCCAGACGGCCTTGCCGCCGCGCAGCTCGCGCTTCCACACGGCGCCGCGCGACGCGTAGCTCGGATTGACGGGCTGCGGCGCGTCGCTGCCGGCGAAGCTCACGTAGAGCACGCCATCGGGCCCGATCGCCGCGCGCTGCGGCGCCATCGCGGGCGTGCCGGGCTCGCGGGCGAAGCTGCGGCCGCCGTCTTCGGAGACATACAGCCCCGCCTGATCGTGGCTGCCGACGTAGAGCCGCGAGGCCGCCTTGCCCGCCGCGCCGCTTGCCGGGTCGATCAGCACCAGCGAGACATGCTTCGCCGGGAAGGCCAGCGGCTGGAAGCTGCGGCCGCGGTCGGTGCTCTTGAGCAGGCCGTCCTGCGAGCTGCCGAGGTAGAGCACCTCGCCCACCCAGGGGTCGACCTGCAGCCGCTCGCCGCTGCCGCGGCCGGGCGAGTTGCCGCCGATCTTCAGTTTCAGTTCGTGCTGGGTCCAGGTGCGGCCGCGGTCGCTGGACGCGAGCAGCGCGCCATCGCGCACGTCCTTGCCGAGGTAAAGCCCGCAGGCGAGGTAGACGCGGTCGGCATCGTTGGGATCGACCGCGACGCTCAGCACGCCCATCAGGTCGGCGTCGGCCTTGTCGAGGTGGTCCAGCAGCGGCCACCAGCGCCGCGCCTTGGGATCGAAGCGGTAGGCGCCGCCGATGTCGGTGCGGCAGTACAGCAGGCCGGCCTCGCGCGGATGGAAGACGAAGCCGTCGACGAAGCCGCCGCCGCCAAAAGGCACGCTGCGCCAGTCGTAGGGGACGGCGCCGGTGCCGCCGGCGACGGTCGCGGCGAGCGCGCCCGACAGCGCGGGCACGGCGGGCAGGGCCCCGCTGACAGCGGCCAGGCCGGCGGTGCGGGCGATGAAGCGGCGGCGTTGCATGCGCGGTTCCTCAGGATCAGTAGCGGCCGAGCTTGACGCGCAGCACCGTGGGCGTCGCCGGCAGGTTGAGGCCCCAGTCGACCTGGTCGCCGTTCCAGTTGCGCGAGGTGGTCCAGCGGCCGTCCGGGCCGAAGCGGCCTTCCTGCGCGTGGATCAGCATCGTGCCCAGCCCCTTGAACGACGCATCGCCCTCGAAGCGCACGCGGGCGCGCTGGCCGGTCACGATGAATTCGTCGTCGCCGATCTGCGCGATGGCGACGCCGCCGGACGGCTTCGCGGCCGAGGGCGGGACCTCGTCCTTCAGCTGCGGCCAGCTGCGCTCGCCGAATTGCCATTCGCCGAAGCTGACCTTGGCGGTCCAGCCCTTGAGCGCGACGGTCTGCGGCTGGCGGTCGTCGCCTTCGGCCACGCCGTGCGTGCGGCCTTCCAGCGACCATTGCGCCCACTGCGAGGCCATCGGCGCGAAGCTGCCGTAGACGGCGGCGATCGGCGCGGTCATGCGGCGGTCGGTGTAGGGCGAGCCCAGCGGGTAGTTGCTGTAGTCGGCGTAGTCGACGCCGAAGGGCGCGACGCCGATCGCGCCACGGCCCAGGATCGCGTAGTGGTAGCGGGCGTAGGTCTCGGCGTTGCCGATCTCCGGCACCCACAGCGCGTTGTCGCGCCGCTGGAACTGGCCCAGGATGGCCTCGACCTTGGCCGACTCCGGCATGTAGATGTCGGGGCCGACGATGTCGATCTTCGGCGCGGCGGCCTTGTAGATGCCGATCACGTCGTGGGTCGGGCCGCCGCTGGCGAAGTCCGACTTCCACGGCGCCATCGGTGCCAGCGGGTCGCGCAGCGCGTTGTTGACGAACATCGGCAGGTCGTAGACCTGGCGGCCGGCCGCGGCGATCTCGCCGATGTAGCGCGCGATCGCCCAGCTGTGGAAGTACTGCTCGGCGTAGTCGCCATAGACGGCGGACCAGGCGCCCTTTGCCTTGTCAGCCTTGCCGGCCTTGCCGTGGAGCGCGGGGTCGGGCTTCTGCAGCCGCAGCACCTCGGCCGGCACCTCGGCGGCGAAGGCGCGATTCGCGGCGGCGCCGTGGTCGCGCGCCAGGCCGTAGGTGCCGACCTCGTTCTGCACCTGCACCATGATCACGGTGCGCTGCGCTTCGTCCACCTGCTTCAGGTGGGTCATCAGCGCGACGAAGGCGCGCTTGTCCGCCGCCAGCGTTTCGGCACCGAAGGGTGACAGGCAGTAGCTCGGCTTGCCCTGCGCATCGAGCATGCGCGGGAAGCGGGTGTTGTTCAGCTTGACCCAGGCCGGCGCGTACTGCGGGCTGGTGTTCTTCCAGGTCGCGAACCACAGCAGCGCGACCCGCACGCCGCGTTCGCGCGCCTGCGCGAGCAGGGCGTCCACGAAGGAAAAATCGAAACGGCCCTCGACGGGCTCGACCTGCTCCCAGGCCACCGGCACGACGACGGTGTTGGCCTTGGCATCGGCCACCGCCGGCCACACCTGCTGGAGCGCCTCGACCGAGTTGCTCGAGTTGTGCACCTGCGCGCCCAGCACCAGGAAGGGCTTGCCGTCCACCAGCAGCGCATGACGGCCCTCGCGCTCGACCAGCCGCGGCAGCTCCGCGGCGGCGGCGGCGCCGGCGAGGGCGGCGGTCAGGGCCGCGAGCGTCGCCAGCACGGCGGCGCGGACACGGTGGGCGGGGCGGGAGCGGGGCGTCATCCGGGACAGTCCTTTCCTTGACGGCCCCGGCCGGGCGCGCGGGCGCCGCAGCCGGGGCGGAGGGAACGAGGCGTCAGGGCCTCAGAAGCTCATCCGGGCGGTGAGCGTGTAGCGGCGGCCGGTGTCGAACCAGGCGCGGCCCATGGTGCCGATGTGCTGCTGCATCAGCTGCTTGTAGGTCGCGTTGGTCAGGTTCTGCGCCTCGAGACCGAAGGTCACGTGGTCGTTGAACTTGTAGTACACGCCCGCATCCAGCTGGCCGTAGGCATCGGCCCACACCGGCAGGCCCCAGGCCACGTTGCGCTGGCCGTTGGTGCTGCTGTCGGGGTTGGTGTCGGTGCCGTCGCCGCCCTGCGTGCCGTTGACGTTGACCGCCTGCAGATACTTCGAGCGCCAGCTGTAGGCCAGGCGCGCGGAGATGTCGCCGCGGTCGTACAGCAGCGCCAGGTTGTAGGCGTTCTTCGACAGGTTCTGCAGCGGCAGGTTGCCGAAGGTGCGGCCGTCGGTGTCGCAACCGTTCAGGTTGAGGTTGAGGTTGGACGCCGAGTTGCCGCCCGAGCAGTAGGCGCTGCCCACCGGGTCGTACAGCTTGGTCTTGCTGTCGACGTAGGTGTAGTTGGCCTGGATGCCGAAGCCCGCCAGCCAGCCCGGCAGCTTGTCGAAGTAGGTCTGGAAGGCGAGCTCGAAACCGGTCGCGCGGCCCTTGGCGCCGTTGATCGGGCCGGTGGTGATGAAGTTCTGCAGCGCGCCGGTGGCGTCGGGGATCTGCTTGACGAAGGTCTGGTTGAGGATGATGTCCTTGAGCTGCTTGTGGAAGGCCGCGAAGGTCAGCGAGCCGGTGCGGTCGAAGTACCACTCGGCCGTGATGTCGCCCTGCGTCGACTTGATCGGCTTGAGCATCGGGTTGCCCGAGGCCGTGCCGGTCTGCGTCACGTTGCTCACCACCGTCTGGCCGTTGACCGTCGTCGAGGTGAAGTCCTGCGACATCGTCGTGTAGGCCTGCAGCTGGCTGAAGTCGGGCCGCGAGATGCCCTTGCCCAGCGCGAAGCGGAACTGCAGCTTCTCGCTGGCCTTCATCCGCAGGTTCAGGCTGGGCAGCGCGTCGGTGTAGCTGTTGTTGAAGGTGCCGGCTTCCGAGAAGTTCGGGATCACCGGCACCGGCACGCCGGTGGCGCCGCTGGGCACCTGCTTGCTGGTGAAGACCGTGTAGCCGTCGGCGCGCGATTCGGTGCGCACCACGCGCAGGCCGATGTTGCCGTCCACCGGGTACTTCCAGTCGTCCATGCCGAAGCGCAGCTGCGCGAAGGCGGCCTGCGTGCGCTCGCGCTGCTTGTTGGTGCCGGAGGGGTCGGTGCCGAAGGAGGCCGGCGTCCACGGCGCGCAGGCCGAAGTGTCGCCGCCATGCTGCTCGGCGCACAGGATGTCGTGGTACTTGTGCAGCGCGGCGTAGCTGTCCGGATACCCCGAGGTGGTGGAGACCGTCGGGAAGATCAGCGACGGCACCGAGGCCTTGCCGCTGAAGAAGTTGTTGAAGTTGTGGACGTAGGTATCGGCGCTGAAGCGCGGATCGTTCAGGAAGGCCAGGTGGTTGATGTCCCAGCCGATCTGCCAGGGCTGGGAGATGGGCGACCAGTTGTAGCCCGGCACCGTGTTGGTGGTGGTGGCGTCGCGCTCGGTGAAGCGCACGCCGAAGCGCAGGTCCTGCAGGAAGCCCTCGTCCTTGAACTTGTAGCGGGCATCGCCCTTCCAGGCCTTCTCGGTGGCCTTGGACTTGTCCTTGTGCTCCATCGTGAAGGCCCAGTAGTAGTTGGCCGGATCGACCAGCGCCGCGCGTTGCGCATCGCTGAAGATCAGTTGCGGCCGACCGCTGCGCAGGTCGATGGTCTCCTCGGGCATCTGCACGCCGGTGGCGACGGTGGAGTCGAAGCTGTCGGTGGTCGCGCGGATGTACTGCAGGTCCGACGAGAAGGACCACTGGTCATTGGCGCGCCAGTTCAGCTTCCAGGCCAGGTCCTGGGTCTCGGAGTTGCGGTAGGCGCTGCGGGTGTCGGCGCCGAAGTTGATGCCCGAGCCATCGCTGTTGCTCAGCGTGCCGTAGAGCAGCTGGCCGTTCTTGCCGAACTCGCCGTTGGCGACCTGCAGCTTGTACGGGTCGGACTGGGCGAAGATGGCGCGCTCGTCCCACTGCATCCGGTACTTGCTGCGGAAGTAGGTCAGGCTGGAGTCGACGTCGTCCTTCTTCCACTGCAGCGCGCCGTACAGGCCCTGGCGCTTGCGGTCGAATTCCAGCGTGCGCCACTGCGAGCCCTTGGGGATCCACAGCGTCGTGTTGGGATCCTGGCCGACCACCGCGTCGGTGCGCGGGTAGTAGGGCTCGACCTGGAAGGCGTCGGTGCGGGTGCCGCTGCGCGAGCTGGCGATGTTGACCAGCGCGCCGAACTCGCCCAGGTCGGTCTTCCAGCGGTTGCTCACCATGCCGGAGACGCTCGGCGAGGATTTCTCCTTCAGGTCCGAGTAGGTGGTCTGCAGCGACAACGCTGTCTTGAGGCCGTCAAAGTCGAACGGCATCGCGGTGCGCAAGTTGACCAGGCCACCGATCGAACCTTCGATCTGCTCGGCGGAGGGGTTCTTGTAGACGTCGACCGCGGCCATCAACTCGGGCGGCACGTCCTCGAAGTTGAGCGAGCGGCCGCCGTTGGCGGAGAACGAATCGCGGCCGTTCATCTCGGAGCGGACATAGGTCAGGCCGCGGATGCTGATGCCGGAGCCTTCGACCGAGAAGTGCTCCGGGTCGCCCTTGGCCATGGTGCGGTCCATGGTGACGCCGACGATGCGCTGCAGCACCTCGGTGACCGAGCGGTCGGGCAGCTTGCCGATGTCGTCGGCGACGATGGAATCGACGATCTCGTCGGAGTTCTGCTTGATCTTCTGGGCCGAGCTCAGCGCGGCGCGCTTGCCCGAGACGACGACGGTCTCGATCTGGGCTTCGGGCTTGGGGTCCGGCTTGGGGGCGGGCGCCGGCGCCGTCTGGGCGAAGGCGATGCCGGCGGCCAGGCCACCGAGGAGGACGGCTGCCTGCGCGGCGGCGACGGATACGGCGGTCCGTTGGCGATTGCTCATGATGTCTCCAGTCTGTTAGGTGCGGGTCCGCTCTGATGGCGTGACCTCGGGCGGGGAGGCGTACTGCTCGGGCTCGGGAACGGGAAGGACGGTCGGGATCGGGGATCGGCGGGGACCGCTGGACAACGCGGTCCGCCGCGGCCGGCGCTCAGCCGGCGAAACGGTTGACGAGGTTCTCCAGGTACTCCTGCCGGCCGGATCGCGGCGCGACATCGGTGTTGCGGGCCAGCACGCGATCGGCGAGCTGGTCCAGGGACACGCGGCCATCGAGGATCTCGCGCGCCGCCGGCGTGTCCCAGCCGGCATAACGCTGCGAGACATGGGCGGCCAGGCGGCCGTCGACGATCATCTGCTCGGCCACCAGCAGCGCGCGGGCGCAGACGTCCATGCCGCCGACGTGGCCGTGGAAGAGGTCCTCGGCGTCGATGGACTGGCGGCGCACCTTGGCGTCGAAGTTGAAGCCGCCGCTGCCCAGGCCGCCGGCCTGCAGGATGTGATAGATCGCCAGCGCCAGCTCGGGCACGTTGTTGGGGAACTGGTCGGTGTCCCAGCCCAGCTGCGGGTCGCCGCGGTTCATGTCGATGCTGCCCAGGATGCCCAGCGCCGCGGCGGTGGCGATCTCGTGCTCGAAGCTGTGGCCCGACAGCGTGGCGTGGTTGGCCTCGATGTTGACCTTGACTTCCTTCTCCAGGCCGTAGCGGGTCAGGAAGCCGTAGACGGTGGCGCTGTCGAAGTCGTACTGGTGCTTGGAGGGCTCGCGCGGCTTGGGCTCGAGCAGGATGGTGCCCTTGAAGCCCTTGCGGTGCTTGTACTCGACGACCATGTTGAGGAAACGACCCATCTGGTCGAGCTCGCGGCCCATGTCGGTGTTGAGCAGGGTTTCATAGCCTTCGCGGCCGCCCCACAGCACGTAGTTCTCGCCGCCCAGGCGCATCGTCGCGTCCATCGCGTCGCGCACCTGCAGCGCGGCCAGACCGAAGAGCTCCGGATCCGGGTTGGTCGCGGCGCCGGCCATGAAGCGGCGGTGGCTGAACAGGTTGGCGGTGCCCCACAGCAGCTTCATGCCGGTGCGCTGCTGGTGCTCGCCCAGCACGTCGACCAGGCGCAGCAGGTTGTCGTGGCTTTCCTTGGGCGTGGCGCCCTCGGGGGCGACGTCGCGGTCGTGGAAGCAGTAGTAGGGCGCGCCCAGCTTCTCGAAGAACTCGAAGGCGGCATCGGCCTTCTGGCGGGCCAGCTCCATCGGCGAGCCGCCCTGGAACCAGGGGCGCTCGAAGGTGCCGCCGCCGAACGGATCCAGGCCGTTCCAGCAGAAGCTGTGCCAGTAGCAGACCGCGAAGCGCAGGTGCTCGGCCATGGTCTTGCCCAGGACGATGCGGTCCTTGTCGTAGTGGCGGAAGGCCAGGGCCTCGTCGGTGGCGGGGCCTTGGTAGCGGATCGGCGCGATGTGGGAGAAGTAGCTGTTCATGGGACTGACTGCGGAGCGGTTCGTTGCGGGGCCGGGGCCGGGCCATGGCTGGCCGGGCGCGCGGGCGGATTCATTGATTCAAGGCGACGGCGCGTCCGGACTCAAGGCCGGAGCGACGGCAGGGCGCGCAAGGGCGCGTAGAGCGATCGGAAGACGGCGAGCCGTCGGGCGAGCACGTCCCGCCGCGCGGGCGAGGGCGTGCAACGGTCGGTGATGGGGGGTGGCGGGCAGGATTCGTCGACGCCGGCGCCCGCGGCCATGCGGCCCAGGCGCGCGGCGCCGAGCGCGCCACCGGCGTCGGCGTCGGCATGGCGGACGATCTCGACGCCCAGTGCGTCGGCCATCAGCTGCGCCCAGAAGCGGCTGCGCGCGCCGCCGCCGACGATGGAGAGCTGCGCCACGTCGGTGCCGGCCGCGCGCAGCGCCGCCAGCCCATCGGCCATGCCGAAGGCCACGCCCTCGAGCACCGCGTAGCCGGCATGCGCGCGGCGCGTCTCGTGCGTCAGGCCGTGGAAGGCGCCGGTCGCGAACGGGTCGTTGTGGGGCGTGCGCTCGCCTGCCAGGTAGGGCAGGAAGACCGGCGCGGCGGCGAGTTCGTCCTCGCCCAGCGCTTCGATCTCCTCGAGCAGTTCAGCCTCCGTCGTGCCGCTGAGCTGGCAGAACCAGCGCAGCGCGCTGGCGGCCGTCAGCATCACGCTCATCTGGTGCCAGCGCTGCGGCAGCGCATGGCAGAAGGCATGCACCGCGGAGGCGGGGTTCGGACGGAAGCGGTCGTTGACGACGAACAGCACGCCCGAGGTGCCCATTGACACGAAGCCGCTGCCCGGCGCGGTGGCGCCGATGCCGATCGCGCTGGCCGCGTTGTCGCCGGCGCCGCCCGCCACGACCACGTCGCGGGCGACGCCCCAGGCGTCAGCCAGTTCGGCGCGCAGCACGCCGGAGGGCGCATTGCTCTCGACCAGCCGCGGCATGTGCGCGCGCGTCAGGCCGGTGGCGGCGAGCAGTTCATCGGACCAGTCGCGGCGCGCCACGTCCAGCCACAGCGTGCCGGCGGCGTCGGACGGATCGCTGACCTTCTCGCCGGTCAGCAGCAGCCGCAGGTAGTCCTTGGGCAGCAGCACGCTGCGGACGCGGTCGAACAGTTCAGGCTCATGCTTGCGCACCCACAGCAGCTTGGGCGCGGTGAAGCCGGGCATCGCGAGATTGCCGGCGATGGCGTGCAGGTGGGGCGCGGCGGCGGTGAGTTCGTCGCACTCGGCGTGGCTGCGGCCGTCGTTCCAGAGGATGGCCGGGCGCAGCACGCGGTCCTGGCCGTCGAGCAGCACGGCGCCGTGCATCTGGCCCGACAGGCCGATGCCGCGCAGCCGCGCGAAGGCGGCCGGCGCGCTGCCGCGCAGCTGCTCGATCGCGCGGGTGGTGGCGGTGGACCAGTCGGCCGGGTCCTGTTCCGACCACAGCGGCGCGGGCCGCGACACGGTCAGCGGTGCGGCCGCGCGGCCCACCACGGCGCCGCTGCCATCGATCAGCAGCAGCTTGAGCTCGGAGGTGCCGAGGTCGATGCCGAGGAAGGTGTCGTCGCGGTTCACAGTGCGGCTTCCTGGTCCTGGCCTTCGCCGTCGGCCGGGGCCGTGGCGTTGGCGCGCCCGACGCCGATGGTCGGCAGCTGCGGGCGGGTGACGCGATGACGGGCCAGCGCCGCGGCGCCAGCGGCCACCGCGTCGGCGCCGAAGCGCGAAGTGCGGACCGGCGTCGGCGAGAGGCCGGCGGCGGTGGCGTAGTCGTTGAGCGTGGTCAGCGCCGGATCGAGGAAGGCGTCGCCCAACTCGACGACGCTGCCGCCGAGCACGATGCAGGCCGGGTCGTAGGCGGTCGCCAGGTTCTGGAGCAGCACGCCCAGGTAGCGGCCGGCCGATTCGACCGCCTTGGCGGTCTTGCGGTCGCCATCGACCAGGCGGCCGCGGATGTCCGGCAGGGAGTGCGGGCCGAGTTCGGCCGCTTCGTCCGGACGCAGCATCGCGCGCATGCCGATCAGCGCCTCGGCGCAGCCGCGCCGGCCGCAGGAGCAGAGCGGACCGTCGATCTGCAGGATCATGTGGCCGATCTCGCCGGCAAAGCCGCGCGCGCCGGTCAGCAGCCGGTCGCCGACGATCACGCCGGCGCCGACGCCCTGGTTGATCGAGAGGTACAGCAGCGGATCGGCGGGCGCGCCGGCGTTGAATTCCATCTCGCCGAGCGCGGCGACGTCGGCCTCGTTCTGCAGGTAGAGCGGGATGCCGGAGAGTGGGCCGCCATCGAGCTTCTCGCTGAGCAGCTGGCCGACGGCCAGGTCGTGCCAGCCCAGGTTGGGCGCGAAGTTCAGCACGCCGCGCGCTTCGTCGACGCCGCCGGGCAGGCCGACGCCGATGCCGATGATGCGCTGCGACGGATCGAGCTGCGCCCGCACCTTCAGCAGCACCGTGGCCAGCACGCCCAGGCAGGCCTTGGCGCTGCGGCTGGCGCCGTAGGCGGACACCGCGCGGGCGCGCACCGCGCCGGTCAGCGTGGTGGCGACCACGCGCACGCCGTCGATGCCGACCTCGGCGCCCAGCATCAGCAGGCGGTCCGGGCTGATGAACAGCGGGGTGGGGCGCCGACCCAGGTCACCGGTGGCCACGACGCTGCTTTCCATCAGCCAGCCCTCGGCGATCAGCTCGCGCACCAGGCTGGTGATCGTCGACTTGGTCAGGCCCACCTCGAGCGCCAGGTCCGCCCGGGACAGGCCGGGATGCACGCACAGGTGGCGCACCAGGGCCATCCGGTTGATGGACTTCAACAGCTGTTGGCCACCACTGGCGTCGGGTTGCATGCGCGTTGTCTCCTTGTCTGTCTTGTAGAGGTCCACGCGTATCGCGTATCGCGTGTCCATGGCATTGATATTAGTTGGGGCGCCGAACGAATAAAGAGCAGGAAAACACCTAGGGCCCGAAAACATCGATGCGGCGGGGCGACGAGCCCCTCCGCATCGGCCCCTCAGCGTGGCGCGCCCAGGGCCGCCGCCACGTAGACCAGTGGCGCATTCCAGTTGATGGCCACTTCGTTGCTGGCGTAGCTGCAGAAGTGGTCCAGGTAGGACAACGCCGGCAGCGGCGAGGGGTACGGCACCGGGCAGCCCTTGAGGTCCTGCTGGCCGGCATTGGCCCCGCCGACGACGAAGCCCGGCACCGGCGCGACCACGCCGTCGGCCTCCGAGGGCCGGTGATGCGGATGCATCGGCGAGCGGGTGCCGAAGCCGGTCACCATCGACAGGCCCGTCGGATTGCGGCCCATCACGTAGTCGAGCAGGCCCTGCGCCGCCTGGCGGTAGGCGCTGACGGCCGGTCCGGCGCGCCGGCCGGCGCGCGCATCGCTGTCGGCCGCGGGCGGGCGGGCGGCGTCCAGGCGATCGGCCTGCAGCAGCACCATGGCCTGGTTCAGCGCATTGGAGTTGCTGCCCCAGTTGAAGTCCTTCTCCTCGAGCGCCACGCCCCAGGCGGAGGACTTCCCCTTGGCGACCAGCGCATCGGCCAGCTCGCGGACGCGGCGCTCGATCAGCGCGCGGTCCGCGGCGGGACCCAGCCGGTCACGGTGCGCCGCGAGCGACATCCAGGCCAGCCCGCGCACGTCGCCCCAGGACGGCACCGTCATCGTGGTCTGCGCCGGCTTCATCGCGGCGTAGAAGGCCTCGTCGCCGGTGGTGATGTAGAGCTCGGCGGCGGCCCAGGCGAACTCGTCGTCCAGTGTCGGATCGCCGTAGTCGCCGGTGTGGATGTCCGGCGGCTGGCGGTAGATCGCATCGGGATGCGCCTGCGCCCAGCCCCAGGCGGCGCGCGCGGCGGCCAGCATGCGCGCGGACAGTCCCGGGCGCTGCTGCTCGAAGTCCTTGAACACGCGGCTGCCGACGGCCATCACCGCGGCGAAGTCCAGCGCCGCGGCGGTGCTCTTCTGCACGACGACGCGATCGCCGGACGTCGTGGCCGCGTCCGGCATCACGACGCCGTCGAAGCCCGGATTGGTCAGCTTGTGATAGACGCCGCCATCGTCCGGATCCTGCATGGTCAGCATCCAGTCGAGGTTCCAGAGCGCCTCGTTGAGCACGTCAGGCAGCCCGTTGCCGCTTTCGGGCAGGCCCACCTTCAGCGCCCGCATCCGGTCAGGCATCTGCTCGTAGCTGGCCAGCAGCGTGTAGACGGTGATGCCGGAGTTGACGATGTACTTGTTGTAGTCGCCGGCGTCGTACCAGCCCTTGGGGCTGCTGATGACGTCGCCGGTCTTGCGCTTCGGTCCGGCGGCCGAGGCATGGATCAACACGCGCGTGTCCGGATGGCCGGCGGGGCGGGCGAAGGGGCCGGCCAGGTCTGGCGTCAGCGCGATGCCGGCCCGGTTGAAGTAGAACGCGCGGATCGCGCCGGCGGCCAGGGCGTCGTAGGCGCCGGGGGCGATGGTGAACGGATCCGAGTCGGGCAGGCCCGCGACCCGCAGCCGGTAGCGACCGGGCTTGGTCACCGCGCTGAAGTCGGCGATCCGGACCTGGCTGCGCGACGGCGCCCACAGCGCGGCGGCGCCCAGCGGCCCGGTCCAGGCGGACCGGCCGCTGTCGTCATCGATCAGCTGGAAGCGCTTGGCCGCGCCGGCGGGCACGGTGGCCCGCTTGGCGGCGGTCGGCAGGTAGCCGACCTGGTTCACTTCGATGCGAGGCGTGGCAGCGGCGGCGCTCGTGTCCGGCGTGGCGGGCGTCTTCGTGGCGTCGCCGGCCTGCGCGTACACGGCGGTGGCGCCCATGCCGACGATCGCCAGGCCCGCCAGCACGGCCAGGGTCCGGGTGCGCATCACTGCGCGCTCCAGTCGAGCGACGAGCCGGCCTGCACCGGGCTGCGCACGCCGTCGACCTCGATCGCCCAGTCCTGCAGCGCGCCCTCGACGATACGGACGCGATAGCCCTCGCCGTCGCGAGTCACCGTGCCGCGGGCCGCGATCGTGCCGTCCACCGCGGCGACCACGAAGGGCGCCGTCGCGCCCTTGTCCAGCGCGAAGACCCGCAGCACCACGCCGCGCGCGTAGTCGTAGTCCGGGCGTTCGGTCTCCTGTCCCCAGGGCAGCACGGTGTTCGGCGCGACGTAGAGCGGCAGGCTCATGAAGTCGTGCGTCTCCCGGCGCCAGCGGCCGCCGTCGACGACCTCGCCGCTGAGCAGGTGGGTCCAGCGGCCCGCCGGCAGGTAGACGTCGACCTCGCCGCTGTCGGTGAACACCGGCGCCACCAGCAGCGCGTCGCCCAGGTGGAACTGGCGGTCCAGGGTCGCGCAGGCCGGATCGTCCGGGAACTCCAGCACCGGCGCGCGCATCGTCGGCACCCCGGTCTCGCTCGCGGCGATCGCGGTCGCGTAGAGGTAGGGCATCAGCTGGTGCTTCAGGCGGGTGAAGCGTTGCAGCACCACGCAGCTTTCCTCGTCGACCAGCCACGGCACGCGGTAGAAGCTGCTGCCGTGCAGCCGGCTGTGCGAGGACAGCAGGCCGAACTGGATCCAGCGCTTGTAGACGGCCGGCGGCGGATTGCCTTCGAAGCCGCCGATGTCGTGGCTCCAGAACGCGAAGCCGCAGGACGTCAGCGACAGGCCGCCGCGCAGGCTCTCCGCCATCGATTCGAAGTTGGACCAGCAGTCGCCGCCCCAGTGCACCGGGAAGCGCTGGCCCGAGGCGTAGGTCGAGCGTGCGAAGACGACCGCGTCGCTGCCCTGCACCTCCTGCAGCAGCTCGAAGACGGCCTCGTTGTATTGCAGCGCGTAGAGGTTGTGCATCTCGACCGGATCGGAGCCGTCGAAGTACACGACGTCCTTGTCGGGGATGCGCTCGCCGAAGTCGGTCTTGAAGCAGTCCACGCCCATCGCCAGCAGCCGGCGCAGGTGGCCCTGGTACCAGGCCTTGGCGGCGGGGTTGGTGAAGTCGACGATGGCCATGCCGGGCTGCCAGAGGTCGGTCTGCCAGGTCAGGCCGTTGGCGCGCTTGATGAAGTAGCCCTCGCGCACACCCTCGGCGAAGAGCGGCGAGCGCTGCGCGACGTAGGGGTTGATCCAGAGGCTGATCTTCAGGCCCTTGGCGCGCAGGCGGGCCAGCATGCCCTCGGGATCGGGGAAGCCGCGGCGGTCCCATTCGAAGTCGCACCACTGGAACTCGCGCATCCAGAAGCAGTCGAAGTGGAAGACGCTGAGCGGCAACTCGCGACGCGCCATCTCGTCGATGAAGTGGGTGGCGGTGGCCTCGTCGTACTGGGTGGTGAACGAGGTCGTCATCCACAGCCCGAAGGTCCAGGCCGGCGGCAGCGGCGCGCGGCCGGTCAGCTCGGTCAGGCGCGCGACGGCGGCCTTGGGCGTGGGGCCGGCGACGACGCAGTAGTCCAGGGTCTCGCCTTCGCGGCTGAACTGCACGCGCGAGGTCTTCTCGGACGCGACCTCGAAGGACACCGGGCCCGCCTCGTTGACCAGCACGCCGTAGCCGCGGCTGCTCAGGTAGAAGGGCACGCTCTTGTAGGCCTGCTCGCAGGCGGTGCCGCCGTCCTTGTTGGTGTTCTCGACGGTCTGGCCGTTCTTGACCCAGGGCGTGAAGCGCTCGCCCAGGCCGTAGACGTACTCGCCCACCGCCAGCGTCAGCTGCTCATGGACGTAGTTGGCCTTGCCGGCCCATTGCAGGTAGCCGAGCGAGCGCCAGTCGCTGCGCGTGAGCACCTTGTCGCCCTCGCGGAAGGTCAGGCCGTAGCCCTCGCCCTTCTTGACGTCGACCGACAGCGGGCCGGAGGTGACGGTGACGAGCTTGTCGGTCTCGGTGACCTGCAGCGCCGGCGAGGTCGCGCCGACCATGGGCACGTGCAGGCGCGGCGCCTGCGAGGCGCTGAAGTGCTCGACGCTGACGCGGATCACGCCCGGCAGCGGCGAGCGCAGCGTGACGGTCAGCGTCGGGCCCTGCAGCGTGTCGCCGCGGTGCTTGATGGGGCGCGTGGTGACCAGCAGCACCACGCGGTCGTCGTGGACGTCCACGGCATAGGTCTCGGTGGCGTAATGGGCCGAGACGCCAGGCTGCAGCAGCCATTGCCCGTCGGTGAACTTCATGGGGATCCTTCTCGTCTTCCTGTCGGTGCCTCGTCATGGCGGCCGTCGGCGGCCGCCGGTCTGCATGCGAGCGGCGCCAGCGCGGCGCCGCTTCATCGTTTCATCGCGCGGCCGGCTCCAGCGTCACCAGCACCACGTCATGCGAGCGCATCGGCACCGTCTCGCGATGGCGGCCGTCGCGCCCGACGCGCACGGTGCGCACGCGCTCCGGCTTGTCGGTGGTCAGCGCCTGCAGCTTCGCCAGCTGCTCGGCGGACAGGTTGCCCGGTTTGCCGAGTTTCAGCCAGGCGGTGTACGCGTCGTTGGCCTCGAAGCCGACGCGGTACTGGCGCAGCGTGTAGACGCCGGGCTTGAGGCCCTGCCAGCGCAGCGTGGCGGGGGCGAGCTTCGTGGCCGGGAGCACCTGGGTGAAATAAGGCCGGTTGCTGGTCTGCTGGTCCGGCAGCCGCCAGTCCCAGACCAGCGCGGCGACCTTGCCATCGTCGACCGCGGCAAGCGCGCTGCTGTCCTTGAGCGGCACGTCGCGGCCGGTCAGCTGCTTCAGGTACTTGTAGGCGAAGTAGGCCGGCTTGCGCACGCCTTCGCGCGTCAGCAGGCCGAAGCCGCCGTGGAAGGGGGTGGGCGGCGGACCGGGCTCCTCGAACAGGTCGCTGTAGGTCCAGTAGCTCATCGCCTGGGCGTAGCCCCGCGTCAGGCGCAGCTTCTCCAGGATGTAGGGCGCGCTGAGGTAGGCGTCGTGGACGGGATCGCGCGGGTTGTAGCTGGCGCTCCACTCGGTGATGTAGAGCGGCAGGCCGGGGAAGGGCGAGGCTTCGATCTCGCCGCGCACGCGTTTCACGTCGCCGATGATCGTGTCCGGCGAGCGCGACAGCTTGTTGTCGTCCTGGCCGAATTCGTCGAGGAAGCCGCCGTCCACGCCATAGGTGTGGGTGGTGACGAAGTCGACGGGGACGTTCTTCTCCTTGCAGAAGGCCAGGAAGGGCACGACCCAGGCGGCGCCCGCGGTCGCCGGACCGCCGACCTTCAGCTGCGGATCGACCGCCTTCAGCGCCCGGGCGCTGCGGGCGTAGAGGTCGAAGTAGGCGGTCTGGTCGGCGCGTTCCCAGAAGCCATCGAGGTTGGGCTCGTTCCAGACCTCGAAGGGCCATTGGCGGACTTCCTCGGCGCCGTAGCGCGCGATGAGGTGGCGCGCGAAGGCGTCGACCAGCGCGACCCAGGGCTCGGCCTGCGGATGCGAGGTGTTGCCCTTCCAGTAGAAGATCGTCAGCGGCGAGGTGGCCATCGCCTCCGGCGTGAAGCCGAGTTCGACGAAGGGCTTGATGCCCTTGGCCAGCAGGCCGTCGTAGAGCGTGTCGATGCGGCTGAAGTCGAACTGCAGGCGGCCGTCGGGCCCCTTGGTCACGGTCTTCAGCGCGTCGTGGAAGATCGCGTGGAAGCGGATGGTGCGGAAGCCGAGCTCGTCCACGGCGGTCTTCAGCTGGGCCTGGCTGTCGTCGCGGATCAGGGTGCCGGGGAAGTCGGCGCCGACGGCGTAGTCGAAGCTGCGGTCCACCGGGCCGGCGGCCTGGCGCAGGTCGACGTCGATGGCGCGGCCGGGCTTGGCGGCCGGTCCGGCGCTCCAGGCGGCCATCGGGGCCAGCGCGAGCGTCAGCGCGGCCATCTTGCGTCTCGAGAGGGTGAGCGACATGGGTTGAAGTCCGGAAGAAGGTTCAGGCGGGAAGCCCGCGGTAGCGGAAGCGGCGGAAGCGCACCTCGCCCTGGCCGGCGCTGAACAGCGCCAGCTTCAGGCTCAGGAAGCCGCCGAAGACGTTGTGATGGAAGCCCGAGACCTCCATCTGCCAAGGGTGTTGCGTCCAGTCCTTGCCGTCGGGCGAGGTGTGGAAGGTGACGACGTTCTCGCGGTTCGTGAGCCGCAGGTGCAGCACGCGCGGCCCGGTGGTCGCTGGCAGCTTGTGCCGCATCCAGCCGATCTCCTGGCTGTAGTTGTAGGTGAGCATCTCCTGCGCGTTCGCGCCGATGCCGGCGAAGCCGCGGCCGTCGTAGAAGAGCGCCAGGCCGCCGTGGGCGTCGCCGGGGATCTCCATCTCGACGCTGGCCTCGTAGCTGCGGTCGCCGACCAGGCAGGTCAGCGGCGAGCAGTCGGCCAGCGAGGTCCCCTTGGCCTTCAGGACCAGGCTGCGGTCGCGTCGCGAGACGCGTTCGCCGTCCTTCGCGTCGGGCGCGAAGAGCGTCCATTGGACGCCCATGCGGTCGGTGCTGAAGTCGTCGGAGAGGTCGAAGCCGGCCTGCGAGGGCCGGCCGCCGCGTGGCTTGGGCAGCGGCCGCGCGAGCGTGCCGCCGCGGGCCTTCAGCCAGTCGTCCTTCGTCCATTCGACCGGCTCGAGCAGCGTCTGGCGGCCCAGCGTGCGCATGCCGTTCTCATAGCCGTGATAGACCATCCACCAGTCGCCGGCGGGGCCTTCGACCACGCTGGCGTGGCCGCGGGACCACCAGGGTTCGTCGGCGCTCTGGGTGCGGACGATGGGGTTGTGGGGCGAGTCCTCCCACGGCCCGTGGATCGAGCGCGAGCGGGCCAGCGTCACCATGTGGCTGGTCGGCGGGCCGGAGGTGCCGCCGACGGCGGCGATCAGGTAGAACCACTCGCCGCGGCGGAAGATCTTCGGGCCCTCGGGGGCGAACATCTCCACCACCCAGTCCTTGGGGTACTGCCAGGGCGTGTAGGCGGGCTCGAGCTGGCCGATGGTGGACAGGCCGTCGTCGCTGAGGCGGATGCGGCGCACGCCGTTGACGAAGAGGTAGCGCTTGCCGTCCTCGCCGACGGCGTGGCCGGGGTCGATGCAGTCGCCCAGGTGGAGGTCCACCGGATCGCTCCAGGGGCCGCGGATGTTGTCGGCGTGGATCACGTAGATCTTGGAGCCGTTCTCCTGCATCGCGGGGATGTAGATGAAGTAGCGGCCGTCGTGCTTGACCAGGTCCATCGCCCAGACGGCGCCGATCGGCTGCTTCAGCGCGGCGGTGATGGGGGTCCAGTTCACCAGGTCGGTCGAGTGCCAGATCACGACGCCCGGGTAGGAGGTGAACGAGGAGAAGGTCAGGTAGTAGTCGCTGCCGTCCTTGAGCAGCGTGGGGTCGGGGCGATCGCCCGGCACGATGGGGTTGCGGTAGGTGCCGTTGCCCAGATCGGCCTTGCGCTGGCCTTCGCGGCCGATGCCGAAGGACGGCGGGCGCGAAGAGGCGCCGGCGGTGGCGGGCGCGGAGCCGGTCGCGGCGGGGGCCGAGGCCGCGAGTCCGGCGCCAGCGATCGACGCGAACGCCGCACGGACGGCGCCGCGCCTGGTGAGAGTCGACATTCCTTTTGTCTCCTTGCCGGCGGTCGCCCTGCGGGGCGATCTGGTTCAGGCCAGCTTGGAGAAGGATGTTAGTTCGCGCGCTGCACTAATTAACTAGAGCTAACCCTGTGCCGGGGTGGCATCGCTCGAGGCCAGCGGCCGCAGCAGGGAAGGGGTCTGCCAGGGCAGCTCCGTTGGCCTGATCACTGCACCGTGACGAAGAAACCTGTGCCGTCCTGCCCGCCGACCACGGTCGCGCCGTTGCTGACGATGGCATTGAACGCACCGCTGATACCGCCAGCCGCGCTGATCAACACCAGCTTCTGTCCCTTCGCGACGTTGCCGCTGAAGTTCAGCGTCAGCGTGCCGCCCAGCACGGCCGCGCCGGCGACGCCGAGGTGGTCATGGTCGACGCCCGGCGTGGCACCGGCCACCGCGAGCGTCAGTTGACCCGCCGCGCCCTGCTGGAAGCTGCCGCCCACCGTGAGTTCGCGTTGCCCGCTGACCAGCGCCAGCGCCGCGTTGTTGACGACATTGCCGGTACCCATCGCATTCGCGCTCCCGGCCAGCGTGGTCCCGCCGCTGAGCGTCGTCGCGCCGCTGTAGCTGTTGTTGCGCAGCGTGAGCGCGGCGGCGCCGCTGTGCGTGAGGCTCCCGCCACCGCTGATGTTGGACAGCGTGATCGCGGTCGTCGTGTTCTGGACGATGAGCTGGCCGTCGTTGACGATGGCGTTGCTCGCCGCGCCGTTCGGCGACTCGGCCGTCAGCAGGCTGGCGTCGCCGCTGTAGGTGGCCTGCAGCACTGTCGACTTGCCACTGGTCGCATTGACGGTGATGTAGCGCAGCGGCACCGGCGTGCCGGTGCCCAGGCGCAGGATCGCGTTGGCACCGATGGTCGTGGTGCCGTTGTAGTTCTGCGGCTGCGCGAAGGTCACGTCGTTGCCCGCCGTGGCCATGATCCGGACGTTGCCCGAGCCCACCGAGCCATCCCGGTGCGGGCCGCCCCCGCCGCCGGTGATGCCGACATGCAGCGTCACCGGTCCGTTGTAGTTGAACGCGAGCGTGCCGCCCCGCAGGTTGATGTAGGCGTTCTTCCTGCCCAGCGGCGGGTCGACCTCCGCGGGCGAGGGCGCCGACGGCAGGAAGAAGTTGGCGTGCGTGCCGTCGCCCCACTGGACCGTGCCGGCGCCGCGTTCGATGTTGATGCCGCGGTAGCTGGCGTCGTTGCCGTTGGGGGAATTGGCGCCGCCGCGGTAGATCGTCTTGGCGAAGTTCAGCTCAGGGTCGCTCAGGCCCGGATTGACCAGGTTGGGCACGTTGTGCGGGCTGTTGTCGGTGTGGCTGTAGACGCCGGACATCACGATCGTCGACGGACCGATCGCATGGAAGTTGATGTCGTTGCCGAAGGCCGCCTCGTAGATGTTCTGCGTCACCGTGACGACGCTGCCCGGCGGGCTCCAGACTAGCCAGGAGCCCTCGTTGAGGACCGCCTTCGCATTCGACAGCGAGGCGGCGACATGGTTGCTGCCGAAGTCCTGCCCCGCGGCCAGCGACAGCACGCCCGAATACGAACTCACGCCGCCCGACGAGTTGCCGCCCCAGACGCCGGGCGCCTGCACGATGCTGCCGCTGCCGCTCACCTGGCCCAGCAGCACGAACTGCGCGCTGCTGATGACGATGGTCCCGTTGTTGAGGATGTTGTTGAGATTGATCTCGCCGTTGATGGTGCTCGCGCTGTTCTTGCTGTCCGAGGTGGCGATGACGTTGGGCGAGCTGTCGGCGCTGGTGTTGGTGCCGATCTGGAAGGTGACGCCCGGATCGATGGTCAGCACCGGCGGGTTGGTGCCGGCGATGGTGAGCGCGTAGCCGGCGCCGGGGTAGGTGGTCTTGGTGACGACCTGGACCTGCCGCGCGACGGGCAGCGTGAAGGTGCTGGTCCGCGTGATCACCAGCGTGCTGGTGGCGGCGGTGGACAGGCGCAGCGTCCCTTGGCCGCTGATGGCGCCGGTGTAGGTCGTCGTGCCCGAAGGCAGCTTGATCACCGAGTCGCCGGTGAGCGTGATGTCGCGGTTGGCGAGCACATCCGCGGTGATGTCGGCTGCCGCGCTCACGGCACTGGTGTCGTCCACCGCCGACGCGGCGCCGTCGGAGCCACCGCCGCCGCAGGCGGACGTGAGGACGGCGCAGCCGACGATCAGGAATTCGCGCCGGCTGGCGCCTTGGAGGACTGAACTCAAGCGGGCTCCCGGGTCGGCGCTGCGAAGTGCTGGGCATTCTGTCGCAAGGCCGCCGCGGAGATATCACCAATCCGTCACGAGTGGCAACTGGCCCGCGAAAACCCGATCGGCGCCGTGACGTGGCCGACGCGCGGCGCCGTCGAGAGAGTGCCGAGGGGGCGCCGCGAAACCTCAGTCGGCGCGCTCAGTCCGCGCGACCCGTGCCGCCGGAGGCACCGCCGTGATGCGGCTTCGCCGTCGACGCCCGCACGACCAGCCGCGGCGGCTCGGTCACCCGCATCGGCGGCGCATGGTCCGGCGACGCATCGATCTCCGACTGCAGCAGCTGCACCGCCAGCGTCGCCGCTTCCGCCGTGGGCATCGCCACGGTGCTCAGGGCCGGGCGCATCTGGTGCGCCAGCTGGATGTCGGTGACGCCGATCACCGACAGGTCCCGCGGCACCTCCAGGCTCAGCTCCGCCGCCGCCTGCAGCACGCCCAGCGCGGGCAGGTCGTTGGTCGCGAACACCGCCGTCAGCCCGGGCTCGCCCGCCAGCAGGCTGTGCGCGGCGTTGCGGCCGTCGTCGATGGTGTCGTGGCCGTAGCGCAGGCAGCTCGCCGGCAAGGCGGCGCCGGCCTGCGCCATCGTGTCGAGGAAGCCGCGCAGCCGCCAGCGGTGGTTGCCGGTGGGCTCGCTGCCGCAGACCGCGCCGATGCGCCGGTGGCCCAGGCGCAGCAGGTGCTCCGCCGCGAGCACGCCGGCCTGGTACAGGTCCACCGCGACGCAGGGCAGCGGCGGCGGCTCCTGCGGCCGCTCCCACATGCACAGCACCACCGGCACGCCGCGGCGGCGCAGGTTCTGCAGCGCATCGAGCTGCACGAAGTCCGCGTTCATGACGATCACGCCCTGCGCCAGCGCGCCGCCGATCGCGTCGAGGTAGGCCCGTTCCTGCGCGGGGTCCTCGTTGGTGTTGCACACCAGCAGGAAGTAGCCCAGCTTGCGCGCCGCGCGCTCGACCTCGAGCGCGAACTCCGGATAGAAGGGGTTGGCGATGCTGCTGACGAGCAGCGCCATCGTGTGGGGCTTGCCCTCCACCAGCGCGCGCGCCATCAGGTTGGGGCGGTAGCCCAGCTGCTCGACCGCGGCGAGCACGCGCCGGCGCGTCTCCTCGCCGACCTTGCCGCGGTTGCGCAGCACGTTGGAGACGGTGGCCGCGGTGACGCCCGCGGCCCGCGCCACTTCGACGAGGGTGGTCATCCCGCGACTGTAGCCGCAGCCGCCTCGGCGCCCGGGCCCGCCTCGCACAGGTAGACCAGCGCCGGTTCCCCCTCGGGCGAGCGGTAGCCGTCCTCCAGCGCCCGGACCGCCGCGGGCACCAGCGCCTGGGGCAGCAGCGCGATCACGCAGCCGCCGAAGCCCCCGCCGGTCATGCGCGCGCCGCCCGCGTCGCCGATGACGTCCTGCAGCAGCGCCGCGAGCTGGTCGACGGCGGGCACGGTGATCTCGAAGTCGTCGCGCATCGAGGCGTGCGAGGCCTTCATCAACTGGCCCAGCTGCCGCATGTCGCCCGCGCGCAGCGCGCGGGTGGCGGCGATCACGCGCTCGTTCTCGGTGACGATGTGGCGGCCGCGGCGGAAGGTCTTGTCGTCCAGGCCGGCGGCCTCCAGCTGCGCCAGCGTGGCATCGCGCAGCGCCTTCGCGCCGACGCCCGCGGCGGCCGCCTCGCACTGGCGGCGACGCTCGTTGTAGGCGCTGTCCACCAGGCCGCGGCGCACCCGCGAGTGCGCGATCAGCAGCGCCGTGCCGGCGGGCAGCGGCACCGGCTCGGTGTCGAGCGAGCGGCAGTCGATCAGCAGCGCATGCCCGGCGCGGCCTTCCGCGCTGGCGAGCTGGTCCATGATCCCGCACTGGCAGCCGACGAAGCGGTTCTCGGCCTGCTGCGCCAGGCGCGCCAGGCGCTTGCCGTCGAGCGTCGTGTCGCCCGCCAGGCGCTGCGCCGCGCGCAGCAGCCCCAGCGCCAGCGAGGCGGAGCTGCTCAGCCCCGCGCCCATCGGCACGTCGCCGGCGATGACGAGGTTCATGCCGGCCAGCGCCGGCAGCTCGGCCGCGAGCTGCGCCAGCGTGCCGCGCACATGGTCGCGCCAGCCGCCGCCGGGGAAATGCGGGGGCTCGGCGCTGAGCGCGAAGCGGTCCTCGGCCTGCTGCTCGTCGAGCGCCAGCGCGTCCACCTGGCCGTCATCGCGCGGTCCGGCGGCGACCCAGGTGTCGCGGTCGATGGCCACCGGCAGCACGAAGCCATCGTTGTAATCGGTGTGTTCGCCGATCAGGTTGACCCGGCCGGGCGCGCGCGCGAGC
Source organism: Mitsuaria sp. BK037 (assembly GCF_014193045.1). Classification (NCBI taxonomy): domain Bacteria; kingdom Pseudomonadati; phylum Pseudomonadota; class Betaproteobacteria; order Burkholderiales; family Sphaerotilaceae; genus Roseateles; species Mitsuaria sp. BK037. Next base: position 787,871 of record NZ_JACHYS010000002.1, on the reverse strand, counting down.
ACCGTCGGCGCAGCGCCGTGGCGCTCGGTGAAGGCACGCACGACGGCGAGCGCGGTGGGCGGGAGGTCGGTCGGGGCAGAGGTCATGGCAGGCGGTGGCAAGCGGGGACGCCGATCGATCGAGGGGACTCGGTCATCAGCGCCGGGTTGAAAGGGGCGGTCGTCGCGGCGCCGGGCAGGCTCAGCGCTGGCGGTAGTGGGTGGACGGCTGCTCGCGCAGCCGCGCGGCGGCCTGCTCGGGCGTGAGGTCGCGCTGCGCCTCCGCCAGCAGCTCGAAGCCGACCATGAACTTGCGCACCGTCGCGCTGCGCAGCAGCGGCGGATGGAAGTGCGCATGCAGCTGCCAGTGCGGCGACGCCTCGGCCTGGGCGCCGGTGGGCGCGCCATGCCAGCCCATCGAGTAGGGGAAGCTGCACTGGAACAGGTTGTCGTAGCGGATCGTCAGCGCGCGCACGATGGCCGCCAGGCTGGCCTGCTGCGACGCGCTCAGCTGGTCCATCCGCTGCACGGCGAAACGCGGCAGCAGCAGCGTCTCGAACGGCCATTCGGCCCAATAGGGCACCAGCGCGAGCCAGTCGTCGTTCTGCACGACCACGCGCTCGCCGCCGGCCTCCGCGCGCGCCACCGCCAGCAGCATCGGCTCGCCCTGGGCGGCCAGCCAGTCGCGCTGCAGGCGGTCCTCGCGCGCCGGCAGGTCGGGCACGAAGTCGCTGGCCCAGACCTGACCATGCGGATGCGGGTTGGAGCAGCCCATCATCGCGCCCTTGTTCTCGAAGACCTGCACCCAGCGCCAGCGCTCGCCCAGCTCGCGCGTCTGCGCGGCCCAGCAGGCGACGACCTCGCGCAGCGCGGCCTCGTCGAGCTCGGGCAGGCTGCGGCCATGGTCCGGCGAGAAGCAGATCACCCGGCTCGTGCCGCGGGCCGGTTCGGCCTGGAACAGGCCCGCCGCCGCCGCCGGGGCGCCGCCCGCGTCTGGCGCCGGCACATCGGCCATCAGCGCGGGGAAGTCGTTCTCGAAGACGAAGGTGCCGGTGTAGGACGGGTTGACCTCGCCGTTGATGCGGGTGTTGCCGGCGCACAGGTAGCAGCCCGGGTCATGCGAGGCGCGGACTTCCAGGTCGGGGCTTTCGGTCTGGCCCTGCCACGGGCGCAGGCTGCGCTGTGGCGACACCAGCACCCATTTGCCGGCCAGCGGATTGAAACGGCGATGCGAGTGGCGATTGCGGTCGAAGGCCGCGGAGACTTCGGAAGAGGTGACCATCTGGAGGCGGGCGAGGGCGGTGGGACGTGGATCGCAGGGGCGTGGGACCGGTGCGCCGGGTGCGCGAAGGGACGGACGATAGCGCGACCTGGCTCAATCGGACAGATGCCAGATGCCGACACCGCCGGGCGGCAGTGTCGCGCCGCCGAGCAAGGGGATCGCGCCCGGCGGCACGGGCACCACGGCCGGCTGCGGTCCGCGGTGGATCGCGAAAAGCCATTGGCCACGGCGGCGCAGACGCAGCCCGGGCGCCAGCGCCTCGGGCGCGAGCGGCGACAGGCCGGCCTCGCGGGCCGCGGCATCGACCCAGCGCAGCAGCAGGTCCGTGTCGACGTGACCGGCGTGCAGGTGGAAGCGTCCGCGCGCGAGCCAGGCCGGCGCGCCGTCCTCGTAGCGGGCCAGGACCCGGACGTCCTGCGCGCCCGCGGCGTCGCTTGCATCGAATTCGATCAGGTCGCGCCATTGCACCCCGACGCCGTGCCCATGCTCGCCGGCATCGATCGCCAGCGTGCGGCCGGGGCGCATCGATTCCACGGCGCGCACGCGCACCGGCAGCCATTCGCGCAGCGGTCCTGGCGGCAGCGGCTCGGCGATGGCGAGCCGGTCGGTCTTGCTGCCGGTGCGCGGTCCGGCGACGACGACCGCCGTGCTCGCGCGCAGCCGCTCGACCAGCGCCTCGTCCAGGTGCAGCGTGCCCGGCAGCACGACGAGGGCGTAGCCCGCGAGCGACGCGTCGGGCGCGACGATGTCGACGTCCAGGCCGAGCCGGCGCAGCGCGCCGTAGTACGCCAGCATCGGGCCGAAGCCCGCCATGTCCTTGCCCTGCGGCTGGATCTGCGCCATCCACAGCGATGGGTAGTCCATCACCAGCGCGACCGCCGCCGGCCGCATCGCCAGCGACGCCGCATCGCCGGCGGCGAGCAGCCGCCCGATCTCGGCGCTGACCTGCGCGGCTTCGCGGCCGCCGTCGTCCAGCGCGCCGTCGGGGCGGTTCAGTCCCGAATGCATCTGCTCCTGGCCGAAAGGCAGCTGGCGCCAGCGGAAGTAGGACACCAGCTCCGCGCCGTGCGCGAAGGCCTCCCAGGTCCACGCGCGGACCATGCCGGGCAGCGGCAGCGCGTTCCAGTCGGCCCAGTTCACCGGCCCGGCCTGCTGTTCCATCACCCACATCCGGCCGCGGCCGATGCCGCGGTACAGGTCGTGATGGAAGGCGGTCATGTCCGGATGGCCGGTGCGCGCCCATTGCTGACGCTCGGCCTCGGTGAGGAAGGTCGCGGCCGTGTCGACGTGGCCGAGCGGATAACTGTCCCAGGCGGCGATGTCCAGGTCGGCGCCGCAGGCGTGGTGGTCGAACTCGGCGAACAGGCCCATGAAGTTGTGCAGCACCGGCCGGCCGGGCGCGTGCGCGCGGATCAATTCGACCTGCAGCCGGTTGTAGCGCACCACCTCGTCGGAGGCGAAGCGGCGGAAGTCCAGCGCATGCGCGGGCAGCGGGCTCGTCGGCTGGCCGACCGGGAAGCCGACCTGCTCGAAGCTCAGGAACTGCAGGCCCCAGAAGGCGGTGCCCCAGGCCTCGTTCATGCGCTCGACGGTCTCGTAGCGCGCCCGCAGCCAGCGCCGGAACGCGGCCAGCGCGGCCGGCGAGTAGGACAGGGTGGTGTCGTGGCAGCCGTACTCGTTGTCGGTCTGCCAGGCGACGACGGCCGGATGCCCGCCGTAGCGACGGGCCATCGCGGTGACGATGCGCCGCGTGGCCTCGGCCAGCGACGGGCTCGAGAAGCAGTAATGCCGGCGCGCGCCGAAGGGCTTCACGCGGCCGTCGGCGCCCATGGGCAGCACGTCGGGATGGGCCTCGACCAGCCACTGCGGCGGCGCCGCGGTCGGCGTGCCCAGCACCACCGACAGGCCCTCGCCGGCGAGCACGTCGATCGCCTCATCCAGCCAGGCCCAGTCGAACTGCCCCGGGGCCGGCTCCATGCGGGACCAGGCGAATTCGGCGATGCGGACCGTGTCCAGGCCGAGCGCGCGCATCGCGCGGGCGTCCTCGCGCCAGCGCGCCTTCGGCCACTGCTCGGGGTAGTAGCACACGCCCAGGCGCAGCGGCGCCGGCGGATCGGACGGGAAGGAGATCGGGGGCATGAAGCGGGCGGGTGTCGGCCGAACGATCGCGAGGATGCGTCAGCGTCGGTTAATCGATTAATCTGATTGGAGCAACCTGCGGGGGCGATGTCAATCGGAATGCCCAGCATCGGCGCCGATGGAGCGCGGCCGCGGACGCGTTGGCGCTCCGACAGCGTCGAAGCCAAGGGCGCTCCGCGTAGAATGCGGCCACTTCTTCGGACTTACCCGTATTGCCCCCTGGGGTCGCCCTTGGTCTACTGACTCGGATTAAACGATTAACTGCCTCTTCGGGCAGCACAACGACGTGAGCGAGACAACCCCGCCGGCGCCGGTGGCGCTACAGGTGCCCCCGACGGTGCCGACGCCCGAGACCGGCTTCCTGAACCTGGGCCTGTACCCGCATCCCACCCGCAGCCTCGAGGTCAACAGCCGCTACCTGGTGCTGGACGGCCGGCCCTGGATGCCGGTGATGGGCGAGTTCCACTACAGCCGCTATCCCGAGAACGAATGGGAGGCCGAGCTCGCCAAGATCAAGGCGGGCGGGGTGGACGTCGTCGCCAGCTACGTGATCTGGAACCACCACGAGGCGGTGCAAGGGCGCTGGCGCTGGGACGGCCAGCGCGACCTGGCGCGCTTCATCGACCTCGCGGCCGAGGCCGGCCTGTTCGTCTACCTGCGTCCCGGTCCGTGGGTGCATGCCGAGGTGAGGCTGGGCGGCTTTCCCGACTGGCTCGCCGCCCGCTGCGAGCCGCGCAGCAACGATCCCGCCTACCTCGCCCACGTGCGCCGGCTCTACGGCGAGATCGCGGCGCAGGCGCGCGGCCGGTTGTGGTGCGACGGCGGGCCGGTGATCGGGCTGCAGCTGGAGAACGAATACGGCGGCACCGGTCCGGGCCGCGGCGCCGAGCACATCGCCGCGCTGAAGCAGCTGGCGATCGACGTCGGGCTCACCGTGCCGATCTACACCGTCACCGGCTGGCCGACGCTGGACATCCCGCCGCGCGAGGTGCTGCCGGTGTCGGGCGCCTACGCCGACGGGTTCTGGCAGGGCTCGCGCGAAGCGCTGCCGCCGTCGGGCGTGTTCCTGTTCAACACCCGTCGCGTGATCGGCGAGATGGGCAATGTCGACGGCACGCCGGCCGCGGGGTTGATCGATACGGCGCATTACCCGTTCTGCCTGGCCGAGGCCGGCGGCGGCATGGCGCAGAGCTACCACCGCCGACCGGTCGTGGGCGCCGACGACGTGCATGCGACGACGCTGGTCCAGTTGGGGTCGGGCGCCAACCTGTACGGCTATTACATGTATCACGGCGGCACCAACCCGGTCTGCGAGACGGGGCCGCTCAACGAGACCCAGGCGACCGGGTATCCCAACGACGTGCCGCAGTGGGGCTACGACTTCCAGGCGCCGCTGGGCCAGTACGGCCAGGTCCGGCCGTCGTGGGGGCGCCTGCGCGCGCTGCATCAGCTGATGCGCGACTTCGGCGCGACGCTCGCGCCGTGCGAGGCGGTGCTGCCGGTGGACGGGCCCTTCGATCCGGCCGATCGCGCGTTGCCGCGCATCGCGCTGCGGGCGGCGGGCGCGTCGGTGGCGGAGGTGGAGGGCTTCGTGTTCGTCAACCACCATGTGCGCCACCACCCGCTGCCGGCGCGGCGGGACCTGGCCATCGAGCTGCGCACGGCCGACGGCGGAGCGCTGCGCCTGCCCAGCGAGGGCGGCGTGGCGCTGCGTCCGGGCGCGGCCTTCATCTGGCCGGTCGGACATCGCTTGGGCGCGGCGCGCCTGCGCCAGGCGACGGTGCAGCCGATGGCGCGCTGGACCGAGGCCGATGGAGAAGTGGTTTGGACGGGCTTCAGCCTCGAGGGCATCGCGGCGGAGCTGGTGTTCGATGCCCAGGGGCTGGCCACGATCGAGGTGCGCGGCGGGCATGTCGAGCGCCGCGGCGAGGTCTGGGTCGTGCGGCTGGATTCGTGCGAAGGGCCTCGGCTGGTGTCGCTGCGCGATACCGCGGGACGGATGCATCGCGTGCTGGTGCTGTCCGAGGCCGCCGCGGCGGCGACGGCGAAGGTTCGGATCGGCGGGCGCGAGCGGTTGATGTGGTCCAGCCATCCGGCGACGGTGGGCGTGGGTGCGGATGGGGAATTCATCGGCATGGACGCCGGCGTCGAGGAAGCGGCCTGGGTGCGCGTGTTCCCGGCGGACGGGCTCGGTGGCGGGCGCGAGGAACTGGCGGTCGAATGGGCGGTGTGGTCGATTGCGGCAGGGTTGAGCGGGGCGGGAGGGCGCTGGCCCTCACCCTCGCCCTCTCCCGCGATCGCGGGAGAGGGAATGACCGAGGCGGCTTCCGGCAATCGCAATGGCAACGGCCATGGCAATGGCAATGGCAATGGCGATCGGGATGGCGAGGCGCGTCTCGCGGTCGCGCTGATGCAGGCGGCGGGCGAGCCGCCGGCGCTGCGCTGGGGGCCGCATGTGCCTTGGCGCGACGGGCCGGTGCCGCTGGTGCCCGACGAAACCGCGCGTGCGGTCGAGGCCCATTGGGCGATCGTGCCGTCGGACGGGCTGCCGCGCGGCCGGGTCTGGCTGACGCTGGAGCTGGTCGGCGATGTCGCGCGGCTCGAGGTGGACGGCGTCGTCGTCGACGACCGCTTCTGCGATGGCAGTCCGTGGACGATCGCGATCGATCGCTGGCGTCGCGCCGACGGCGCATGGCCGTCGATCACGCTGGCGGTGCTGCCCATCGCGGCGGACCTGCCGGTGTTCCTCGAGCCGGAGGCTCGCGCGCTCGGCGCCGGTGCGGCGCTGCGCCGGGCCACGCTCCGCGTCGAACGGCGGCTCGTCATCGACCTGGGCGTGGGGGAGCGCTGAACCATGGCCTCGGTGCAACTGGAGCAGGTCGGCAAGACCTATATCGAGGGCGGTGTGCCCACGGTGCACGACGTGACGCTGGACATCGCCGAAGGTGAGTTCTGCGTGTTCGTCGGCCCGTCGGGCTGCGGCAAGTCCACGCTGCTGCGCATGATCGCGGGGCTCGAGACGATCAGCAGCGGCGAGCTGCGCATCGGCGGCCGCCGCGTCAACGAGAAGGCGCCCGGCGAGCGCGATGTCGCCATGGTGTTCCAGAGCTATGCGCTCTATCCGCACCTGGACGTCGGGGAGAACCTCGGCTTCGGCCTGCGCCTGGCGCGCGTGCCCAAGGCCGACGCGCAGCGCCGCATCGAGGAGGTCGCGAAGCTGCTGCAGATCGACCACCTGCTGCGGCGCAAGCCGCGTGAACTGTCCGGCGGCCAGCGCCAGCGCGTCGCCATCGGGCGCGCGCTGGTGCGCCAGCCCGGCGTGTTCCTGTTCGACGAGCCGCTGTCCAACCTGGATGCCGCGCTGCGCCAGCAGACGCGGCTGGAGATCGCGCGGCTGCATCGCAGCCAGGGCCGGGCCAGCTCGATCTACGTGACCCACGACCAGGTCGAGGCGATGACGCTCGCGGACCGCATGGTGTTGCTGCAGCCACCGCCGCCCGGGGCCTTGCTGCCGCAGCCCAGCGTCGCGCAATGCGGCGCGCCGCTGACGCTGTACCGGCGGCCGCGCAACCTGTTCGTCGCGGGCTTCCTGGGCTCGCCGCGGATGAACTTCCTGCCCGCGACCCTGGTCGAGCGCCGCGACGACGGCGTGGTGGCCGCGCTCGCCGACGGCACGCGCCTGACGCTGCCGGTGCGCGCCGACGGCGTGAACGACGGCGACACCGTCACGCTGGGCGTGCGGGCCGAGCACCTGCGCCCGGTCCCGGACGCGCGTGCTGGTGGCGCCGCACGGGACGCTCGCCTGAGCGAGCCGATCCGCACGCAGGTCCAGTGGCTGGAGCACCTGGGCGACCAGAGCCTGGCCTACCTGGCGGGGCCTGGCGGCGCGCTGGTGTCCCGGCTGCCCGAGGGCCACGGCGCGCCCGCGATCGGCGAGGCCTTCCCGGTGGCGGCCTTGCGCGACGAGGTGCACGTCTTCGATCCGCGCGGCGAAGCGCTGCCGCGGCTGCACGAGGAGGCGGACGCATGCGCGGCCCGATGAATCCGCGGCGGCGCCAGGCGCTGCTGGCCGGTGCCGGCCTCGGTGCGAGCGGACTGGCGACGTGGAGCGGCGCCGCGCGTGCGGCGCTGTTGCCGGACCGCGAGCCGCTGCGGGTCTGGATCAACGGCGACAAGGGCTACGAGGGCGTGGCCCGGATCGGCGAGCGCTTCACGCGCGACACCGGCGTGGCGCTGCGCGTCGAGCATCCGGAGAACGGCGTCTCCAAGTTCGAGCAGGCCGCCGCCGCCGGCAAGGGCCCCGACGTGTGGATCTGGCCGCATGACCGCGCCGGCGGCTGGGCCGCGTCCGGGCTGATCCGGCCGGTGGCGCCGTCGCGCCAGTTGCGCGAAGCGGTCGCGCCGATGGCGTGGTCGCCGTGGCGCATGGGCGGCCGCACTTGGGGCTATCCGATCGCGATCGAATCGGTCGCGCTGATCGTCAACCTGGATCTCGTGCCGCGCGCGCCGCGCAGCTGGGACGAGGTCTTCGAGATCGACCGCCGCCTGCGCCCGCAGGGCCGGCGCGCGATCATGTGGCCCTACAACGAGTTCTATTACACCTACGCGCTGATGTCGGCCGGCGGCGGTTATGCCTTCCGCCGTCGCGAGGACGGCAGCTGGGACGCGAGCGACAACGGCATCGACACCGAGGGCACGCGCGCCGGGATGTCGCTGCTCAAGCGCCTGGTCGACGAGGGCCTGGTGCCGCGCACGGCGACCTATGCCGAGAGCGAAGCCGCGATCAACGAGGGCCGCGTGGCCATGACCATCAACGGCCCCTGGGGCTGGAACAACCTCCAGAAGAGCGGCCTGCGCGTCGCGGCGGCACCGCTGCCGTCGCTGCGCGGGCGGCCCGGACGGCCGATGACCGGCGTGCTGGGCGCGATGCTGTGCGCGTCGAGCCGGCAGCCGCTGCTGGCCACCGAGTTCATCGAGCGCTACCTGCTCAGCCTCGACGGGCTGCGCGCGATGCAGGCCCATGTGCCGCTGGGCGTGCCGGCCAACACGGCGCTGCTGGGCGAGTTGCGCGGCGACGCGCTGGTCGAGGGCACTGCCGCGGCCGCCGCCTTGGGCGAACCCATGCCCAACGTGCCCGAGATGGCGCGCTTCTGGACCGCGATGAACGCCGCGGTGCAGAGCATCACGCAAGGCCGCGAGACGGTGGCCGACGGCCTCGCCCGCGCCTCGCGGCGCGTGGCGGGGCAGGTGTCGAAGGAGGCGTCGTGATGCGCGCGCTCGCCCTCGGGCTGCATGCCCTGAATCTCGCCGCGGTGGCCGGGCTGCTGTTCCTGTGCCAGCAGCTGCTGCGCGCGCACGACGCGCTCGCCGCCATGGCGGTGCTCGGCGTCGCGGGCCTGCTGGTGCTGCTGCAGTTCAGCAAGCGCCTGCAGGCCTGGCGCTACGTGATGCCCGGCGTGTCGGCGGTGCTGGTCTTCATCGTGCTGCCGATGGCCTTCACGCTGGGCATCGCCTTCACCAACTACAGCTCGGCCCACCTGCTGTCCTTCGAGCGCGCGACCGACGCGCTGCTGCAGCGCACCGACAGCGAGGGGCTGGGCATGGACCTGAGCCTGCTGCGCGAGGGCGAGGGCGCCACGGCCCGCTACCAGGCGCGCCTGCGCGACGATGACGGCAAGGACTGGCTCAGCGCGCGCTTCACGCTGCCCGCGCCCGGCGCGCCGGCCACCGGCACGACGGTGATGCTCGGCGCGCTCGAGGACGGCCAGCCGCTGCCCGGCGAACCGCTGCCGCCGCGCGCGCTCGTCGAGCTGCTACCGCAACTGCGCACGCTGGTCCTGCGCACGCCGGACGACCGCCCATGGCGCCTGTCCAGCCTGCATCGCATCACCGACCAGGCGCAACGCTACGCGCCGATCGACGCCGACCGGCTGCGCGACCTGCGCGACGGCAGCATCGTCACGGCGGACCACGCCGCGGGCGTGTGGCGCGATGCGTCCGGCCAGGCGCTGGAGCCCGGCTTCCGCACGACGGTGGGATTCGCCAATTACGCCCGCATCTTCGGCGACAGCAGCTTCTTCGAGCCCTTCGTGCGCGTGTTCGTCTGGACCGTCAGCTTCGCGTCGCTGAACACGCTGCTGACCTTCGCGCTGGGCCTGTTCTTCGCCGTGGCGCTGAGCTGGCCCGCGCTCAAGGGCCGGGGCGCGTACCGCGTGGCGCTGTTCCTGCCCTACGCGGTGCCGGCCTTCATCTCGATCCCGGTCTTCCGCGGCCTGTTCAACGAGAACCTGGGCGAGATCAACCTGGTGCTGGACCTGCTCTTCGGCGTGCGACCGGGCTGGTTCAGCGACGCGACGCTGGCGCGCGCGATGGTGCTGACGGTCAACACCTGGCTGGGCTACCCGTACATGATGATCCTGGCGATGGGCCTGCTGAAGGCCATCCCCGAGGACCTGTACGAGGCCTCGGCGCTGGCCGGCGCGGGCCCGGTGACCAATCTGCTGCGGATCACGTTGCCGCTGATCGCGCGGCCGATGGCGCCGCTGCTGGTGGCCTCGTTCGCGGCCAACTTCAACAACCTGACGCTGATCGCGCTGCTGACCGAAGGCGCGCCGGACTACCTCGACACCCAGGTCCCCGTCGGCGCGACCGACCTGCTGGCGTCCTACACCTACCGCATCGCGTTCAACGACGGCGGTCAGAACTACGCGCTCGCCTGCGCCATCTCCTCGATCGTGTTCGTGATCGTGGCGCTGCTGGCCTACGTCAACCTGCGCTGCTTCGGCGGCGCGAAAGCGACCCGGCGCTGAGCCGGGCGGGAGCTTCGTCATGGCGATGGTGATGACCTCTTCGCAGCGCTGGCGCGTCTGGGCGCTGCATGCGGTGCTGATCGCCTTCGTGGTGCTCAGCCTGCTGCCGCTGCTGATGATCGTGTCGATCTCGCTGCGGCCTGGCAACTTCGCCGGCGGCAGCCTGATCCCGAAGGCCATCAGCTTCGAGCACTGGCGCCTGGCGCTGGGCTTGCCGGTGGTCGATGCCCAGGGCCAGGTGACGCCACCGCCGTTCCCGGTGCTGCAGTGGATCTTCAACTCGCTGAAGGTGGCGCTGGTGAGCGCGGCGGCCTGCCTGGCGCTGTCGGTGACCAGCGCCTATGCGTTCGCTCGGATGCGCTTCCGCGGCCGGGACGGCACGCTGACGGCGATGCTGCTGCTGCAGATGTTCCCGTCGGTGCTGGCGCTGGTGGCGATCTACGCGATCTTCGACCGGCTCGGCGACTGGGTGCCGTGGCTGGGCCTCAACAGCCACTGGAGCCTGGCGCTGGCCTACACCGGTGCGGTGGCGCAGCACATCTGGCTGGTCAAGGGCTACTTCGAGAGCATCCCGCCCGACCTCGAGGAAGCCGCCGCGGTCGACGGCGCGAGCCGCTGGCAGTCCTTCGTGCTGGTGCTGCTGCCGCTGGCCAAGCCGGTGCTGGCGGTCGTGTTCGTGCTGGCCTTCCTGGGCGCGATGATCGAATACCCGGTCGCCTCGGTGCTGCTGCACGACGAGCAGCAGCTGACGCTGGCGGTGGGATCGCGGCTGTTCCTGTTCAACCAGCGCTACCTCTGGGGCGACTTCGCCGCCACGGCCCTGCTCGCGGGCTTGCCACTGACGCTGATGTTCCTGCTGATGCAGCGCTGGCTCGTCGCGGGCCTGACCGCGGGGGGCGTCAAGTCATGAGGCGGGGGATCAGAAGGGATCCATCGCGCTGGTGAAGCGCCCGGAGCCATCGAGCGCGCCCCAGGTGTAGCCCTGCCAGCCGGGATAGGCCTGCGGCTCCCAGTACAGGACGCCCAGGCCGTTGGCGCCCAGCGCGGACACGCGCGTGAGCAGGTCCGCGATCATGGCCTTGGACGCGGCCGCCTGCTGCCAGTCCATGCCGGTCTCCGCCACGATCACCGGCTTGCCGTAGCGTGACACCATGTCGGCCATGTTGGTCGACAGCGCCGCGTTGCGGCTGCTCCAGTTGCTGGACGTCGGATAGTGGGACATGCCGATCACGTCGTAGCGCGCGCCGTTGGCCTTCATGCCGTCGAAGAACCAGCGGAACACCGCGTTGTCGTGGCCGTTGGCCAGGTGCAGGATCACCTTGGCCGAGGGGAACACCGCCTTCACCGCGTCGTTGCCGTTGTTGATCAGCTTGACCAGGTTGGCGAAGCTCGATCCCGAGGCTTGCCCGTCGGGCCACAGCATGCCGCTGTTGATCTCGTTGCCGACCTGCACGTAGTCGACGGTCACGCCGTTGGTCTTGAGGTAGCTCAGGATGCCCTGCGTGTGCGCGTAGACGTCGCTCATCAACTGCGTGAACGAGTGGCTGGCCCAGCTGGCGGGCTTGGTCTGCTGGCCGGGGTCGGCCCACGAGTCGCTGTAGTGGAAGGTCAGCATGACCTTCTGCCCCTGGGCGATCGCGCGTTTGGCCTTGTAGAGCGTGTCGGCGCCGTCGCACCAGCCGCCGTTCGGGTTGACCCAGACGCGCAGCCGGATCGTGTTGATGCCCAGGTCCTTGAGCAGCTTGAACGGATCGGTCTTGGTGCCGGCGGCGTTGTAGAAGCTGTAGCCGGCCGATTCCTGCTGGCTGACCCAGCTCACGTCGGCGCCCTTGACCAGCGTCGCCGCCGCCGCGGGCAACGCGGTGAGCGCGGCGGCCAGGCCCAGTCCGGCGCCGATGGCTGCCCGGCGCGTGAGGCCTCCCGTGGCGCGGGCGGCCGCCGTCATCGTGGTCTTCATCGTCTTCGTCGTCATTCCCCTGTCTCCTTGGTGGTTGTGGTGGAGGGAACTCGGAGCGGTCCGACCCGGCGTCACCGCTGACGCGCCGGGTGGGCAGGCGCGGATCGGGCCGCAAATGAAAAGGCCCGGCGCTCAGGCCGGGCCGGGGGCGGGGCTTACAGCTCCGCGCGCAGGCTGATCGCGAAGCGGCGATCGTCGGTGTAGGTGCCGCGCGGCAGGCCGTAGTCGCTGAACACGCTGCGGCGCACCGTCCGCGTCAGGTTGTTGCCTTCGAGCGCGATGCGCAGCCGGGGCGTGATCGCGTAGCTCAGGTAGGCGTCGACCATGCCGTAGCCCTTCATCGTCACCGGCGTCAGCGCGGTCACGCCGTCGTTGCTGGGGAAGCTCAGCCGCGAGCCGACGGTGTAGTCGCTGCGCCAGTTGTAGGCCAGCCGCGCGGAGAAGTCGCCTAGGTCGTACATCGCCACCAGGTTGGCGCTGCGCTTGGACAGCCCCTCCAGCGGCGCGCTGCGGCCGTCGATGGGGCTCGGGGCGGCGCTGTCCACCAGCGTGAAGTTGGCCTGCAGGCCCAGCCCGCGCAGCAGTCCGGGCAGCTTGTTGAAGAAGCCGGTGTAGCCGACCTCCAGGCCGCGGATGCGGCCGTCGCGGCCGTTGCTCGGTGTGGTCAGCGTGTAGCTGGTGCCGTTGATCGTGGTCTGCGTGCTGGTGGTCTGGATGAAGCCCGACACGTCCTTGTAGAAGGCCGCGCCGTAGACCGAGTCGCTCTTGGACAGGTAGTACTCCAGCGTCGCGTCGACCTGGCTGGCGCGCAGCTTGTCGAGCTCCGGATTGCCCTGGTAGCCGGTCCGGTCGTTGACGTTGAGGCTCAGGCTGGGCGTGAGCTGGTCGAAGTTGGGCCGCGTGACCACGCGCGACAGCGCCAGCCGCGCCAGCAGGTCGCGCGTGAGCTCGAGCTTGAGGTTGAGCGAGGGCAGGAAGTCGGTGTCGGTCTTGGACAGGTCCACGCGACCGCCGCTGGTGGCGGTGTAGCCGCGCTGGGTGCGCGTGGTGACGGCGCGCACGCCGACGTTGCCGGTCAGCGGCAGGCCCCCGAGCGTGGTGTCCAGGTCGCCGGCGACATAGACGGCCGCGGCGCGCTCGCGGAACTCGAAGCTCTGCGCCGGATCGAGCTCGGGCACCGTCAGGTTGAAGGTGCTGCGCACGGCTTGCGCGTCGCGCAGCCAGCGCGTGTCGGTGACGGTCAGCCACTGGCGCGGGATGTTGCCGGCGCCGGCGTCCTTGAGCAGGTTGTCGTAGGGCAGCAGGCCCACCGCCGGGATCTGCGACAGGTTGAACATCCAGATGTCGTCGATCGTGTTGATCTCGGCGCTGCTGGCGCGGCGGTCGTTGAGCCGCACGCCGGCGTGCAGCGTGGTCAGCGCGCCGAAGTCGACCGGCTTGTCGCCATCCAGGCGCCAGGCGGTTTCCTTGCCGGTGTTGCGGGTGCGGAAGTACAGCGCCTTGTCGGCCCAGTAGTTGGCCGGGTTGTCGAGCTGCGCGGTGGGCGAGAAGGCCGACGGCAGCTTGGTGCCCAGGTCGAAGCTGTAGCTGACCGGGTCGTTGGCGAAGGTGCCCAGGCGCACCTCCTGGTAGAAGCGGTCGAAGGTGCTGCGGGTGTGGCTGAGGTCGCTGCGCAGCGTGGCGTCGCCGACCTTCCACTTGCCGGCCAGCGCGAGCTGGTCGATCTTGGTGTTCTCGTCGGCCACCGAGCCCGAGGTGCTCATGCTCGCGCCCCAGAAGCTGCCCGAGACGAACCGGCCGTTGGCGTCGGTCTGGATCGCGCCGTTCGGCCAGAGCTGGCCCTGGTTGGCGGTGTTGCTCCAGTTGGCCCAGAACGGCGAGGCGTAATGGCCGTAGACGTCGGTGCGGCTCTTGAGCTGCGTGTGGTTGAAGTCCAGCGTGTATTCGCTGCGGCCGTCGGGGCGCCACTGCAGCGAGGCGCTGGCGGCCTTGCGGTCGCGCTCGCCGAATTCGTAGGCCAGCCACTGGCCCAGCGGCGCGACGGTGCCCGAGCCGTCGGCCAGTTGCGCCGGGTTGTCGAGCTCCTGCGTGTCGGAGCGGTAATCGCGCTTCTGCGCCGACACGCTGAGCAGCGCGCCGAACTCGCCGGCGTCGGTGCGCCAGCGGTTGGACACCAGCAGCGAGCCTTCGCCGTTGTTCTTGTCGGCGAGCTCGGCCCGCGTGGCCTTGACCGAGCCGGCCAGCTTGAAGCCAGCGAAGTCGAACGGGCGGCGGGTGCGCAGGTCGATGACGCCGCCGATGCCGCCCTCGATCAGGCTGGCGGTCGGGGTCTTGTAGACGTCGGCGCCGGCGAGCAGCTCGGCGGGCACGTCCTGGAAGGCCAGTCCGCGCTCCTTGCCGGCGGTGAAGATGACGCGGCCGTTGAGCAGCGTCTGCGTCTGCTGCAGGCCGCGCACCTGGACGCGGTCGCCCTCGCCGCGGTTGCGCGAGATCTGCACGCCGGTGATGCGCTGCAGCGCCTCGGCGACGTTGGCGTCGGGCAGCTTGCCGATGTCGTCCGCGACGATGGAGTCGACGACCTGGTCCGCGTTGCGCTTGATGTCCTGGGCCTTGATCAGGCTGGAGCGCTGGCCCTGCACGACCACGGTGTCGAGGGCGCTGCCGGCGGCGGACGCCGGCGCGGCCTGCGCGCGGGCGTCGGCCGGCAGCAGCAGCGCGGCGCAGGCCAGCGCGACGGGCGCCAGCAGGAAGACGGAGGTGCTGGCGGCGCGGAGGGCGGGACGGGCGGCGGGGCGGATGCCGCGGGCGCGGGCGTCAGGCGTGGCGAGGGTGGACAGGGTCATGATGTCTCCGTCGTTGGACGTGTCGTGTTGTTGTCGAGGGCCGCGTCGCGGGCTGCCTCGTGGCGTCGTGGGGTCGTGGGGTCTTGGGATCGTGGGACGTCGGTCAGGGGAGGGCGTCAGCGACAGGGCGCCGCGTCGCGCATCGCGGTCAGCGAGGGCAGCGCCCGGCCCCGGTCGTCGAACAGCGTCTGGTTGGCCCAGCCGTTGCCGTCGCCGGTGCGCCAACCCGCGCCGGGCACCGCGAGCCAGGCGGGCTCCCAGTAGAAGACGCCCAGGCCCTGCGGCACCGCGGCCACCGCGCGGACCACGTCGCGCAGCATCCGCGCCTGGCCCTCGGGCGTGGCGGGATAACCGGAGCGGCGCGCGCCTTCCTCGTTGAAGACCGCGCCGCCGCCGCCGGGGTTGTCCAGCTGGTGGCCGTACGCGGTTTCGACCACCACCAGCGGTTTGCGGTAGCGGTCCGACAGCAGGCGCAGGTTGTCGCGCAGCGCGTCGTAGGGGTCGTGGTGATACGGGTACCAGCTCAGGCCGATGACGTCGTAGTCGAGCTTGGCGGCCTCGAACCCGTCGTAGACCCGGCGGAAGGTCTCGGCGCTCTTGCCGTCGCCCTGGTGCGCCAGGTGCAGCATCACCGGCAGGCGGCCGCCGCGCAGCGCGTCGGTGGCCCGGACGCCGCGGATGCCGGCCCGCAGCAGCGCGATGAAGGCCGCGTCGCCGCCGACCTGCTCGTCGGGCGTCTGCTGCCACGTCTTGCCGTCGGGCCAGAGCATGCCGCCGTTGATCTCGTTGCCGACCTGGATCATGTCCGGGTCGGTCCCCTGGTCGTGGAGGGCCTTCAGCACCTCGGAGGTATAACGTTCAACCTCCTGTGCCAGCGCCGCGCCATGCAGGCGGGTCCAGGCGGCGGGTTTCGCCTGTTTGCCGGGGTCGGTCCAGTGGTCGCTGTAGTGGATGTCCAGCAGCCATTTCATGCCTTGCGCCTTCAGCCGCCGGGCCAGCCGGAGCGTGACGGCCAGGCCGTTGTCGCCGCCGCCGACGGGCTCGCCGTGGCGCGAGACGATGCGGCCGTCCTCGATCACGTCGTGGGCGTTGACCGGCGTGTGCCACAGCCGCAAGCGGCCCCAGTTCATGCCGGCCGCGCGCAGGATCTGCAGCGCGGAGCCCGGCCGGCCGTCGGCCGTCGAGAACTTCCCGCCGCCACGCTCGACGGTCTCCAGCGTGGAGATGTCGACGCCGAGGATGAAGTCCTTGCGGTGAGAGGTCTTGATCGCGCCGTCCGCGTCGGCGTCGCAGCGGGGGACGGACGGAGCGGCCGGCGCGGACGCTGGTTCGGCGGCAGGCGCGCCAGCGGACGCGGAGGCGACGGCTGATCCGGCGGCGCAGAGCGCGGCACCGGAGAGCACCAGGTTGCGTCGGGTGACGCCAGGACGGGGCAACGGGCGCGGCAGGATCACGGCTGTCTCACTCGCCGGGACGCCTGGCGGCGCCTCGGCCTTGTTGTCGGTGCCAGCTATCTTGCTGGTCAGGTTAATCGCTTAACCTTGCGACTAGTGTCGTCGATTGCCGCAGGGCGGGGGTGAGGGGTTTCCCGATCCCGCGCGGGCCTGACGCGCCGACGTCACACACCGGCCTAACGCATCGGCCTAACGCATCGGCCTCAGGCGCCGCGCTTCACCGTGGCCGCCGCCGCCGCCGCCGCCCGGAGCTTGTCCTTCTTGCTGGGCCGCCGGCCCTTGACGCCGCCGGTCGCCGCGTCCGGCGTCGCGGTCTCGGTCGGCTCGAAGCCGGCGATGCGCTCGCGGGCGACGCGGCGTCCCTGGCGCTTCTCGATCAGGCGGAAGTGCGCTTCCGTGGCGGCGCTGATGAAGCTCACTGCCAGGCCGTTCTCGCCGGCGCGCGCGGTGCGGCCGATGCGGTGCGTGTAGTCCGCGGCGGCGCGCGGCAGGTCGTAGTTCACGACGACCGGCAGCCGCGCGATGTCGATGCCGCGCGCACCGAGATCGGTCGCCACCAGCACCCGCAGCCGGCCCGCCTTGAAGTCGGCCAGCGTGCGCGTGCGCGCGCCCTGGCTCGCGTCGCCATGGAAGGCGGCGGCCTCCAGGCCGGCCCGGCGCAGCTTGTCGGCCACGTGGTCGCAGGCATAACGCGTGGCGACGAAGACCAGCACGCGCGACCAGTCGCCGCGTTCGATCATGTGGCGCAGCAGCGGCGTGCGCCGCGCGGCATCGACCTCGACGGCATGCTCCTCGATCTGCCCCTCGGTGGCCGGCTCGCCGCTGACCTCGACGCGCACCGGGTCGTGCAGCAGCTGGGTCGTCAGCGCCTGCACCGCGTCCGGGAAGGTGGCGGAGAACAGCAGGTTCTGCCGCCGGCGCGGCAGCAGCGCCAGCACCTGCGCCAGTTCGTCGGCGAAGCCGGCGTCGAGCAGGCGGTCGGCCTCGTCGAGCACCAGGCAGTCGACGTCGCCCAGCTTCAGCGCGTTCTTCGCGACCACGTCGAGCAGCCGGCCCGGCGTCGCCACGACGATGTCCGCGCCGCCGCGCAGCGCCATCATCTGCGGATTTATCGACACGCCGCCATACAGCACGGAGACCTTGACCGGCTCGCGCAGGAAGCGCCCGACCTGGATCAGGGTCTCGCCGACCTGCGCGGCGAGCTCGCGCGTGGGCACGAGCTCCAGCACCTGCGCGCGGCGCAGCGCCGGCCGCACGCCGGCATCGAGGCGCTGCAGCACCGGGAAGACATACGCGGCCGTCTTGCCGGAGCCGGTGGCGGCGCTGCCCAGCAGGTCGCGACCGGCCAGGATCGGCGCGATGGCCGCGGCCTGGATGGGGGTGGGGCGGTCGAAGCCCAGTTCATCGGCGGCGCGCAGCAGCGCGGGCGACAGCCCGAGGTCGGCGAAGTCGCTCACAGGCGCCTCACCTTCACCGACTTGCCCTTCACCTTGCCGGCATTGAGCCCGCGCAGCGCCTGGTCCGCCAGCTCGGGCGCGATGGCCACGTAGGTGGAGAACTCGTTGACGTTGATCTTGCCGATGCTGGCGCCGTCCAGGCCCAGGTCCTTGGTCAGCGCGCCCAGCACGTCGCCGGGGCGGATCTTCTCCTTGCGGCCGCCGAGGATCTGCAGCGTCACCATCGGCGGCCGCAGCGGCGGGCCGCCGGCCGTGGCGGTCAGCTCGGACAGCGGGGACCAGGAACTGACGCTGCCTTGCATCTGGTCGATGCGGCCGACGCGGCCCATCTCGTCCAGGCTGGCGAGGCTGAAGGCCCAGCCCGCTTCGTCGGCGCGGCCGGTGCGACCGATGCGATGCACATGCACCTCGGGATCGGGCGTGATGTCGACGTTGATCACCGCCTCGAGCTGCGCGATGTCCAGGCCGCGCGCGGCCACGTCGGTGGCGACCAGCACGCTGCAGCTGCGGTTGGCGAAGCGCACCAGCACCTGGTCGCGCTCGCGCTGTTCCAGGTCCCCATGCAGCTCCAGCGCCACGATGCCCTGCGCCTGCAGCACGGCGACGAGGTCGCGGCACTGCTGCTTGGTGTTGCAGAAGGCCAGCGTGCTGGCCGGGCGGAAGTGGTTGAGCAGCAGGCCGACGGCATGCAGCCGCTCGGCCTCGGTCACCTCGTAGAAGCGCTGGCGGATCTTGTTGGCCGCATGGCGCTCGGTCAGCGTCACCGTCTTGGGGTCGCGCATGAAGCGGCCCGCCAGTGCGGCCACGTCGTCGGGATAGGTGGCCGAGAACAGCAGCGTCTGGCGCTGCTTCGGGCAATGGGCGACGACCTGGGCGATGTCCTCGGCGAAGCCCATGTCCAGCATGCGATCGGCTTCGTCCAGCACCAGCGTGTTCAGCGCCTCCAGCGACAGCGTCTCGCGCTGCAGGTGGTCGAGGATGCGGCCCGGCGTGCCCACGACGATATGGGCGCCATGCGCCAGGCTGGCGAGCTGCGTGCGGATCGGCACGCCGCCGCACAGGGTCAGCGTCTTGATGTTGTCCTCGGCACGGGCCAGGCGGCGGATCTCCTGCGTGACCTGGTCGGCGAGCTCGCGCGTCGGGCACAGCACCAGGGCCTGGACGGCGAAGCGGCGCGGATTCAGGTTGGCCAGCAGCGGCAGCGAGAACGCCGCGGTCTTGCCGCTGCCGGTCTTGGCCTGCGCGATCAGGTCGTGGCCGCCCAGCGTCAGCGGCAGGCTTTCCGCCTGGATCGGCGTCATCGAGAGGTAGCCCAGCTGGCGCAGGTTGGCCAGCATGGCGGGGGGCAGGGGGAGGCGGTCGAAGGCGGTCGCGTCGGACGCGGGCGTCGGCGCTGCCGGGGCGGCGGAGCCGGTGGGATCGGTGCGGGTCATGCGCGATTGTCGGCGATCCGCGCCGCCGGCCCCGGGCCCGCCTGCCGGCGAATCGACGATGAAGTCGCGTTTCGGGCCCGCTCGGCGGGGCCGTCCGCCGTCAGGGCGCGGGCTTGGCCGCCTCGCAGGCCACGCGCCGCATCGGGAAGTCGATGCCGCGCGTCGTGCCGTTGCGCTGGCCCTCGATGCGGGCGGCGAGCCCCGTGTCGCCGACGGCGCGGTAGATCACGCGCTGGGGGAAATCGTGGGCCGGGTTCTCGAAGGTCACGGCGCGTTCGCCGATCGAGGTGGCCACGAAGGTCGCCTCCTTCTGCCGCGACGGCTGCGCGATGAAGACCGGCTGGCCCTCGGCGTTGAGCCGGATCTGCATGAACTCGTGCTCGACGGTGCGGCCGTTCCTGACCGTGCGGCCGATGCCCAGCATCGTGCCGCCGGCCAGCGGCAGCCAGTGCTCCACCGAGCCCGCTTCGCCCTTCTCTGCGGCCCAACAGCCGGCCAGCCAGCCGAGCCGCTCCAGCTGGACGTCCTCGGCATGGGCGTTGGCGGGGGCGAGGGCGGAGGCAAGGGCGGCAAGCGGCAAGGCAATCACGGCGGCGAGGCGAGGGCGCATGGCGTGGGCTCCGGGGGACGATGCGCGAATCTACCGCCGGCGCCGCGCTGGCGCCAGCCGGCGGCGAAAGAGAATGCGCCCGATCTCGCCAACAGCAATCAAGGTGACTCGACGATGGACCGATTCGATGCGCTGCTCGCCTTCGCCCGCGTGGTGGAGGCCGGCAGCTTCACCAAGGCGGCGCAGACGCTGCACCTGAGCAAGACCACCGTGACGCAGCTGGTGCAGCAGCTCGAGGCGCGCCTGCGGGTGAAGCTGCTGCATCGCACGACGCGGCAGGTCCGGGTGACGCCGGACGGCGCCGCGTATTACGAGCGCGTGGTGCGCGTGCTGGCCGACCTGGACGACGCGGACACGGCGCTGTCCAGCGCCACCACGTCGCCGCGCGGCCGGCTGCGGGTCGACGTGCCGACGCCCTTCGCGCGGCTGGTCCTGATGCCGGCGCTGCCGGAGTTCCATGCGCGTCATCCGGAGATCCAGCTCGACATGGGCGTCAGCGACCGCATCGTCGATGTCATTGGCGACAACGTCGACGCGGTGCTGCGCGGCGGCGAGGTCACGGTGCCGTCGCTGATCGCGCGACGCATCGGCGAGCTGCCGCTGGGCGTGTATGCCGCGCCGTCCTACCTGGACGCGACCGGCGTGCCCGCGCATCCCCGCGACATCGAGGCGGACCCGCAGCGCATCGTCGGCTTCCTGCGCGCGAGCACGGGACGCATCGCGCCGATCCAGATGCGGCGCGGGGAGGAATCGGTGGAGGTGCGCGGCCGCTACGTCGTCGCGGCCGACGATGGCAATGCCTACCTGGCGGCCGGGCTTGCGGGCATGGGCGTGCTCTGGCTGCCGCGCTACATGGCCGGGCCGCATGCGGCGCGCGGCGAGCTCGTGCCGCTGCTCGAGGACTGGACGATGGACCCGATGCCGATGTATCTCGCCTATCCGCCCAACCGCAACGTCAGCGCCAAGCTGCGCGTGTTCATCGACTGGGTCGACGAGTTGATGCGACGGCATGCGCCGGCGATCGTGCCGGCGGCGTCAGGGCCAGGCGAGGGTTGATGCGCGCGTCGGGAGTCAGGGCGCCGCGGTCGTCGAGGAGCTCCCGGCCACGCGGCGCGTGCCGACCCAGTCGTCGACCACCTGCTCGAGTACCGTCAGCGGCACGTCGCCGGTCAGCAGCACCGTGTTGTGGAACTGCTTGATGTCGAAGCGCTCGCCGAGCTGCTGGCGGGCGCGCTCGCGCAGCGCCTCGATGCGCAGCCGGCCCAGCATGTAGGCGCAGGCCTGGCCCGGCCAGGTGACGTAGCGGTCGACCTCCTGCGGGGTGATGCCGTAGTCGATGGCCTGCTGGCGGGTCCACTTCATCGCATGCAGGCCGGTGTCGACCACCAGCCGGCGGGCGCGGAACAGCGCCCCGTACAGCTGGCCGAGGTGGCCGACCGGATCGCCGTCATACCAGCCGTTCTCGACCGCCAGTTGCTCGGCGTACAGCGCCCAGCCCTCGACGTAGGCCGAGCCGGCCGAGAACGCGGCGCGACGGCGGAAGTAGGGCAGGTCCCTGGCCTCCATCTGGATCGCGAGCTGGAAGTGGTGGCCCGGGATGGCCTCGTGGTGCACGAGGGTCCGCATGTCCGCGATGTCGTAGGTGGGGCCGGCCAGCGGCGCCCAGAACACGCCCGGCTGGGAGCCGTCCGGCGCCGGGGTCGTGTAGTGGGCGGCGGCGGTGGGCTCGGTCAGCGCGGGCTCGCGGCGCACCTCGACGGGCGCCTTCGGCATGACGTCGAACAGCAGCCGCGCGCGTGCCTGCGCGTCGCGCAGGTAGGTGGTGTAGCGGTCCAGCAGCTGGACCTGCGGGGCGGCGTCCTTGGGCTGGCGGTCGGCGTCCATCTTGCGATAGCGCTGCTCGATGCTGCCCTCGGCGTAGCCCAGCTGGCGCAGCAGGCCGTCCATCTCGGCTTCGATGCGGGCGACCTGCTTCAGGCCGATCGCGTGGATCTCGGCCGGCGAGAGCTCGGTGGTGGTGTTGGCGCGCAGCCGCGCGGCGTAGAACCGGTCGCCATCGGGCAGGCGCCAGACGCCGGCGTCATCGGTGGTCCGCGGCAGCTGCGCGCGCAGCAGCGCGAGGCCGCGGCGCCACGCCGGCATGATGGAGCTCGCGACGATGGCCTCGGCCCGCGCGCGGGCGCGCTGGCGGGCGGCGGCGTCCATGTCGGGCAGGGTCGCCATGCGCTCCGCCAGCGACACCACCAGCGGGTTGTCCGCCGGCTTCGGCGCGACGAACTGCTCGACCTGGCCGACGGCGGTCGCGGTGATGAAGCGCGGCATCAGCATGCCCTTGGCCTGCGCGGCGCGGGCGCGGACGATGCCCTGGTCCATCAGCGCGGCCAGGCCGTCCATGCGCTGGAGGTAGCTGCGCACGTCGGCCGCGTGGCGCATCGGGTGTTCCTGCACGAGGAAGGTGATCGGGCCGACATGCACGCCGTCCATGTGCTCGAAGACGTAAGGGTGGTCGAGGAACTCGCCCTCGGCGACGTTCTGCCGCATCGTCCAGGCCATCAGCGCGGCGGAGGTGCGCTGCGTCGGCGACAGCGCGTCGCGCGGGAAGCGCGCCAGTTCGGCCAGGGCGCGGCGGTCGCGGGCGATGTCCGCGAGCTCGTCCTCGCGCGAGAGCGAATCCCACTGCCCGTCGAGGCGGGCCTGGACCTCGCCCTGGAAGTACTGCATGCGGGTGGCGTGCTCCGGCGCATGCCGCATGCGCTCGGCGGCGACGCGTTCGGCCCAGGCGTCGAAGCCGGCGGCGCTGAAGTCGTTCGAGGCGCTCGAGGTGGCGGCCGGTGCGGCCAGGGCCTGCATCGCCGGCGCGGCCAGCACGCCGCCCAGTCCGGCCGCGAGCAAGGTGCGGCGGCGCACGGCGGGCGCGGCGCCGGATCGGATCGTCTTGGTCATGTGATCTCCCTGGTCGACGAAGCGTCGATTGGAACGGCCGGCAGGGTAACCGGCTATTCGTCACTCCCGGGTGTCAGGGCGTGTCTCTAAACGTACTGCGCCGCCGCATGCGCCGACGCCCAGGCCCACTGGAAGTTGAAGCCGCCCAGGTGGCCGGTGACGTCCAGGACCTCGCCGATGAAGTACAGCCCCGGCGACTTGAGCGATTCCATGGTCTTGGACGACACCTCCTTGGTGTCGACGCCGCCCAGCGTCACCTCCGCGGTGCGGTAGCCCTCGGTGCCCGCCGGCACCACCTGCCAGGCCGACAGGCGCTGCGCGATCTGCTCCAGCTCCGCGTGGGCGTACTGCTTGATCGGCTTGGAGACGAACCACTGCTCCGCGATCAACGTCGCCATCTTCTTGGTGAACAGCTCGGCCAGCAGCGTCCTGAGCTCGGCATTGGGCCGGTCGTTGCGCTGCTGCGCCAGCCAGGCAGGAACGTCCAGGTCGGGCAGCAGGTTGATCTCCACCGCCTGGCCCGGCAGCCAGTAGGACGAGATCTGCAGGATCGCCGGGCCGCTCAGGCCGCGGTGCGTGAAAAGGATGTTCTCGCGGAAGCTCTTGCCGTTGCAGCTCACCAGGCAGTCGACCGAGGTGCCGCTGAGCTCGTTGCACAGGTCCTTGAGCTGGTCGGTGATGGTGAACGGCACCAGCCCGGCCCGCGTCGGCAGCAGCTGGTGACCGAACTGGCGGGCCACCTGGTAGCCGAAGCCGGTGGCGCCCATGGTCGGGATCGACAGGCCGCCGGTGGCGATCACCAGCGACTGGCATTGCATCGGCCCCGCCGAGGTCTCGAGCCGGTAGCCGGTTTCCGTCTTCTCGATCCGGTCGACCGAGGTCTCCAGCATCGGCGTGATGCCGACGGCCTCGCACTCGGCCAGCAGCATGCGCAGGATGTCGATCGACTTGTTGTCGCAGAACAGCTGGCCCAGCTTCTTCTCGTGGTGCGGGATCTGATGCTTGTTGACCAGCGCGATGAAATCCCACTGGGTGTAGCGCGCCAGCGCCGACTTGCAGAAGTGGGGGTTCTGCGAGAGGAAATTGGCCGGCTCGGTATAGAGGTTGGTGAAGTTGCAGTTGCCGCCGCCGGACATCAGGATCTTCTTGCCGGCCTTGTTGGCGTGATCCACCAGCAGCACGCGGCGGCCGCGCTGCCCGGCCAGCGCAGCGCACATCAACCCCGCGGCACCCGCGCCAATGATCACGACATCGGTGTCCCGCACGTCCTGCACACACTTCCCTTCGACCTGTGAATCGCTGCCCGGCGGCGCGCGGAGGGCGCATCGCGGCGGGCGCGGGAGCTTAACGCATCCGGCTCCCCGCTCTCGCGCCGCCATGCCGGATCTGAATAGCAGCTAGTCCTGGCCATACCTAGGACGATGGAGCCGGGCTGTCCACAATCCGCCGCAGCCGATAGAAAGACCCCCATGATCATCGACGTCCACGGACACTACACGACGGCCCCGGCGGCGCTGGGCGCCTGGCGCGACCTGCAGGTCGCGGCGCTCAAGGACCCCGCGAAGGCGCCGAGCGCGAGCGCGCTGAAGATCTCCGACGACGAGTTGCGCGAGTCCATCGAGACCAACCAGCTCAAGAAGATGAAGGAGCGCGGCTCGGACCTGACCATCTTCAGCCCGCGCGCCAGCTTCATGGCGCACCACATCGGCGACTTCCAGACCTCGTCCACCTGGGCGGCGATCTGCAACGAGCTCTGCGCGCGGGTGGCGGCGATGTTCCCGGATCACTTCGTCGGCGCCGCGATGCTGCCGCAGAGTCCCGGCGTCGATCCCGCGAGCTGCCTGCCGGAGCTGGAGAAATGCGTCCGCGACTACGGCTTCGTCGGCCTCAACCTGAATCCCGATCCCTCCGGCGGCCACTGGACCAGCCCGCCGCTCACCGATCGCCATTGGTATCCGCTCTACGAGAAGATGGTCGAGCTGGACGTGCCCGCGATGATCCACGTCAGCACCAGCTGCAACGCCTGCTTCCACACGACCGGCGCCCATTACCTGAACGCCGACACGACCGCCTTCATGCAGTGCCTGACCGGCGACCTGTTCAAGGACTTCCCGACGCTGAAGTTCCTGATCCCGCACGGCGGCGGTGCGGTGCCCTACCACTGGGGGCGCTTCCGCGGGCTGGCGCAGGAGCTCAAGAAGCCGCTGCTCGACGAGCACCTCCTGGACAACATCTTTTTCGACACCTGCGTCTATCACCAGCCTGGCATCGACCTGCTGACGAAGGTGATCCCGGTGAAGAACGTGCTCTTTGCGTCCGAGATGATCGGCGCGGTGCGCGGCATCGACCCCGAGACCGGGCACTCCTACGACGACACCAAGCGCTACATCGAGGCCACGCCGCACCTGAGCGACGCCGAGCGGCACCTGGTCTACGAGGGCAATGCGCGCCGCGTGTTCCCGCGGCTGGACGCGCGGCTGAAGGCGCAGGGGCGCTGAGACGCGCCCAGGGACAAGCGCCAGCCGCCCCGCCTGCTGCGACACTCCCGGGCATGCTTTCTGCTTCGTGCCTGGGATGAGCGCCACGCCCAACGACCCCGCCCCGCCGCCCGCCGCCGCACCCGCCGCCGCACCCGCCGCCGTCGAGCCGCTCGCCGACCTGGCGATCCGCTCGCACACGCCCTTCGAGGATGCGCAGGCGATCTTCACCGGGACGCTGTTCGTGTCGCTGGCGCTGATCCTGTTCGCGCAGGTCGGGCTGCTGACCGGCGGCACCGCGGGCGCGGCCTTCGTGCTGCACTACGCCACCGGCGTCAGCCTGGGCAAGCTGTTCTTCCTGATCAACCTGCCGTTCTACTGGTTCGCCTGGACCCGCATGGGCCGCGAGTTCACGCTCAAGACCTTCGTCTCGATCGCGCTGCTGTCGGTGATGACCGAGTTCTCGCCCAAGCTCTTCGCCATCGACCGCATCCATCCGGCCTATGCCGCCATCCTGGGCGGCGCGCTGCTGGGCTCGGGCTGCCTGTTCCTGGCGCGACATCGCGCCAGCCTCGGCGGCGCGACCATCGTGTCGCTCTACCTGCAGAAGGCCAAGGGCTGGCGCGCCGGCAAGGTGCAGATGGCCATGGACTGCGCCATCGTGCTGCTCGCGCTGACGGTGGTCGATCCGGAGCGCGTCGCCTACTCGGTGCTCGCGGCGGTGGTGATGAATCTCTTCATCGCGGTCAACCACAAGCCCGGCCGCTATGCCGTGCTGTGATCCCCGCGCTCAGCGCCGGAACAGCAGCGCGTTGACCAGCACCAGCAGGCCGATGCCGAGCCAGAACTCCCACCAGCCGCGGTCGCGCGACTTGATGCGCAGCAGCAGGTGGATGACGCCGGCGTACAGGATCAGCTCCGACTTGAGCCCGGCAGCGATGCCGAGCAGCAGCGCGAACTGTTTGACGTAGAGGAGCCAGGGCCGATCAGCCCCGGCCGCGCCCGGCGCGGCGCCCACCGAGCGGCGGGCGGCGCGCTGCGCCTCGTGGTCCGCCAGGCGCTGGGCCTGCTCGGCCCGGCGCTGATCGGCGCGGCTCGGCGCGGGCGGCTTGCCACCACGGCGCGCGGTGCGCTCGTCATTGAGTCGCGCCTGCCGCGCCGCCTTGATCTGGCCCGCGGTCTGCTGCAGCACCGGTTCCGGAGGCTCCGCCGGTTGCCACCAGGCACCGCGCGCGAGCACGGGCGCCTCGCCGGCCGCGGCCTTCTGGCGGAACAGCGCGCCGAAGGCGGAGCGCCGCTTCGCCGCGCCGCCGGGCAAGGCCAGGGCCTGCTTCAGCAGCGGCGCGCCTTGCTCGCGGTCCACCATCGCGACGAAGCGCCCGTAGCCGACGAGCACCTCGCGCGTGGCCGGCTGCCCCTGCCAGGTCGCCGCCTCGACGCCCTCCCGCGACGCCTTGTGCAGCGCCGCGCGCAGCTTGCGGCGTTCCTCGCGCGAGACGGAGGGCTTGTCGTTGACGACCACGCCGGTGACCTCCTGCCGGGAGCCAGCGCGCATCACGCGCTGCTTGTCCGGATGCGGCGTGAAGCCTTCGTCCTTCAGCACGTGGCGCACCTGCCGCAGCAGCGTGCCGACCTGGCCCGCGCCCTCGCCGGAGGCCGAGAACGTCAGGTCGTCGGCGTAGCGGGTGTAGGCGAAGCCCAGCTTGTCGGCGATGCCCTGCAGCCGGCGGTCCATCCTGCGGCACAGCACGTTGGTGAGCATCGGGCTGGTCGGCGCGCCCTGCGGCAGCACGCGGTCGCGCCCCTTGCCGCCGACGAAGAAGCGCTCGCCGTCGACCTCCAGTTCGTCGCAGGGGTTCTCGCTGCACAGCAGCGCCAGCATCGTGGCGACCCGCTCGTCGTAGCCCAGGCCGCGGAACACGCCCTTGATGCGCGGGAAGGTGATGGTCGGGAAGAAGTCCTGGATGTCGAGGTTGATCACCACCTCGCGCCCCGCATGCGGCGTGGCGTTGGTGACGATGCTGCGCCCCGGCAGGAAGCCGTGCGCGGCGGCATGGCTGGGCACCTTGGCGAGCACCTGGTCCAGCACCCAGTACTGCGCGCGCTTGAGCCGCGGCATCGGCGCCGAGATGGTCCGCTGCCCCCCGGTCTTCTTCGGCAGCAGGAAACGGCGGTAGTGGGACGTGCGTGCGACCTCACGATGGAAGCACAGGAACTTGAGCTCGGGCAGCGTCAGGCCCATCGCGCCGGCCAGCGCTAGCGGCGTGGCGAGGGCGGGAAGCCCGTCGGCCAGCGGCCGGGCCGGCGCACCGGCGGCAGCGGGCCGCAGGCCGCCGGACACGCCCTCGCCCAGGTAGCCGGCGTCGGTCTTGCGCGCCTCGTGCCAGCGCAGCGCGCGCTCGTGGCGGCGCTGCTCGCGGGCCTGCGCGGTCGCCTCTCGCTTCGCGCGGGCCTGCGCCAGGCGCTCCTCGCGCATCCGCTTGAGCGCCGCTTCGGGATCGCCGTGGCTGCGCAGCTCTTGCTGCATGTCGTCCAGCGCCTTCATCAGCTCGAGCTCGCGCTGGATCAGCGCGGCCTCGATCGAGGGCTTGCCTTCGCCCGCGGGCCAGAAGCCCAGGCGCTGCATTTCCTCGAGGACAAAGGCGTCCTTGGACGAGGCGCGGATGCGCTCGATGATCTCGGCGCGGGTGGGGACGCGGTCGCTCATGCGGCGCCTCCTGGGAGCGGCGCCGGCGAGGCGGCGGACAAGCGGTGGAAGAAGGGGAGGAAGGGGAGTGCAGCGCGCTTCTCGTCGAAGAGCCTGGAAGGCTTGAGGGACGGGCGCTGTCCACTCGACGCCGCGCGCACCACCGTCGCACGATTCGCTTCAGGGAAGCCCCATGGGAATCTGCGACGGTGGTGCTGCGCGGCACAGTGAAGACGGCGCCCGTGACGCATGGAACGGCAGGTGGCAAGGACGGCGAAACACCGTCCGGGTTGCAAGAGCCTGCGCGCTGCACTCGAAATCAGTTTAACCACAAGCCTCGTCATGCCGCCTCCGGTGTGGTGCCAGGTGTTGCGGCCGCGGCGGCGTCCGGCACCGCCGGCGACCATTCGGCCAGCCGCGGCTGCGCGAGCTGGCGCAGGGCCAGCAGGTGCGCGCAGGGGCCGCGACGCAGGCGGTTCTGACGATGGAAATTGCAATCGCATTGCCCGTCGACCAGCTGCTGGTCGGCGTTCAGGACCAGGCGCGGCGTATGGCTGCGGTCCTTGAGCCGGACCTCGCCGTCGATGACCAGGCGCTGTCCCTGCGGCGTGATGTCGCGCAGCTTGACGCGCTTCTCGTGGATTAGTGCCAGCGCGGTCGATTCCTCGGGGCTGGAGAAGCGCAGCGTCGCCAGCGGCAGCGGCTCGCGCGTGAGCTCGCGCCAGGCGTAGCGGCCGGTGGGCAGGTCGAAGACGGCGCGGCCGGCCTGCACCCACAGGCCGAGCGCCGCGTCGACATCGCCGCGGGGCAGCTGCGTCCGCGAGGCCAGCTCGGCCGACGAGGCCATCCATTGCGACTGCAGCGCCGCGGCCACCGACAGCGTCGTCGCCTCGGCGACCTCGTGCCGCGGCTGCAGCAGGTGGAAGCGGCCGGCATCGGACCAGTCGTTGGCGGTCCAGCCGGACAGGCCCAGCGTGACGGTGATGTCGCCCAGCTCGATGACCCAGAAGCTGGGCATGCCCGATCCCAGCAGGTGTACGTGCACCCGCGTGGCCAGCGCGATCAGCCGCTCCAGCGTCAGCAGCCGGCGGCGGCCCCAGACGCGGATCGTCTGCGGCGCGGTCAGCGGCGCGCCGACGATGGCGCTGCGGCGCGCGGTGAAGACCTGGTTCCAGGGCTCGAGCACCATCCGCGCCGGCCCGTCCGGCGACAGCTCGAAGCGCAGCGAGCGCGGCCCCGCGCGCTCCTTGCGCTGGCGCAGCGCGGCGCACAGGTTGTGCAGGTCCATCGGATGCAGTTCGACGACGGTGGCCGGCAGCGTCATCGCGCTGGACACCTGCAGGAAGCCGCGGACCCAGCTGTCGGGCAGGTCGATCTTCTCCTCGCGGAAGGCCGGGTCGTCGCCGGTGGCGACGGTGAAGCCGGCGGGATCGAGCTGCAGCCGCGTCGCCTTGTAGTCGCGGATCTTCTGGAACTCGTCGTGCAGGCTGGCCGAGTAGTCGATGTTGGTCGTGCCGCAGGCCATCTCGCCGGTGCGGTCGAACACGTCATGCCGCACGCTGACCGCGCAGTAGGTCGATTCGTCCTGGCTGAAGGCCTCGAACAGCAGGCGCTCCGGATGCACGGTGATGACGGGGTCCAGCACGTACCAGGCGTCGCGGTGATTCCAGAACAGCCAGTTGAAATAGGCCTGCTGCGCCTTGTAGAAGGGCGCGAGCACGCGTTGCTTGCTCGCGCGCAGCGTGCGCAGCTCGGTGTTCAGCGTCTCGCTGGACTGCTTGAGCTCGGCCGAGCGCGACATGAAGCGCGCCAGCAGCGATTGCTCGTTCTCCGCCAGCCACTGCCGGTAGACGGACTTGTCGCGGCCGCGATAGCGCTGGTCGCTGACGACGACGGCATGCAGCGCCGACATCGCTTCCCGGAACGCCAGGTGCGCGTGCGACGCGCTGCGCAGCAGGCCGTCGAAGGCGGTCGGCGGCCGCAGCGTGTCCGGCGCGAAGTGGAAGGACTGCGACGCCGCGGTGTCGTCGACGGTCGTGCTGCCGTAGTACTTGTAGCGGAACTGCATCGTCGTCAGGCCGGGTCGGCGGTGGTCGTGGTGGCGCCGGCGGGCGAGTGCCACCTCAGGAAGGGCAGCGCGATGCCGGGATGCCGCGCGGCGATGTCGCGCAGGCCGGCGATGTACTGCGGCTTGTCGGTGAGGCTGGCGGTCACGACCTGGCGCGCGAAGATCTCCGCCACCACCTCGGCGGTCTCCGGCGCCGCGATCTGCGCGCGCAGGAAGGCGGTGACGCGGGACTTGGCGGCGCGGCCGCGATGGACCTGGCTCAGCACCGTGAGGAAGTAGGGCGTCAGCGCGCGCAGCTGCCTCGCCAGCCGGGGCGCGTCATCGGTCGGCAGCTCCAGCAGCCATTGCGTCACGAAGAGCTGCACCTGCGTGCCGGGGTGCTGGCTCAGGCGCGTGAGGCACAGCGACGCGTCGGCGGCGCTCATGCGGCGCACCAGTCGCGCGCGGCCCAGCGCCTGCACCCAGGCCTGCGGATGGTCCACCCACGCGATCAGCAGTTCGACGGCGAGGGACTCGTCCGGCAGGCGCTCGCCGAAGAGCGTCCGCGTGTACGAGATCGCATCGTCGAAGCTCGATTCGGCCAGCGGCAGCAGCTGCTCGGACTGCTCGTGCGACGGCACCGGCGGCAGGCGGGTGTCGAGCGCCCGCATCGCCCAGGCGCGCACGCCGGCATCGGCATGGCGGACCAGCGTGGCGAGCTGGCGCGGCGAGAAGTCGTCCGAGGTCAGCGTGGTGAGCGCCCAGGCACCGTAGCGCTGCGCGCCGGTGCTGCGCGCCTGCAGCGCGCGCCAGCTGCCGGCGGCGTCGCGGGCCGGCGCGTGCGGCGCGAGATCCTGCGTCAGCCAGCGCAGCGCGTCGGCATGGGCGCCTTCGCCGCTTTCCGTCTGGAACAGCGAGCGATGCAGGCGGTCGGCGACCTGACGGGCGAAGTCGGCGTCCTCGCGCGCCACGCGCAGCAGCGCCGGTGCGATCGCGGCGCGAATGCCGGCATGGGCATGGGTCGCGAGGTCGCCGATCAGCTCGACCTGGCGGCGCAGCACCTCGTCGGGCAGCGCCGCCAGCAGGCGCACGCCACCGGCGCGACGCTCGGGATCCTCCGCGGTGATCAGCCGCGTCATCAGCGCCGGCGGCAGCAGCGCGACCCCGGCGGGATGCAGCAGCAGCCAGCTCACGCCCACGCGCACGACGGCCGTCGACGGATGGTCCAGCAGCGGCAGCAGCGCGCCGAGCCGCGGCATCACCGCCTCCGACGCGGCCGGCGCCAGCGGGCCGGCCAGCAGTTGCTCGATGAGCGTCGCGCCCTCGTCCAGGCCGGGGTCGGCGGCATCGACGGCCAGCAGCGCGGCCAGCAGCTCCTCGATCAGCGGCTGCGGCGGCGCAAGCAGCGCCAGGCCGTGGCCCTGCTTGCGGGCGCGCTCCTGCCCGCTGAGCAGCAGCGCGACGACCAGGTCGGCATGGCCGGCGAAGCGGCCCGGGTCGCCGGCGATGTGCAGCAGCGCGTAGTCCCGCGCGCCGGCGTGGGCACTCGCGGCCAGCAGCTTCAGCCAGGGCACCTGCGCGGCGGCGTCACCGGATTCGATGTGCGCGCGCGCCGCGGCGAAGCCGGTCTCCGCGGCGGTCGCATAGGGGCTGCGCAGCAGGGTTTCCAGCACCGCCGGCGCTTGCTGCTGCATGAATTCGGCATGGTCCTGCAGCGCCCGCGCGACGACGGCCTGCACCAGCGCGCTGCGGCTCGCCATCGCCAGGCGCAGCAGCGCCTCGGGATGCGCGTCCCACATCGCGCGCAGGCCCTCGGGCCGCTGCGGGAGCGCGCGCGTCACGTCGAGGGGCTCCCGCGTCCACACGCGCCGCGTCCGCGCGCCGGTGCCCAGCGTTGGCAGCGCCGGCAGCAGCAGGCGCGACACCAGCAGCCAATGCGCGCCGGCGGGGAAGTGGCGCTCGGTGCGCGTCGTCTGCAGGCGATGCCATTCGATGTGGGTCTCGGTGACGGCGGCGGGCACCTCGTCGTCGCGCAGGCCCAGCAGCAATTCGACCGCCAGCACCGGCGCATGCGGATGCCCGATCGCCGCCAGCCGCCGCAGGCCGCGCCAGCCGCGCAGGCGCAGGTACTCGCGCGTGCGGCGGCCGTAGGCGCGCGCCGGCTTGCGCTTGCTGCCGGCGCTGCGGACGATCCACTCGCCGGTGGACGGGTCCAGGTAGTGGCGCGTCGTCAGGCCGCCCTGGGCGGGACGGGTGTTCTCGAAGCGCGCATGCAGCAGGCCGAGGACCTCCGCGTCGCGGCGCAGCTCCGCGGTCTTGTAGACGTAGCGCAGCGCCTGGAAGGCCTCGGCCTGCAGGGGCAGCGCGCGCAGCAGGCTCAACACCTTCGCGCGCACGTCGGGGCGGACCAGGGCGAGGTCGTACCAGTCCTGCAGCAGGTCGGGCCAGTCGAGGCGGCGGGCCTCGAGCGCGTCGAGCAGCGCGAGCACCAGCGCCGGGCCTTCGGCCGGCAGCGCCAGCTCCGCGGACCACTGGCTCGCGGCGACCTCGAGGTGCGACTGCAGCGCGTCGGGCGCCAGCAGCATCAGCCGGGCCTGGTGGGCATACCGTTTCGTGGCCGGGCTGCGGCCGCGCTCGGACAGCACGGCCATGGCCTCGGCCGCACCGGGATCGCCGAGCCGGCCGATCGCGGCGGCCAGGCAGAGGTCGAGCAGGTCGGAGCCGCTCTCCAGCAGCTCGACCAGCCGCGGCACCAGTGACTGGAGCGCGCGTTGCGCGGCGGGATCGGCGTCGCCGCGGTCGCTGCATTCGGCGACGCGCCAGGCGGCGCGAGCGCGGCGATCGTCGGGCTCGAGCGTCCAGCGCGCCGGCGCGAAACGGGCCACGAGCGCGGCGATGGCCGGCGGGACGGGGCCGGCAGGGGCGCCCGAAGGTGTGGAGGCCGTGGGAACGGAGGGGGTGGAAAGCGGGGCCGCGGCGATCTCCGGCTCGACACCGAGCGCCTCGAAGCCGTCGCGCCGCAGCAGCGTCTCGCCCGCGGCGAGCCGGCGGCGCAGGAAGTCCAGCGCGCGGCGCTGCGCCTCGGCCAGGGTGCAGGGCGTGGCGGTCAGCGACGACTCGCCGCTGTCCTGGCGGACGTTGACGACGTAGCGGGCCGCGTCATCGCTGCCAGTGCGGCCGGCGGGCCGGTCGAGCTCGACCAGTTCCACCGTGCAACGGCGCTCGCGCGGATGGACGCGGATCAGCGTCGCGGATGCGATCTTCCTCAAGTGCTTCTCCCCCTGCGACGGGCGATTCTAGGGGGGCGATGCCGACCTAGGGATGGGCCCTTTCGGGGGGGCTGCCTAGTCTGGCTCACGGCTTCTTCACGGCCCGATCCCGGGCGGTGGCCGCGATGCGGGATGCGCAGGGAGACGACCATGCCGACACGCCAGCTGATGGTGACGCAGATCAAGTGCCTGGACGACACGAGCGAGGGCGACGGCGGCGACTCGCCCTATGTGCTGGTGTTCATGGCCCATCGCAACGTGCCGGGCGGCAAGCTGATCCGCGTGCGCGATCCCGATTGGGACAACCACTTCCTGAAGGGCCGCATCGTCAACACGCGGCAGATCGTCGACGAGGCCGAGGCCGGCGGCGCCTTCGTCTTCGCCTGGCTGCTGGAGGAGGACTGGGACCCGGACCTGGGCAGCGGCGGCGTGCTGCAGCTGATGCTGCAGTCGATCTGGAACGTCTATGGCCAGAGCGGCTGGTCCAACCTGACGGCGGCGCAGCTGCGCTCGATCGTGGGGCCCAAGCTGTCCAGCCTCGTGTCCAGTTCGCTGTCCAACGACGAGTACCTCGGCTGGCACAGCTTCGTCGTGCCGACGGTGACGACGGAAACCGCGCTGTCGCCGCTGAACTACGGCGGCGACGGCGGCAGCTACAAGCTGACCTTCACGGTGAGGATCAAGGGCGGCTGAGCGCCCGGTCCTCCCGTGCCGCGCCGCGTTTTCCAGGGCCTCCCTAGCCCGGCGTCCCGGACTGCCGCCGGCGGAACTCCGCCGTCGGCAGTCCGCCGACGCCCCAGTTCTCGAGCTCCACCTCGTCGATGACGACGAAGGTCATGTGGCGCGGCTTGCCCATCACCTCGAAGAGCAGGTCGCTGACGCCCTGGATCAGGGCGGCCTTCTGCTCGGGCGTGGTGGCGCTGGCGCCGGGGGCGGTGCCCTCGCGGGTCACCTTGATGTTGACGTAGGGCATGGGGGTCCTTTCAGCGGCCGGCGTGCTGGCCGCCGTCGACGTTGAGCAGCTCGCCGGTGACGAAGCCGGCGCGCTCCAGGTACATCACCGCGTCGACGACCTCGCTGATCTCGCCCATGCGGCCCATCGGGTGCAGGGCGGCCAGGAACTCATGGGTCTGCGGTGCATGCATGGGGGTCTTGATGACGCCGGGACGCACCGCGTTCACGCGCACGCCGCTCTTC
This sequence comes from Mitsuaria sp. BK037, assembly GCF_014193045.1. Lineage (NCBI taxonomy): Bacteria > Pseudomonadati > Pseudomonadota > Betaproteobacteria > Burkholderiales > Sphaerotilaceae > Roseateles > Mitsuaria sp. BK037. The sequence goes on along the minus strand of NZ_JACHYS010000002.1, from coordinate 753,290 downwards.
GCGTATTCGATCGCGAGCGAGCGCGTCGCCGCATCGAGGCCGCCCTTGGTGAGACTGGCCAGGCCGGCCGGCACGCCGGCGATCGGCTGGTCGACCAGCGTGGTCGTGATCTGCACGATGTGGCCGTGCCGCTGCAACAGCATCTGCGGCAGCGCCAGCTGCGTGAGGTGGAAGAAGCCGGCCACGTTGACGTCGAACGCGGCCTGGTAGTCCGCGAGCGTGTACTCGGTGAAGGGCTTGGCCAGGAAGATGCCGGCGTTGTTGATCAGCGTGTCGATGCGGCCGAAGCGGTCGAGCGCCGTCTGGACGATGCGCTGGGCGACGGCACGGTCGCCGATGTGGCCGGGCACGGCGATCACGCCGGCGTCGTCGCCCGGCTGGATGTTGCGGGAGTTGGCGATGACCGCATAACCCTGGGCGCGGTAGGCGGCGACGAGGCCGGCGCCGATGCCTTGCGAGGCGCCCGTGATGAGGGCGACCCGCTGCGTGGCGGCGGTGGCGGTGGCGGTGGCGGTGCTGGAAGCGGTGGACATGGAAGGCTCCTGTTCATGCGGGATCCGGAGGATCCGGGGTCGTCGGGGACGCCGCGGCGATCGGGGATCGGGAGGCGTTGGACGAAGCGTAGGAGCCGGCCTGCGCCAGCGGTAGCCGCTATCCTGTCTCAATGGCTGATCAAAAACGCACAGGCCCTCGCCGGGGCGTGGACTGGGAGGACATGCGGGTGTTCCTCGCGCTCGGGCGGCACGGCAGCCTGTCGGCGGCGGCGCGGGCGCTCTCGGTCAATCACGCGACGATCGCGCGCCGCATCCAGTCGCTGGAGGATCGCCTCGGCGACAAGCTCGTCGACCGCCGGCCCGACGGTTATGCGCTGACACCGGCGGGCCGGCTGGCGCTGGCCGCCGCGAGCGAGATGGAAGCCGCCGCGCTGACGCTCGCCCGCGAGGGCGACGAGGACGACGCGGTGCGCGGGCTGGTGCGGGTCAATGCGCCACCGGCGCTGTCGCAGGGCTTCCTGATCGATCGGCTCGCGCGGCTCTCCGCGGTGCATCCGGGGCTGGACCTGGACCTCGCCACCGACCTGCGCCCGGTCAGCCTGGACCGTCACCGCGCCGACATCGCGGTGCGCCTGATGCGACCGCGCGACGGCGACTTCATCGCCAAGCCGCTGGGCACCATGGGTTTCGGCTTCTACGGCACGCCGGCGATCTGCGCGGCGGTCGAGGGCGGCGCGGCGCCGGTGTTCGTCGGCTTCGACGAGGAGAACGCGGACATGCCCGACGCCACCTGGCTCGCGCAGCACTTTCCGCGCAGGCGGGTGGCCTTCCGCGCCAACAACCACATGTCGCAGGCGATCGCGGCGCGGACCGGCGCCGGCCTGGCGCTGCTGCCGCACTACATCGGACGCCAGGTGCCGGGCTTGCGCGAATGCGCGCAGACGCCGACCCGCGAGGCGCGCGAGATGTGGCTGCTGATCCGCGGCCAGGACCGCAAGGCCCGTGCGATCCGGACGGTCGCGGACCACCTGCAGCAGGTCTTCGAGGAAGAGCGGGCGCTGTTCGTGCCTTGAGGGCGCGGCCTTGAACAGCCTGCGGCCGACCTTAGGTCGTGAAGACGAAGCGGCTGCCCTTGCGCATCGGGCCGAGGAAGTTCATGTCCGGGAAGATCCGCCGCTGGATCCAGAAGACGTAGCAGATCATGGCGATCGAGAGTGCCACGCCAACCAGGCCGCCGGTGGTGATCGGGAACAGCTGGGCCACGTTGCGGCCCACCGTGACGATCGACAGGAACAGGTAGCCGGTGTAGGCGCCGGCGTAGGGCTTGCGGAAGCCCCAGGCGAACAGCAGCGGGATGCTGGTCAACGCGAGGCCGAGCCACATCGAGACCTGCCAGCCGACCGCCAGCACGATCAGCGCCTGCAGCACCATCAGCCCAACCAGGATGTTGACGTGCAGGCTCATCTCGGCGCGCGCCTGCGGGTCATGCCGGGCGGCCAGCCAGGCCGCGAGCCGGCTGTCCTTCATGCCCTGTCCGGACAGCTGCCGGAACACCTCGGACTTGCCCACGCCCTGCGCGAGCAGCGCTTCGGCCCGCGCCTGGATCTCCTTCTTGTCCGCCATGTCTTCTCCTTGTTCGAATCGCTCCCGACGCGCGGGATTCTGGCTCAGCCGGATCGGCCCACGCGCCGGCCGGTGCGTGGCCGCTTCATCTCGCGCTTGTACTGCTCCTTGAGCTCGGCGGCCTGGCGCAGCTGCGCGTCAGTCAGGCGCTCCTGCTCGCGGTTCCGGCTGAACTTGCCCGGCGCGATGAGTTGGGGGTTGAGGTCCTCGGCCAGCAGCGCGTAGGCCCGCGCCTCGACCGGAGACAAACCCAGGTCTTCGCCGCGCGTGGCGAGCACGAGCGTGGGGAAGCGGTCGCCGGCGCGGACGTCGCCGCGCAGGCCCTCGAGCAGCGGGGCGCGCATGTCCTGCGGCGGGTCGAAATCGACCAGGCGGAAGTAGGCCATCGAGACACCTCGCTCGCCGCCACGCAGCGCGCGCTCGGCCAGCGGCAGGCGCTGGGCCCGCATCTCGTCGGTGATGGACTGGCAGCGGCGCACGCGGTCGTCGAAATGCGCGATCGCGTGGGCGACGTCCGCCGGGTTGGACTTGGGATCGGCGCGAACGGTCTCCAGGGTCTCTCGCACCTGGGTCGCGCCCTCGCAGCGGGACAACACCTCCGTCGCATCGCCGGCTTGCGCGGCGGAGCCGCCCTGCAGCGCGGCAAGCACGATCTGGCCGTAGTCCTCGATGACGGCGGAGGCGCCGACAGCGGGCCCGATCGCGGCTGGCCGCGTCGTGCCGGCCGCTGGTGGACCCGAGGCGCCGGGTGAGAACGGTCGGGACGCCAAGGGCGGGGAGGCGGACGAGGCCGTCAGCTCGGCGGAGGCAGCCCTCGGCGAGGGGACGGCAAGCGCGACACGGTCATCGTCGGCGGGATGAAGCCCGAAGGCCACGAGGGTTGCCGCGCCTGTGAGCACGGCAGCAGCGAGGATCCAGCGCAGGAAGGGCATCGGGGAATGTCGTCTAGCCGTGACGGTGTCCGTGCTGCGGCTTCATGTCCTTGGCCCACGTCGCGGCCAGCGTTTCGGCCTGACGCTGTTCCTCGTCGGTCAGCGGCTTGCCAGCCCCGCTGGCGCGATCCGGGTCGAAGAAACTGATCGCGCCCATCTTGTCGAAAGCGATCTCATAGGCCCGCGACTCGACCCTGGACAGGCCGAAGAGCTCCCTGTGCTGCGCCAGCATCAGCGCGGCGACGCCATCTCCGTCGAGGAAGTCCGCGCGCAAGGCCGCGGCCAGCGGTTGGCGCATGGCCTCCGGCGGGGCGTAGTGGACGGCGGCGCCATAGATCGTCGCGACGCCCTTCACGCCCCCCAGCACGGCGCGCGCCGAGAGTTCCAGCTCCCGGCCCATCAGGTCGGGCGGGATCGACTGGCATGAGCGCTCCTGTCTGTCGAGCGCGGCGATGGTGCGGTCGGCGCCTTCAGCGGCCACGCGTCCTTCCTGCTTCAGCTCCTCGAGTGCATCGCGCGTCTGCGGGACGGTGCTGCACAGGACGAGCAGCTTCGCGGCCTCGCCGGCCTGCTGCGGCGTGCCGCCATTGAGCGCGGTGATCACGATCTGGCCGTAGTCGCGCAGGGCGGCGGAGGCACCGATGGCGGCCTCCCTCGCCGCGCCGGCCACGGCCGGCGTGCCGGGGGCCGGTGCAGTTCCACGGGATGGGGTGGCGATCGGCGGCGGCGCGGCGGACGTCCGCTCCGCATGCGCGGGGACGGACAGGGTCACGCGCTCGCCCTCCGGCGCGAGGGACCAGGCCAACACGGCGGCGGCGAGCACCAGCCCGGCGATGGCCGAGGCACGGCGGGTGAACAACATCGAGGACTCCATGGGCCATGCGGTCGCGCGCCGCATGAAGCCGCGCATGTTATCGACGCCTCCATGGAAAAAGGCCGGTTCTCCCCCATCGGAGGGTCCGGCCTTCACTCGAGCGCAACGCGCGGCGTGGTGTCGTCACGCGCGCCGGGCGCACTGCCTCACTTGGGCTGCTTGACGATGCGCAGGTAGGGCTTGGGCGCCTTCCAGCCCTCGGGGTAGATCGTCTTGGCTTCGTCGTCGGACACCGAGCCCGCGATGATCACGTCGTCCCCGTGCTTCCAGTTCACCGGCGTGGCGACGCGGTGCTTGGCGGTGAGCTGGATGGAATCGAGCACGCGCAGGATCTCGTCGAAGTTGCGGCCCGTGGTCATCGGGTAGGTCAGCGTCAGCTTGATCTTCTTGTCCGGGCCGACGATGAAGACCGAGCGCACCGTCGCGTTGGTCGCCGCGGTGCGGCCCTCCGAGGTGCCCGGCTCCTCGGCCGGCAGCATGTTGTAGAGCTTGGCCACCGCCAGGTCGGTGTCGCCGATCATCGGGTACTTCACCGCGGCGCCCTGCGTCTCCTCGATGTCGGCGGCCCACTTCGAGTGGTTCTCGACCGGATCGATCGACAGCCCGATCAGCTTGGCATTGCGCTTGGTGAATTCGGGCTCGATCTTCGCCATGTAGCCCAGCTCGGTCGTGCACACCGGCGTGAAGTCCTTCGGGTGCGAGAACAGGATGGCCCAGCTGTCGCCGATCCAGTCGTGGAAGTTGATCTCCCCGTGCGTGGTCTTGGCGGTGAAGTTCGGGGCGGTGTCGTTGATGCGCAGAGACATGATGGGCTCCAAGGTGAAGGGTCCATCGCCGCGGACGGCGACGGTCGATCGTGCGGGACCGGGCGATTCTCGTCGTCCCACCGGCACCGGCCGGCGGCAGGGCGACATTCTTGTCCTCCCTTTCGACGACGGGGAGAGTCTGCCCAATGGCCTTGCTCGGCCAGCGACTTTACTCATGCGCGGACCGGATGAGGGCCCGCGCCGCCGGCCGGCCACGCCGAAAAAGCTATCGGCCCGATAAACACCGGCTGTTGCCGCCGTCGCCGGCCGAGTCCTAGACTCGTCCGCGCTCGCACTCTGCGGACAAGCGGACGGTTCCCCAAGGCTCAACTCAGGAGGCAGACATGTCAGGCGATTCCAAGTGCCCATTCTCGAGCGGCACCCACCACCATGCGGTGGCCGGGACCAAAGGCAACCGCGACTGGTGGCCCGAGCAACTCAACCTCTCCATCCTTTCCCTGCATTCGCCCAAGTCCAATCCGATGGGCGAGGAATTCAAGTACGCGCGGGAGTTCCAGACCCTGGACCTCGACGCGGTGGTCCAGGACCTGCATGCGCTGATGACCGACTCGCAGGACTGGTGGCCCGCCGACTACGGCCACTACGGCCCCTTCTTCATCCGCATGGCCTGGCACTCGGCCGGCACCTACCGCGTGCAGGACGGCCGCGGCGGCGCGGGCACCGGCGCGCAGCGCTTCGCGCCGCTGAACAGCTGGCCCGACAACGGCAACCTCGACAAGGCCCGGCGCCTGCTCTGGCCGGTCAAGCAGAAGTACGGCCGCAAGCTGTCGTGGGCCGACCTGATGATCCTGGCGGGCAACGTCGCGCTGGAGTCGATGGGCTTCAAGACCTTCGGTTTCGCGGGCGGCCGCGCCGACATCTGGGAGCCGGAGACCGACACCTTCTGGGGCCCGGAGACCACCTGGCTCGGCGACGAGCGTTATGCCGGCGACCGCGACCTGGCCAATCCGCTGGCGGCGGTGCAGATGGGCCTGATCTACGTGAATCCGGAAGGGCCGAACGGCAAGCCCGATCCGGCAGCCTCCGCGCGCGACATCCGCGAGACCTTCCGCCGCATGGCGATGAACGACGAGGAGACGGTCGCGCTGGTCGCCGGCGGCCATACCTTCGGCAAGGCGCACGGCGCGGGCGAGGCGCATCACGTCGGCGCGATGCCGGAGGGCGCCGGGCTCGAGGAGCAGGGCCTGGGCTGGAAGAACCAGCTCGGCGAGGGCATGGGCGTGTACACGATCACCAGCGGCATCGAGGGCGCCTGGACGCCGACGCCGACGACCTGGGACAACAGCTATTTCGAGACCTTGTTTGGCTACGAATGGGAGCTGACGAAGAGCCCGGCCGGGGCGCACCAGTGGACGCCCAAGGGCGGCGCCGGCGCCGGCACCGTGCCCGACGCGCATGACAAAACCAAGCGCCACGCGCCGATGATGACGACGGCCGACCTGGCGCTGCGCGTCGACCCAGCCTACGAGAAGATCTCGCGCCGCTTCATGCAGAACCCGGCCGAGCTGGCCGACGCCTTCGCGCGCGCCTGGTTCAAGCTGACGCACCGCGACATGGGGCCGACGTCGCGCTACCTCGGCAAGCTGGTGCCGCAGGAGCAGCTGATCTGGCAGGACCCGGTGCCCCCGGTCAGCCATCCGCTGGTGGACGACCAGGACGTCACCGCGCTCAAGGCGAAGCTGCTGGCCAGCGGCCTGAGCATCTCGCAGCTGGTGACGACGGCCTGGGCCTCGGCCTCGACCTTCCGTGGCGGCGACAAGCGCGGCGGCGCCAATGGCGCGCGGATCCGGCTCGCGCCGCAGAAGGAATGGCCGGTGAACCAGCCCAGCGAGCTCGAGAAGGTGCTGTCCAAGCTGGAAGCGGTGCGCAAGGAGTTCAACAGCTCGGCGGCCGGCGGCAAGCAGATCTCGCTGGCCGACCTGATCGTGCTGGGCGGATCGGCTGGTGTCGAGGCGGCGGCGAAGCAGGCGGGGCATGCGGTCGTCGTGCCGTTCTCGCCGGGGCGCACCGATGCGTCGCAGGACCAGACGGACGTCGAGTCCTTCGGCGTGCTGGAGCCCGCGGCTGACGCCTTCCGCAACTACATCCGCAAGGACCTGGTGCCGCATGCGGCCGAGCTGCTGGTCGACAAGGCCCAGCTGCTCACGCTGAGCGCGCCGGAGATGACCGCGCTGATCGGCGGCATGCGGGTGCTGGGCACCAACTTCGGCCATACCCGGCATGGGGTCTTCACGACGCGTCCGGAAACGCTGAGCAACGACTTCTTCGTCAACCTGCTGGACATGCGGACGAAATGGCAGAAGTCGACCACCGACGAAGGCGTGCTGGAGGGCCGCGACCGCGGGACCGGCGCGCTGAAGTGGACCGGCACGGCGGCGGACCTGGTGTTCGGCTCGAACTCCCAGCTGCGCGCGCTGGCCGAGGTGTACGCGTCCAGTGACGGGGAGAAGGTCTTCGTCAACGACTTCGTCAAGGCCTGGACGAAGGTGATGAACCTGGACCGCTACGACCTGCTGTGAGCGCTGCCGGGCGCCGCTGCGCAGCGGCGTCCGGAGATCGCGGCGCAATGACCACGCTGGCCCGGCCCGGTACGTTTCGTTCCAGCTTTCTTTCGGGCTGTTTCATAAGATGCCGCGATGGACGTCCCTGAGAAGCCGGTCCGCCGGCCATTGCCCCTTTCGATGATTGCCGCCGCCTTGCTGGCGCTGGGACTGAGCGCCTGCGGCGGTGGCGGCGGTGACGCCGATACCGGCACGCCGGGCTCGACCCCCACGCCCACCCCGTCGACGCCGACGCCCACCCCCGTGGCCGGCACCTGCGACCTGCCCAACTTCAAGCAGGACCTGCTCGACCGCATCAACGCGCTGCGCGCCTCGGGCGCCAGCTGCGGCACGTCGGGGAACTTCCCCGCCGTCGCGCCGGTCGTCTGGAACGACAAGCTGACGCAGGCCGCCGACGCGCACGCGCTGGACATGGCCAACAAGAACTACTTCAGCCACGACAGCCAGGACGGCCGCAAGTTCTCCGACCGGATCACCGCCGCCGGCTACACCTGGGTCGCGGCCGGCGAGAACATCGCCGCCGGCCAGGCGACGGTCGAGGCGGTCATGAGCTCCTGGCGCAACAGCCCGGGCCACTGCGCCAACCTGATGTCGGCCAACTTCGCCGACGTGGGCGTCGCCTGCCGGCCCGCGGCTTCCTCGGCCAACACCTACAGCAAGTACTGGGTCATGGACCTGGGCAAGGCACGCTGAGGCGACAGCCCGGGCGCCGCGCCTGTCAGGCGCGCGGCGGACGCCGCACGGCGCGCAGCTTGCCGCTGCCGCCGCCACCGCAATAGAACAGGCCGGCGCCGTCGGACTCCAGGCCGCTGACGCCCTGGTGGGCGGGCATCGCGAGCCGCTCCTTCACCGTGCCGTCGACGGGATCGACGCGTCGAAGCTCGCTCTCGTCGCCTTCCCAGGTGGCATGCCAGAGTTCGCCATCGACCCAGGTGACACCGGTGACGAAGCGGTTGGACTCGATCCTGCGCCGCACCGCGCCGGTCTCGGGATCGATCTGCACGATCGTGCGGTCGCGGTACTGGCCCACCCACAGGCTGCCTTCGGCCCAGGTGAGTCCGGAATCGCTGCCTTGACCCGATGGCGCCGGGATCGACCCGAGCACGCGCCCGCTGGCGGGGTCGATCTTGTGGATGCGCGCATCGGCGATCTGGTACAGGTGGCGGCCATCGAAGGCGGTGCCGGCGTCGGCGGCGCAGGGCAGCGTGCGCTGGACCTCGCCGCTGGCCGGATCGATCGCCAGCAACCCCAGCGCCGTCGCGGCCCAGACGCGGTCGCCGTCGTGGCTGACGCCGTGGACGGCGGGCGCGCCGGGGTAGGGGCCGTACTCGCGCACGACCTCGGCGGGACGGGCCTCGGGCAGGCCGCCGTTGGAGGCCATGCGGGCCTCGGCATGGGGATCGCAGGCTGTGGAAGTGGTCGAGGACATCGGGTTCTCCTTCGCGGCGACCGTCGCCGCATGGACTGCAATCTATCCAGACGGCGGCAGCGCGGGGAGTAACAAGATCGTCGCGAATCCGCTCATCGGCGGCGCCAGCCAGCGCCGGGCACGCGTGAGTCCGAGCGCCCGCACCCGTCCGTCGGCCTCCAGGTCCGCCAGCGCGCGCTGCACCGTCCGCTGACTCGCGCCCAGGGCCAGCGCGAGGGCCGAGGTCGACCAGGCGTTGCCGTCCGCGAGCAGCGCCAGCAAGGCGGCGGACTCGCCCTCGATCGGCGGCACCAGCACCGTCACCGACCGGCCCGCCTCGGCCCGCAGCGCGAAGCCATCGGGGGTCGCTTCGATGCGGGCCGCCGGCGCGAGCAGCGCGCGCAGCCGGCCGAGTTCCACGCGCAGGCGCGCGCGATGGGTCTCGTCCGGATGGCGCGCCCGGAAGGCGCGCAGGATCAGCGCGGCGCGCGAGGCGCCTGCCGGGCCGGCCTCGGCCAGCGCGCGCGCCAGGCTGAACAGCACCGGCCGGCGCGCCAGGTCCACGGCCAGGCCGGCACCGCGGATCGCTCGCCGGCAGGCGTCGACGACGAACGCGGGCGACTGCAGCAGCGCCTCGACCTCGGCGAGCCGCAGGGGACGTTCCGTGCCCGCGTCGATGCGCCGGGCCACCGGCTGGTCGAGCAGGGCCCGCATCGCTTCGGCCTCCGCCATCAGCGCCGGCACGCCGGAGCGCCGCGCGGCGATCGCAGCCGCGTCGAGTGCCGCCACGGCCTCCCCGCTGCGCAGCGAGCGCAGCGCGAGCTCGGCGGTCGTCAATCCCGCCATGGCCGCCAGCAGCGGCGGCGACCGCGTGGGCTCCTCGATGGGCAGCGCGCGCCTGGCCTCGTCGAGCCGTCCCAGCAGGATCAGGCGCCGCGCCGCGATCCATCGGCCCAGCAAGGCGTTGGCGCGGTCATCGTGGGCCTCCAGGACCTCGGCCGCCTGCAGCAGCGCACGCGCGGGCTCGCCCAGGTCGCGCATCGCGAGGGCGACTTCCGCTTCGGCCACGACGCAACGCGCGCGGGCCACGGCCTCCTTCGGACCGAAGCCCTTGGCGGCGCGCCGCAGCAGGTCGCGGGCGCGTGGATGCTCGCCGAGCTGCGCCATCGCGATGCCGCGCAGCGCGAGCGCGGACGGGTCCTCGCGCAAGGCCACCCGCTGCAGCGCGCCGAGCGCATCCCCGGCGGCGAGACAGCGCGCGGCGGCGTTGATCAGGGCGTCCATGGGCGCGGAGCTTAAGCGCGACGGCGCATACACTCCGGCCCCATGGAACTCAAGATCGTCGTCTACTCCAAGTCCGCCTGCCCGCAATGCGACACGGCGAAGATGCTGCTCAAGTCGCGCGGGATGGCATTCCAGGAAATCCTGATCGACGACGAGGCCGAGCGCATGGCCTTCTACGAGAAGTGCGGCCCGTCGGTGCGGCAGATGCCGCAGGTCTTCATCAACGACCAGCGCGTCGGCGGTGTCACCGGCCTGCAGGCGGCGCTGAAGCAGCTCGGCCGCTGAGCGCGTCGCGCCAGCGCTGAAACACGACGACGGGCCAGAGGCCCGTCGTCATCGGGGTTCCCGCCCGGCGCTCACTTCGCCGGCGCGATGCCTAGCAGTCCGTCCCGCGTGCTGCCGCGCACCTTCGGGCCGATCCAGACCTTCATCATCATCGGGAAGAAGCTCTCGCCCTGGATGGTGTCGCCGACCTTCTGGCCGTTGACGTTGAACTCGGTGGTCTGCTTCGCCGGGTCGTAGTCGATCGTGACCAGGTCGCCCTTGAGCAGCTTGGCGCGATTGCCGAAGACCACGCCCAGCTGCGAGGTCTGGATGATGTTCTTCGCGAACTCGTCCGCCGCGTTCTGGCGGATGCGGTCGAGCATCGCGTTGGCCAGGTCGCGCGAGGACACGTCCCGCATCATGTAGAAGGTGATGCGCTTGGCCCCCTTCTCGGCCACCGCCGCTTCCATCGTGGTCTGCTTGCGCGGCAGGTAGAAGGCCACCGCCGTCGACCGCGTCGACAGGATGCTCGACGTGGCCGCGCCGTTGAGCTGCAGCACCTGGTTGTGCAGCGTGGCCGTGTCCTGGAACTTGTAGCCCTCCACCTCGACCTCCGCGGCGGCGACCCAGGTCGATGCCGCGATCAGGCCGATGGACAGGGCGTTCCGGGCGGAACGGGCAAGAGCGGTACGAAGCATGGGAAGTCTCCTCCAGGCGTGGCGCGTCGTGTTGTCAGGGGAATCCGCGAGCCGGCCGGACGCGGTGGCGAAACGGGCCCGCACTCGGGGCGTCGCGAGTTTGAGCCGATGGTGACGGCGATCGCGGGCGCTGTGCGGACCGGATTAAAGCGCGCGGCGGTGTGGCGCGTCAGCCCCGGAAACTGGGGCCGTGCCTCTAATCCGGTGGTCCACGTGACGTTTGGCACGCGAGCCGCGGGCATCCGCTGGCACGATGCGCGCCGCTTCATCGACGCCGCCACGCGCGGGCACGGCACCAGTCGCAGTCCGCCTGCAGACCGGTGGTTCGACACGATGCAGGCGCCCGAACACCGCAGACCTTATTCCAAGCACCCCGGAGGGATCCCCGTGTCCATCGACCGTCTTTGCCTGATGCCGCGCGCGCTCGTCGCCGTGGCCGTCGCCTCGCTCGCCGCCGCGGGCGCCGCCCACGCCACCGAGAACAGCCAGGTGCGTGCCCTGCTGGGCGCGCCGTCGTACGAGATCTCGACGCCGCAGTTCCCCGGTCTCTATGCGCAGTTCTGGTACCAGCACTACGAGGCCGACAAGCTGCGCGACGCCGATGGCAAGACGCCGACCCAGGCGCTGACGATCCCGGGTGTCGGCACGCTGCCGCTGACGGTGAACGGCTCGATCAAGGCCGACGTCTTCGTGCCGCGCCTGACCTGGGTCACCGAGAAGATCGTGATGGACGGCCGCCTGGGCTTCTCCGCCGCCTTCCCGCTGGTCCGCCAGACCAATGACTTCACGCTGACCACGGTGCTGCCGGCCGGCGTGCCTGCCAATGTCGCCGCGGCCGTCAACCAGCAGCTGGCCGCCGCGGGCGGCGCGCTGTCGGGCAAGCGCAGCGGCATGGCTGATCCGGAGCTGGCGGCCTACCTCGACTGGCAGCAGGACGAATCGCGCGTGGCGCTGGGCATCGCGTTCAACCCGCCGATGGGCTCTTACGACGCGGACCGTCCGGTCAATCCGGGCGCCGGCAAGTACTGGACCTTCAAGCCCCTGCTGGTGGCCTCGCGCGTGTGGGAGAACGGCTTCGCCGTCGGCCTGCGCGCGACCTACTCCTTCAACACCCGCAATGACGACACCGGCGTTCGCTCCGGCCAGTACCTGCATGCGGACTGGTCCGGCACCTACCAGCTGAACGACCAGTGGAAGTTCGGCGTGCAGGGCTACGTGCTCAAGCAGTTCACCGCCGACCGCGGCGGCGACGCCGGCGCCAACAAGGTCCAGGCGCTGTCCGCCGGCCCGCTGATCGCCTACCTGGCGGAAAGCGGCGACTGGGGCGTCGACTTCAAGGTGATGAAGGAGTTCTCGGTGCGCAATCGCCCAGAGGGCACAGTCACCTGGCTGCGACTGAACTACCGGCTGAACTGAGCGCCGGCGTCCGCGCCGCGATGGCGCGGACGGCGCTCAACGCTCGTAAAGCTCGAGCGGCAATCCGTCCGGGTCGGCGAAGAAGGTGAAGCGCTTGCCGGTGAGCTCGTCGACGCGCACCGCCTCGACGCTCACGCCCCGCGCTTCGAGCTCGGCCTTGCCGCGCTCGACGTCGTCCACCTCGAAGGCCAGATGGCGCAGCCCCTGGGCCTCCGGATAGGACGGCCGCGGCGGCGCGCCGGGAAAGCTGAACAGCTCGATCTGCGAGCCGTCCGGCAGCGCCAGGTCCAGCTTGTGGGAGCGCCGCGCCTCGCGGTAGGTCTCCGCGATCACGCGCAGGCCCAGGACCTCGGTGTAGAAGCGGCGCGAGCGCTCGTAGTCGGCGCAGATGATCGCGGCATGGTGGATGCGCAGCAGCATGGGTGGGCTCATCGCGGATCGGCGCTCGCGACCCGCTCGCGTGAACCGGCGACGAAGCGGTAGTCCACCGCCGGCGTCGGGGGGGCGTCGCCGGCCTCCAGCGCGTAGGCGTGCAGGTGCACGGATTCTCCACCGGCATCGAACTGGCAGTGGCCCGCGAAGCGCGCGCCCTTGGCGACCCGGCGCTCGACGTCGTCCGCGTCGTCATGCACCTCGGCATTGATCCACACGTAGTCCAGCCCGTTCGGGCCGCGCTCGATCGAGGTCGAACGCACCGGCTGCCCATGCAGCATCGGACGCAGCAACGCGATGCAGCGATCGTGCTGGGTGGCTTCATGGGCGCTCATCGCCGGCTTGCCCGGGACGCGGTCAGCACCGCAGGCGCTCAGCAGGGCGCCCAGGACCGCCACCGCGATCGCGGCGCGGACCGCGGTCGCAGGGCGCTGGATCGAGGAAAGGTCAGTCACGGCAACTCCTGGTTCGCCTCGCAGGGCGAAGTCGACAGCCTAGCCCTGTCACGTCAAGCGCGTGTGAATGGGGTTTATGCGCGCGATGCGCACCGCCCCTGATCTCGGGGACGACGGAACTCACCCCCCGACAGCGCCGGTCCCATCGGCGATGTGCGACGGGTCCTGTGTCCACATGCATCAGTTCTGACATCGCGATTTACCGCCGCGTAAATCCGCGCGCCGGTCGCTGATGCATGATGCGCGGCACCGTTGACGCCACCGGCCCGCGCCCCTCGCGCCGGCGGCCGTCCCCGTTCCGTCCAGTCCGTCCGTCCGCTTGCCGATGACCCGACTCCCGTCTCCGGGGCCACGATCCGCCCGCCCGTCTGCCTCGCGCCGTCCTTCATCCCGCTTCCCGTTCCTGACGCCGATCGCCGCGCTGGTGCTGGCCGGCTGCGTCAACCTCGCGCCGGACTACCGCCGGCCCGACGCCGCCGTGCCGTCGCGGGGCACCGCCGCCACACCGGCTGCGACCGACGCCGCCGCGCTCGACTGGCATGCGGTGTTCCTGGACGAGCGCCTGCGCGGCGTCGTCGACCTGGCCGTGCGCGAGAACCGCGACCTGCGCGTGGCCGCGCTGCAGGTCGACCAGGCGCGCGCCGCCTTCCGCCAGACCGAGGCGCAGCGGCTGCCGACGCTGACCGCCTCGGCCGGCGCCAGTCGCGGCGGCAGCGCTGGGCAGGTGACGCAGCAGGTGTCGCTGCAACTGGCGCTGGCCAGCTATGAACTCGATGTCTTCAGCCGCGTCCGCAACCTGAGCGCGTCGGCGGAGCAGTCGCTGCTGGCCGCCGACGAGACGCGGCGCAGCGTGCAGATCAGCCTGGTGGCCGAAAGCGCGAGCGCCTGGCTCACCTGGGCCGCGGACCTCGAGCGCCAGCGGCTGGCCCAGCAGACGCTGGAGAGCCAGGAGCGCTCCTTCGCGCTGACGCAGCGCCGGCATGCGGCCGGCGCCGTCTCGGGCCTGGTGCTCGCGCAGGCCCGCACGGCGCTGGACAGCGCGCGGGCCGACGTGGCCGCGTGGCCGGCGACGATCGCCCAGGACCGGCATGCGCTGGAACTGCTGCTCGGCGCGAGCTTGCCCGCAGCGCTCGAGCCGCAAGCGACCGATGCGCTCGCCACGGTCAGCCTGCTGGTGGACCTGCCCGGCGGCGTGCCGTCGTCGGTGCTGCAGCGCCGGCCCGACGTGCAGGCCGCCGAGCACGCGCTGATCGCCCGCCATGCCGACATCGGCGCCGCGCGCGCCGCGCTGTTCCCGACCATCAGCCTGACCGCGAGCGCCGGCACCGGCAGCAGCGCCTTGTCGGGCCTGTTCAAGGCGGGCAGCGGGAGCTGGAGCCTCGGCCCGTCGGCCTCGCTGCCGATCTTCGACGGCGGCGCGCGCGACGCGGCGCTGCGCCAGGCCGAGGTCGGCCGCGACATCGCGCTGGCCAGCTACGACAAGGCCATCCAGACCGCGTTCCGCGAGGTGGCGGACGCGCTCGCCGTGCGCGCGACGCTGGCCGACCGGCTGGCGCTGCAGCAGTCGCTGCTCGCGTCCGCCGAGCGGCAGCTGCGCCTGGCGGAAACGCAGTACCGCGCCGGCAGCACGACGCAGCTGGACCTGCTCGACGCGCAGCGCTCGCTGGTGGCCGCGCAGCAGGCGCTGGTGACGTTGCGGCTGAGCGAGCAGCTCAACCGCCTCACGCTCTACAAGGTGCTGGGTGGTGGCTGGCAGCGCCCGTGAATGACCAGGGATTGAGGGAGATCCGATGAAGCAGTGGATGAAGCCAGGCCGGCTGGTGGCGGTCGCGGCGGGCGTGGTGGTGATGGCGCTGATCGTGAAGGCGGTTTGGTTCAGCCCGCCGCCGCCGCCGCAGGTGACCTCGGCGGCGGTCGAGCGCGGCGACCTGGAGGTCAGCGTGCTGGCCACCGGCACGATCAACGCCTACAAGCTGGTGAGCGTCGGCGCGCGCGCGACCGGCGAGGTCAAGCGGCTGGCGGTGGCGCTGGGCGACAAGGTCAAGGAAGGGCAGCTGATCGCCGAGATCGACGCGCTGACGCAGCAGAACGCGCTGCGCGATGCGCAGGCCTCGCTGCGCAGCGCCGAGGCGCTGCTCGGCGCCCGGCAGGCGACGCTGGTCCAGGCGGAGCTGGCCGCGAAGCGGCAGCGCGAACTGGCCGCCGGTGACGCCGGCGCCCGCGCCGACCTCGAGGCCGCCGAGGCCACGCTGAACACCGCGCGCGCCGATGTCGAGTCGCAGCGCGCGATGGTGGCGCAGGCGCGGATCAACGTGGACACCGCGCAGCTGAACCTCGGCTACGCCCGCGTGCTGGCGCCGATGGACGGCACCGTCGTCGCGATCGTGACCGAACAGGGCCAGACGGTGAACGCGGCGCAGACGGCGCCGACGATCATCAAGCTCGCGCGCCTGGACACGATGACGATCAAGGCCCGCATCTCCGAGGCCGACGTGCCGCGCGTGAAGCCCGGCATGCCGGTCCACTTCTCGCTGCTGGGCGAGCCGGATCGCCGCATCCAGGCGACGCTGCGCGCGGTCGAGCCCGGCGACACCACGCTGGCGGACAGCTCGGCGACGACCTCGACTTCCAGCTCCACGTCCGGCACGACCAACGCGATCTACTACAACGGCATCTTCGACGTGCCCAATCCGGACGGCACGCTGCGCATCAACATGACCGCGCAGGCGACCATCGTGCTGGCGCAGGCGAAGGCGGCGCTGACGATCCCGGTGGCGGCGCTCGGCGCGCGCGAGGGCAGCGGCGGCGATCGCCACAAGGTCCGCGTGCTCGGCGCCGACGGCCGCATCGAGGATCGCGTCGTCCGCGTCGGCCTGAACAATCGCGTGCGCGCGCAGGTGCTGGACGGCCTGAAGGAAGGCGAGCGCGTCGTGACCGCCGAGGCGGCGCCGCCCGGCGCGGCGAGCGACGGTCGTCGTCCGCCGCCGCGGATGTGAGCATGGCGGCCCTGCTCGAACTGCGCGGCCTGGTCCGCGAATACCCGGCCGGCGAAGGCACCGTCGCCGTCCTGCGCGATGTCGACCTGACGATCGAGGCCGGCGAGATGGTCGCCATCATCGGTCCGTCGGGCTCCGGCAAATCGACGCTGATGAACATCCTCGGCTGCCTGGACCGGCCCACGCGCGGCAGCTACCGCGTCGCGGGCCAGGAGACCGGCGCGATGGGGCCGGACGAGCTCGCCCGCCTGCGGCGCGAGCACTTCGGTTTCATCTTCCAGCGCTACCAGCTGCTGGGCGACCTGGACGCGGTCGGCAACGTCGAGATCCCGTCGATCTACGCCGGCGCGGGCACCGCGCATCGGCATGCGCGCGCCCGCTCGCTGCTGGCGCGGCTGGGCCTGGCCGAGCGCCTGCATCACCGGCCCGGCCAGCTGTCCGGCGGCCAGCAGCAGCGCGTGTCGATCGCGCGGGCGCTGATGAACGGCGGCGACGTGATCCTGGCCGACGAGCCCACCGGTGCGCTCGACCAGGCCAGCGGGCGCGAGGTCATGACCATCCTCGAGGAACTGCATGCCGACGGCCACACAGTGATCCTGGTGACGCACGACGCGCAGGTGGCGGCGCATGCGCAGCGGGTGATCGAGATCAGCGACGGCGTCATCGTCGCCGACCGGCGCCGGCCGGACGCGGCGCCGCCGGCGGTGCTGGCCAAGCCCGATCCGGCGCCGCCCGGCGCGGCCTGGGCGGCGGTGCTGGGGCGCGTGGCGGAGGCCACCGGCATGGCGCTCAAGGCGATGCTGGCGCACCGCCTGCGCACGCTACTGACGATGCTGGGCATCATCATCGGCATCGCCTCGGTGGTGTCGGTCGTCGGGCTGGGGCAGGGCACACGCGAGAAGGTGCTGGCCGACATCAGCGCGATGGGCACCAACACCATCGACGTCATGCCGGGCGAGGGTTTCGGTGACCGGCGGGCCGGCGCCATCCGGACGCTGCGGGCCGGCGACGCCGACGCGCTGGCGCAGCTCGACTACGTGGACAGCGTGACGCCGTCGGTCGCCGTGGCCGCGGGGCTGCGCTACCGCAGCGTCGACGTGAGCGCGAGCGTCACCGGCGTCGGCGAGCAGTTCTTCCGCGTGCGCGGCTACACGATGGCGCAGGGCCGGGCCTTCGACGCGGCGGCGGTGCGCGCCCGGGCGCAGGACGCGGTGATCGACGAGAACGCGCGCAAGACGCTGTTCCCGAATGGCGAGCCGGCGCTGGGCGAGGTCATCCTGCTGGGCAACGTGCCGGTGCGCATCGTCGGCGTGACGGCGAAGAAGGCCAGCGCCTTCGGCAACGACGACGCGATCAACGTCTGGGTGCCCTACACGACGGCGATGAGCCGCATGACCGGCCAGGACTACCTGCGCAGCATCACCGTGCGGGTCAGCGACGCGGTGCCCAACGCGGCGGCGGAGCAGGGCATCCGCACCCTGCTGGCGCAGCGCCATGGCGCGACCGACTTCTTCCTGTTCAACACCGACAGCATCCGGCAGACGGTGGAACAGACGACGGCGACGATCACGCTGCTGATCTCGTCGATCGCGCTGATCTCGCTGCTGGTCGGCGGCATCGGGGTGATGAACATCATGCTGGTGTCGGTGACCGAGCGCACCGGCGAGATCGGCGTGCGCATGGCCGTCGGCGCGCGCCAGAGCGACATCCTGCGCCAGTTCCTGATCGAGGCCGTGCTGGTCTGCCTGATCGGTGGCGGGCTGGGCGTGTCGCTGGCGGTCGGCGCCAGCCTGCTGTTCAACCACTTCGCCGCGGGGATGGGCTTCCGGATGATCGTCTCGATGACGGCGATCGCCGGCGCCTTCGCGGTGTCCTCGCTGATCGGGGTGATCTTCGGTTTCCTGCCCGCGCGCAGCGCCGCGCGCCTGGATCCGGTGGAGGCGCTGGCTCGACCCTGAGAGGGGTTCCCCGGGCTGTCGCGCGACAGCCCCTTCTGCTGACAGGACTTGACGCGCGGCCCATCGAGGGCCGCGTATCGTTTCCGCTCACAGCAACGGGAGACGACATGAGCACTGAACGGATCGATCGGCCGCTGGCCGGCCGCGTGGCCGTGGTGACCGGCGGGAGCCGGGGCGCGGGCCGGGGCATCGCGCTGGAACTGGGCGCCGCCGGCGCGACGGTCTACGTCACCGGCCGCAGCACCCGCGCGGAACCGGTGACGCAATACGGCCGCATCCAGGCGCTGTCGGGCCTGGACCGCATTCCCGGCACCGTCGATGACACCGCCGACGAGCTCACCGCGCTGGGCGGGCGCGGCATCGCCGCCCGCTGCGACCACACCGACGAAGCGCAGGTGCACGCGCTGTTCGAGCGGGTGCAGGCGGAGCAGGGCCGGCTGGACCTGCTGGTCAACAACGCGTGGGGCGGCCACGAGGTCTTCAGCGGCGTCTTTGACGCGCCGTTCTGGGAGCGCTCGATGGACGAGTGGGATGCGATGCTGGACCGGGGTGCGCGCAATCACCTGCTGGCCAGCCGCGCCGCGGCGCCGCTGATGATCGCGCGCGGCAGCGGCCTGATCGTCATCACCACCTTCTGGGACCGGGACCGCTTCCTCAAGGGCAACCTGGTCTACGACCTGGCCAAGGCGACGATGACGCGGCTGGCGAGCGCGATGGCGCAGGACCTGAAGCCGCATGGCGTGGCGTCGGTGGCGGTGTCGCCGGGTTGGATGAGGACCGAGTTCGTGCTCGCCGGCCATCACACCGACGAGGCGCACTGGCGCGAGCGCCCCGAGCTCGCGGGCACCGAGTCGCCGCGGTATGTCGGCCGCGCGGTCGTCGCGCTGGCGGCGGACCCGGCGGTGATGGCACGCAGCGGCCGGGTCTGGCGCGTCGGCGACCTGGCCGCCGAGTACGGCTTCACCGACATCGACGGCCGCCGCATTCCGCCCTTCGAGTTGGACGCGGGCTGACAGGGGCATTGCGCTTGCGCGATCATCGCGGCTCGTTCCGTCGAGTCCAGGATCCGCCGCCATGCCCACCTCCAGCGCGCCCTTCGCCCCGTTCTTCCTCGGCACCCGCCTGCCGCTGATCCAGGCGCCGATGGCCGGCGTGCAGGACGCGCGGCTGGCGATCGCGGTCAGCAACGCCGGCGGGCTGGGCTCGCTGCCCGCGGCGATGCTGGCGCCGGACGCCCTGCGCAAGGAGCTCCAGGCGCTGCGCGACGGCACCGACAAGCCGTTCAACGTCAACTTCTTCGCCCACACGCCGCCGTCGCCGGATGAGGCGCGCGAGAGGCACTGGCGCGATCGCCTCGGCCCGTACTACGCCGAGTTCGGCATCGACGCCGCGCAGATCCCGGCGGGACCGGGCCGGCAGCCCTTCACCGCGGAAATCGCCGACCTGGTCGAGCCCTTCAAGCCGCCGGTCGTGAGCTTCCATTTCGGCTTGCCGGCGCCGGAACTGGTCGCGCGCGTGAAGGGGTGGGGCAGCCTGGTGCTGGGCAGCGCCACCACGGTCGACGAGGCGCGCTGGCTCGAGGCCCACGGCGTGGACGGCGTGATCGCGCAGGGCTGGGAGGCCGGGGGCCATCGCGGCCATTTCCTCAGCGACGACCTGACGCGCCAGCCCGGCACGATGGCGCTGCTGCCGCAGATCGTGCGCGCGGTGCAGGTGCCGGTCATCGCGGCGGGCGGCATCGCCGACGCCCGCGGCATCCGCGCCGCGCTGGCGCTGGGGGCGTCGGCGGTGCAGCTGGGCACGGCCTTCCTGCTGTGCGAGGAAGCGACCACCAGCGCCGTCCACCGCGCGGTGCTGCGCGATCCCGCGCATCACCACACGGCGGTCACCAACCTCTTCACCGGCCGTCCGGCGCGCGGCGTCGTCAACCGCGTGATGCGCGAGGTCGGGCCGCTGAACGAGGCGGCGCCGCGCTTCCCGCTGGCCACCGCGAGCATCGCGCCGCTGCGCGCGAAGGCGGAGGCGCAGGGCAGTGGCGACTTCTCGCCGCTGTGGGCCGGACAGAACTTCGCGGCGCTGCGCGAGATCGGCGCCGCCGCGCTGGTGACGGAGCTCAGCGCCGCTTTCTGACCCTGGCCGCGCTCAAGGCAGCGGCGCGCCGCGGGCCGCTTCGTAGAGCGCGTACCACTCGCCGCGGCTGAGCTGCACCCGCAGCGCATCGCCGCAGGCGCGGATGCGATCCGGGTTGGCGCTGCCGATGACGGGCTGGATGCGCGCCGGGTGCTTCATCAGCCAGGCGAGCAGGATGCCTTCGGTGCTGACCTCGTGCCGCTGGGCCAGTTGCCGCACGAGCGCGCGTGCCGCCTCATCGGCCGGGTCCTGCGCGGTGTCGCCGCTGAAGCGGCCGCGGGCCAGCGCGCTCCAGGCCTGCAGCTGGATGCCGTGCTGCTGGCAATGCTCCATCGTGCCGGCCCAGGCCAGCGCGCCGGGGCGGCTGCCAGCCTGGCGGTCGTTGAAACAGGTGGCCGCGTCCAGCGGCTCCAGATGGCCCAGGCCCAGCTCCAGCTGGTTGACGACCAGCGGCTGTGCCAGCGCGTGGCCCAGCCAGGCCATCTGGCCGGCGTTCATGTTGGACACGCCGAAATGCGCGACCTTGCCCGCCGCGCGCAGGCGCTGGAAGGCCTCGGCGATCTCGTCGGGCTGCATCAGCGGATCGGGGCGGTGCAGCAGCAGGATGTCCAGGCGCTCGGTGCCCAGGCGCTGGAGGCTGGCCTCGACTGCCTCGACGATGTAGCCGCCGGACAGGTCGTAGCGCTTGGGGCCCTCGTCGTCGGCGAAGCGGATGCCGCACTTGCTCTGCAGCACGAGGCGGTCGCGCAGCGAAGGCTGGCGCTTGAACAGCGCGCCGAAGACCGACTCGGCCTTGCCGAAGGTGTAGATGTCGGCGTGGTCGAACAGGGTGACGCCGATCTCCATCGCCGCCTCGACGGCGGCCTGCGCGTGGTCGACATCCGCGTCGCTCCACGGTTGCCGGTCCCAGCCGCCGCCCAGGCCCATGCAGCCGTAGGCGAGGGGGCTGGCGGTCGGGAGGTGCTGCTGCAGCGGAAGGGCGGGGATCGCGGGGTTCACGGAGCTCATGGCGGGACCTGCGTCGTGGCGGAAACGGACATCGCGCCCGGGAGGGCGCGATGCGGTGGAGGCGCCTTCGTCAGGCGCGCGGTGCGGGATTGTGACGCGACGGGCGGGCGAGGCGTTTCAGCGCGGTTTCATCGCCCGGCGCCGGGACGGGGCTGGCTCGCGTCATGCCCGGCAAGGCTTCACGCCCACCGCCCTCTGCCTTACGCGCCGGCGTGGCCCGTCCGTCAGCAACAGTCACAATCGGCGATTCCGCCCATGACAGTCGACCGGTCCGCCCCCACCGCCTTCGCCGAGCGCGCGCTTGCCGCGCGTGCTGCGTCCATCACGCCTGCCACGTTCTTGCGACGCGCGTTCGCGGCGATGGCCATGCTGTTGGCGGCCGCCTTGGTCCCGGCGACGGCGGCACCGGTCGCGGCGGCGCGTGGCGCGAGCGCGCCGGCCGGCGCCGCCAGCGCGATCACCCCCGGCGACCTGGCGGATCCGGTCCGCGAGGTGAGCCAGTACAAGGTCGATCTCTGGCAGACCGAGCAGGGCCTGCCGCTCAACACCGTCCAGGCGCTGCTGCAATCGCGCGACGGCGGCCTGTGGATCGGCACCGCCGGCGGCCTGGCCCGTTTCGACGGCCGGCGCTTCATCAGCTTCGACGCCGCGCAGGCGCCGGACGTCGCCTCGCAGCCCGTCTTCGCGCTGCTGGAGGACCGCCAGGGCCGGTTGTGGATCGGGCACCCCGGCGGCGTCACGGTCTACGCGCAGGGGCGCTTCAGCGCGGCGATCTTGAAGGCACAGGCCGGCGGCCGGCGGATCTGGTCGCTCGCCGAAGACAAGTCCGGCGCGATCTGGGCCGCCGGCGACGGCGCGCTGGTCCGCTGGAAGGACGGCGCGGTCAAGACCTTCGGCGCCGCCGATGGCCTGCCCGCCGCGCGGCTGCGCACCGTCGCCTTCGACACGGCGGGCACGCTCTGGATCGCGACCACCGGCGCCGGCCTGTTCGCGATGACGACGGACGGCAAGTTCCATGTCTTCGACGCGTCGACCGGCTTCCCGCATCCGCAGGTGCGCTTCGTGCTGCCGGATCCGGCCGGCGGCGTCTGGGCCGCGACCGCCGGCGGCGGGCTGGTGCGCCTGCATGCGGTCGATCGCCCGGACATGCGCGTCTACACCACCGCCGACGGCCTGCCCAGCGACCACCTCACCGCGCTGGCCCGCGACCTCCGCGGCGACCTGTGGATCGGCAGCTGGGGCGCCGGCGTCAGCCGCCTCCATGACGGACGCTTCAGCACCATCTCCGCCGGGCCGGGGCCGGCCGGCGGGCTCGCCGGCGGCCAGGTCTGGTCGCTGATGGCGGACCGCGAGGGCAGCGTCTGGGTCGGCACCTGGGTCGACGGCCTGAACCGGCTGCGCAGCCGCGCCTTCACCGCGATCGGCACGCCGGAGGGCCTGAGCCACGACAACGTCCGCTCCGTCGTCGCCGCGCACGACGGCGCGATCTGGGCCGCGACCGCCGGCGGCGGCATCAACCGCCTGCGGGACGGCCGCATCACGACGTTGCGCCAGGCCGACGGCCTGCCCACCGACGAGGTCTCGACCATGCACGAGGCGCGCGACGGGACGCTGTGGATCGGCACCTACACCGCCGGTGTCGCGCGGCGGCTGCCCGATGGCCGGATCGAGCGCTTCGGCCCGGACAGCGGGCTGCCCGGCGTCGAGGTGCGGTCCCTCTACGAGGACCGCGACGGCACGGTGTGGGTGGGCACGCGCTCGGCGCTGGCGCGCTTCAACGGCCGCGGCTTCGAGCAGGTCCGCGCGCCCGGACTGCCCGACGAGGGCGTCGCCGCGATCCTGCAGGACCGCGCCGGCACGCTCTGGTTCGGCACCACCGGCCAGGGCCTGGTGCGCTGGCGCGACGGCAAGGCGCGGCACTTCAGCACCGCCGACGGCCTGCTGTCCGACTGGGTCATCGCGCTCAAGGAGGACGCGCGCGGCGCGCTCTGGATCGGCACGAACGGCGAGGGCATCAACCGCCTCAAGGACGGGAAGATCGGCGCGGTGCGCCCGGCCGACGGCCTGTGGGACGGGCTGTCGCAGGTGCTCCTCGAGGACCGCGCCGGCAACTTCTGGATCACCTGCAACCGCGGTTTCTACCGCGTCGCCCGCGACGACCTGGACGGCCTGATCGACGGCCGGCTCAAGCAGGTCCGCTCGGTCGGCTTCGGCCCGGGCGACGCGCTGCGCGCCACCAGCTTCGCCGGCAACCTGCAGGCCGCCGGCGCGATCGACGCGGCCGGACGCGCCTGGCTGCCGTCGTCGTCGGGGCTGGTCGTCGTGGATCCGGCGCGCCTGCCCGGCGGCGGCGAGCCCCCGGCCGTGCGCATCGAGCAGATCAAGGTCGACGGCGCGCCAGTGCCGCTGGACGGCCGCCCGCTGGACCTGCCGCCCGGCCCGGTGGCGTTGTCGGTGAGCCTGGCCGCCTCCACGCTGCGCGAGGCCGATCGGGTGCGCTTCCGCTTCTGGATGGAAGGCCTGTCGCGCGGCTGGACCGACGTGGGCCAGGACCGCGAACTGACCTTCCCGGCGCTGTCGCACGGCGAGTACCGGCTGCGGCTGGCCGCCTCGGCGGATGGCCAGCGCTGGCGCGAGGCGCAGGCGCCGCTGCCCGTCACCGTGCGGCCGCGCTTCCACGAGACCGGCTGGTTCCATCTCCTGGTGGGTCTGGCGGCGATCGGCGGCTTCGCCGGCGCCGTGATGCTGCGGATGCGCCAGCTGCGCCGTCGTCAGGTCGAGATGGAACGCCTGGTGGCCCAGCGCACCGAGGAACTGCGCCAGGCCAATGAGCATCTGAAGCAGCTGTCCTTCCTCGACGCCGTCACCGGCCTGCCCAACCGCCGCCGCTTCAACGAGGCGGCCGACGAGGAATGGCGCCGCGCGCGCCGCGCCGGCACCTCCCTGGCGCTGGTACTGGCGGATGTCGACGCCTTCAAGCCCTACAACGACCAGCTGGGCCACCTCAAGGGCGACGAGTGCCTGGCGGCGGTCGGCGCGGTGCTGGGGGCCTCGATCGGGCGGGCGGGCGACCTCGCGGCGCGTTATGGCGGCGAGGAATTCGTCGTGCTGCTGCCCGGCGCCGACCGCGACGCGGCGCAGCGGGTGGCCGAGCACATCCGCGCCGCCATCGAGTCGCTGGCGATCGCGCACCCGGCCTCGCCGGTGGGGCCGGTGATCACCGTCAGCCTGGGCGTCGCCGCCTGCGTGCCGGACGACGAACGTGGGCTGGAGAGCCTCATCGCCGAGGCCGACGACGCGCTCTACGCCGCCAAGCGCGACGGGCGCAACTGCGTGCGCTGAGGCGTCCGCGGGGGCGGCGCCGGGGCAACGACTGGCGCCCGGGCAGGCGCGTCGACAGCCGATGCGTCCTCTGCCAGGGGGATGCGGCCCTGTTCGGCCGCAAGGATTTCATTCCCGTGAAGCGAGCAAGGGTGTACAACCACGGACACCGCGTCAACCGTGTCCGTGCGCGCCTCCCCTCGCGCCCGTCGACCCGGCATCCCAGCGTCCGTCCGACCGTTGCCGACCATGACGACCACGCCTTCCGTCCGCCAGCACAGAGGCCGCACCTATGTTCTCGACGCGCTCGGGCAGGGCGCCGGGCCGTGGCGGGGACGCTTCGTCGTCAAGGGCGAAGAGGACGGCCGGCCGGGCGTCACCGCCTGGCATGAGCTGGAGGACGAATTTCCGTCCCCCGACGAGGCCGTCGCCCACGCCGACCGGGTGGCCTGCCAGTACATCGCCACCTTTGCGGAACAAGCGTGAGCAAACACGCGAGTCGCCCACTCCGCCAAGCCGCGTGCCCGGCCCCAATTCGGCGCGTGCGGCGCCTGTGGCGGGGGCATGCGCGCCGCGCCGGCCCTTCCTGACGAATCGAAGCGCGCAATGACGCGGGCCGCCGGCCCGTGGGCATCCTGCTTGCCCACGCCGCTCCGCCCATGGGTCCGGGGCCGGTTCATCCGGTCGCTTGCCGGCCCGCGCATTGCCCCGTCCAGGACTGACCGTGGGCTTTCAGGGAGAAAAGAACATGCCGACGTTGTCCAACTTCAAGATCGGAACGCGGCTGGCCGCCGCGTTCGCGATCGTGATCGCCTTGCTGCTGCTGGTGCTGGCTGTCGCCGTTTCGGTGCTCAATCGCACCAGCGGCACCATGGACCGGGTGGTCGATGACCGCTACGCCCAGATCGCCGTGAGCGACGACATCAAGAATGTCGGCGACCGCGGCGTGATCGTGATCGGCCGGCTGCTGATGGCCACCGATCCCGCGCAGGCCAAGCGCTACATGGACGAGTACGCCCTCGTCCGCGCCGCCAACACCGAGAACTTCGCGCGCTTCGAGAAGATGCTCAATACCGACGAGGCCAAGGCGATCTTCGCCGAGCAGTCGGAGGCCCGCAAAGCCTACGGGGCGGCGGTGCGCAAGCTCTTCGACCTGATCGCCGCGGGCCAGCGCGAGGAGGCCATGGCCGTCTACCAGGGCGACATGGCGCAGCTGCAGGTGCGCTATTACGCGCTGATCGACAAGATGGTCGAGTACCAGTCCAAGGCCATGGCCGACGACGTCGCCCGGGCCAAGGCGGACGCGCAGCGCTCCAAGCTCTGGATGAGCGTGGTGGCCGCGATCGCCGTGCTGCTGGGCGTGGTCACCGCCTACAGCATCACCCGCTCGATCACGCAGCGCATCCACGGCGCCATCGCGCTGGCGGAGGACGTCGCCAAGGGCGATCTCACGCCCCGCGAGCTGCCGCAGAGCAGCGACGAGATCGGCCGCCTGATCGCCGCGCTGCAGCACATGGTGCGCAGCCTGCACCGGATCGTCTCCGAGGTGCGACAGGGCGCGGACACGATCTCGGCCGCCGCCCGCGAGGTGGCGCAGGGCAACGCCGACCTGTCGGCGCGCACCGAGGCCCAGGCCAGCGCGCTGCAGCAGACGGCGTCCGCGATGGAGCAGCTCACCGCCGCGGTGCGCATGAGCGCCGACAACGCCGACCAGGCCAATGCCAGCGCCGCGTCCGCGTCGCAGGTGGCGAGCGCGGGCGGCAAGGCGGTGGGCGAGGTGGTCGCGACGATGAGCTCGATCTCCGCGTCCTCGCAGCGCATCGGCGAGATCATCGGCACGATCGACGGCATCGCCTTCCAGACCAACATCCTGGCGCTGAACGCCGCGGTCGAGGCCGCCCGGGCCGGCGAGCACGGCCGCGGCTTCGCGGTCGTCGCCTCGGAGGTCCGGGCGCTGGCGCAGCGCTCGGCCGGTGCCGCGCGCGAGATCAAGGACCTGATCGTCGCGTCCACCGAGCAGGTCGGCGCCGGCAGCCGGCTGGTCGAGCAGGCCGGCGCCACCATGACCCAGGTCGTCACCGGCATCCAGCAGGTCAGCGGCGTGGTCGCCGAGATCAGCGCCTCCAGCCGCGAGCAGAGCATGGGCATCGAGCAGGTCAACATGGCCATCATGCAGATGGACGACACCACGCAGAAGAACGCGGCGATGGTCGAGCAGAGCACCGCCTCGGCCAAGGCGCTGGAGGACGAGGCCGCCCATCTGAACAACGCGGTCCGCGCCTTCGTGCTGTAGCGCCGGCGCGCCCCGTGCCCGCGGCACTGTCATCGCCGCGCCGTCTTCGTCGACTCACCAGGGAGCGACCCGCATGAACGACAGGATCCAGGAGGGCGCGACGGCGCCCGCATCCCTTTCCCCCGCACCGTCCGCTTCGTCGCCGGTCTCGCCGCCCGCCGCGGCGCGCTGGCGCCCCGAGGTGCTGGCCTTCATCGAGGCGCACCGCCGCGACGGCCACCGCAGCGCGCGGCTCGACCCGCTGGGCGTGTCGAGGCCCGCCGATCCGGGGCTGCTCGATCCGCAGTGCTTCGGCCTGCAGCCCGGCGAATGGCTGTCGCCGGCCGGCGCGCCGCTGTGGAGCGCGCGCACCGTCGGTGACCTGGACCGCGCGCTCAAGGCCATCTACTGCGGCGGCCTGGCCTTGGACGCCAGCGCGGTGCGCGACGCGTCGCGGCGCGACTGGCTGCATCACGAGATGGAGGCCTCGCCGCCGGTGCCGGGCGGCGCCGCGGAGCGGCTCGCGCTGCTGGACCGGCTGATCCGCGCGCAGGGCTGGGAGGAGCATGTCGCCCAGGCCTTCCCGCATGCGAAGCGCTTCTCGCTGGAAGGCAACGAGACGCTGATCCCGCTGCTGGACGCGCTCTGCGCCGAGGCGGCCGACCACGGCGTGCGGCGGATCTTCCTGGGCATGCCGCACCGCGGGCGGGTCAACGTGCTGGTCAACCTGATGGGCTTCCCGCCGGCGCGGGTGCTGGACCACTTCGATCCGAAGTCGCCGCATCCGGAGCGCCACACCGACCTGGTCTATCACCTGGGCGGCGAGCGCGAGCTGGACACGCCGCGCGGCCGCCTGACGCTGACGCTGGCGCACAACCCGTCCCATCTGCAGAGCGTGCATCCGGTGCTGACCGGCCTGGCGCGCGCCTGCCAGGACGCGCTCAGCCGCGAGCGCGCCGACCAGGACGGCCGGCGCCTGGTGCTGCCGCTGATGCTGCATGGCGACGCCGCCTTCGCGGGGCAGGGCGTGGTGATGGAGACGCTGATGCTGGGCGGCAAGCCGGGTTACACCGTCGGCGGCACGGTGCACGTGATCATCAACAACCAGGTCGGCTTCACCGAGCCCAACCCGATGAGCGCCTGGCCCGCGCAGTACTGCACCGACGTCACCCGCATGATCGATGCGCCGGTCCTGCGCGTGAACGCGGACGAGCCCGAGCAGGCGCTGCGGGCCGCCGCGATCGCGATGGCCTGGCGCGCGCGCTTCGGTTCCGACATCGTCATCGACCTGATCGGCTACCGCCGGCTCGGCCATTCGGAAAGCGACGTGCCGGCGCTGACGCGGCCGCGCATCCATGCGCTGACGCAGTCGCACCCGACCATCGTCGATCGCTACGCCGCGGCGCTGCGCGCCGATCGCGTCGTGCCGCCCGACACCGACCTGGCCTCGCACGTGACGCGTAGCCGGGTGCGGGCCCACCAGGCCTTCTCCGATCCCGCGCTGCCGGCCGAGGACGAGACGCCGTCGCCGCTGCGCCGGCCGGGCACGGTGCCGGCCCTGGACGCGGCCGGCGTGCAGGCGCTGATCGACCCGATGACGAGCCTGCCCGACGGCTTCGAGCCGCATGCGATGGTGCGCACGCTGGTCGACCACTGGCGCCGCATGGCCGGGCTGGCCGAGCCGCCGCTGCGGGCCGACTGGTGCTTCGCCGAGAACCTGGCCTACGCCACCATCCTGCGCGGCGGACTGAACGTGCGGGTCTCCGGCATGGACGTGCGCCGCGGCACCTTCCTGCACCGCCAGGCGGTCTGGACCTCGCAGGAGGCTGGCGGTGCGGGCGGCGCGCGCGACGGCACGGCCGCGGAGTTCGTGCCGCTGCGCCAGGTGGCGGCCGGCGACGGCCCCAGCGGCCGCTTCGACATCCACAACTCGCCGCTGTCCGAGGAGGCGGTGCTGGGCTTCGAGTACGGCTACAGCGTCGGCGCCGCACGCACGCTGACGGTGTGGGAAGCGCAGTTCGGCGACTTCGTCAACGGCGCCCAGGTCTTCGTCGACCAGTACATCAGCTCGGGCGAGGAGAAGTGGGGCGACACCTCCTCGCTGGCGGTGCTGCTGCCGCATGGCAACGAGGGCATCGGGCCGGACCACTCGAGCGGCTACCTGAGCCGCTTCCTGCAGCTGTGCGGCGAGGACAACCTGCGCGTGGCCTGCCCGTCGACGGCGGCGCAGTGGTTCCACCTGCTGCGCCGGCAGGCCTTCGACACGCTGCGCAAGCCGCTGATCGTGATGTCGCCCAAGGGCACGCTCTATTGGGAGAAGGCCTCGCACGCCGGGATTGACGAGCTGACCGGGGGCAGCTTCCAGACGGTCATCGACGACACGACGGTCGAGGACCCGCGCCAGGTCGAGCGCCTGCTGCTGTGCAGCGGCAAGGTCTATTACGACCTGGACCGCGGGCGACGCTCGGTCGCGCGGGCGGACCTGGCGGTGGCGCGGATCGAGCAGTTCTATCCATTCCCGGCGCAGGCGCTGGAGGCCTTGCTGGCGCGGTATCCGGCGCTGGTGGAAATCACCTGGGTGCAGGAGGAGCACCGGCAGCAGGGCGCCTGGTCCTTCATCCGCGAGCAGATGGATGAGCTGCTGCCACCGCACGCGCGGTTGCGCTGCGTGGCGCGGCGGCCGAACGGCTCGGGCGCCACCTCCTCGCACGCCATCCATCAGCTGGAGCAGGTGGAACTGGTCGCCCGCGCGCTCGGCGAAGCCTAGGCGCGCCGCGCCCGCAGCCGGCGCCGGGCGCGCGTCAGCGCAGGCGCTTGATCAGGCTGGAGGTGTCGAGGCGGCCGCCGCCCTTGGCCTGCACGTCGGCATAGAACTGGTCCACCAGGGCGGTCAGCGGCAGGCGCGCACCGTTGCGGCGCGCCTCGTCGAGCACCAGCCCGAGGTCCTTGCGCATCCAGTCCACGGCGAAGCCGAAGTCGAACTTGTCCTCGACCATGGTCTTGCCGCGGTTGTCCATCTGCCAGCTCTGGGCGGCGCCCTTGCCGATGACCTCGAGCACCAGCGGCATCGGCAGGCCGCTCTTCTGGCCGAAGGCGATCGCCTCGGACAGGCCCTGGACGATGCCGGCGATGCAGATCTGGTTGACCATCTTCGCGAGCTGCCCGGCGCCGGCCTCGCCCACGCGGGTCACGGCCTTGGCGAAGTGCATCGCGACCGGCTGGATGCGTCCGAAGACGGCCTCGTCACCGCCGCACATGACGGTCAGCGCGCCGTTCACCGCGCCGGCCTGGCCGCCGGAGACCGGGGCGTCGATGAAGTGCAGGCCCTGTCGCATCGCTTCGGCCGCGAGCTCGCGGGCGACTTCGGCCGAGGCGGTGGTGTGGTCGACGAGGACCGCGCCGGGCTTCATGCCGGCGAAGGCGCCGTCGGCGCCCAGCACGACGGAGCGCAGGTCGGCGTCGTTGCCGACGCAGCAGAAGACGATGTCGGCGCCCTGGGCCGCCTCACGCGGCGTCGCGGCCGACTGCCCGCCGAACTCGGCGACCCAGGCCTGTGCCTTGGCGGGCGTCCGGTTGTAGGCGACGACCCCATGCCCGGCCTTGGCGAGATGGCCCGCCATCGGGAAGCCCATGACGCCGAGGCCGAGGAAGGCGACGCGCAGGGGAGGGAGGGAGTCGTAGGAACGCTGGCCGATGCTGCTCATGGAGGAACCTGTCGGTGGGTGGATGAAGACCCGCCGATTGTGTCCCTCCCGCGCGCTCAGACGATGGTCAGGTGTTCGGTGCCCGACGCCAGGTCGCCGCTGCGCGCCCGCTCGCTGTTGAGCTTGATCTGCAGCCGCAGGTCGTTGACCGAGTCGGCATTGCGCAGCGCGTCCTCGTAGGTGACCTTGCCGAATTCATAGAGGTCGAACAGCGCCTGGTCGAAGGTCTGCATGCCGAGCTCGCGCGAGCGCTTCATGATTTCCTTGATCTCGCCCACCTCGCCCTTGAAGATCAGGTCGCTGATCAGCGGCGTGTTCAGCAGGATCTCGACCGCGGCGATCCGGCCCTTGCCCTCCTGGCGCGGCAGCAGCCGCTGCGAGACCAGTGCCTTCAGGTTGAGCGACAGGTCCATCAGCAGTTGGGCGCGGCGCTCTTCGGGGAAGAAGTTGATGATCCGGTCCAGCGCCTGGTTGGCGCTGTTGGCGTGCAGCGTGGCCATGCACAGGTGGCCGGTCTCGGCGAAGGCGACGGCGTGCTCCATCGTCTCGCGGTCACGGATCTCGCCCATCAGGATCACGTCCGGCGCCTGGCGCAGCGTGTTCTTCAGCGCCTGCTCCCAGCCTTCGGTGTCCAGGCCGACCTCGCGCTGGCTGACGATGCAGTTCTTGTGCGGATGGACGAACTCGACCGGGTCCTCGATCGTGATGATGTGGCCGTAGGTGGTCTCGTTGCGGTGGTCGACCATCGCCGCCAGCGTCGTGCTCTTGCCCGAGCCGGTGGCGCCCACCAGGATCACCAGGCCGCGCTTGGTCTGGGTGACGTCCTTCAGGACCACGGGCAGGTCCAGCGACTCGATCGTCGGCAGGGTCTGGGGGATGGTCCGCAGCACCAGCGCCACGTGGCCCTGCTGGATGTAGGCGTTGACGCGGAAGCGGCCGATGCCCTGCGGCGAGATCGCGAAGTTGCACTCCTTGGTGCGCTCGAAATCGGCCGCCTGCTTGTCGTTCATGATGGCCCGCGCCAGCTGCAGCGTGTGCTGGCCGGTCAGCGGCTGGGGCGACACCTTGGTCACCTTGCCGTCGACCTTGACCGCGGGCGGGAACTCCGCCGTCAGGAACAGGTCGGAGCCCTTGCGCGACACCATCAGGCGCAGCAGGTCGTTGATGAACTTGGTGGCCTGATCGCGTTCCATGGCGAGGTCCTGTCCTTATGCCGGGGCGCCGTCGCTCAATCGCCCGGGTCCCGGTCGTGTTTGTCGTTGGGGGCGGGTCAGCCGGGGAAGTTCTCGGGGAACTTGGCCTTCAGCCGGGCCTCGGCCGGGCTGATCATGTTGCGGCGGACCAGGTCGGTGAGGTTCTGGTCCAGCGTCTGCATGCCCAGGTTGTTGCCGGTCTGGATCGAGGAGTACATCTGCGCGATCTTGTTCTCGCGGATCAGGTTCCGGATCGCCGAGGTGCCCAGCATGATCTCGTGCGCCGCCAGCCGGCCGTTGCCGTCCTTGGTCTTGCACAGCGTCTGCGAGATCACCGCCTGCAGCGATTCCGACAGCATCGCGCGGACCATTTCCTTCTCCGCCGCGGGGAACACGTCCACGATCCGGTCCACAGTCTTGGCGGCCGAGGAGGTGTGCAGCGTGCCGAAGACCAGGTGGCCCGTCTCCGCGGCGGTCAGCGCCAGGCGGATGGTTTCCAGGTCGCGCATTTCGCCCACCAGGATGCAGTCCGGGTCCTCCCGCAGCGCCGAGCGCAGCGCGTTGGAGAAGCTCATCGTGTGCGGGCCCACCTCGCGCTGGTTGACCAGGCACTTCTTGGACTCGTGCACGAACTCGATCGGGTCCTCGACGGTCAGGATGTGGCCGTACTCGTTCTCGTTGAGGTGGTTGATCATCGCGGCCAGCGTCGTCGACTTGCCCGAGCCGGTCGGGCCGGTGACCAGCACCATGCCGCGCGGCTTCATCGCCAGGTCCGCGAAGACCTTGGGGCAGTTGAGCTGCTCCAGCGTCAGGATCTTGCTCGGGATGGTCCGGAACACGGCGCCGGCGCCGCGGTTCTGGTTGAACGCGTTGACGCGGAAGCGCGCCAGGCCCTGGATCTCGAACGAGAAGTCGCACTCCAGCGTCTCCTCGTAGGTCTTGCGCTGGGCGTCGCTCATGATGTCGTAGACCATGTCGTGCACCTGGCGGTGCTCGAGGGCCTCGACGTTGATGCGGCGCACGTCGCCATGGACGCGGATCATGGGGGGCAGACCAGCGGACAAGTGAAGGTCGGAGGCCTTGTTCTTGACCGAGAATGCCAGCAGTTGGGTGATGTCCATGGGATAGGGAAAAGCGTTGGCGATTATGGCGACGATCTCCGAGAACATACAACAGCTCCATGGCCGCATTGAGAGGGCTTGCCTGCAGGCGTCGCGGCCCGTGCACAGCGTCACGCTGCTGGTGGTAACAAAGACTTTCCCGGCTTCGGATGTGAGAGAAGCGTTCGAGGCCGGCGAGTGCCGCTTCGGTGAGAACTACGTGCAGGAGGCCGTCGACAAGATCGACGCGCTGGCCGACCTGCGCGAGCGCGTCGAGTGGCACCTGATCGGGCCGCTGCAGAGCAACAAGACGCGGGTGGTGGCGGAGCGCTTCGACTGGGTGCACAGCGTCGACCGGCTCAAGATCGCCCAGCGGCTGGCCGAGCAGCGACCGGCGGCGCTCCCGCCGCTGGACGTCTGCCTGCAGGTCAACATCAGCGGCGAGGCGTCCAAGAGCGGCCTGGCGCCGGGTGAAGTGGCCGAGGTGGCGCGCGCGGTCGCCGCGCTGCCGAGGCTGCGACTGCGCGGCCTGATGGCGATCCCGGAGCCGGCCGCCACGCTGGAGGCGCAGCGGGTCCCGCACCGGGCGCTGGCCGGGCTACTGGCCGCGCTCAACCGGGACCTCGGGCTGAGCCTGGACACCCTGAGCATGGGCATGAGCGCCGACATGGACGCCGCGATCCTGGAAGGCGCCACGATGGTGCGCGTGGGCTCGGCGATCTTCGGCGCGCGGACCCGTCCGACCCCTCCGGGGGGCTGAATGGAGCCGCTGCAGCGCCTGGCCGACCTGATGCCCGACACGCCGGGCAGCCTGTCGGCCCGGGCGCTGTGGCGCGAGGGCAGGGCGGTTGAACGACGCTGGTTGCTGGGCGGCTGGCTGGCGACCGTCATCGCCTGCGTCGTGCTGGGCCTGCTCACGGTGCGCGAGGGCTGGTCCGGGATTCCCGTCGACCTGGGCGGCGCGGCCGCCTTCCTGACCTTCTACCCGCCGATCCCGCTGTGTCTGTGGTGGACGCTGTGCTTCGGCTGGCGCTGGGGCGCGGTGCCCGCCTGGGCGGCCACCTTCGTGCTGGCGGTCGACGCCGGCATGGCGCCGGGCTGGGCGGCGGTCTTTGCCTGCGCCAACCCGCTCGGGCTGGGCGTGCTGGCGCTGGGCTACCGGGCCGTCGGCGCGGCGCGCGGGCTGCGCAGCCTCAGAGCCTGGCTGTTCTTCGTGCCGCTGTGTTTCGTCGGCGCGGTGTTCAGCTCCGCCGGCGCGCTGATCTGGAATTTCAACCACGACCTCGCCGCCGAGCGCCAGCTGCCGATCTGGCAGGGCTGGTGGCTGGGCGCCTTCCTGCAGAGCGTGCTGCTCGGCGGGCCGCTGATGGCGCTGAGCTGGCCGCGGCTTTCGCGCTGGATCGCGCGCCGGCGGGCGCTGTTCACGCCGCCGCCCAGCGGCCGCCGCGCGATGGGCCTGGGCCTGCTGTTCGCGATCGTGCTGGCGGTGCAGGGGTATGGGCTGGTGAGCCTGGGCCTGGGCTCGCTGCAGCTGCGCGCCGCGCTGGCGAGCGGCGATTGGCGCCGGCTGGAGGAAGCGTCGCGGGTGATGCTCAGCACCGCCTGGGTGTTCTTCTGGGTGTTCACGCTGATCGTGCTTTTCGTGGCGCAGTTCGGGTACCAGGCGCTGTCGCGCTGGCTGCGCTCGACCGAGGCGCTGGTGACGCAGCTCGCCAAGGTCAACGCGGAACTCGAGCAGCGCTCGCGCACCGACGGCCTCACCGGGCTGGCCAACCGGATGGCGACCGAGGAGGGCCTGCGCGCGCTGCTGCGCACGGTGCGGCGCTACCGCACGCCGTCCGCGCTGCTGATGTTGGACATCGACCACTTCAAGCAGGTCAACGACCACCATGGCCATGCCGCCGGCGACGCGGTGATCCGCGCCCTGGCGCAGGTGCTGAAGGACGCCTCGCGGGAGGTCGACCTGCCGGGGCGCTTCGGCGGCGAGGAGTTCGTCATCGGGCTCGCCCACACCGACCTGGCCGGCGCGCGCCGCTTCGCCGAGCGCCTGCGCGAGCGCATCGCCGCGACGCCGGTGGCGCTCGACGCGAAGGACGACGGCGCGGCGTCAATCTCGTACACCGTCAGCATCGGGGTGACCTTGCTGCGGGGCGACGACGCCGGCGTCGAGGACCCGCTGCGTCGCGCCGACGCCGCGATGTACCGCGCCAAGCAGGGCGGGCGCAACCGTGTCGAGCTGGATGGCGAGGACGTGGCGGCCGCGCCGTCGACGTCCTCCGCGCCCGACAAGCCCTGACCCTCATGCCGCTGCCGGAGACCGGCAAGCCCTGACCCTTCGATGCGACGAGGGGCGCCGGCCGCGAGGCGGTTACGGCGCGGATACGGGCGCGACGCGGGCGACTCGCGAAGGAATGTGCAGGAATCATGAAACCGCGCCGAGCGCCGCATTAGGGCTTCTACCGAGCCGGTGAAAACGCCGTTTGCATTCAGTTGCAAGTGCCGCGTCAGAATTCACGGGCCCTCGGAACCGGCATCGATGCCCCGGATCAAGTCCAACGATGATCGCGCCGAATCCGATGGTCGGACCGCAGCGACGACGCCACGAGCGCCGACGTGCCCGCGCTGTCCGGCCAATCAACAACAACTGAATCGTTGCGAGGGAATCGATGTCGTTTCTATCCCGCCTGCGCATCGGCCAGCGCCTGACGCTGAGCTATGCGCTGCTGATCCTGCTGCTGATCGTGATCGGCGCTTTCGGCGCCCACAACGCCAGCCGCCTCTCCCATGACCTGAGCACGACGGCCGACTCCAGCCTCGTGAAGATCGCCCTGGCCAACACGCTGGAGAGCGACGTCAACGTCATCGCGCGTGCCTCCCGTGACCTGCTGCTGCTGGACACGGCCAATGCGATCAAGCGCCAGAAGAACGACATCGCCGCCGCGCTCGAGGAGGGCCAGAAGCAGCTGGCCGAGCTCGAGGCCAAGGTCGCCGATGTCAAGGAAGACAAGGCAGTCGTGGCCAAGGTGCGCGAGCACCAGACCCGGTTCGCCGCCGCGGTGTCCAAGTTCCTGGCGGTGCAGCAGGACGGCAGCCCGGACGAGGCCCGCGAGGCCCTGATCAAGGACGTGCGTCCGGCCCAGAAGGATTACCAGGACACGCTCAAGAGCCTGGTCGAGCTGCAGTTCGCCGGTGGCCGCGCGCTGGCCGAAGGCGGCGCGAAGCTGGCCAACCAGTCCATCGTCATCACCGGCCTGCTGGTCGTGATCGCCGTGGTCATCGGGGGTGTCGGCGGCCTGACGATCGCGCGGTCGATCATCGTGCCGGCGCGCAAGGCCAAGGACGCGGCGCAGGCGATCAGCTCGGGCGACCTGTCACAGCACATCGACGTGCAGGGTTCCGACGAGCTGGCGCAGATGCTGCACGCGATGCGCGACATGCAGACGGCGCTGTCGGGCGTGGTGGCCAGCGTGAGCGCCGCGGCGGGCGAGGTCGCGCAGAACTCCAACGAGATCGCCGGCAGCAACGTCGACCTGTCGGACCGCACCGCGCGGTCCGCCGAGAGCCTGCAGAACACCGCCGCGTCGGTGGAGCAGATCGCCTCCAACCTGAACGGCGCCAGCGAGCTGACCCGCAAGGCCGCCAGCATCGCCAGCAAGGCGCGCCAGTCGGCCTCGGCCGGCGGCACGGTGGTGAGCCAGGTCGTCTCGACGATGGAAGAGATCAGCGCGAGCTCGCGCAAGATCGGCGACATCATCGGCGTCATCGACGGCATCGCCTTCCAGACCAACATCCTGGCGCTGAACGCAGCGGTGGAAGCGGCCCGTGCCGGCGAGCACGGCAAGGGCTTCGCGGTGGTCGCGTCGGAAGTGCGGGCGCTGGCCTCGCGCTCGGCGCAGGCGGCCAAGGAGATCAAGGTCCTGATCCAGGAATCGTCCGTCAAGGTCGAGAACGGCACGGCGCTAGTCAACAACGCCGGCGCGACGATCCGCTCGGTGGTGGACGAGGTCAACAACATGGGCCAGCTGATCGAGGAGATCTCGCATTCGGCCCAGGAGCAGGCGGCCGGCGTCGGCGTCGTGAACAACGCGATGAACGAGCTGGACCGCGCGACGCAGCAGAACACCACGCTGGTCGACGAACTGACCCGCTCCACCGACTCGCTGCGCGACAGCAGCTCGCGCCTGGTGCAGGCCGTGGGCTTCTTCAGCACGGCCCGCTCCGCGACCTGACGTCCCGGCTGCGCGAGTCGCCCCAGTTCCTACCGGAAATCCCGCTTTCCTCACCCAAGACGTACGAGGTCCCAAGATGAGCAAGAATCTGATCCCCACCGTTTCCCGCAGCCTGCTGGGCCTGGCCGCCGCGCTGGTGCTGGCCGCCGGCGCCCATGCCACGCCGAAGATCGTCAAGAAGGTGCCGCCGGAGTTCCCGGCCGAAGCCGCCCGCCAGTCGATCTCGCAGGGCTCGGTGCGCGCCAAGATGAACATCGAGCCGGACGGCAAGGTCTCGGGCGTCGAGATCCTGGAGGCCGAGCCGCGCAAGGTCTTCGACAAGGCCGTCACCCGCGCGCTGATGGACTGGAAGTTCGAGCCCAGCGGCCAGAAGGAGACGCACGAGGTCAAGCTGGTCTTCAAGAACGAGGACTGAGCCGGGAGGTCGGGAGGCCCTGTGGCGGCCAGGGCCGAGGTGAGTGTCCGGGCCTCGCCTCGCCTACACTCCGGCCCCATGTCCCGCTTGAACGCCACCGGTCCGCGCCGGCTCCTCTGGAGCCGCTGGCTGGTGCTGGCCGTCCTGGCCCTGACCCTGCCGCTGCAGGGGGCGCTCGCGGCCACGATGGGCATCGGCATGGCGCTGATGTCCGCGCACGGCGGCGGCGCCGTCGCGACGATGCCCACCGATTGCCATGAGATGGCCGGCATGGACATGAGCGCCATGCACATGGGCGCGATGGGCCACGATTGGATCGGCATGGGCGGCATGGGCGGCATGACGCACGGCGGCCATGACGGGGCCTCGACGGACCTGTCGCCGACGGACGCCGCTGCGCCGCACGACGACGGCGGAGACGCCGCCACCGATCACCACTGCGGCATCTGCCTGCAGTGCTGCATCGGCGCCGCGATGCCGATCGCGCCGCTGATGCTCGCCGCGCAGGACCTGCGCGACGCCACCCCCACGCTCCGCGCCATCGACGCGCCCGAGCAGACGCCGCAGCCGCTCGAGCGGCCGCCAAAAACCTTCCTCGCCTGAACGCCGGCGCTCGTCCTGGACGAGCCGCCGTGAGCGTCGCCATCGTGCCGGGTTCCGTCTGACGACGGCCAGGCCGGCGGCCTGCACCGACCCTCACCCCCACCCTCTCCCGCAAGCGGGAGAGGGAGTCCGATCCGATCCCTCGCCCCGCTGGTGGCGCCAAGGAAGAGGTTCGATCCGATCCCTTGCTCCGCTGGTGGCGCCAGGGAAGAGGTCTGATCCGCTCCCTTGCTCCGATGTGGCGCCAGAGAGAGGGTCTGATTCACTCTCGCGCCGCTGGTGCGGGAGATCGGTCTGACTGACTCCCTCTCCCCGCTGGCGGGGAGAGGGCAGGGGTGAGGGGTCTGGGCAGTCCTCCCTGCTCCCGATCCTTCGCGAGGAAGCCATGTCTTCTCGATTGCTCTGCCTGCTGGCCGTGGCCGCGACCCTCGGGTCTGCCGCGGCCGCGCCTCCCGATCCCGCCGACCCTCGGGCGACCACGCCCGCGCCGATCGTCAAGCCGCCCGCGCCCGCCTCCGGCGCCGCTGTCGCCGACCCCGGTGTCGGCGACTGGCGCCAGGCCAACCGCCGTGTCCACGAGGCCGGCGGCTGGCGCGCGCTGCTGCGCGAAAGCCAAGCAGCGAACGCACCCGCCCCGGCGCCAGCGTCGCCCGCCCGACCGGCAGCTGCCTCCTCCCTCCCGGCGAGCGCCGCGTCTGCGGCCAGCGCCGCCCCGGTCCCCGCCAGCGCCACCTCGGCCCCGGCCGGCGACCATCACCACCATTGAGGAGCCCCCGATGTCCTCGACGATGACCTCCCTGCGCCTGACCCTGCCCGTGCTGCTGGCGCTGGGCCTTTCGGCCTGCGCGTCGCTCTCGCCGGAGCAGGCGGCCGAGCCGGTCCAGCGGCAGAGCCGCGACTGGCTGGGCAGCGACCTGCCGCTGCAGCGCACCGACGACCAGCGCGCCGCCGCCCGCGCGCGCACCGACGCCCTGCTGGCCCGGCCGCTCGATGCCCAGGGCGCGGTGCAACTCGCGCTGCTGAACCACCGCGGCCTGCAGGCCAGCCTTTACGGCCTGGGCATGGCCGACGCCGAGCGCGTGCAGACGCTGCTCTGGCCGAACCCGGTCCTGAGCCTGGGCCGCCTCGTGCGCGGCGACGAACGCGAGATCGAGCGCGGTCTCGAGTTCAACCTGCTGAGCCTGCTCGGCCGCGGTGCCCGCCAGGACGCCGCCGCCCAGGCCCTGGCCCGCGAGCAGGCGCGCGTCGCGCAGCAGCTGCTCGACGTCGCCTCCCAGGCGCGTCGCAGCTGGGTCCAGGCCGTCGCCGCGCAGGAGCGCCTGCGGCAGGCGCGCACGGTGCTGGACTCCGCGTCCGCCGGCGCGGAACTCGCGCTGCGGATGCGCCAGGCCGGCAATGTCAGCGCCCTGCGGCTCGCCCGCGAGCGCGCGGTGCTGGCCGAAGCCCAGCTCGCGCTGGAGCAGGCCGAGCTGCAGGCGACCGGTGACCGCGAGGCGCTGATCCGCGCGATCGGCCTGTGGGGCGACGACGTGGCGACGCTGACGCTGCCGGAGCGCCTGCCCGACGTGCCGACCGACTTCCGCGCCGCCGACGACCTCGAGCGGCAGGCGGTGGCGCAGCGGCTCGACATCCAGGCCGCGAAGCGCGACTCGGAGCAGCTCGCCGCGCAGCTGGGCCTGACGCGCCGGACCGGCCGGATCAACGTGCTCGAACTCGGCCTGCAGCGCAACAGCAGCAACGAGGAACCCACCCAGCGGGGCGTCGAGCTCAGCGTCGAGCTGCCGCTCTTCGACTGGGGCCAGGCGCGCGTGGCCGGTGCCCGCGAGGCCTACGGGCAGTCGCTCGAGCGGACCGCGCAGGTGGCGATCGACGCGCGTTCCGAAGTCCGCGTCGCGCGGGCCCGCGCGGAGACCGCCTGGCGCATCGCCCGGCGTCATCACGACGAGGTGCTGCCGCTGGCCCGGCAGGTCTCCGACGAAACCCTGCTGCGCTACAACGGCATGCTGGTCGGCGTCATGGACCTGCTCGCCGACGCGCGGGCCCAGGCCCGCGCCGTCGCCGCCGCGCTCGACGCGCGGCGCGACTACTGGCTCGCCGAATCGATGCTGTCGCAGAGCCTGCTCGGCCCCGTGCGCGACGGCGCCACGGCCGCTTCCCCGACTCCGACCGCCGCGGCGTCCGAAGCCGCCGGCGCCGCCGCGCATTGAGCGCGCGGTCCTGAAAGGATTCCCGATGATTTCCCGACGCAACCTGTTCGCCCGC
Source organism: Mitsuaria sp. BK037 (assembly GCF_014193045.1). Taxonomy (NCBI): domain Bacteria; kingdom Pseudomonadati; phylum Pseudomonadota; class Betaproteobacteria; order Burkholderiales; family Sphaerotilaceae; genus Roseateles; species Mitsuaria sp. BK037. Next base: position 712,831 of record NZ_JACHYS010000002.1, on the reverse strand, counting down.
GCCGCCGCGGGTGCGGCGCTCGGCGCGGCCGGTGCGGTCAACGCGAGCGGTGTCTCGCGCGTCGCGATGGCGGCGCTGCCCGAGCCCGCCCAGCGCGACACGCCCGACACCGCGCCGCCGCTGACGCCGCCGGACGGCCGGCCCTACAACCCCGTCGTCACCCTCAACGGCTGGACGCTGCCCTGGCGCATGCGCGACGGCGTCAAGGAATTCCACCTCGTCGCCGAGCCGGTCCTGCGCGAACTCGCGCCGGGCTGCACCGCCCACCTGTGGGGCTACAACGGCCAGTCGCCCGGTCCCACCATCGAGGTCGTCGAAGGCGACCGCGTGCGCATCTACGTCACCAACAAGCTGCCCGAGCACACCAGCGTCCACTGGCATGGCCAGCGCCTGCCCAACGGCATGGACGGCGTCTCCGGGCTCACGCAGCCGGCGATCAAGCCGGGCGAGACCTTCGTCTACGAGTTCGTCGCCCGCCGGCCCGGCACCTTCATGTACCACCCGCATGCGGACGAAATGACGCAGATGGCGATGGGCATGATGGGCTTCTGGGTCACCCATCCGAAGGCGCGGCATCCGCAGATCGCCGAGGTGCAGCGCGACTTCTGCTTCCTGCTCTCGAGCTACGACATCGATCCCGGCAGCTACACGCCGCGCACGATGACGATGACCGACTTCAACCTGTGGACCTGGAACAGCCGCGTCTTCCCGGGCATCGACACGCTCAACGTGCGCCAGGGCGACCGCGTGCGGGTGCGGGTCGGCAACCTCACCATGACCAACCACCCCATCCACCTGCACGGGCACGAGTTCGAGGTCACCGGCACCGATGGCGGTCCGGTGCCCAGGTCCGCGCGCTGGCCCGAGGTCACCACCGACGTCGCGGTGGGCCAGATGCGGCAGATCGAATTCATCGCCGACGAGCCCGGCGACTGGGCCATCCACTGCCACAAGAGCCACCACACGATGAACGCCATGGGCCATGAGGTCGATACGCTGATCGGCGTCGACCACCGCGGGCTGGCCGCGCGCATCAACAAGGTCATCCCCGACTACATGGCGATGGGCGAGCGCGGCATGGCCGACATGGCCGAGATGGAGATGCCGCTGCCGGAGAACACCGTCCCGATGATGGCCGGGCGGGGGCCGCATGGCGCGCTCGAGATGGGCGGCATGTTCAGCGTGCTCAAGGTCCGCAAGGACCAGAAGCCCGGCGACTACCGCGATCCGGGCTGGTACGCCGCGCCGCGCGGCACGGTCGCGCGCGCGGTCGATGCCCCGCCCGGAGCGCAGTCAGCTCCTGCGCCGAGGACCGCTGCGCCCTCGTCGGCGCCCGCGCCCGAACCGCTGCGCGTGCGCAAGCCCGATGGCCACGGCCATCAGGGCCATTGACCCATTGCTCATCACAACATCGGCGCGCGATCCGCGATCCGCGATCCGCGACCTGCGATCCGCGCGCCGCTGACATCGATTCAAACGCTCATCAGGAGATCACCATGAACCGTTTCCCCGCCTTCCTTGCCGCCATCGCGCTGACCTTGATCGCTGCGGCCTCGCTGGCGCGCGCCCAGCATCAGGGGCACGAGGGCCATGAAGGCCACGGCCAGCCGGCGGCGGCCGCCGCGCCGGCCGCGAGTGCCGACGCCACGGCGTCGTCGCAGGACTGGATTGCTGCCGAGGTCCGTCGTGTCGACGCGGCGCAGCAGAAGTTGACGCTCAAGCATGGCGAGATCCGTCATCTGGACATGCCGGGCATGACGATGCCCTTCAAGCTGGCGCCTGGCGTGCTGAGTGCTGCGCAGCTGACGGCGATGAAGGCTGGCGACAAGGTCGAGGTGCGCATCGAGTCGCGCGACGGCGCCCCGACGATCATTGAGCTTCGCCCGGCGCCGGCCCCGAACTGAGGCACGACTTCGGCGCCCCCCTCGGTGGTTCGGGGACGGCAGGGCGCGGGGTCTTGGCGCTTGCCGCCAAGGCCCTGCGCCCTGGCGGCCAAGCGCTCGCCCGCGGCAGGTGGAACGCCCCCCACCAGATCACCGACAATCCCGCCCCATGGCGATTCAATGGTTTCCCGGGCACATGCACAAGACCCGGGGCGCGATCCGCGAGCGCATGAAGAGCGGCATCGACGTGGTCATCGAGATGCTCGATGCCCGCGTGCCCGCGAGCAGTGCCAATCCGCTGATCGCGCAACTGACGGCTGGCCGGCCGGCGCTGAAGCTGCTCAACAAGCAGGATCTGGCGGATCCGACCCGCACGGCCGAGTGGCTGGCCTTCTACCGCTCCCGTCCGGACACGCAAGCGGTGGCCATCCACCAGGGCCAGCCCGGCCTGGCCAAGCTGATGGCGGCCGAGTGCCGTGCGCTGGCGCCGCACCGGGGCGGGCTGGACAAGCCGCTGCGGGTGCTGATCTGCGGCATTCCCAACGTCGGCAAGTCGACGCTGATCAACACGATTGTGGGCAAGCGTGCCGCCGCCACCGGCGACGAACCGGGCATCACCAAGATCGAGCAGAAGATCCTGCTCGACAAGGGTGTCTACCTCTTCGACACCCCGGGCATGCTGTGGCCCAAGATCCGCGTGCCCGAGGCTGGCATCAACCTGGCCGCCAGCGGCGCGGTCGGCCGCAATGCCTTCGAGGAGGAGGTCGTGGCGCTGGACCTGCTGGGTTATCTGCGCCGGCACTATCCGCAGTCGCTCAAGAGCCGTTACCAGCTTGAGCCGGACGCCAGCCTGCTGGACGGCGAGGTGCTGGCCTTGATCGGCAAGCGGCGCGGCGCGGTGCTCTCCGGTGGCCGCATCAACACGCAGAAGGCGGCCGAGATCCTGCTGTACGACCTGCGCCAGGGGCAGCTTGGTCGGATCACGCTGGAGACGCCGGCCGAATTCGCCGAATGGACCGCGGCGGCCGAGGCCGCCGAAGCGGCCAAGCTGGCGGAGAAGGAAGCCCGCGCCGCGCTGGCCAAGCGCGGCACGCGTGACGCGGACGCGTCCGGCGACGAGGACGAGGACGAGGACGAGGACCCGGACGACGACCTCGACGAAGACGACGGCGGCGACCGCCGTCAGTGAAGCTGCAGCATCTGCAGCGCCGGCAGCTGCCAACCGAAGTACAGCGCCGCCAGGCGTAGCGCGGCCACCCCGACCATCCCCAGCACGAAGGCCCAGCGCATCGGCAAGCCCATCGCCTTGAGCGCGAAGTACAGCGCGATGCCGCCGATCGCCGCCGTCGCATAGATGTCCTTGCGCAGCAGCAGCGGCGCCTGGCCGCTCAGCAGGTCGCGCAGCACGCCGCCCCCGCAGGCGGTCAGCGTGCCCATCAGCAGCGCGGGCATCGGCCTCACGCCGTGTTCCTCGGCGATCTCCGTGCCGCAGAGCGCGAACAGCGCCAGGCCCAAGGCGTCCGCGATCTTGAGCACCGCGATCGCATGCCCCGGGAAGGGGCCGACCACCAGCGCCGCCAGCGCGCTGGCCACGATCACCAGCAGGTAGCGGGTGTCCTTCATCCAGAACACCGGATGCCGGTTCAGCAGCAGGTCGCGCAGCGTGCCGCCCCCCACCGCCGTCATCGCCGCGATGACCAGCAGCCCGAACAGGTCCAGCCCGGCCTGCATCGCGGCCAGCGCTCCGCTCACGGCAAACACCGCCACGCCCAGCAAATCGAACCAGTAGATCATCGGCATAGGGCCGGGAGTGTAGAGGCGGCCCCTTGAAATCGGCGCCGCCGCGCCCATGTGCCCCGCCGCGATAATCCGCCCCCAATCGGGGTGGCGCTCCCACCCGTTTCTCTCATCCACCCTTCTTTCGAACGATGGACAAGCAAACTCATTCCTTCCAGGCCGAGGTCAAGCAGATCCTGCATCTGGTGACGCACTCGCTCTACTCGAACAAGGAAATTTTCCTGCGCGAGCTGGTCAGCAACGCCTCCGACGCCTGCGACAAGCTGCGCTTCGAGGCCCTGGATCATCCCCAGTTCCTGGAAGACCAGCCCAACCTCGAGGTCCGCGTCTCCTTCGACGCCGAGGCCCGCACCGTCACCATCAGCGACAACGGCATCGGCCTGTCCGCGGAAGAAGCGATCGCGCACCTGGGCACGATCGCCAAGAGCGGCACCCGTGAGTTCATGGCCAAGCTCGAGGGCGACCAGAAGAAGGATGCGCACTTGATCGGCCAGTTTGGCGTGGGGTTCTACTCCGGCTTCATCGTCGCGGACCGCATCACCGTCGAGTCTCGCCGTGCCGGCCTGCCGGCCGACCAGGGCGTGCGCTGGAGCTCCGAAGGCACCGGCGATTTCGAGGTCGAGACCATCACCAAGCCGGGCCGCGGCACCGATGTGATCCTCCATCTACGCGAGGGCGAGGATGAATTCCTCAAGACCTGGCGCCTGAAGTCGACGATCGCGAAGTATTCCGACCACATCTCGCTGCCCATCCTGATGCGCAAGGAGGAGTGGGACGCGGAGAAGGCGACGCAGGTCCTCAAGGACGAGTGGGAGCCGGTGAACAAGGCCTCCGCGCTGTGGACCCGTTCCAAGAGCGACATCACCCAGGCCGAGTACGACGCGTTCTACCAGCAGATCAGCTACGACACCGAGCCGCCGCTGGCCTTCACCCACAACCGCGTCGAGGGCCGCAGCGAATACACGCAGCTGCTCTACATCCCGGCCAAGGCCCCCTTCGACCTGTGGAACCGCGACAAGCGCGGCGGTGTGAAGCTGTACGTCAAGCGCGTCTTCATCATGGACGACGCCGAGGCGCTGATGCCGGTCTACCTGCGCTTCGTCAAGGGCGTGATCGACTCGGCCGACCTGCCGCTGAACGTCAGCCGCGAACTGCTGCAGGAAAGCCGCGACGTGAAGGCGATCCGCGAGGGCTCGACCAAGCGCGTGCTGTCGATGCTGGAGTCGCTGGCCAACAGCGAGGACGCCGCCGAGCGCGACAAGTACGCCCGTTTCTGGACCGACTTCGGCCAGGTGCTGAAGGAAGGCGTCGGCGAGGACCATGCTAACCAGGAGCGCCTGGTCAAGCTGCTGCGCTTCGCCTCGACGCATGCCGACCAGAACGTCTCCTTCGCCGACTATGTGTCGCGCATGAAGGAGGGCCAGGAGGCCATCTACTACATCACCGCCGACAGCCTGGCCGCCGCGAAGAACAGCCCGCAGCTGGAGATCTTCCGCAAGAAGGGCATCGAGGTGCTGCTGCTGACCGAGCGCGTCGACGAGTGGATGCTGTCCCACCTCTACGAGTTCGAGGGCAAGTCGCTGCAGTCGGTCGCCAAGGGCGCGGTCGACCTGGGCCAGCTCCAGGACGAGGAAGAGAAGAAGAAGGCCGAGGAAGCCGCCGAGCAGTTCAAGCCGGTGCTGGACCGCCTGAAGACCGCGCTCGAGGGCCGCGCCAAGGACGTGCGCGTGACCACCCGCCTGGTGGACTCGCCGGCCTGCGTGGTCGTCGAGGAGGGCGACATCAGCGGCCATCTGGCCCGCATGCTCAAGCAGGCTGGCCAGACCGCGCCGACCGCGCTGCCGACGCTGGAGATCAACCCCGACCACGCGCTGGTGAAGAAGCTCGGCGCGATCGAGGGCGACGAGCCGCGCTTCGGCGACCTGGCGCAGGTGCTGTTCGACCAGGCGCTGCTGGCCGAGGGTGGCGTGCTGGAGGACCCGGCCGCCTACGTGCGCCGCGTCAACGCGCTGTTGCTGGGCTGAGCGCCGTCAGCAGCGGTCAGCAGCGGTCAGAAGCGCTCGGCGGCCACCTGCATGGCCTCGAGCTGCTCGCGCAGCTTGACGACCTGGTCGCTCCAGTAGTTGGGCGTCCCGAACCACGGGAAGGCCAGCGGGAAGGCCGGGTCGTCCCAGCGCCGCGCGAGCCAGGCGCTGTGGTGGATCATGCGCTGCGTGCGCAGCGCCTCCACCAGGCGCAGTTCGCGCCAGTCGAATTCGCGCACGCTCTCGTAGCCGTCCAACAGCGCGTCGCGCTGGATCCGCGCCGCTTCCGGATCGCCGGACAGCAGCATCCACAGGTCCTGCACCGCCGGCCCCTGGGCGGCGTCGTCGAGGTCGACGAAGTGCGGGCCGCGGTCCGGCGTCCACAGGATGTTGCCGGGATGGCAATCGCCGTGCAGCCGCAGCGAGCGCCGGTCCGGCAGGCTGTCGAAGGCGGCGTCGATCGCGTCGATGCAGCGCGCCGCGGCATCGTGCCAGTGGGCCGAGAGCTCCGGCGGCAGGGTGTCGTGGGCGCGCAGCCAGTCGCGGGCATCGCGCGCCGGCGCGGCGCTGTTCCAGGCGAGCCGCGCCTGGAAGGGCTGGGCCTGGCCGACGTCGTGCATGCGCGCGAGGAAACGGCCGATCCAGCGCAGCACCTCCGGGTCCTCGAGTTCCGGCGCACGGCCGCCCTGGCGCGGCGTGACCGCGAAGCGCTGGTCCTGGAAATGGCCCAGGGTGCCGGTGGCGCCGTCGATGGTCAGCGTCAGCGGCGCGACCACCGGGACCTCGGCCGCGGCCAGCGCCTGCGCGAAGGCGTGTTCCTCCAGGATCTGCGCATCGGTCCAGCGGCCGGGCCGGTAGAACTTCGCGACCACCGCCGCGCCGTCCTCCAGGTGGGCCAGCAGCACGCGGTTCTCGTAGGAGTTCAGCTGCAGCAGGCGGCCGTCGGGGCGCAGGCCCGCGTGCTCGAGGGCATCGAGCATCAGCTCGGGCGTCAGGAGGCCGAACCCGGCCGTCGTGTCAGTCATGGAGTCGCGGAGGCAACGAAAACGGCGCCGGAGCGCCGTCGTGTGTCCTCGAGGAAGCGGAGCAGGCGCGTAGCTTAGCGCCGCCCGTAACGCGGCGAATCGACGACAACGCCGCCGATGTCGGCGTCCGGCGATTCGCCGGGCAGGGGCGGGAAGTCGTGGCCGAACTGGGACTCCCGGCCGAGCTGCGAGTCGCGGAAGCCGCTGGCCTCGTGCGCGCCGGCGCGCGGCCGGTAGCCGCGGGTGCGGGGTTCGGCGGGCGGCAGCGGGGCCATGGCGGCGGACATCGGCGGCAGGGGCGCATGCATCGACTCGCCGCCGCCGAAGGCGTCATAACGGCTGTCGGGCGCGAAGAAGGAATCGCTGAAGACGGGCGAGTCGTTCCACAGCGTGTTGCGCGCGGCCGGGGCCACCGGTGCCGCGCGCCGCGTCGCGGCGGCGCTCGCGACCGGCGCATGCACGCTGGCGCGCGGCATCGGCGCCATGCTGGCGCGGCTGCCCTGGTTGCTGTAGGGCACGAGCAGCTGCAGCTCGGTCGCGCTGGGGAGCTGGTCGACCGAGGTGCGGAGGTAGCGGATCCGGCACGCGGCCAGCACGGCCTGCTTGATCTGCAGGCTGCGGGACGAGCCGGGGCGGTCGGTTTCCAGGTCGATGGCGGCCAGCACGCGGCCGTTGGGGCTGCAGATGGCGAAGTTCACGCTGATGCCGCCCAGCAGCTCATACCAGTAGCGGACGTCGCGGGCCTCGGTCGGCTGGCAGAAGCGCACCACCGGCAGCTTGCACATCACGACGTGGTGGGGGAGTGCTTCGCGCAGCAGGCGGAAGACGCGGCGTTCATCCGCGCTGAAGACCGGGCGCGGGCTCAGCGACCACTCGGTGGGCAGCGGCTTGCGCTCGCGCCGGGGGCGCCGCAGCAGCAGCGCGGCGAGCAGTCCTAGGACCGCCAGCGCCGACAGTCCCGCGATGATCCACGGAAGCAGGTTCTGCATATCCCAACGAACTGGACGGACCGGACGGATGGCGCGACGAGGCGCCGAGGGTCGCTCGGAGGTGGCAAGGACAGCGCGCAACGGACCGGCGAATCGGGCGAATGTAGCGGAAAGGCGTTACAAAATGCATCCGGATTCCCCCCTGGAATCGGGTGGGGCGCCGTGGAATGCCGTCGTCGTCCGTGCGATCAGCGTTTCGATCCGGGGCCGGCGGGGCGGTCGTCCGACCGGTCCCGGACCTTGCGGATGCGGGATTTCACCTCGGCCACGCCATCCAGGAAATCGCCGACGGTGCGCATGTGGCGCTTGAACTGGAAGTCCCATTCGGCCATGTGGCGCTCCAGGGCCTCGTCCACGTGCGAGGACACCGAGTCCGGCGGCAGCCGAAGCCAGGCTTCGGATTCGCCGCCGTCGCGCTCGACGGTCGCGCCGGCGTTGCGGGCGATCTTCAGCATCGGGGCGTTTTCGCTGAGGGCGTGGATGAACAGGGTGTCGATGCCGCGGTTGCGGGCGTGCAGCGCGGCGCGCTCGAACAGCCGGCCGCCGAAACCCTTGCCTCGCGCCGTGGTGGCGACCGAGACGCCGAACTCGGCCATCGCCGGCCGGCCCTTGATCTGCGGCGCCGGGGCGTAGGCCAGGTGGGCCACCGCGATCAGCTGCAGCCGGCGGTTGAAGATGCCCAGGACCTCGTCCCGGACGAAATCCAGCCCGGCCACGTACTTTTGGATCTGCTCGTCGCGCGCGGGGTAGCCGAAGCGCAGGTAGCGGTCGCGTTCCCCCAAGGAAAGCAGGTGCTGCAGGATGCGCTTGCGGTGGCGCCGCCCCAGCGAGCGGATCGGCACCCAGCTGGTCCAGCGCGCCAGCATCGCGCGGGGGTGCCAGCGCGAGCGGGGTGCCTCGTCCGGCACGGGGCCGGGCGTCGGGGTGGGCCGGGGATCGGGCGGGGTGGTCATGGCGCGGTGGCGGATGGGGTCGGATGCTAGCGGGGAAAGCGGGCGGCGGGTCGTTCCCTGCCGAATGCGTGTCGGAACCGGCATGGCGGGGCGCCGTCGCGGCGCTTGCGCCGGACCGGCGGGCGCGTGGATTTGGCCTTTCGGGCGTGTTCTGCTAGACTCGCCGGCTTTCCCGTTTCCAAGGCAGCGGGGGAACGTCCGTGAGAGGCCGCGCGATTCACATCGCCGACAAGCGTGCACCGAACGTACGGGGGCAGATCGCCCGAAGTTTCGCCTTTTGAAAGAATCTCATGAAGACCTTCAGCGCCAAGCCGGCCGAAGTGACGCACGAGTGGTTTGTGATTGACGCCACCGACAAGGTGCTCGGACGTGTTGCCAGCGAAGTGGCACTCCGTTTGCGCGGCAAGCACAAGGCCATCTACACGCCTCACGTCGACACCGGTGACTTCATCGTCATCATCAACGCCGAGAAGCTGCGTGTCACCGGCAACAAGGCCACGGACAAGGTGTATTACCGTCACTCGGGCTTCCCGGGCGGCATCTACGCCACCAAGTTCAAGGACATGCAAGCCAAGCATCCGGGCCGCGCCCTGGAGAAGGCCGTCAAGGGCATGCTGCCCAAGGGTCCGCTGGGCTACGCGATGATCAAGAAGCTGAAGGTGTACGCGGGCGACACGCATCCGCACACCGCCCAGCAGCCCAAGGCGCTGGAAATCTAAGGAGCCGTGATGATCGGAAACTGGAACTACGGTACCGGCCGTCGCAAGTCGTCGGTGGCGCGTGTCTTCATCAAGAAGGGCACTGGCCAAATCACGGTGAACGGCCGCTCGATCGAGCAGTACTTCGGCCGTCAGACCTCGATCATGATTTCGCGCCAGCCCCTGCTGCTGACGAACAATGGCGAGGCCTTCGACATCAAGATCAACGTGCACGGCGGCGGCGAGTCCGGCCAGGCCGGTGCTGTCCGTCTGGGCATCACCCGCGCGCTGATCGACTACGACGCAGCCCTGAAGCCCGAACTGAGCCGCGCCGGCTTCGTCACGCGTGACGCGCGTGAAGTCGAGCGTAAGAAGGTCGGTCTGCACGGCGCCCGTCGCCGGAAGCAGTTCAGCAAGCGCTGATCGACTTCCGTTCGCTGGTGGAATCCGGGTTGGGATTTCGTCAGCGACGCAAGCTCCAGAACAAGGCCGCTGTTTTCAGCGGCCTTGTTTTTTTATCCGGTGGGCTGCACCTCCCGCCGAAGGGGCTATCCCCAAGTGCCTGCCCATGCGGCGGGTGCTTTGAGATAATTCCCGCCATTCCTCCGACACAACAGGATCCACGATGAGCGCAGTCCTCGAAACCCAAACCACCGGCATGGGCGACATGCCGGCTCCGCTGGTCTTCACCGACAGCGCGGCTGAAAAGGTGCGCGAACTGGTGCTGGAAGAAGGCAACCCCGACCTGAAGCTGCGGGTGTTCGTCCAGGGCGGCGGCTGCTCCGGCTTCCAGTACGGCTTCACCTTCGACGAGGCCGTCAACGACGACGACACGCAGATGGCCAAGAACGGCGTGACGCTGTTGATCGACGCGATGAGCCTGCAATACCTGGTCGGCGCCGAGATCGACTACAAGGAAGATCTGCAAGGCGCCCAGTTCGTGATCAAGAACCCGAACGCGCAGACGACCTGCGGTTGCGGTTCGAGCTTCTCCGTCTGATCGGCCGGCACCGCCCAACTGCCCGACGCGTGTCGGGCGCCATGACCAAGACCGCCTTCGGGCGGTCTTGTCGTTTCTGGCTCACGCCGGGGTGTAGCTGCCCAGGACGCGGAGTCCGGTGCCACCGGTCGCGGCGGGCAGGTTGCCCGGGAGCCCGCGCACATGGCGCATCGCCAGCCAGGCGAACGCGGCGCCTTCGACCTGCATCGGCGGCAGGCCACGACGATCGGTGGTTGCTACCGTCATGCCGGGCAGCAGCGCGCGCAGCCGTCCAAGCAGCGCCTCGTTGAACGCGCCACCGCCGCAGACCAGCAATTCGCGCCAGGCGCCCGGAGCGTGAGCCGCCAGGCTGTCGGTCACGCCGCGCGCGCTCAACTCGAGCAGCGTGGCCTGCACGTCCACCGCGGAGACCTGCGGCGCATGCGCCGTGATGCGCTCATCCAACCATCCCAAGTGGAAGAGGTCCCGTCCCGTGCTGCGCGGTGGCGCCTGATGGAAGTAGGGCTCGGCGAGCAGCGCGGCGAGCAGTCCGGCATGCACCTGTCCCTGGGCCGCCCATTGGCCGCCTGCGTCATAGCTCGCGCCTTGATGCTGATGGATCCAGCCGTCCATCAGGCAGTTGCCAGGGCCGCAATCGAACCCACCGCTGCGACCGTCGGCCCACAGCAGGCTGACATTGCTGATGCCGCCGACGTTCAGGACGGCGACGTCCTCACCCGGCTGGGCCAATGCCGCACGATGGAAGGCCGGCACCAGCGGCGCGCCCTGGCCGCCGACGGCCAGGTCCCGGCTGCGCAGGTCGTGGACCACGGCGATGCCGGTGAGCTCGGCCAGCAATGACGCATTCAGCACCTGCAGGGTGAAGCCTGTGCCGTCGAATTCGCCGGGGCGATGCCGGACGGTCTGGCCATGCGCGCCGAGCGCGCGAATGTCCTGCGGGACCCGACGCTGCGCATTCAGCAGCGCGCGGCACACCTGCGCATAGGCGCGAGCGACGGCATTGCCGGCGAGGGCGGCGCGTTGCAGTTCGTTGTCGCCGGGGCTGTTCAGCGCCAGCAGTTCGGCACGCAATTCGGCGCCGAAGGGCTGGTATTCATGGGCGAGGGCCTGGACGCTGCCATCGGCCTCGACGCGCAACAGGACGGCATCGACGCCGTCCAGCGAGGTGCCGGACATCAGTCCGATGTAGAACTCGGCGCCGGCCATCGTCATCGCCGCAGCGTGGAGGTCGCGAGCGACCGCCGGCTTATTCGCCGACGACGCCCTCGTGGATGGACGAGGCCGCGTCGAGCGCGATCTTGGCGCTGGCGACCTGGGCCTTGAACGCGGCCTTGGCGGTCGCGGGCAGCGTGACGGCTTCCGACGAGCGCGCGATCACGCGCGGATCCTGCTGCTTGCCGTTCACGCGGAATTCGAAATGCAGGTGCGGGCCGGTGGCCCAGCCGGTCGAGCCGACGGCGCCGATCTTCTGGCCCTGGTCGACCTTCTGGCCCTTCTTGACGTCGATGCGGCTCAGGTGCGCGTAGACCGTCATGCGGTTGCCGCTGTGCTTGAGCTGCACCACGTTGCCGAAGCCGTTCTGCCAGCCGGCGAACTCGACATTGCCGTCGCCGACGCTGCGCACCGGGGTGCCGGTGGGGGCGCCGTAATCGATGCCCTGGTGCTGGCGCCAGGTCTGCAGGATCGGATGGAAGCGCATCGCGAAACCGGAGGTCACGCGGGAGAACTCCATCGGGCTCGCCAGGAACGAGCGGCGCTTGCTCTCGCCGTCGAAGCCGTAGTAGTTGCTTTTGCCGCTGGCCGGATCCCGGAACAGCACCGACTGGTAGCTCTTGCCGTTGTTGACGAACTCTGCGGCCAGCAGGCGGCCGGCGCGGTTGCCCCAGGTGATGGGCTCGCCGTCGGCGGTCAGGGTTTCGTAGACCAGCGAGAAGCGGTCGCCCTTGCGCAGTTCGCGGTGGAAGTCGATGTCGCCGGAGAACATGTCCGCCAGCTGGGTGGCGATCGCGTCGGGCACGTTGGCCTCGTCGGTCGCGGCGAACAGCGAGGACTGGATCGAGCCGCTGCCCAGGCGGGTCTGGGTCTCGAACGGCACGGTCTCCAGCTTCGAGACGAACTTGTCGCCTTCGCGGGTGATGCTCAGGCGGGTGAAGTGGGTGTCCTGCTGCTCGCTGGCCTCGGCGGCGTAGCGGGCGACGAGGGACTGGACCTCGCCGCTGGCGGTCGCGACGACCTGCACGCGCTTGCCGACGCGGCCGGTCAGCAGCTTTTTGGCGGTCTCGTCGCTGCGCAGGAAGGCGGCGGCGGCGACGTCGGCCGCGCCCATGCGCTTGAGCAGCGAGTCGGCGGTGTCGGCGGCGCGGGTGATGTCGCTGCGGGACAGGCCGGGATCGAACGCGGCCAGTTCGGCCAGTTGCTCGTCCAGCGACTGCAGCGGGATGGATTCCGAAACGATGCGCTGCGGCAGGTCCGCTGCGTCAGGGGCCATCGGGGCGACGCCGAAGGCGGTCACCGCGAAGCAGCTCAGGACACCGACGACGGTGCCGGTCAGGGTGCGCGGGTGCTTGGCCGCGAAGGATTCGGCGCGAGCGAGCGTGCGCTGCACGCGCTGCCATTCGTCAGTCCAATTCATCACGCGCCGAAGACCTTCTTTCTGGAGCCTGAGGAGTGCCGCCCGTCGCCACGCCGCAGGGCGTGACCCGGAGGGCCCGGGCCGGCGATTCGACGTGCCGGCCAGCGAAGGACGCCGGGGGCGTCCTGATGCTGCGGGGAGCGTCCACTAGAATCGCCGTCTTGCGTTGCAGCGTCCCATCGGGCATGAGATTTGCCCTCTTGGCGCCCCGCAAAAACAGCCGGCAGTATACCGGCGCGCCCGGGTTGCAAGTGCTAGAAAACCCGATAAATCAAGACTTTACGTAAGCCCGTGCGGGCTCCGAAGTGCCATGTCTGACATTCGAACCCAGTCCTCGCCGGCCGCTGAATTTCCGATCACCGACCGGGTCCGTCATGCGATGCAGCAATCGCTGCGGGGCTGCGAGGAACTGCTGCCGCAGGACGAATGGCTGAAGAAGCTGGCCCGTTCCGAGGCCACCGGCCAGCCGCTGCGGATCAAGCTGGGCCTGGACCCGACGGCGCCGGACATCCACGTCGGCCACACGGTGGTGCTGAACAAGATGCGCCAGCTGCAGGACCTGGGGCACCAGGTGATCTTCCTGATCGGCGACTTCACTTCGATGATCGGCGACCCGTCGGGTCGCAACGCCACGCGCCCACCGCTGACGCCGGAGCAGATCAAGCACAACGCCGAGACCTACTACAAGCAGGCCAGCCTGGTGCTGGATCCGGCGCGCACCGAGATCCGCTACAACAGCGAATGGTCCGACCCGCTGGGGGCGCGCGGCCTGATCCAGTTGGCGGCCAAGTACACGGTGGCCCGCATGATGGAGCGCGACGACTTCACCAAGCGCTACGCGGCCGGCACGCCGATCTCGGTGCATGAATTCCTCTACCCGCTGATGCAGGGTTACGACTCGGTGGCGCTGAAGGCCGACCTGGAACTGGGCGGCACCGACCAGAAGTTCAACCTGCTGATGGGCCGGCACCTGCAGGCCGAGTATGGCCAGGAGCCGCAGTGCATCCTCACCATGCCGCTGCTGGAGGGCCTGGACGGCGTCGAGAAGATGTCCAAGTCCAAGAACAACTACGTGGGCATCACCGAGCCGGCCAACAGCATGTTCGCCAAGATCCTGTCGATCAGCGACCTGCAGATGTGGAAGTGGTTCGACCTGCTGAGCTTCAAGTCGATCGAGGAGATCGCGGCGCTGAAGCGCGAGATCGAGGGCGGCCGCAACCCGAAGGAGGCGAAGGTGATGCTCGCCAAGGAGATCACCGCGCGATTCCACAGCGCGCAGGCGGCGGAGGACGCGGAGGCGGACTTCAACAACCGGGCCCGCGGCGGCATTCCGGACGACATCCCCGAGCTGACGCTGAGCGGCGCGCCGATGGGCATTGCCGCGCTGCTGAAGGCGGCCAACCTGGTGCCGTCCAACGGCGAGGGCAACCGCAAGATCGAGCAGGGTGGCGTCAAGATCGATGGCGTCACCATCAGCGACAAGGCCTTGAAGGTCGAGGCCGGCACGATGGTGCTGCAGGTCGGCAAGCGCCAGTTCGCGCGCGTGACGCTCACCTGATCTGACCTGACCGACTCACGCCATGCAAAACGGGAGGCCGAGGCCTCCCGTTCTGCTTGGAGTCAGCGAGTGCCTCCGGGCCCGGAACAGGGTGGGAGGTTCGCGGACGCGAGGCCTCCTACCCTGTGATGGGCCGCGCTGGCTGACGCGCAGTCGCGCAGCGCCGGTTGCCCATACGCCTCACTGCTTGATCGGCCGCAGATAAGGCCCCGGCTTCGGCGTCTTGACGGGATCCTTCGCGATCGCATCCTTGAGCCAGGCGATCGCCGCATCCAGCTGCGCATCCTGCCCATTGGCGGTCGCGCGCGGCGGATTGTCGACCTCGATGTCCGGCGTCACGCCCTTGCCCTCGACGAGGAACTGGCCGTCGACGGTGATCTGTCCGTTCTCCGCAGCGCGCATCAGCCCGTTGTCCATCAACCGGTTCTGGTCGGACAGCCACACCCCGGCGCCCGAGGTCGTCTTGCCGATGACCGGTCCCAGGCCCAGGCGCTTGAAGCCTTCGGAGAAGGTTTCGCCGTCGGAGTAGGTTTCCTCGTTGGCCAGCACGACGACCTTGCCGCGGAACACCTGCTGCATGTTGGGATAGGGCTTGCTGCCGTAAGGCGAGCGCGGTTGCCAGAAGGCCCAGGCGCGGCGCAGCAGCGTCTGCAGGATCCAGCTGTCGATGTTGCCGCCGTTGTTGTGGCGGACGTCGATGATGAGCCCCTCGCGCTCGCTCTGCGCGTAGAACTCGCGGGCGAAGTCGCCGATGTCGTCGCGAGTCATCGCGCGCAGGTGCAGGTAGCCGATCTTGCCGTTGCTGGCGGTGTCGACGATCCGGGCGCGGCCGTAGCGCCAGTCGTTGATGCGCAGCTGGCCTTCGCGGCGCAGGTCGACCGGCGTGACGACGACGGGGCGCTCCTTGCCGGAGGGCTCGCGCACCTGCAGCAGCACCTGCTTGCCGGCCTGGCCGCGCATCAGTTCGCTGGGATCGGGGGCCTGGGTCGCGTCGCGGCCGTTGATCTGCGTGATCACGCTGCCCACCGGGATGTTCAGCCCCGGCGCGGCCAGCGGGCCGGCGTCGGCCGGCAGTTCCGGATCGCCGCTGAAGATGCGGGCGATCTTCCAGCCCTTGGCGTCGCGCTCGAGTTGCGCGCCCAGCCCGGCGAAACCGGGTTCCTCGGCACCCTTGCGCAGCTCGCCCGGCGCCACCTGGCTGTGCAGCAGGCTCAGCTCGCCCACCATCTGCGCCATGACCTCGGCCAGCTCGCTGCGCTCGGTGACGCGTTCCACCAGCGGCGCGTACTTGGCGCGCATCGCGGTCCAGTCCACGCCGTGCATGTCCTTGTCGTAGAAGAAGTCGCGCTGCATGCGCCAGGCGTCATTGAACATCTGGCGCCATTCGGCCTTGGGATCGACGGCGATCTGCCAGTCGGTCCAGCGCACGCGCGACTTGTCCAGGTCGCCGGGGATCTTCGGTCCGGCGTCGACGATCAGGATCTCCGGCGCGGCGCCCGGCGCCGCGGGGCGGCGGATCAGCAGCTTCTTGCCGTCGGCGCTCAGGTCGAAGGCGCCGACCTGTTCGGCGAAGGTCTCGACCTTGGTTTCGCCGGGACCGATCGGCAGCTGGCGCAGCGTGGTGCCCTCGTGCAGGTACAGGCGCTTGGAGTCCACGGCCAGGCCGCTGTAGTTGCCGGCGGCGATGGGCACTTCGAACAGGCGCAGCGACAGGCCGGGGATCTGGATCTCGGGCTTGCCCTTGGCCGCGGGCTTCTCTTCCTTCACCGCGGCGGCCTTGGCCTGGTCGACCTTCTGCTTCGATTCCTTGTTGTCGGGCTTGTCCTTCTCCTGCTCGCGGACCTCGGCCTCCTCCTTGGCCTTCAGGCCCTGGAGCTCATCCGGCTGCGCGAACGGGAAGCGCAGGCCTGGCTGCAGCGCCAGCGCGTAGACCTTCCAGCCCTTGTCGAAGAACGGGCCCATGTTGCGGTCGCCCCAGGGGCCGGGGTTGCCGGTCACGTCGAAGCTGCGGCGCGACAGGAAGTAGAGCCACTGGCCATCGGGGCTGAAGGCCGGCGCGGTCGCGGCGTAGCGGTCGCTGCCGAGCTGGTGGACCTTGCCGTCGGCGACGGTCAGCAGCATCAGCTGCTCGCGATAGGGGTTGCTGGTGGCGCGGACGAAGGCCAGCGCCTTGCCGTCGGCGGACCAGGACAGCGAGGCCGCGCCGTCGCCGAGCGTGTCGCGGTCGACCTCGCGGGTCGCGGCGGCGCGGCTGGGGTTCTTGAGGTCGGTGAGGAAGAGGCGGCCTTCCTTGTCGGTGTGGGCGATCCAGCGGCCGTCGGGCGAGGGCGACAGGCTGCGGCGCATCGCGGTGGCGCCTTCGGTGACCTGCCGCGGCTGGCCGGCGCCGTTGGCGGCCAGGCGCCAGATCTCGAGTTCGCCGCTGTAGTCGCACAGCGCGAAGACGTCGCGGCTGTCGCTGCTGAAGGCGGTGTCGCGGCAGCGGCCGGCGTCGCCGAGGCTAGCGGGCACCGGCAGTTCGGCGCGGCGCAGCGGGCCGACGCCTTGCGTGGCCAGGCGGCCGCGCGCGGTCAGCACGACCTGCTCGCCATTGGGCGACAGCGAGACCGCGGTCAGGAAGTCCTGCGGGCGGCTGACCCAGCGCTTGCGCTGCTGGTCGAAGTCGCCGCCCAGGGCGATGGACAGCTTCTGCTCGGCGGCGCTGCCGTTCAGGTCGAGGCGGTAGAGGTCCGCGCCGACGGCGAAGACCGCCTGCGCGCCGTCCAGGCTCGCATGGCGGATGTCCCATCCCTTGAGGCGGGTGTGCTGGCGCGGGTCGGAGCCATCGGCCTTGACCGACCAGAGGTTGAAGGTGCCGTCGCGGTCGGACAGGAACGCCACGCGCGCGTTGCCGCCGGCGTCGACGTAGGGCATGGGCCGGCGGTCGTTGGCGCCTTCGGGGACCAGCGGCCGGGCCTCGGCGCTGCCGGCGAGGTCCATCACCCACAGCCGGGCCAGGGCGCCGCCGCGGTACTGGCGGGCGTTGTCGCCGCGCAGGCCGTTGCGGGTGAAGTACAGGGTCTTGCCGTCGGCGCTGAGCGCGCCGTCGCTGGCCTGGCCGACCGGCAGCGCGCGGTGCTTGCCGGTGGCGATGTCGACCAGGTGCAGCTGGGTGCCGGGCTCGCCGCGCTCGGTGTTGCCGGTGTAGAGCACCTCGTTCTGCGCGGTGATGCCCCAGACGCGCACCGCGCCGGTGTCCCAGGTCAGGCGGCGGGGCACGCCGCCGCCGGCCGGCATGACGAAGACGTCGCTCGCGCTTTCCTGCTGGCCGGTGAACGCGATCCAGCGGCCGTCGGCGGACAGGGCGGGATAGGTCTCGACGCCGCCATGGGTGGTCAGGCGCTGGGCGGTGCCGCCGGCGGCGGAGGCCTGCCACAGGTCGCCCTCGGCCACGAAGACCAGCCGGTCGCCGCGCAGCGCGGGCTGGCGGTAGAAGCCCAGCGCCGGATCGACGAGCGCCGCACGGGCGGCCGCGCCGCGGGCGACGGCGTCGGCGGCGCCGAGGGCGGCAGCCGAGGTCGCGGCCGAGGTGGCGGTGGATTCTGCGGCGATGGCCAGGGTGGCCATCGAGCAGGCCGAGGCGATGGCCAGGCGGCGGAGCGTGATGCGCATCGAGGTCTTCCTTGTGGGAGTCCGGGGACGGAGCGTTGGAACGAGAAGGGAACCGGCCGGACGGCAGCCGGAAGTCATGCGGCGCGGATTCTGGCGCCGGGCGGGGCGTCAGCGGTTCGTCACCCCCATGGCCACATGCCCTGCGGGCACGTGGGGCACGGCGTTCTGGACGTGGCCATGCTGGTCGTCGAAGAAGAAGTCGGGCTCGAACTCGCGCAGGAATTCGCCCTTGGCCAGGCCGCCGAGGAACATCGCCTCGTCGACCTCGACGTCCCAGTCCATCAGCGTGCGGATGGCGCGCTCATGGGCGGGGGCGCTGCGGGCGGTGACCAGCGCGGTGCGCAGGCGCATCGGCGCGGCGGGCGCGGCCTGCAGGCGCTGCAGCGCGTGCAGGACTTCCTTGAACGGACCGGCGGGCAAGGGCGTCAGCTTGCGTTCGCGTTCATGGGCCTGGAAGGCGTCCAGGCCATCGCGCTGGTAGATCTGTTCGGCCTCGTCGGAGAACAGCACGGCATCGCCGTCGAAGGCGATGCGCAGCTCATCGGGATAGGCGGCCGAGGCGCGCGCCGACTGCGGGAAGACGCGTGCCGCGGCCACGCCGGCGGCGAGGGCGGAGCGCACGTCGTCCTCGTTGGCGGAGAGGAACAGGTCGGCCTTGAGCGGGCGCAGGTAGCGCCAGGGGCTCTGCCCGCGGGTGAAGACGCCGCGCTCGATGGTCAGTCCGTAATGCTGCGCGGAGCGGAACACGCGCATGCCGGAGATCGGATCGTTGCGGGACAGGACAACGACCTCGACGCGGGGCGTCTCGCCCAGGGCGTTGAAGGCGAGCAGCTTGCGCGCCAGCGAGAAGGCGGTGCCGGGCTTGGCCGGCTCGTCCAGGCGCTGCTGCTGCAGCCGCATGTAGGCGCGGTCGTCGCTGTTCTCGAAGAGCTGGTTCTCCTCTTCGAAGTCGAACAGCGCGCGGGAGGAAAGGGCCACCACCAGGCGGCCGTCGAGGGAGGCGGGCATGGGTGGGGATGATAGGGGTCCCGGGGGCCGCCGCCGGATCGGACATGGCGGCGTGAGGCCGTCGTGATCAGGCGTTGACGCGGCATTGAGGGCGCAATGAATCAGACACTTCTTGTCGATTTGGTGATCCGAGACAGCCGCCCGACTGTCATCGACCGGACATCCGGGCGCCCCAGCATCGCCGGCTTTTCATCCGCCAGACGCTCTCCATGCCGCTCGTCCGCCCCGCCCGCCTGTCCGCCCCCCTGTCTGCGCGCCGATTGATCGCCGCCGCCGCGGTGCTGAGTTGCCTGCCGTCCGCCCATGCCGACGACGACAAGCGGGTGCAGACGCTGGACGTCGTCAGCGTCACCGGCAATTCGGTGAACACGCTCGCACCCAGCGCCGCGCCGCTCAATGCCAGCCAGCCGACCTCGGTGATCGATGAGCGCTTCATCCGCGACGCGCTGCGCTTCAACGCCAACTTCGACGACATCGTCAAGTACGCGCCCAGCATGACGGTGAGCTCGCCGGAAGGCCCCGGCCTGGGCAAGAGCGAAGGCATCAGCCTGCGCGGCTTCCAGGACGGCCAGTTCAACATCACCTTCGACGGCATCCCGTTCGGCGACGCGAGCGACCTGCATCACACCACCTCGGCCTACTTCAGCAACCACGTGCTGGGCCAGGCGCAGATCGACCGCGGTCCCGGCGGCGGCGCGTCGATCGGCAACGCCACCTTCGGCGGCACCATCGCACTGCGCACGCGCGATCCGGCCAGCGTCGACGGCATCACGCCGTACTTCACCCTGGGCAGCTGGAACACCCGCGCGGCCGGGCTGTCGGTGGACCACAACTTCGGCGATACCGGCGTCTTCGCGGAGGTCTCCAAGGAGTCCAGCGACACCTTCCTGTCGCACACGCGCGATGACCGCAAGCACCTGTTCCTGAAGACCGTCAGCGCGCTGGGCGACGATACGACCTTGACCTTCGTCACCAGCGTCAACCGCGAACGCCAGAACACGGCGCAAGGCGCGACGCTCGACCAGATCGCGCAGCACGGCTGGCGCTTCGGCCTGGGCGACGACCCGTCGCTGCAGACCTATGCCGGCTACAACGGCGCGAGCTACCGGTCCAGCTTCACCTACCTCGGCGTGACCTCGACGCTGGGCGGCTGGACGGTAGACAACAAGGTCTACTTCAACGACTTCGACCACGCGTCGGACAAGACCAGCGATCCCACCGACACCGATCCGTCCCACAACGGCGTGCAGTTCTACGACGCGGCGGGAAAGAAGACCACCAAGGTCGCGACCGACGTCCCCGGCAAGCGGGCCGACAACGGCTTCCATGCCTACGGCGACGTGCTGCGCCTGGCGCGCGAAGCGGGGCCGGGGCGCTTGCAGGTCGGCGCCTGGGTGGAGCGCAACGACGACGCGCGCTGGCAGACGCCGGTCGACTTCACCACGGGCGCCGCCACCGGCACGAAGTACGGCTATGCCGACAACTACCGGCTGAAGGACACGACCGACACCTTCCAGCCCTACGTGCAGTACGACTGGAAGGCGGCCGAGGGCGTGACGGTGAGCCCGGGCCTGCGCTACTCGAGCGTGCGCCGCGGCATCGATGCCGAGCTCAACAAGTCGACGCCGCCGGCGCCGCTCAAGGCCAGCGCGACCTACGACGCCTGGCTGCCCTCGATCAGCGTGCACGACCAGCTGAGCCACGACTGGTCCGCCTACGCGCAGGTCGCCAAGGGCTTCCTGGCGCCGCCGGTCAACGTGATCCAGCTCAACGGCGCGCGCGGGTTGGATCCGGAGCTGACGACGAACTACCAGCTGGGCACCGCCTATGCGACGCGCGAGTTCAACTTCGGCGCGGACGTCTATCGCGTCGACTTCGGCAACTACATCAGCCAGACGACGATCGACAGCGGCGCGGGCAGCGAGAGCGTGTACGTCAACGCGGGCGGCGCGGTCTACAAGGGCATCGAGGTCGAGGGCACCTATGCCTTCACGCGCCAGCTCAGCCTGTACGCCAACGCCAGCCTCAACCACGCGACCTACAAGGGCGGGTCGGTGCGCGTCGCCGGCACGCCGCGGGCGACCGCGGCCGTCGGCCTGATCTATGGCGACAAGCAAGGGCTGTTCGGTTCGCTGATGACCAAGATGGTCGGCGCGCAATACGGCGTCGACAACACGACCGATGCCAAGGGCAACACCGTCTTCGCCAACAGTCAGCGCCTGGGGGGCTACAGCAGCGTGGACGCCGCGCTCGGCTATCGCGCGGACCAGGGGCCCTGGGGCACGAAGGGCTTCTCCGTCAGCCTCGACGTCAACAACCTGTTCAACGCGAGGAAGCTCACCGCGTTCGCCGGCAACCAGTCGGTGAGCGGCGCGCCGCTGTACTTCGGCCTGCCGGGCCGGGGCGCGTTCGTCGACATGGCGGTGAAGTTCTGATGGGCGCGCGCGTCGCGAGCTCGGTCGCCGCCGCGGCGGCCTTGATGCTGACGATGCCGACGGCGCGGGCGCAGGCGCAGGCGCAGGACGCCGGAACGCCGGTCTTGCGACCCGCGCAGACGCCGGTGCTGCGCATCATGCTGATGCGGCACGGCGTGCGCTCGCCGACCAAGTCGCCCGAGGCGCTCGCGCCCTTCGCCACCGAGCCCTGGGCGCGGTGGCCGGTCGCGCCGGGACAGTTGACGCCGCATGGCATCGCGGCGATGAAGGCCCTGGGCGGCTGGTGGCGAACCGAGCTCGGCCTCGATCGGCTCGCGGCGAGATGTCCGGCATCGGCCGGTGCCGGGGCGCCGTTGCTCGTGATCTCGGACAGCACGCCCAGGAACCACGCGAGCGCGAGGGCGCTGATGGAGGGCCTGCTGCCCGGTTGCCCGGAGGTCGGCCATTTCGGCCTGCCGGCGGGGCAGCACGATCCGCTCTTCCAGGGCAGCGCTGGGTCGGACGAGGAGGTCTCCCCCGACGCGGTCAAGCGCCGGGACCGCATTCCCAAGGACGGGCTGGACGAACTCCAGGCCGTGCTCATCGGCGGCGCTCGCGAAGCGGATCGGCAAGCGGCCCGTGCGTCGGGGCACCAGCTGCTGGTCGACCAGGCGGATCCGCGCAAGCCGATGGGGACGCTGGCGGAGAACCTGATGCTGGAGTACGTCGAGGGCCTGCCGGCGCCGGCCTGGGGACGCCTGGACGAGTCCGGCATCGGTCGGATCGTTGAACTGCACAACGCGGCGTTCGCGGAGCAGTGGAAGGACGATCCGGGCGCGGCGCGGCGGCGCGCCTCCGATCTGCTGGCGCGGATCTCTGCGGCGCTGCGCGCGGGCAACGCGCGACCGCTCGCGGGCGATGCGCAGGGGGCGGGCGCCGGCACGGTGTTCCTGGTCGGGCACGACACCAACCTGGCGGCGGTGGCCGGGCTGCTGGGCCTGGACTGGCATGACCCGGCACGGCCGGATGACTATCCGCCAGGCGGCGCGCTGGTCTTCGATCTTGTCGCCGGGGCGGCCAGTGCCGAGGTGCGGCTGGGCATCGCGATGCCGACCTTGAGCGCGCTGCGCCGCGGCCGCTTCGATGCGCCGGGCGACATGGCCGTGAAGCCGGTGGCGGTACCCGGGTGTGGCGGCGCTTCGGGGTGCCCGCTGGGTCGATTCGCCGACCTCGTCGATCAGGTGATCGACACGGCGGCGGTCCCGGCGGCCGAGCTGGTCCGGCCGTTCGTCCGTTAGCGGTCGGAAGCGGCCGACGCGGCAAAGCAGCCGAAGCAGCAGAAGCGGCCGAGGCCGCTGCTTGCCGCTGGACGAAGCGCCGCGCCGCGCCCGGCTACTGCGCCGCCAGCTTGTTCATGTCCATGATCGGCAGCAGCACCGACAGCACGATCAGCATGACCACGCCGCCCATGACCACGATCAGCAGCGGCTCCAGCAGCGTGGCCAGCGTCATCGCGCGGCGCTTGACCTCGTTGCCGAGCTGGCGCGCGGCGCGCTGCAGCATGTCGGGCAACTGGCCGGTCTGCTCGCCCAGGCGCGCGAACATCGACAGCAGCCCCGGGAAGCGCTTCTTGCCGGCGAGCGCCGCGCCCAGCGGCGCGCCCTCGCGGACCTGCGCCAGCGCGTCCAGCGCGTCGGCGCGCATCGCCTGGTTGGACAGCGTCTCGGCCGCCGCCTGCAGCGCCTTCAGGATGGGCACGCCGGCGCCGGCCAGCATCGCCAGCGTTCCCGAGAACCGCGCCGCGTTGTAGCCGCGCGAGAGCCGGCCCAGCAGCGGCAGGTTCAGCCATGCCGCGTCGAAACGCTGCCGCGGACCTTCGCGCTTGAGGATCTGGCGCGCGCCGAAGAACACCGCCGCCAGCACCGCCACGATCGCCAGGCCCCAGGTCCGCATCAGGTCGGACAGGCCCATCATGATCCGCGTCAGCAGCGGCAGCGTCTGCTTGGTCTGCGTGAAGACCGCCGCCACCTGCGGCACGACGTAGGTCAGCAGGAAGCTCACCGCCAGCACCGCGATGATGCAGACGATCACCGGATAGGCCAGCGCGCCGAACAGCTCCGAGCGCAGCCGCTGCTGCTCCTCGAGGTCGTCCGCCAGGCTCTCCAGCACCGGGCCCAGCGCGCCGCTCTGCTCGCCGGCGGCGACCACCGCGCGGTAGACGTCGTCGAACTCGCGCGGCGCGATCGCCAGCGCCCGCGCGAAGGACGAGCCCGCGTTGACCTCGGACTTCAGCTGCGACATCAGCTCGCGCTGGCGCGGATCCTCGGCCTCGTCGGCCAGCGCCGACAGCGAGCGCTCCAGCGGCAGACCCGCCGAGACCAAGCCCGCCAGCTGCCGCGTCCACACCGTCAGCCCCGCCGCCTTGAAGGCGCGCCGCGCGAAGCGCGACTGCTTGCCGGCCGGTGCCGCCACCGGCTTCACGTCCATCGGCACCAGCCCCTGCGCGCGCAGCTGCGTGCGCGCGGCTTTCGCGGTGTCGGCCTCCAGCAGGCCCTGCTGGGACTTGCCGGACGCGTCGAGGGCGTCGTACTTGAAGGCGGGCATCGCTGGGAACCTCGTGATTGACTGCGTCGTGCGGCGTCGGGGGTAGCGTCAGGGCGCGCGGTCTTGATCGGCCGCGCTCACTCGCGCGTGACCCGCAGCACTTCCTCTTCGGACGTCACGCCCGCGGCCACCAGCCGGTCGCCGTCCTCGCGCATCGAGCGCAGGCCGTTGGCGCGCGCCGCGGCCAGCAGCTCGGACTCCGCCGCCTGGTTGTGGATCAGGCCGCGGATGGTGTCGTCGCAGACCATCAGCTCGTACACGCCGGTGCGGCCCTTGTAGCCGCTGCTGGCGCAGGCCGGGCAGCCGACCGGGTGGTAGCGCGCGCCGCCCTCGGGCAGCGGCTCCGGCGACTTGCACACCGGGCAGAGCTTGCGCACCAGCCGCTGCGCCAGCACGCCCAGCAGCGACGAGCTCAGCAGGAAGGGCTCCACGCCCATGTCGGTCAGGCGCGTCACCGCGCTGACCGCGTCGTTGGTGTGCAGCGTCGCCAGCACCAGGTGACCGGTCAGCGAGGCCTGGATCGCGATCTGCGCCGTCTCGTAATCGCGGATCTCGCCGATCATGATCACGTCCGGGTCCTGGCGCAGGATGGCCCGCAGCGCCTTGGCGAAGGTCAGGTCGATGCGCGCGTTGACCTGCGTCTGGCCGATGCCGGGCAGCTCGTATTCGATCGGGTCCTCGACGGTCAGCACGTTGGTCGTCGAGGTGTCCACCGTCTGCAGCGCCGCGTACAGCGTCGTCGTCTTGCCCGAGCCCGTCGGGCCGGTGACGAGCACGATGCCGTGCGGCTGCTGCGCCAGGCGCTGGAAGCGCTCCAGCCGCTCGCCGTCCATGCCCAGCGCCGCCAGTGTGAAGCGCGACTCCGACTTGTCCAGCAGGCGCAGCACCGCGCGCTCGCCGTGCGCCGACGGCAGCGTGCTCACGCGCACGTCGATCGCGCGACCGCCGATGCGCAGCGAGATGCGGCCGTCCTGCGGCAGGCGCTTCTCGGCGATGTCGAGCTCCGCCATGATCTTCAGCCGCGAGATCAGCGCCGCATGCAGCGCGCGGTTCGGGCGCACCACCTCGCGCAGCGTGCCGTCGACGCGGAAGCGCACCGAGCTTTCGCGCTCGTAGGGCTCGATGTGGATGTCGCTGGCGCCGTTGTTGGCGGCCTGAGTCAGCAGCGCATTGAGCATGCGGATGATGGGCGCGTCATCGGCGGTCTCGAGCAGGTCCTCGACCGCCGGCAAGTCCTGCATCAGGCGCGACAGGTCGACGGCGCTCTCGACCTCGCCCACCACCAGCGCGGCGCTGTCCTCGCCGCCCGCGTAGGCCGCCTGGACGCGCTGCGACAGCTCGGCCACGCTCAGGCATTCGATGCGCGAGGGCGCGTACACGCGCTGCAGTTCCGACAGCACCGGCAGCGACAGCGCCGGCGTGGCCCACAGGGTGCGCTGCTGGCCGTCGTCCTCGAGCAGCACCTGCTGCGACTTCGCGACGGCGTAGGGAAGGGGATGGCGGCTGGCCATGGCGGCTCCCGGCTCAGCGGCCCTGCGGCGCGCTGGCCGGCGCGGCGGGGCCCGGCACCGGCGACGAGGCCGGATAGACCGGCAGCGGCAGCTGGGCCGGCGGCGTCGATCCCGGCGCCGAGGCCGGCTTTTCCGGCAGCATCGGCGCGCCGGTCTCGGGCAGGACCAGGCTGGACTTGGGCTGCGATTCCTGCTGGTAGGCGCGGATCGCCTCGTAGCGGTCCATGGTCAGCGCGCTGGCGCTCTCGGCCGTGCGCAGCACCACCGGGCGCAGGAAGATCATCAGGTTGGACTTGACCCGCTTGCGGCTCTGGTTCTTGAACAGGTTGCCCAGCAGGGGGATGTCGCCCAAACCGGGCACCTTGTCCTCGGCGTCGGTGTATTCGTCCTTCAGCAGGCCGCCCAGCACCAGCACCTGGCCGTCCTCCAGCGTCACCGAGGTCTCCACCGCGCTCTTGTCGAAGGTCGGCCCCTGCGTCGCCGAGTTCACGCTCGCCACCACGCTGGAATTCTCCTGGTAGGCCTTCATGCGCACCGTGCCGTTCTCGCCGACGGTGGCGCGGACCTTCAGCCGCAAGCCGACGTCGCGGCGCTCGAAGGTCTGGAACGGACTGGTCGTGGTGCCCGAGGTGGTCGTCGAGTTGCCGGTCAGCACCGGCACGTTGCTGCCGATCAGCAGGTCGGCTTCCTCGTTGTCCTGCACGATCAGCGAGGGCGTGGACAGCACGTTGGTGCCGGCCACCGAGCCCAGCACGTTGGCGATGGCGCCCAGCGTGTAGAGGCTGCCGACCTTCTTGATGATGCCCACGTTCAGGCCGGTGGGGATCTGGCCGCTCTGGATCGCCGTGCTGACGCCCGAGGTGCCGCCCGCGGTGGCCGCGGTCAGGTTGAGGATGTTGGCGTAGCCGGTGCCGAAGTTGGTGCCGATCGCGCCCTCGCCGAAGAGCTGCTGGAACTGCACGCCGAACTGGCCCGCCTTGGTCGCGTCGACTTTCACGATCAGCGCCTCGACATAGACCTGTGCGCGGCGCGTGTCCAGTTGCTCGACGACGGCGCGGATCTGGCGGTACATCGGCTCGGGCGCCGTGATGATCAGCGAGTTGGTCGCCGGGTCCGCCTGCACGAAGCCGCCGGTGTTGACCTGCGCCGTCTGGCTGACCTGCGTCGACGCGCCGCCGCTGCTCGAGGAGCCGCTGCTGCCGGAGCTCGTCGAGCTGCCGCCGAAGGACGAGCTGTTGCCCGCGAAACCGCCGCTGGTGCCGGCGCTGCCGGTCTGCGCACCGGCGAAGCTGCCGGTGCCGCTGCCCGAGTTGCTGTTCGATCCGCCGCCGGCGCCCGGGCCGGCATTGTTCGTGTAGGCCGCGCGCAGCACCGTGGCCAGGCGCACCGCGTCCGCGTTCTTCAGGTAGATCACCCGGATGCTGCCGCCGGTGTCGGTGCTGGGCTGGTCGAGCTTGGCGATCATCGCGCGCAGCTGCATCAGCTTGGCCGGGTTGGACGCGCGCACGATCAGCGCGTTGCTGCGCGGATCGGCCATGACGCTGCTGCTGCCGCCGCCGGCCGCGCCCTGCGGCGTCACCACGCCCTGCGCGCCGCCGACGCCGTCGGAGAGCCGCTGCACCAGCTGCACGATGTCCGAGGCCACCGCGTTGCGCAGCGGGATCACCTCGATGTCGGTGTTGGAGGGCTGGTCCAGCGCCGCGACGATGCGGCTGATGCGCTGCAGGTTCTCTGCGTAATCGGTGATCACCAGGCTGTTGTTGCCCGGGTTGGCGTTGATCGTGTTGTTGGGCGTGATCAGCGGACGCAGCACCGCCACGAGGTTGTTGGCGTTCTCGTGGTTGAGCTTGAAGATCTGCGTCATGACCTGGTCGCCGCGGGCGCGCGACTCGCCGGCGATGGTCACCGCGCCGGTCTGCAGCTTGGCCTCGGCCTCGGGCACGAGCTTGAGCAGCCCGCCGGACTCCACCATCGAGAAGCCCATGCCGCGCAGCGCCGCCAGGTAGCTCAGGTAGGCCTCCTGCACCGGCACCGGCTGCTCGGCGGTCAGCGTCATCGTGCCCTTGACCCGGGGATCGACCAGGATCGGCTTGCCCAGCGCGGCGGACATCGCGCGCGAGACCGCCTCGATGTCGGTGTTGACGAAGTTCAGCGTGACCGGCGTGCTCGCGCGCACGGCCGGCTGTCGGCGGTTCTGCTGCTGATTCGACTGTGCGCCGGCCTGCAGGGGCAGGCTGCCCGCGATCAGGCTGATCGCCATGCCCAGCGCCGTCGGTCGCATCATGTGCTTGTTCATGCTCATCCCACCGAGATGATCGAGCGCGCGCCCTCGCGGCGCCCGATGATGTTCAACAAATTGGCCAAGGCGGCCTCGCTGCCCGGGGCGGCCGTCGCCTCGCCCCGGAACTGCGCCCGCTTCGCGCCCAGGCTGCCCTGGCCGCTCAGTTGCAGCGGCCCCTGGATCGTCGTGAGGATCAGCTGCGGCGTCTGCCCGCCGCCCACCAGGCCCATCCGGTAGCTGCCCAGCGGCGCCACCTGCGCCAGGCGCGAGGAGAAGTCGCGCAGCTCGACCTGGGCCACGCCGCTCACGTTGACCGCGGCCCCGCGCCCCTCGAAGACGAAGCCCTGCGCGCTGATGGCGATGACGCCGTCCGGCGCCAGCGTGTTCCAGGGCGTGCCCAGGCCCGACAGCCAGCCGGCCGGCCAGCGGATCCACGGCTGCTCCGGCGTCGCGTCGGGCAGCCGCACGGTGAGGCGGTCCAGGCCGAAGCTCGCCGTCAGCGGCGCGGCCGGCTTGATGCAGCAGGACTGGTCCAGCGTCAGGCGCAGGCCCGGTCCGCCGTCGATCCAGCCGGGCCGCATCCTCCAGCCCAGGCGCTGCGGCAGCTCGCTGGCGTCGCGGCTGCCGGGACCAGGGCTCAGGATCAGCCGGGCGCTGCCGTTCCACAGCGTGCCGCGCGCGTCGGCCAGCACCAGGCGCTGATGGGTCGCCGAGGACACGGCCGAGGCCAGCCAGGCCGCCGGCGCCCAGGCGACGACCGCCGTCACCAGGCCCAGCACCGCGCCGAATTCGGCCCAGCGGAAGGCGCGGACGAAACCGGTGGTCGAGGCGGCGTTGGCCGTCGAGGTCGTGAGCCGGGCGCTCGATCGTCGGGCCATCGCTCAGTTCCCCGCCGCGGCGGGCAGCAGCAGCGTCAGGCGGCCGCTGTAGCCCTGCGGTCCGGATTGCAGCTCGGCCTCCTGCGGTCTGGCGCGCGCGCCCTGGCGCGCCTCGCCGATCCACATCGCCAGCGCGCCGCCGGGCACCCCGCGCAGGCGCAACTGCGCCTGGGTGCCGGTGATCGTCAATTCGGCGGCCGGGCCCAGCCGGGCGGTCGCGGCGCGCAGGGCCGCCACCGACTGCTCGGCCGAGACCGGCACCGCCTGCTTCAGCGTCTGCGTCTGCATCGCCATCGCGCGCATCTGCTGCAGCTCGCGGTCGAGCCGGTCCAGCTCGCCGGGCGCCTTGCGCAGCGTGCCCCAGGCCGGCGCGAGCGCGACCAGCCACAGCAGCAGCAGGCCGATGAAGGCCGCGGCCAGGCGCGCGATCAGGCGCTCGCGCGGCGCGGCCGCCTGCCAGCGGGCCTCGAGGTCGCGGCGCATCGTCGTGAAGCTGTTCATCGGTTCTCGGGTCGCAGGCTGAGTTGGAGCGCGTCGCCGTCCTCGGCGACCCGCAGCGCGGGATCGCGGCCGAGCCGCTCGCGCAGCTGCGCGCGCTGCGGCGCGCCCAGGCCGGTCAACTGCAGCCGGCCGGGTTCGAAGCGCAGGCCCGGCAGCGGCGGCTCGCCCGGCGGCGTGGCGCGGGCCACGGCGGCGAGGAGGTCTTCCAGGTCACCCGGGCCGACCTGCCCGGCGCCGCCGCGCAGCGCCTCGGTCTCGCGCACCATCTGCGCGCGGGCGTCGCGGACCACGCGCACCTGCGGGAAGCTCTGTCGCAGCAGCGCCTCCTGCTCGGCCTTGCGCGCGTCGATGGCGCGGCCCTGTTGCCAGGCCATCGCGTTCAGGCCGATGACCTGCACCGCGACCAGGCCGACGACGCCCCAGCGGAAGGGCCGCCAGGCCGGCGTCTGCAGCGTCTGCCAGGCCTGGTACAGGCGCTGCCAGCCGCGCTGGCGCGGCGTGAGGTCGAACTGCAGCAGGTTGACCGGCGCCTGGCGCGCAGCCCAGGCGCGGTCGGTGTCGCTCAGCACCCGCACCGGACGGCCCAGCCACTGCTCGGCCTCGGCCGCGGCGGCGGGGCTGGCGCTGACCGGGGCCTGCTGCCACCAGTCCTCGCCCAGCCAGTTGCGCAGGCCGCCGCTGTCCAGCGGGAAGGTCGCCACGCCGTCGGCGCGCGAGACCCGCAGCCGCGCGCGCCCGTCGGCACCAGCGTGGACGTAGCCGCCATCGGCGCTGCCCGAGACCGGCTGCGGCCAGGACAGCGGCAGCAGCGACTCGACCAGCAGCCCGGCCGCCTCGATCGCCTGCAGGTGCGCGCGCAGCGGCTCGCGGGCGGTCACGGCGACCCAGTGGGTGCGGCCGTCGGCGTCGGGGCTGTCCAGCAGCGCGAAGTGCAGCCGCTCGGGATCCTCGAGCAGCTGGTCCTCCATCACGCCGACGACGGCGCCGCGCAGCTTCGCGCCCTTGACCTTGGGCAGCTGCGCCGGCAGCCAGCTGAGCTGGTCGTCGCCGATCAGCGCCATCACGCGGTCGGCGCGCGGCAAGGCGGACAGCGGCGCGCGCTCGCCGTGCCCCCGGGCGTGGGCGGGCGCTTGCGCGTCGTGGCTGAACCAGTATTCGTAGTCTTGCGCGGGGCCGCCCTGGGGCGGGTGGGCCGGCAGCAGGATGAGCAGGGTACTCATGAGATCGCGGATTCTAGGAGGGCTTGCATGACGCTTCGGCGCCGCCGGCCCCCGAAGAAGCCCGTAGTTGAGCCTTTACATGTCCGTGCATCCCGTCCCTCGTGTGTCCAGTCGTGTCGGCGTCGACGCCGGAGGCCCTGCGGCCGCGTCGCGTGTCGACGGGTTCAAGGCGTGGCCCCGTAGCCGGCGGCGGTGCCGGGCAGCGTGGACAGCCGTTGCAGGCGTTCGCGGTCGAGCACGACCATCTCGAGGTTGCGGCGCTCGACCAGCGAGCGCTGCGCCAGCACGCGGTCGTCCATGCGCAGCTGGCCCTCGACGAAGAAGAAGTCGCTGGTGAAGGCGGTGCGCTCGGCGCTGAGCGCCGGCTCCTGCGGCACGAAGGGCTTGAGGTCCTCGAAGCTCCGGAAGGGCTTGACCTGGCGCTGGCGCACGATGCGGTCCGCCGAGCCGGTGTCGGTGAACAGCACCGCGGCGAGCACCTCGCGCGGCGCGGTGTTCACGTTGACCGGGGTGCGCTTGGGCAGGATCACCACCAGCGTGCTCAGGCGCCGGATCTGCTCCTCGTTCAGGCCGAGCCAGCGCAGCTGCGCCAGCCGCGTGGGCAGCAGCGGCACCTCGCCGGACGGCGCGCTGGCGGGCACCGCCGCGTAGTTCATGCTGAGCCGCAGTTGCTCGACCAGGTTGGTGCTCAGCCCGGCGGCCTGGAAGAGTTGGGCCGCGGCGCGCACCTCCTCGGGCTTGTTGTCGACCAGGTTGCGCAGGTTGAAGCGCGATTGCGCGTCCTCGATGTGGCCGGACAGAAAGGCGTCCGGCCCGGCGTCGGCGGAGTTGTTCTCGTCCTGCGACAGGAAGCTGGACAGGCGCGCCTCGGCCAGCGGCACCGACCAGACCTCGGTGAGGTCGTCCGAGGCCGGCTTGCCGTCGCGCGCGTTCATGTTGTTGCGCTTGTCCTCGCGCAGGATCAGCCGCGCCCAGTCCAGCGCGCCCTGCAGCACCCAGTCCGCCTGGGCGCGGCCGCGGTCGGCGGCTTCGATCTGGATGCTGCGCGCCTGCCGCCACAGCATCGCGGCCGACAGCGTCGTCACCAGCACCACGATCAGCAGCGCGGTCAGCAGCGCGGCGCCGCGAGGCGGTTGTGCCGGACGCGATGGGGAACGGGGCCTGCTCATGAACCGTTGCTTTCCACCGCGACCTCGCGGACCAGTTCGCCGCGATAGCCGCTGCCCTCGCCGAACTGCAGCCGCATGCGCACGCCCTGCGGCACGGCGACGCGCTGCTTCGGCGCATTGGGCCCGGTCGGCGCCGAGGCGGCCGGGTCCTGCGGCACCAGCTCGCCGCTGGACTGCGCGTTGGACCAGGCGTTGCCGCGGAAGAAGAACATCTGCCAGCCGAGCACGCCGTCCAGGCCCGGCATCGCGCGCAGTTCCTCGGCGCTGAGCTGCTGGCTGCGGAACCAGGCGTCCTGCAGGTCGTCCCGGTTCACCACCGGCGCCGATTCCCAGCGCGACAGCCGGCCACCCCGCAACTGCCACGCCACCAGCTGCAGGCCGGTCTCGCGGCGGCGCGTCATGCGCAGCGTCGCGCCGTCGAAGGCCAGCGCCGACGGCACCACGCCGCTGTCCTGCACCTCGCGCAGGTCCAGTTCCCACTGCCGCATCAGCGTCTGCAGTGTCTCGGCGCGCTCCATCGCGGCCTCGTTGTGCTCGCGGCTGGTGGTCAGCGCGCTCACCGCGCGCCAGGCCATCACCGACATCACCGCCATCACGACCAGCGCGACCACGACCTCGATCAGCGTGAACCCGCGCGCCGCGCGCCGGAGGGAGGAACCGCCCGGGCGCCGCATCAGTTGCGCCCCACGATGGTGGTCAGGGTCAGCAGCGGGCGGTCGCGGTCGTCGAAGACCTGCGCCTCGACGCGCCGGAAATTGGGATTGGGGGTCGAGCGGACCGCCAGTTTGACGTTGAAGTCCCGACCCATCTGCGTGCAGCTGGCGCTGTTGTCGCCGACGCCGGGGAAGGTCTTGGTCAGGCGCATCTCGGTCAGCTCGTTCTCGGCGCACCACTGCGCCAGCGAGTTGATGGCGAGCCGGTCCGAATTCGAGGTCATCGCGCCCGCGGCCCGCAGGCCGGCCGCCAGGCACAGCGCGACGATGGTCAGCGCCACCAGGACCTCGATGAGGGTGAAGCCGGCGGCACGCGAGGCG
Organism: Mitsuaria sp. BK037; assembly: GCF_014193045.1. Taxonomy (NCBI): domain Bacteria; kingdom Pseudomonadati; phylum Pseudomonadota; class Betaproteobacteria; order Burkholderiales; family Sphaerotilaceae; genus Roseateles; species Mitsuaria sp. BK037. Next base: position 680,001 of record NZ_JACHYS010000002.1, on the reverse strand, counting down.
CGCCCGAGGGGCGGCGGGGGCAGGCCGGGGCGGAGGGCGCCGCTCATGCGCCTCCCTTGGTGATCGCGAAGGGACGCAGGCCGTCGGTGGCGAGCGTGATCCGGTGATCGCCGCGGATCAGCGTGACGCGCTGCGCGCCGATGAGCGGCTCCGGTCCCAGGCGCAGCGTGCGGCCGTTGGCGGCGGCGCCCTGGATCTCGACGATGGGCGTGTCGCCCAGCCAGGGGCGCTCCAGGCCCAGTCGCCTGACCAGCGGGGCGGGCAGGCCGGTGAGGTGGTAGCGGCCGCCATCGTTGCCCGCGTCCGGCACCCAGCGCACGTCCAGCGACGCGGCGCGGGCCTCGGCCCGGGCGGTCTCGAGCACCGAGGCCAGCTGCAGCGCCTCGCGCTCGAGTTGCACGTCGGCGCGGTCCCGCACGGCGACCGCGACGGTCGCGCTGGCGATCGCCACGATGGTGATCGCCACGATCAGCTCGATCAGCGTGAAGCCGCGCTGGGACGGACGGCCGGACGGACGCGCGCGCACGGCTCGGAGCGGTCGATGACGGAGCGGGACGGTGGGGAGGTGGAACGCGCGGCGGGCCGTGCGCTCACTCCCAGGAGCCGACGTCGGCGTCGTTGCCTTCGCCGCCGGGCTTGCCGTCCGCGCCCAGGCTGTAGACGTCGACCTCGCCCTTCAGGCCGGGGTTGTCATACTGGTACGCATTGCCCCAGGGGTCCTTGGGCAGCTTCTCGATGTAGACCTTCCAGTTGGGCGCGGCCGGGCCGTTGGTCGGCTTGGCCACCAGGGCGCCCAGGCCCTGCTCGCCGCTCGGGTAGCGGCCGTTGTCCATCTTGTAGAGCTTGAGCGCCTGCATCAGCGTGTTCACGTCGGACCGGGCCGCGGTGCGGCGGGCTTCGGAGACGTGGTTCATCACCGCGGGAACGACCACCGCGCCCATGACGGCGACGATGGTGATGGCGACGATCAGTTCGATCAGCGTGAAGCCGCGCGCGCGGCGCGGAGACAGGGGTCGGCGCATGGTGTGGCAATCCTCGCGGAGCCGCCCTCGGCGGCTCATCGCGCTGCATCATAATCGTCGGATGCATGCACGATGGTTAAGCTTCGTCGTCTGGGCGCTGCTGGCGGCCAGCCTCGCGTATTGGGCGCTGATGCTCATGGCCAAGGGCCCCCAGGCGCCGGCGATGACGCGCCCCGCGATCGCCGACGGCGCGCCGGCCGACTGGACCCGCCTGTTCACCGCCGCCAAGGCCGCGGAAGCGCCGGTCGAAGCCGCTTCCTCGCGCTACCAGCTGCTGGGCGTCGTGGCGCCCTCGATGAATGCCCGCCATCCGGGCGAGGGCGTCGCGCTGATTGCCGTCGCCGGCGGCCTGCCCAAGCCGGTGCGCGTGGGGCAGGTCGTCGACGGCGACCTCAAGCTGATCGAGATCAACCGGCGGGATGTCGGGCTCGGCGCGGGGGACGCGGTCTCGGTGAGATTGAGCCTCGCGCCGGGCGCCGGCGGCGCCGAAGCCGTGCCTGGCCAGATGCTGCCGGGTCAACTGCCGCCGGGCGCGATGCCGCCGCCGCAGTTCGGCGCCCACCCGGGGCAGCCGCAGACCGGCGGACCGGGGCCCGAAGGCATCGTGCCGCCGACGGCCATCGGCGGGGCCTTGCCTCAGCCGGTACCGGGCGACGGAAGCGCCAACCCGACCAAGTAGGACGGGACACCGGCGGCTGCCGGGGTCAGTACTTGCTGCCCAGGGTCGATCGACCGGCGCCCGAGGGCAGGGCGCCCGGCGCGCTCGAACCGGTCTCGCGCAGGTCGGACGGCCGGCTGTGGATCGAGCCTTCGGGCAGGTCCTGCACTTCCGTCAGCAGCGCCGCCGCGCAGCGCACCAGCGGCCAGGCCAGCGTCGCACCGGTGCCATCGCCGCATTCCATGCCCAGTTCGAGCAGCGCCGCGGCGTGGAAGAGCTGCAGCGCCTCGTCCAGGCCGCGATGGGTGGTGCTGCGGCAGAAGACGGCGTAGTCGGTCACCGGCGGGGCGATCATCGAGGCCACCTTCAGCGCCGCGCAAGCCGGAATGCCGTCGACCAGGATCAGTTGGCGCTTGGAGGCCGCGACCAGCATCGCGCCGACCATGACCGCCAGTTCGAAACCGCCGAACGCCGCCAGCACCGCCATCGGCTCCTGCACGTCGCGGTGACGCGTCTGCGCGCCCTGCAGCACCAGCATCAAGTGGGACAGCTCCTCATGCGGCATGTCCGGGCCGGTGATGACGAAGTCCTGCACCGGCATGTCCATCAGGCGGGACAGCACCAGCGCCGAGGCCTCCAGCGATCCCTGCCCCAGGCCCGCGCACGCGATCACGTTGCCGGCCAGGTTGTCGGAGATCTCCATGCCGACGCGCACGCCCGCATGGGCCTGGTCCAGCGTCATCGCCGGGCCGGCGCGCGAATTGCGGGTGCCGTGCGCGATCTTGCGTGCGAGCAGCCGCTGCTGCGGGCTCAGCGGTTCGGCGATGCCGCAGTCGACGACCGTGACATGCATGCCCTGGTTGCGCGCGAAGACGGTGGCGGGCAACCGATGCTGCAGCGCCAGCAGCGCCTGCTCGCGCGTGCTGCGGCCGTTGGGCAGTGCGATGCCGTCGACGGCCAGGCCGTGGTCGGCGGCGAAGAGCACCAGCGTTGGATCACGGAACTTGGGCGTCTGCGTGGCCTGGATCAGGCCCAGCCGCACCGCGAGCGGTTCGAGTTCGCCCAGGCGGCCGGCCAGCGCGCAGCGGCGCTCGAGGCGCTGGCGCAGGGCGCGCTCCAGTTCCGGATTGGCCGTCGGCGAGATGAGGGACTGATGAATCGACATGGGGACCGCCATTCTCGTGCCGCGTCGCGGGGCGGCCATCGGCAATTGCCCAGCCGCGCCGCGCCTGCCCCCTGTCCGTGGGGCAGCGGGTGGCGTTGAGCCATCACCGCCGCGAGCCGAGCGCCCGGTCGATCACGGCCGCTTCACGCGCGAGCCGATCAGCGCAGGAAGAGGCGGTAGACCGGGTTGTCGGTTTCCTCGGTGTACGGATAGTTCAGCTGGTCGAGGAAGGTCTTGAACGCCTTGCCGTCGCCCTTGGGCACCTGCAGGCCGACGAGGATGCGGCCGTAGTCGGCACCCTGGTTGCGGTAATGGAAGAGGCTGATGTTCCAGTCCGGGCTCATGCTGGACAGGAAACGCATCAGCGCGCCGGGCCGCTCCGGGAAGATGAAGCGGAACAGGCGCTCGTTCTCGGCCAGCTCGGTCCGACCGCCGACCATGTGGCGCACATGTTGTTTCGCCAGTTCGTCGTCGGTGAGGTCGACCGTCGGGAAGCGGTGCTTCTCGAAGCTGCGGGCCAGCTTGTCGGCTTCCTCGCGCTTGGCGATGGAGACGCCAACGAACACGTGCGCCTCGTTCCGGTCCGAGATGCGGTAGTTGAACTCGGTGACGCTGCGGCCACCGACCAGTTCGCAGAACCGGCGGAAGCTGCCGCGCTCCTCGGGGATGGTGACGGCGAACAGCGCCTCGCGCTCCTCGCCGACCTCGGCGCGCTCGGCCACGAAGCGCAGCCGGTCGAAGTTCATGTTCGCGCCGCAGGTGATGGCGATGTAGGTTTCGCCCTTGGTCCCGTGTTGCGCCGCGTACTGCTTGATCGCGGCGACGCCCAGACCACCGGCCGGCTCGAGGATGCTGCGCGTGTCGACGAAGACGTCCTTGATCGCGGCGCAGACGGCGTCGGTGTCGACCAGGACGTAGTCGTCGACCAGCTCGCGGCAGATGCGGAAGGGTTCCTCGCCCACCAGCTTCACCGCGGTGCCGTCGGAAAACAGCCCGACGTCGCTGAGCGCGACGCGCTTGCCGGCGCGCACCGAACGCACCATCGCGTCGGAATCCTTGGTCTGGACGCCGATGATCTTGATCTCCGGCCGCACTGCCTTGATGTAGGCCGACACGCCGGCGATCAGGCCGCCACCGCCGATGGCCACGAAGATGGCGTCGATGGGCCCCGGGTGCTGGCGCAGCAGCTCCATCGCGATGGTGCCCTGGCCGGCGATGACGTCGGGGTCGTCGAAGGGATGGACGAAGCTCAGGCCTTGCTCGCGCTCCAGTTCGAGCGCGTGGCCGTAGGCGTCGGTGAAGGATTCGCCGGCCAGCACTACCTCGCCGCCCAGGGCCTGGACGGCGTCGATCTTGACCTTGGGCGTGGTCACCGGCATCACGATCACGGCCCGGCAGCCGAGTTTCTTCGCGGACAGGGCCACGCCCTGCGCGTGATTCCCGGCGGACGCGCAAATCACCCCCCGGGCCAATTGCCCAGGCGCGAGATTTGCCATCTTGTTATAGGCGCCCCGCAGTTTGAAGCTGAATACCGGCTGCTGATCCTCACGTTTCAGCCAGACCTTGTTGCCGATGCGCTTGGAGAGATTGCGGGCGGCGTCGAGGGAGGTTTCCTGCGCGACCTCATACACCTTCGCGTTAAGAATCCGTTGCAGATAACTCTGATCCGCGGGGAGTAACGCCGGGTGCTGCGCCGCTGGGCGCTTCGAAGCGGTCTTGCGCGATGCGCGGCGGGTGCCGGCCATGGAATTCCCTCCAGTTCCCCTTGACCGCGCGGGACGCGCCGACCATCGGGCGGACGATGATAGCGAGGGTTTGTCCGGGTCGCGGTGGCTCGCCAGCGGCGCGGCGCGGGCGCGCTTTCGCGATTGGAGGAGCAAGCCTTGCGGCTGGGCGGGGCCGACGAGGGACGAAAAAAAGCCCGAGGCTTGTGGCCTCGGGCTGAATCCACCATGGAGGCGGTGGAGGAGACAATCGGTGCGGGGCTGACCCCACGGGTGGGGTAGCGCTGTCGCATGCCTAGAATTCTAGGGCGATGCATGTTGCGCTGCAATATTTTTCGAGGGCTTCGACCATGGAGTCGGGCCTCTAAATGCGCAAAATCACCGCCAGAGTCGATCGCTGCAACACGGCGGGGATCGAAAAAATGGGGTCAGGGTGCCGAAGGCGCCCGACCTGGCCCATCGAACCAAGGAACGACGAATGGAATGCACGATCAACTGGATGGGCGCCGATGGCATGAGCTTCATCGCGGAAACCGGCAGCGGCCACATGATCAACATGGACGGCTCTCCGGACGGCGGTGGCCGCAATCTGGCGCCGAGGCCGATGGAAACGGTGCTGGCCGGGACGGGAGGCTGCACCGCCTATGACGTCGTGCTGATCCTGAAGCGCGGCCGCCACGACGTGCGGGGATGCCAGGTCAAGCTGAGCGCCGATCGCGCCGAGTCGGATCCCAAGGTGTTCACCAAGATCCACATGCACTTCGTCGTCACCGGCAAGGGGCTGCCCGAAGGGGCGGTCGAACGCGCCGTCCAGCTGTCCCACGAGAAATACTGCTCCGCCAGCATCATGCTGGCGAAGACGGCGGAAATCACGACATCGGTGGAGATCGTCGAGGCGTGAGCCGCTGGAGGGGTGCCTTGAGCGCCCTTCCTCCCGCCCTCTCTACTATCTAGAGAGGCGCGTCAAAGGTGGTGGGCGGTCCGCGTCATCACCTTGGCGGCCATGCGCATCAGGCCCCGCACCGGGCGCGGCAGGTCGATGCCGCCGCGGTCGCGCGCCTCTTCGGCGTGGCGCGCCTCCTCTTCCTTCATCCGCGCAACGATCGCCCGGGAACTGCGGTCGCCATCGGGCAGGCGTTCCAGATGGCTGGCGAGGTGGGCTTCCACCTGCCGTTCGGTCTCGATGACGAAGCCCAGGCTGACCTTGTCTCCGACCAGCCCCGCGACCGTCCCGATCGCGAAAGCGCCGCCGTACCAGAGCGGATTCAGCAGGCTGGGTCGATCATTGAGCGCGCGCAGTCGGTCCGCGCACCAGGCGAGATGGTCGATCTCTTCCTGGGCGGCGTGCTGGAGATGCTCGCGAAGTTGCTCGTCGCGGGTGCTCAGCGCCTGGGCGCGATAGAGCGCCTGGGCGCAGACCTCGCCAACATGGTTGACCCGCATTAGCGAAGCCGACAACCGACGCTGACCTTCGTCGAGCGCCTCGTCCGGGGCGGTCGCCTGCGGCGCCGGGCGCGACGTCGGCGCGACGCCCGCCAGCGTCTTCAGGCTTTGGTCCAGCGTGGATATCCACGCGTCCATGCGGGTGAAACTGCGCGCCGGGCGTCGGGTCTGAAATTGCATCGTGAGCGCATACCGTGGCAAATGAGCCTTCAGTTTAGAAGGGCAGCGTCAAGCGATTCCCTGGCGCTGTCTGATCCTTTGTGCGAATGCGTGATGACACATTTTTTTAACCTCATACGCGTTGCTTCGGACCAACGAAATCAGGACTTTTACGGGGTGGCTGCTGGTCAGGCGGGATCGGACCTGTTGCAATACACCACAGCTTCATTGCAGGAGCTTGGTTTGCGGACGATCTACCGACCGCGACCTCATTGAAGATCTAGGAGTCTCTAATGAAGAAATCTCTCGTCGCGCTGGCTGTGCTGGCTGGTTTCGCCGGTGCCGCTGCCGCTCAATCGTCCGTCACCCTGTTCGGCGTGATTGACCTGGCCGCCCGTTACACCAAGGCCAATGGCCAGGACACGAAGCAACTGTCGAACGACGGCAGCAGCTCCAGCCGTATCGGCGTCCGTGGCGTCGAGGACCTGGGCGGTGGCCTGAAGGCTGGCTTCTGGCTGGAAGGCGCCCTGTCCGCCGACAGCGGTACCGCCGACAGCTCGCGCTTCTGGGGCCGTCGCGCCTCGGTGAGCCTGATGGGCGACTTCGGTGAAGTCCGTCTGGGCCGCGGCAAGACCTCGACCCGCCTGGTCGTCGACGACTTCGACGTCTACACCACGACCGGTCTGGGCGACGTGACCCGCCTGTACTCGACCTTCGGCCTGAGCACCAGCCTGTACGACACGAACAACCGTGCCGACAACCTGGTCCAGTACTTCCTGCCGAGCGATCTGGGCGGCGTGTACGGCTCGTTCGACGTGGCTGCCGGTGAAGGCGCCCAAGGCAAGAAGATGTACGGCGGCCGTCTGGGCTACAAGGCGGGTGACCTGAACGTCGCCGGCGGCTACCAGACCACCGACACGCTGAACACCAAGTTCAAGCAGCTGTCGCTGGGTGCCTCGTACGACTTCAAGGTTGTGAAGGTCAGCGGCCTGTACAGCCAACTGAAGCTGTCGTCGTTCAAGCAGAACATCTACACGATCGGCGCCGTGGTGCCGGTGACGGCCGCCGGCTCGGTGACCGCCCAGTTCAGCAAGGCTTCGACGAACAGCGCCGCCGACGCGCTGATCACGGCCCCGTCCGCGACCAACGCGACGCCGATCAACGGCGCTGGTGACTCGAAGGCCTTCACGATTGGCTACCAGCACAATCTGTCGAAGCGCACGGCTCTGTACTCGACCGCCTCGTACATCAAGAACGACGGCAACGCGAACTTCCGCGTCGGCAACAACGCCGTTGCTGCTGCTCGCGGTGGCAAGTCGGGCGGCCTGGACGTCGGTATCAAGCACAGCTTCTGATCCCCGGATCAGCGCGCTGCGCAACGAAAGCCGCCTCTCGGGGCGGCTTTTTTTCGTCTGTGCCGTCCCTCCTGTACCCGGGCGCGGGGCCAGGCCTTGCGTCCGGTGATCAAGCTCTGTCGCCGCAACGCACCGTTGTTGATTTTGTGAATAGTGATCGCGGGTTTTCCCTCTGTCTGATCGTCACAAACTTGACAGGGTTTGCTCGCGTGGGCGATGTGCAACACAGCGCGTCTCCGTTTGAAGGCTTCGCTGAGAATCGATCACGGCGACCAAACCAAATCAAAGGAGACATCACATGAAGAAAGCCGCCTTGGCGCTGAGCATCCTGGCAGCCAGCACCAGCGCCGCCTGGGCCCAGTCGAGCGTCACGCTCTACGGCATCGTGGACGTCGGTCTGCGCTGGACCAGCAATGCGAACGTGGGCTCTTCCGAGAAGCAGGTGATCCCCGGCGGCATGTCGCAGAGCCGGCTCGGGGTGAACGTCACCGAGGACATGGGTGGCGGCCTGAAGGCGATCGCCAACCTGGAACACCGTCTGAACTCCGACACGGGCACCGTCGCCGCAGCCGACTTCTGGCGCCAGTCGTGGGTGGGCATCCAGTCGAGCGATTTCGGCCGCCTCACGCTGGGTCGTCAATACAACATCCTGTTCGACATCTACACGTCGACCTACGCCTCGTTCAAGTACTCGCCCTACATCGAGGCCTACAAGCCCGAGATCGGCCTGTCCATGGGCGCCCGTCAGGACAACATGGTGAAGTACCTGTTCGAGACCGGCCCGGTGCGCGGCGAAATCCAGGTCTCGGCCGGTGAAGGTAACTCGCAGAACAAGTCCTACGGCGGCATGCTGCGCTACTCGCAGGGCCCGATCGCCTTTGGCGGCGCGTACCTGCAGGTCGAAGACACCCTCGGCAAGAAGGTCAAGGGCTACACCGCGGGCGGCGGCTACACGGCCGGTCCCTGGTACGTCAACCTGTCCTGGGCGACCAACAAGTTCGATCGGGGTGGCCTGCTCGGCGCGGCCTATACCTCGGGCCTGCTGGGCAACGTGCTGAATGCGGCGGCGAACGATGTGCGCAAGCGCGACATGATCTCCGTCGGCGCGACCTATCAGCTGACTCCGCAGCTGAACCTGGGCGGCCACTATTGGTACGCGACGCAAACGCACTACAGCGCGGCGCTCGCCAACACGAAGAGCAAGGGCCACTACCTGGCCTTCGTGGCGGACTACGCCTTCTCCAAGCGCACCGACGCCTATGTCGAGCTGGACTACACCAAGCATGACGGTGCGGTCCGCTTCGCCAACGGCGCTGAAAAGCGCGGCGGCGCCATCGTCGGCATGCGCCATCGCTTCTGATCCCGGCATGCGGGCGCAACCCGCGCTCGCTGGCCACTTGGAAAACCGCCTTCGGGCGGTTTTTTCGTTGGCGCGCGACGGTGAGACGACGTCGCGTTCATGCTGCGTTAAGGAGTAACCCACTTGCCGGGCGCTGGACGCTCCTCGATGATCGTTGACTTCTGAAGCGTCTTGCCTCCGGGGTCAGGTCGTGCCAGGGCAGGCCACGAGCCGACTCGCCCAAGCCGTCGCCGGAGGCCATCGTCCATGCTGGTTTTCATTCTTCGCCGCCTGGCGCAGGCCGTTGTCGTCATGCTGACGGTGGCCTTCATCGCCTTCATGCTGTTCCAGTACGTCGGCGATCCGGTCAACAACCTGCTCGGACAGGACGCCACGCCGGAGCAGCGCGAGCAACTGCGCAAGGACCTGGGCCTCGATCAATCCTTCGCCGTGCAGTTCGCGCATTTCGCCGGCAATGCGGTGCAGGGCGAGTTCGGCGTGAGCCTGAAGCAGGGCCGCAAGGTCTCGGCGCTGATTGCCGAGCGGTTCCCCGCGACGCTCGAGTTGTCCGCCACGGCCGCGGTGATCGCGCTGGTGTTCGGCATCCCGCTGGGCGTCTACGCCGCGCTGCGGCGCGGCAGCTTCGGCTCGCAGGTGCTGATGACGCTGTCGCTGCTGGGCGTGGCCCTGCCGACCTTCCTCATCGGCATCCTGCTGATCCTGATCTTCGCGGTGCAACTGGCCTGGTTGCCAAGCTACGGCCGAGGCGAGGTCGTCATGTTCGGCGCCTGGAGCACCGGCCTGCTGACGACCGATGGCCTGCGCCACCTGTTGCTGCCGGGCATCACGCTGGCGGTGTTCCAGCTGACGCTCATCATGCGCATCGTGCGCGCCGAGATGCTGGAAGTGCTGCGCGCCGACTACATCAAGTTCGCGCGGGCCCGCGGCCTGAGCGACCGCACCATCTACTTCGGTCATGCGCTGAAGAACACGCTGGTGCCGGTGATCACGATCACCGGGCTGCAGCTGGGATCGCTGATTGCCTTTGCGATCATTACCGAGACCGTGTTTCAATGGCCCGGCATGGGCCTGCTGTTCATCCAGGCGGTGCAGTTTGCCGACATCCCGGTGATGGCGGCCTATCTGTGCCTGATCTCGCTGATCTTCGTCGTGATCAACCTTGTCGTCGATTTGCTGTACTTCGCCGTCGATCCGCGCTTGCGCGTGAGCGGCGGCGCGCATTGACATGAACGCTCCGGAGCACCTGACCGCCAGCGCGGCGGGCACCTACCAGCGGCTGTTCGAGGCGCGCGGCGAGCTCGTGGCCTTGCGCCGCGAGCTGCACACGATGCCGGAACTCGGCTTCGAGGAGCACCGCACGGCGGCCCGCATCGTGCAGGCGCTCAAGGCCTGCGGCGTCGACGAGATCCACCAGGGCCTGGGCCGCACCGGCATCGTCGCGACCATCCATGGCCAGCCGGTGCCCGGCGCGGCGCCCGATGCGAAGCCGCGCCTCTTCGGCCTGCGCGCCGACATGGACGCGCTGCCGCTGCGCGAGCAGAACGACTTCGCCTGGCGCTCGTCGACACCCGGCCTGATGCACGCCTGCGGGCACGATGGCCACTGCGCGATGCTGGTCGGAACGGCGCGCTACCTGGCGCAGACCCGGCGCTTCGCGGGCACCGCGGTGCTGGTGTTCCAGCCCGGCGAGGAAGGCTACGGCGGCGCGCGCGAGATGATCGCCGACGGCCTGTTCGAGCGCTTCCCGGTCGAGGCCATCTACGCGATGCACAACTGGCCGCATCTGCCTCCGGGCAAGATCGGCCTGAACCGCGGCGCGATGATGGCCGCGGCGGATCGGGTGACCATCACCATCCAAGGCCGCGGCGGCCATGGTGCGCATCCGCACCTGAGCGTCGATCCGGTGCTGATCGCCGGCCACGTGATCACGGCGGTGCAAAGCCTCGTGTCGCGCAACATCGCGCCGATCGAGCAGGCGGTGGTCAGCCTGTGCTCGATGCAGGCTGGCGAATCGAGCGCCTTCAGCGTGATTCCCGAGATGGCCCAGATCACCGGCACGGTCCGCAGTTTCAAGCCCGAGGTGCAGCAACTGCTCGAGGAGCGCATGACGCGGCTGGTCGAATCGGTGGCGCTGGGTTTCGGCGCGAGCGCGAAGGTCGACTACCAACGCCTGTATCCCGCCACCATCAACAGCGCGCCCGAAGCCGACTTCGCCGTGCGCGTGGCCCAGTCGCTGGTCGGTGCCGAGAACGTCGACGACAAGCTGGTGCCGAGCATGGGCTCCGAGGACTTCGCCTTCATGCTGCAGGCCCGGCCCGGCGCCTACCTGCGACTGGGGCAGGGCGGTCCTTGCGGCCTGCACCAGCCGCGCTACGACTTCAACGACGAGATCCTGCCGCTGGGCTCCGCGCTGTTCGCGGCGCTGGTGGAGCAGGGCCTGCCTCTCCCGCCGCATTGAGCGGACGCCGCGCGTTCCGCTCGCCATCGATCCGACAGCCCGCTGCCCGCATTCCCGAATGACCGCCTCACTTCCCCCTTCGCCGGCCTCCGGCGCGCCGGCTGCCCGGCCGCCCAACGCGCTCAGCCGCTTCTTGGACGGCGACGTCTGGCACTCCTTCACCCACTCGCCGACGGCGATGGTCGCCGCCTTCGTGGCCCTGTGCTGCGTGGTCTGCGCGCTCTTCGCGACCTGGATCGCGCCGCACGATCCCTTCGATCTCTCCGCGCTGGAGCTGATGGACTCGCGCCTGCCGCCGGCCTGGATCGAGGGCGGTTCCAGCAAGTACCTGCTGGGCACCGACGACCAGGGCCGCGACCTGCTCTCCGCGATCATGTACGGCGCCCGCATCTCGCTGCTGGTGGGCGTGGCGTCGGTGATCCTGTCGATGATCATCGGCGTCGGGCTGGGACTGCTGGCCGGCTTCGTCGGCGGCAAGGTCGATGCCTTCATCATGCGCATCTGCGACGTGATGCTGTCCTTCCCGTCCATCCTGATCGCGCTGCTGATCGACGGCATCGGCCGCGTGGTCTTCAAAGACGCGCACGACACGCTGGCCTTCGCCGTGCTGATCCTGGCGATCGCGCTGACCGGCTGGGTGCAGTACGCGCGCACGGTGCGGGGCTCGACGCTGGTCGAGCGCAACAAGGAATACGTCCAGGCTGCGCGCGTGATCGGCGTCAAGCCGCTGGCGATCATGTGGCGCCATGTGCTACCCAACGTCACCGGGCCGGTGCTGGTGCTGGCGACGCTGCAGGTGGCGTCCGCGATCCTGACCGAGGCGACGCTGTCCTTCCTCGGCGTCGGCGTGCCGCCGACCAGTCCGTCGCTGGGCACGTTGATCCGCATCGGCAACGACTTCCTGTTCTCCGGCGAATGGTGGATCACCATCTGGCCGAGCGCGATGCTGGTGTTGATCGCGCTGTCGGTGAACCTGCTCGGCGATTGGCTGCGCGACGCGCTCAATCCCCGCCTGCGCTGATGCTTCGATGGACGGCCCCATGACCGCAGCTCTCCTGCAAGTCCGCCACCTGCGCGTGGAATTTCCGACCCGGCGCGGCACGCTGCTGGCGCTGGACGACGTGTCCTTCGACATCGCGCCGGGCGAGGTGCTCGGCGTCGTCGGCGAGTCCGGCGCCGGGAAGTCGCTGACCGGCTCCGCGATCATCGGTTTGCTCGAACCGCCCGGGCGCATCGCCGGCGGCGAGATCCTCCTCGAGGGCAAGCGCATCGACAACCTGCCCGCCGACCAGATGCGGCGCATCCGCGGGCGACAGATCGGCGCGATCTTCCAGGACCCGCTCACTTCGCTGAACCCGCTGTACACCGTGGGTCGCCAGTTGGTGGAGACCATCACGACCCACCTGGGGCTGACGGCCAAACAGGCACGCGCCCGCGCGATCGAGTTGCTGGCCGCGACCGGCATTCCGGCGCCCGAGGCTCGGGTGGACCAGTACCCGCACCAGTTCTCCGGCGGTATGCGGCAGCGCGTAGTGATCGCCCTGGCGTTGGCGGCGGATCCGAAGCTGATCGTGGCGGACGAGCCGACGACCGCGCTGGACGTCTCCATCCAGGCGCAGATCATCGCCCTGCTCAAGCGGGTATGCCGCGAGCAGGGCGCGGCCGTGATGCTGGTCACCCACGACATGGGTGTCATCGCCGAGACCTGCGATCGCGTGGCGGTGATGTACGCCGGGCGCGTGGCCGAGATCGGTCCGGTGCAGGAGGTGATCCATCGCCCTGGTCACCCCTACACCTCGGGCCTGATGGGCTCGATCCCGGCGATGGACGAGGACCGCGAGCGGCTGGTGCAGATCGACGGCGCGATGCCTCGCCTCAATGCGATTCCGACCGGCTGCGCCTTCCATCCCCGCTGCCCGAAGGCCTTCGATCGCTGCCATCAGCAGCGCCCTGAACTGATGAAGGCCGCCGCGACCGACGCGGCCTGCTGGCTGCACGCGACTGACCTGGCCACCGTGCAGGGAGGTGTTGCATGACCGTGATGACGGAGACGTCCCACCCGATGGGCGCCAAGGCGACGACGACCGGTACCGCGCTTGTCGAGGTGCGCGAACTGGCCAAGACCTTCGACGTGTCGGCCCCGTGGCTGAACCGCGTGGTCGAGCGCAAGCCGCGGCAGTTCGTGCATGCGGTGGACGGCGTCAGCTTCACGATCGAAAAGGGCCGCACGCTCGCACTGGTCGGCGAGTCCGGATGCGGCAAGAGCACCGTCGCCCGCCTGCTGGTCGGCCTGTACACCCCGACGCAGGGCGAAGTGCGCTTCGACGGCGAGGACATCGCGACCACGCTGAAAGGCCCGAAGGCACTGGCCTTGCGACGCCGGATGCAGATGATCTTCCAGGACCCCTATGCGAGCCTGAACCCGCGCTGGAAAGTACAGGACATCGTCGCGGAGCCGCTGCGCGAGCACGGCCTGGTGCGCGATGCCGATGGACTCAAGCGCCGCGTCGGCGAGTTGCTGCAGTCCGTGGGTCTCTCGCCAGCCGACGCGGAAAAGTTCCCGCATCAGTTCTCCGGCGGGCAGCGGCAACGCATCTCGATCGCCCGGGCACTGGCCACGGAACCAGAGTTCCTCGTCTGCGACGAGCCCACCTCCGCGCTCGACGTCTCAGTCCAGGCCCAAGTCCTCAACATCATGAAAGACCTGCAGCGCAAGCAGGGACTGACCTACCTCTTCATCTCCCACAACCTCGCCGTGGTGCGGCATGTCGCGGACCAGGTCGGCGTGATGTACCTCGGCCGGCTGGTGGAACAGGCAGACAAGCGCGCACTGTTCGCCACGCCGCGCCATCCGTATACGCGCATGCTGCTGGACGCGATTCCCGACATCCACATGTCAGGACGGGCGCGGACACCCGTTCAGGGAGAAGTGCCGAATCCGCTCAATCCCCCCAGCGGGTGCAGCTTCCATCCGCGGTGCCCGCATGCGAATTCGCGCTGCAGTGCGGAGCGGCCGAAGCTGCTGGCACTCAACGGCGTTCGGGTCGCTTGCCATGCGGTGGAGGAGGGGAGGATCTGATGACCGGGGCCTACTTCGGCTGGTGAGCGGCGTGGGCAGGGCCGGGGCCGGCGACTCCCGTCGTGCCTCAGGCGCTCAACTCCCGCCGCTCGCCTGCGGCTCGCTTTGGTCAGACAGAACGCGCCCAGTCAGTCTGGACGGCACGACTTCGTCGCCGGCCCCGGCCCTGCCCACGAAGTGAGAACGAGGACTTCGGTGCGGACGGCGAGGACTTCGAGAGGGTGTGGGCGGGGCGGGGTGAAATGGCGTCAGTTCGGGGCGCTGGCGGCGGAGGCGGCAGGCTGCGCGGGAGCGGCGGCCGCCGCGGGCGGATGCTTGGCGTGCTGGGGGAGTTGCAGCGGGCGTTTCTGGCCGCAGGCCGTGAGGGCCAGGGCGGCGCACAACATCAAGGTCGTCAGGGCCTTGGGGGCGCCACGACGAGCGGGCCGGCAGGCTGCGCCTACACTTCGCGTCTTCACGTTCTTCATGGGCTCGCAGTCTAGCGAGTCCGCTTCCCGCTGCACATGACCGCCACCCCGCTGACCGACGCCGAATACGACGCACGCACCGACGCCGTACTGGCCAGCATCGAATCCACCATCGACGCCTGGCTCGACGACGACGTCATCGACGTCGACCAGCATCGGACCGGCGGGCTTCTGGAACTGCAGTTCCCGGATCGCAGCAAGATCGTCGTGAACACGCAGCCACCGCTGCACGAGCTCTGGCTCGCGTCGCGTCGCGGCGGCTACCACTTCAAATTCGTCGACGGCCACTGGCGCGATACCAAGGACGGCCAGGAATTCTTCGCCCGGCTGTCCGAGGAAGCCTCCCACCACGGCGCCAAGGCGCTGAAGTTCATCGGCGTCTGACTGCCCACCTCGGGATGCCGGCGCCGCAAGGCCCGGCAGCATGAGCACAGCCCGCATGAGCCCGACATGAAAAAGGCGCCCCGCGGGGCGCCTTCGCACTTGGGGGGGGGCGGCCAGGCCGCTCAGCGCTTGAAGAGGTCGAGGATGCTCTTCTTCTCTTCCTCGGTGCCGGACGTCGGCACGTGCTCCTCGTTGCCAAGTGCCTTCACCCCGTTGTTGTTGGTGAACTCGTCGTAGAACCACTCGCCGTTGACGTTGACCACCCCTTCGGGTGGCTGGATCTCCTGCACCGGGGTGTTGCGCAACGCGTACTGCATGAACTCGATCCACACCGGGAGCGCGAGTCCGCCGCCGGTCTCGCGGTCGCCCAGCTTGCGAGGCTGGTCGTAGCCGATCCAGACGACCGAGACGAGGTCCGGCTGGAAGCCCGCGAACCACGCGTCCATCGAATCGTTGGTGGTGCCGGTCTTGCCGTAGATGTCGGGCCGCTTGAGCGTGGCCTGCGTGCGCGCCGCCGTGCCGCTGCGCGCCACCTCCTGCAGCAGGCTGTCCATCAGGAAGGCGTTGCGCGGCTCGATCGCGCGCTGCGAATCCTCGAAGGGCTTCGCTTGCTGCTGATACAGCACGCGCCCGGCGTGGTCGGTGATGCGCTGCACCAGCTGCGGCGCGATCCGGTAGCCGCCGTTGGCGAACACCGAATACGCCTGCGCCATCTGCATCGGCGTCACCGAGCCGGCGCCCAGTGCCATCGTGAGGTAGGCGGGGTGCTTGTCCGCATCGAAACCGAAGCGCGTGATCCAGTCCTGCGCGTACTTGACGCCCACCGACTGCAGCACTCGGATGGACACCATGTTCTTGGACTTGGCCAACGCTCGCCGCAGCGGCATCGGGCCATCGAACTGGCCGTCGTAGTTCTTCGGCTCCCAAGGCTGGCTGCCCGTCGTCGTGGCGTCGAAGAAGAGCGGACCGTCATTGACGATGGTGGCGCCGTTGAAGCCCTTTTCCAGCGCCGCCGAATAGATGAACGGCTTGAAGCTCGAGCCGGGTTGTCGCCACGCCTGCGTGACGTGGTTGAACTTGTTCTTGTTGTAGTCGAAGCCACCGACCAGCGCGCGCACGCTGCCGTCCTTCGGACTGAGCGCCACCATCGCGCCCTCGACTTCCGGCAACTGGGTGATCGTCCACTCGTCCTTGTTGTTCTTGACCAGCTTGATCACACGGATCACTGCGCCGCGTCGGATGCGCGTCTTGGGATTGCCTTTCTCGGACAGGCCGGAGGTCGCTGGCTTGAGGCCATCGCCGGTGATCGTCACCGACTCACCGCTCTGCAGCGCCGCCACGACTTGCTTGGGGCTGGCTTCCAGCACCACGGCCGCTAGCAACTCGTCATTGGCGGGGTGGTCGGAAAGCGCCTCGGCAATCCGGGTGTCCAACTCCTTGGGGTCGGCCGGCAGGTCCACGTAAGCCTCGGGACCGCGATACACCTGCCGCCGCTCGTAATCCATGATCCCGCGGCGCAGCGCCCGGTAGGCGCGCTCCTGCTCGTCGGCATGCAGCGTCAGGTAGACGTTCAGGCCGCGGGTGTAGGCCTCGTCGCCGTATTGGCTGAAGATCAGCTGGCGGGCCAGCTCCGCCACGTACTCGGCGTGGCTGGCCGCTTCCTGCGGCGGGCGGATGCGCAGCTTTTCAGCCTTCGCCTGCGCGTGCTGCTCGGGCGTGATGAAGCCCATTTCCAGCATCCGATCGATGATGTATTGCTGGCGCAACACTGCCCGGCGCGGATTGTTGATCGGGTTGTAAGCAGATGGTGCTTTCGGCAACCCGGCCAGCATCGCGGCCTCGGCGATCGACAGATCCTTGAGCGGCTTGCCGAAATAGACCTCGCTGGCCGCCGCGAACCCGTAGGCCCGGTGTCCCAGGAAGATCTGGTTCATGTAGATCTCGAGGATCTTCTCCTTGGGCAGCGCGCTCTCGATCTTCAGCGCCAGCAGGATCTCGTAGATCTTGCGGGTGAAGGTCTTCTCGGTGGAGAGATAGAAGTTCCGGGCCACCTGCATCGTGATGGTGGACGCCCCCTGGCTCTTGGACTCGCTGACGTTGGCCAGGCCGGCGCGAATCACGCCCAGGTAGTCCACGCCACCGTGCTGGTAGAAGCGCGCGTCCTCGATGGCCAGGATCGCGTCCTGCATCACCTTGGGAATCTCGCGGATGTCGGAGTAGCTGCGGCGCTCCTCGCCGTACTCGGCCAGCAACTGACCCTCGCTGGAGAGCACGCGCAGCGGCAGCTTGGGGCGGTAATCCGTCAGCCCGCTGATGTCGGGCAGCTGCGGATAGGCAATCGCCAGGGCCATGCCCACCAGCAACACCACCGCGCCCGCGCCGGCCAGGATCAGCCCGACCAGCCATCCCAGTGCTCGAACGAACCAGGGACGCCGGGCTTTGTCTCCCCCCTTGGCCTTCTTGCGGGGGGAGCCGCCCTTGTCTGGCTTGGAAGCGGCGCCCTTGCCGGCATCGGAGGGGGCGTCGAAGGAGGGTTCGTTGTCGGAGGAATGCTTCGAGGGCATGGGCCGGAGTGTGCAATCTTGCGTGCCTGGCCGCGCCCTATCAGGGCCTCTACGGGTGACGATGCGGGCCGCGAGCGGCGATTATAGGAACGGCCTCGGAGCCGGCCCGACGCGTCCCGGACCACCACCCTTGACTGTTACAGGAGTTGTCGGGACTTTCGCGGACACTGCGCGGCTGCCTTTTCCTCCCCGCGAGACATCCCTCACAAGGTGGTCGAAAGGGGAATTGGGCAAAGCGGAAATCTGCCGCGAAACCGTACGGAATGGGGTGTCGAAAGCGCATTTTTCGACGCTTTACCACCCCTCGGTGGCGTGTATGTTACGCAACGCTGCGTTACTTGCTGTGACCGCTTTGCCTTGGGCTGACAAAGGCTTTGCTGATAGCATTCAAGTAACTTATTAACAAACCGGCGCATGAGCGGCGCGTTGGGGGAACGCATCATGGGGCTGTTGGATCTACTGCGCGGACGTGCGCATCCACCCATGATTGGCCTGGACATCTCATCGTCCAGTGTCAAGCTTGTGGAATTGAGTCAAAACTCGAGCGGCGAATACGTTTTGGAACGTTTCGCGACCGAGCCATTTGAAAAGGGCTGGATTACCGACGGCCAGATCGAGAAATTCGACGAGGTCGCGGACGCGGTCCGGCGGGTGGTCACCCGGAGCGGCAGCCGCACGCGGCAGGCCGCGCTGGCGATGCCGCAGAGCTCGGTGATCACCAAGAAGATCATGCTTCCCGCGGGGCTCCGCGAGGAAGAACTCGAGCTGCAGGTCGAGGCCGAAGCCAACCAGTACATCCCGTTCTCGCTGGACGAGGTGTCGCTGGACTTCTGCGTCATCGGCCCCAGCCCCACGTCGGTGGGCGACGTCGAGGTGCTGATCGCCGCGTCCCGCAAGGACCGCGTGCAGGATCGGCAGGCGCTCGCGGAGGCCGCCGGCCTCAAGCCCGTCGTGCTGGACATCGAGTCGCATGCTTCCCGCATGGCGGTGGGTCGGCTGGTCGAGACGCTGCCCAACGAGGGCAAGGACGCGCTCGTCGCGCTGTTCGAGATCGGCGCCGACACCACCTCGCTGAAGGTGCTGCGCGACGACGAAATGCTCTACGACCGTGACCAAGCCTTCGGCGGTTCGCAGCTGACGCAGCTGATCTCGCGCCAGTACGGCTTCTCGTTCGAGGAGGCCGAGCAGAAGAAGCTCAGCGGCGAAATGCCTGATGACTATGAGCCCCAGGTGCTGACGCCGTTCGTCGATTCCCTGTCCCAGGAGATCGGCCGGGCGCTGCAGTACTTCTTCACCAGCACCCCGCACCACAAGGTCCACTACGTGATGCTGGCCGGCGGCACCGCCACGCTGCCGGGCCTGAAGGAACGGGTGACCGAACTGACCGGCTTTGCCTGCATGGTGGTGAACCCGTTCGAGAACATGGTGCTCGGGTCCGCGGTGCGCGAGTCCAAGCTGCGCCGTGAAGCCCCTGCGTACCTGACGGCCTGCGGCCTCGCCATGCGGAGGTTCTTTCAGTGATTCTGATCAACCTGCTCCCGCACCGCGAGGAGAAGCGCAAGCGCCGCAAGGCCGCGTTCTTCGTCGGGCTGGGAATGTCCTTCGTCGTCGGTCTGCTGATCGCCGCGTTCATCTACCTGCTGCTGCAGCAACTGACCGCCGCCCAGGCGGAGCGCAATGACTATCTGAAGGCCGAGATCACCAAGCTCGACACGCAGATCAAGGACATCGCGACGCTGCGCGCCGAGATCGAGGCACTGCGTGCCCGCCAGCGCGCGGTGGAAAACCTGCAAAGCGATCGCAACACGCCGGTCCACCTGCTCAACGAGCTGGCCCAGTTCACGCCGGAAGGGGTGTTCCTGCAGTCGGTGCGTCAGACCAACAAGGTCGTCGTGATCGCCGGCGTGGCGGCGTCCAATGAGCGCGTGTCCGAGATGCTGCGCAATCTCAGCCGTGCTGAATGGGTCGAAGCTCCGGATCTCGTCGAGATCAAGGCCGCGCCGGTGAACCCGCGCGATCCCCGCCGCCTCTACGATTTCTCGATCAAGGTCGGCATCAAGAGCGCGAATCCCGAAGCCGCCGCGGGCGCGGCCAGCGGCGCCGGCACTGCGCCGAAGAAGTCGTGAGGACCCCATGGCAACGTTGAAAAACCTGGACCTCAACGCCTGGTTCGCGGACTTCTCCAGCCAGTTCCAGAACCTGAACATGCAGGAGCCCGGCCAGTGGCCGCCGGCGCCGCGTTACGTGTCGTTCATCGTGGTGGCGCTGCTCACCGTCGTGCTGGGCTGGTTCGCGGTGCTGTCGGATGAGCAGTCGGCGCTCGACGCCGAGCGCGAGAAGGAACCGCAGCTCAAGGAAGACTTCAACAGCAAGCTGACGCAGGCCGTGAACCTGCCGGAGCTGCGCAAGCAGAAGAGCCAGGTCGAGGAGTACGTCCTGCAGCTCGAGAAGCAGCTGCCCGGCAAGGCCGAGATGGATGCGCTGCTGTCGGACATCAACCAGGCGGGCCTGGGCCGCGGGCTCCAGTTCGAGCTGTTCCGCCCGGGCGGCATCGTCATGCGCGACTACTACGCCGAGCAGCCGATCGCGATCAAGGTGACGGGTCGCTATCACGACATCGGTTCGTTCACCGCGGACGTGTCCAACCTGTCCCGGATCGTGACGCTGCACGACATGTCGATCCTCGCGCCCGGAGCGACCGGCGGACAGAACGCGCCGCCGCGCACCGACACCAACGCGACCCTGACGATGGAAGCCACCGCGCGGACCTATCGCTACCTCGACCCCAACGAGGTCGCGGAGCAGAAGAAGGCTGCGGCGGCCGCGGAGAAGAAGAAATGATGCGCCTCGTTCGCTCTTCCGACCGCACGCGAGGCCTGCTGGGTCTCGTCCTGGTCGGTGCCGCCCTGGCGGGCTGCTCCGCTGGAACCGACGAACTGCAGCAGTGGATGGACGAGCAGCGCCAGCAGACGCGCCCGACCGTCAAGCCGCTGACGCCGCCCAAGACCTTCCAGCCACAGCGCTATGAGGCGCTCGCGGTGGTCGACCCCTTCAGCACCCAGAAGCTGACGGTCGCGCTGCGGCGCGAGGCGGCGCAGCCCAGCTCGCTGCTGGCGGCCGAGATGAAGCGCCGTCGCGAGCCGCTGGAAGCCTTCCCGCTGGACAGCATGGCCATGGTCGGCAGCGTCTCGCGCGAGGGTCGTCCCTACGCGCTGCTGCGGGTCGACAACCTGCTGTATCAAGCCCGGGTCGGTGACTACCTGGGCCAGAACTTCGGCCGCATCACCAAGATCAGCGAGACCGAAATCACGTTGCGAGAAGTCGTCCAGGACGCTGCGGGCGAATGGATTGAACGCACCAGTACTCTCCAGCTTCAGGAGCAGGGACGATGAAGAACACTGTTGTGGAGAACGCTTCGATGAGCGTCCAGACGAGGGAACGAGCCGGGCGCGCCAAGCGCTGGCAAGCATTGGCCTGCGCGATGAGCCTGGCGGTGCTGATGCCGGTGCAGGCCTGGGCCCAGAACATGATCCGGTCGATCAGTTCGACCCAGCAGGGCGGCGCCGACATCGTGCGCATCGAGCTCGCGAAACCCCTGACCGAACTGCCGCGCGGCTTCGCCGTGCAAGCGCCGCCGCGCATCGCGCTGGACCTGCCGGGCGTTTCCAACGGCATGGGCCGCAATGCGGTCGAGATCAACTCCGGCAACATGCGTTCCGCCAATGTGGCGCAAGCCGGCGATCGCAGCCGCGTCGTGCTGAACCTGCGTCAGGCGAGCACCTACCGCGCGCAGCTGCAGGACAACTCGCTGCTGATCTTCCTGGACGCAGCGCCGTCGGCCGCGACGGCCGCCGCCGCGGGCCCCGCCACGGCGACCACCGAGCCGGTGCATTTCGCGCCGAGCCAGAACTCGACCACGCAGGCCCTGCAGGACATCGACTTCCGTCGCGGCAATGATGGCGCGGGCCGCGTCGTCGTGAACCTGCCGAGCAGCCAGGTCGGCGTGGACATCCAGCAGCAAGGCCAGAACCTGGTGGTCGAGTTCCTGCGCAGCGCGCTGCCGGAACGCCTGCGCCGCAAGCTGGATGTGACCGACTTCGGCACGCCGGTGCAGACGGTGACGGCAACCCAGCAGGGTGACCGCGTGCGACTGGTCGTCACGCCCAAGGGCGTGTGGGAGCACAGCGCCTACCAGAGCGACAACCAGTTCGTGCTGGAAGTGCGGCCGCAGAAGGTCGACCCGAACAAGCTGACGCAAGGTCCGGGCTACAGCGGCGACAAGCTGAGCCTGAACTTCCAGAACATCGATGTGCGCGCGCTGCTGCAGGTCATCGCCGACTTCACCAACTTCAACGTGGTGACCAGCGACACCGTCACCGGCAACGTGACCCTGCGACTCAAGGACGTGCCTTGGGACCAGGCGCTGGACATCATCCTGCAGGCCAAGGGCCTGGGACTGCGCAAGTCAGGCAACGTGCTGTGGATCGCCCCGAAGGAAGAGCTGGCCAACAAGGAGAAGGCCGAGCTCGAGGCCAAGCAGGCCGTGGCCCAGCTGGAACCGCTGCGTACGCAGTCCTTCCAGATGAACTACACCAAGGCCGAGGAAGTGGCCAAGGGCCTGACCGGGCAGAACAACCAGGGCGGTAGCAGCACGAACACGTCGCGCATCCTGTCGCCGCGCGGCAGCGTGATCTGGGAGACCCGCACGAACCAGCTGTTCGTCAGCGACATCCCGTCCAAGCTGGAAGAGATCCAGGCGCTGATCGCCAAGATCGACGTGCCGGTGCGTCAGGTGCTGATCGAGGCCCGCATCGTCGAGGCCGACGACAAGTTCGGCCGCGCGCTGGGTGTGAAGCTGGGCGCCTCGGACCTGCGGGGCCGCCAGGGCGGCATCCCGGGCTACAACGTCGGTGGCAGCAACTACGTGACGATTGGCGGCAATTACTCCGCGGTCGGATCGCAGACCAACCAGCAGACGAGCTACAACTACAACGACTCGCAGTTCGTCAACCTGCCGGCGAATGTCTCGGGTGACGCCTTCGGTGGTGCGACGGCGGCCAACTTCGCGCTGTCGCTGTTCAGCGCCACGGCGAACCGGTTCCTGAACCTGGAAATCTCCGCGCTGGAGGCTGATGGCCGCGGCAAGGTGGTGTCGAGCCCGCGCGTTGTGACTGCGGACCAGACCAAGGCGCTGATCGAGCAGGGCGAGGAGATCCCGTACCAGCAGTCAACGTCCAGTGGCGCGACTTCGATCACCTTCAAGAAGGCCGTGCTGAAGCTGGAAGTCACGCCGCAGATCACGCCGGAAGGGAACGTCATCCTGACGGTGGACGTGAACAAGGACAGCCGCGGCACGCTGACCCCCCAAGGCTACGCGATCAACAACAAGCATGTGCAGACGCTGGTGCTGGTCGAGAACGGCGGCACGGTGGTGATCGGCGGCATCTACACGCAGGAAGACCTCGAGACCGAGAACAAGGTCCCGTACCTGGGCGATATCCCGCTGCTGGGCAACCTGTTCAAGAACAAGTCGCGCAGCTCGGCGAAGACGGAACTGCTGATCTTCATCACGCCGAAGGTGGTGAGCGATCGCGTCACGGCCACGCGCTGATCGCGGCGGCGCCTCGGGCGCCGCTTCGCTGCAACGGCCGTCATGAACCAAAGGGCGTTCGCGTGAGAAATGCCGCCACAAGAGCCGGAAAGGGCCGGCGGCGCGAGCGCATATCAGA
This sequence comes from Mitsuaria sp. BK037, assembly GCF_014193045.1. Taxonomy (NCBI): domain Bacteria; kingdom Pseudomonadati; phylum Pseudomonadota; class Betaproteobacteria; order Burkholderiales; family Sphaerotilaceae; genus Roseateles; species Mitsuaria sp. BK037. The sequence goes on along the minus strand of NZ_JACHYS010000002.1, from coordinate 656,434 downwards.
GAGGATGCCGCGGCCAGAACAAATGCTGCGGACGCAGGAGTAGCAAGACATGAAGCGAATCGAACGAGTGGCCGGCGCCGGCAACGGGATGACGCGCGGCGCCGCCCGCCTGATGCTGACGGCCACGATGGTGGCCGTGCTGGCCGCTTGCGGCGGCGGTGGTGGCGGCGGTGATGCCGGCACCCCGGTGGTGGGCGGTGGCGGCACGGGCGGCGGTGGCACCACGCCGGTCACCACGCCGACGATGACCTTGGCTTTGTCCTCGTCGACGGTGACCGCGAACGCGCCGGCCACGGTGACCGCTTCGCTGCGGACCGCCACTGGCGCTCCGATCCCGGGTACGGTCGTGACGTTCGCCACCACCGGCAATCTGGGCAAGTTCGAGCCGGCCTCGGCACTGACCAATGACAGCGGCGACGCGACGGTGACCCTGTCTCCGGCCAGCGCCACCAGCACCGGTGCCGACACGATTACCGCGACGGCAAGCGTCAACGCGGCCAGTGTGACGGCGAGCGCCGGCTTCCAGCTGGCGGCGACCAACGTCACGATCACCTCGCTGACGTCGGACTTGGCCTTGCCTGCGCTCCCGCCCAATGGGGAAACCACGCTGACCGTGGCGCTGTCCTCCTCCGCCATCGGCACGCCGGTGAATGTGGCGCTGACATCGGCCTGCGTCATCGCCGGTCGCGGCACCTTGACGCCTGCCAGCAACGTGACGACGAGCACCGGCGTGGCGACCTTCCGCTTCCGCGACAACAGCTGCGGCAGTTTCCAGAACACTGACACCTATCAAGCGACCATCGCCGGCAGTGCTGCCACGCAGTCCTTGTCGCTGAATCTGGGCAAGCCCTCGGCCCAGAGCATCCAGTCCACCAGCAACGCGACCCAGACGATCTACCTGAAGGGGTCGGGCTACACCGAGTTCGCGAACGTGACCTTCCGACTGGTGGACGCGAGCGGCAACGGCGTGCCGAACCAGCCGATCGACCTGACCGCCAACATCTGGTCCGGTGGTCTGACGCTGGATGGTGCAACGCAGACGACGATCACCAAGAACACCGACAACAACGGCGACGTGGTGGTCCGGGTCAATTCCGGCACGGTGCCGACGCCGGTCCGGGTGTCCGCGACCCTCAAGGGCACGTCGATCTCCACCGTGTCCAGCGCCCTGTCCATCGCGGTCGGTCTGCCTTCGCAACTGAACTTCTCGCTGGCTCAGGGGACGATCAACATCGAAGGCGGCAGCCGTGACGGCACGGCAAACACCTATTCGATCATCGCGTCCGACCGCCTGGGCAACCCGGTGCCGGACGGCACGGCGATCAACTTCGTGTCGGAAGCCGGCCAGGTGGTGAACACGGTGTTCACCGCCAAGGACGCCAGCGGCATCTCTCGCGCCACGTCGAACTTTGTCTCATCTGAACCGCGTCCGGCTGACGGACGGGTCACAGTGCTGGCCTACGCGCTGGGTGAAGAGTCCTTCATCGACCAGAACGGCAACAACGTCTACGACGCCGGCGAGCAGTTCCAGAATCTCGGTTCGGTGTTCCTGGACCGCCTGTACAACAACCACTACAGCAACACCGATCAGTTCATCAAGCAGAACGACAGCACCGGAACCAACGTCTGCTCGAATGATCCGAACAACGTGCTGACGCAACCGGCCACCTCGCTGTTCAAGTTCTCCGCCTACACGCCGTATGTGCCGAACACCTGCGATGCGGGCCAGGGCAAGGCTTATGTCCGTCGTGCGGTGGAGACGGTCTTCTCGTCCTCGACGGCTGGCATCGTCTGGGGTCTGAAGGCGCCGGACAACCTGCGCGGTACCTGCCCGGACAAGCGTGAACTGATCGACTTCGGCGCCTTTGGAGAGGAGCCCAAGGGCAGTGGTCTGTACGGCTACTACCGCGACGCGAATAACGTCGTGCAGCGTTCGACCTGGCTGGGCTATTCCCAGGACGAAGCGGCTCGTCCCAACCTCCGTCAGGTGGCTCCGGTGGGTACGGGCGTCGTCTATTCGGGCGGCGCGTCGAGCCTGTCGCTGTTCTTCTTTGTCAGCGACAACAATCCGGTGGCCTTCAATCCGATGCCGGCAGGAACCAAGGTCACGGCGACCGGCAGCGATGGTCTGACGGTCACGGTCCAGGCCGGTGCCACCACGCCGAGCACGTCGTATCCCACGGGCGCATCGATCGATGTCAAGTTCGCGGACACCACTGCCTCCGGCACTGTGTACATCACGGTCACCTCGCCCAGCGGTTCTGGGGTGACGTTTGCGCAGAACGTGGCCAAGGCCGCCGTTCCTGGGACTCCCGCGGCGTGCGACTGACGTTGAGCCTGGTCGGCATGCCCGGCGGTGGCAAATCCACCGTCGGCCGACTGCTGGCCAGACAGCTCGACATGCCTTTCGTCGATTCCGACGCCGAGATCGAAAAGGATCTCGGCGGCGAGTCGATCAAGGACTACTTCGCCCGTCAGGGCGAAGCGTCGTTTCGGGACCTCGAATCGCGTGTGATCGCGCGCTTGCTCGAGGGCGCGGGAACGGACCGCGAAATGATCCTGGCCACCGGCGGCGGCGCGGTGCTGCGCGAGATCAATCGCGAACGGCTCAAGGCGAATTCGACAGTCGTGTACCTTCGCTCGTCGCCTGAAGAACTCTTCCGGCGGCTGAAGCACGACACCCAGCGGCCGCTGCTGCAAGTGGCCAATCCGCTGGCGAAGCTGCGCGACCTCTATGGCCAGCGCGATCCCCTCTACCGCCGCTGCGCGCACTTCGTGCTCGAGTCGAGCCGCCCCTCGGTGCATGGGCTGGCCAACATGATCCTGATGCAGCTGGAACTCGCGGGTCTGATCGATCCGGCCCGGGTGGCGGCGACCGTGGGGGCAAGCGAGGCCCCGTACACTTCCGGGAATGACCGCTCCGCTTCCTGATTCCACGTCTTCCGCGGCGTCGGCCGCCGGCGCGACCACGGTCGCCATCGATCTCGGCGATCGCCGCTACGACATCCAGATCGGCCCCGGACTCTTCGACGACGCGTCGACCTGGTCCGGCCTGCCGCGCGCGGCCGTGGCGCTGATCGTCACCAATGACACCGTCGCGCCGCTCTACCTCGAACGCCTGAAGCGCCAGCTGGCGCCGCATTACAAGCAGGTCGAGTCGGTCATCCTGCCGGACGGGGAGCAGCACAAGAACTGGGCCTCGCTGGACCGGGTCATCGATCACCTGCTCGCCGGTGCGGCCGATCGCAAGACGGTGCTGTACGCACTGGGCGGCGGCGTGATCGGCGACCTGACCGGCTTCGCAGCCGCCATCTACATGCGCGGTGTGCCCTTCGTGCAGGTGCCGACCACCTTGCTGGCGCAGGTCGATTCGTCGGTGGGCGGCAAGACCGCGATCAACCACCCGCGCGGCAAGAACATGGTCGGTGCGTTCTACCAGCCGGTGCGTGTCGTGGCCGATCTCGACACGCTGGATACGCTGCCCGATCGCGAGTTGTCCGCCGGGTTGGCGGAGATCATCAAGTACGGACCGATCGCCGATGCGACCTTCCTCGACTGGATCGAGCGCCACCTCGACGACCTGCTCGCACGCGACAAGTCAGCGCTGGCTCACGCGGTCAGGCGCAGCTGCGAGATCAAGGCCTGGGTCGTCGGCCAGGATGAGCGCGAGAGCGGGCTGCGCGCGATCCTGAACTTCGGCCACACCTTCGGCCATGCGATCGAGACCGGCCTCGGCTACGGCGAGTGGCTCCACGGCGAAGGGGTGGGCTGCGGCATGGTGCTGGCGTCCGAGTTGTCGGCGCGACTGGGCTTGATGCCGCCAGCATTCGTCGAACGGATGACGCGCCTGATCGAGCGCGCCCGGCTGCCGGTGAAGGCGCCGCGGATGCCGATCGAGCGCTGGCTCGAGCTGATGCGCGTCGACAAGAAGAACGAGGGCGGCGAGATCCGTTTCGTCGTCATCGAGTCCCTGGGCAAGGCCGGCCTGCGGGGCGCCCCCGATGCGCTGGTGGCCGGGGTGATCGAGGCCCACACCGAGCCCGGACAACGCTGAGAAGCCCGAACCCACGATGACGATGCTGCGCGCGCCCTATGCCTCCGATCCCGCGCGCAGCCGCGGTCGCCGTCATCCCGAGGCGCCGGCGCCGACCCGCAGCGAATTCCAGCGTGATCGCGACCGCATCGTCCACAGCACCGCCTTCCGTCGGCTGGTCTACAAGACGCAGGTCTTCCTCAACCATGAAGGCGACCTGTTCCGCACCCGGCTGACCCATTCGCTGGAGGTGGCGCAGCTGGGGCGTTCGATCGGGCGCAGCCTGGGCCTGGACGAGGACCTCATCGAGACCGTCGCCCTGGCGCACGACCTGGGCCACACGCCCTTCGGTCACGCGGGCCAGGATGTGCTGAACGACTGCATGAAGGCGCATGGCGGCTTCGAGCACAACCTGCAGTCGCTGCGCGTGGTCGACAAGCTGGAGCAGCGGTATCCCGCTTTCGACGGGCTGAACCTCAGCTTCGAGAGCCGCGAGGGCATCCTCAAGCATTGCAGCCGCCGCGACGCGGAACGGATCGAGCAGCGTGAACCCGGCGGCGTCGCCGCGCGCTTCCTCCATGGCGGCCAGCCGAGCCTGGAGGCGCAACTCTGCAATCTGGCCGACGAGGTCGCCTACAACGCGCACGATGTCGACGACGGCGTGCGCTCGGGGCTGGTGACCCTGGAGCAGCTCGAAGAGGTGGCGCTGGTACATCGCTATCTGCGGGAGACGCTGTCGGCTTATCCGGACCTGACCGGCAAGCGACTGCTCGCCGAGACCATCCGCCGGATGCTGTCCCAGCAGGTCTACGACGTCATCGACGCCACGCGCAGCGCCATCGAGGCCGCCGCGCCGGCCGACGCCGAGGACGCCCGCACCAAGGGCCCGCTGGTGCGCTTCAGCCCCGACATGCGTCAGGCCAGCACCGAGCTCAAGCGCTTCCTCTTCAAGAACCTCTATCGCCATCCGGCGGTCCAGGCGCAGCGCGACCGCGCGGAGCAGGTGCTGCGAGAGCTGTTCCAGATCTACCTCACCGATCCCGGCCGGCTGCCGGCGGATTTCGCGGATGGCGAGGACCACGCGCGCGCCTGCGCCGACTACATCGCCGGCATGACCGACCGGTTCGCGCTCAGGGAGCATGAGCGGCTCACCGGCAAGCGCCTCATCGCGGCCTGATCATGTCGGCGAATGCCGCCTCCGGCGGCTGCGAATGCTCGATCGACAGCCGGCGCCATAATTGGGGACAGACTTCCGTTCCCACCATGGCAAGACTCCCTCGGCTGGCGCTGGCCGGCCATCTGCATCACCTGATCCACCGCGGTCACAACCTGCAGCCGATCGTCGTCGACGACGAAGATCGCAAGGCCTTGCTGGCGGCGCTGCAGGACAGCGCCGCGACGCACAAGGTGGCGATCCACGCCTACGTCGTGATGCCGAATCACCTGCACCTGTTGGCCACGCCTTCCACGGCGGACGGTCTGAGCCGCATGATGCAGGCGCTCGGGCGGCGTTACGTGAGCGCCTTCAACCTCCGCCACGGCCGTGTGGGCACCTTGTGGGAAGGCCGTTTCCGCGCGGCGCCGCTGGAGGCGGACACCCACCTGCTCGCGGTCATGCGCAGCATTGAGCTGAACCCGGGACGCGCGGGGCTGGGCGATCCCGGCGACTACCCGTGGTCCTCCGCCGCGCACCATCTCGGCCACCGGCGCGACCCTCTGATCAGCGACCCGCCCGGCTTCTGGGCCCTGGGCAACACTCCATTCGAGCGCGAACTGGCTTGGCGTCGGTGGTTGGAGGAGGGCGAAACCGAAACCGAGCGCCAGAAGCTGATCGACTCCGCGCTGAAAGGGTGGCCGCTCGGATCGGCACGCTTCCTGCAAATGCTGGGCGAATTGAGCGAGCGCCCGATGAGTCCGCGCCCCCGCGGTCGGCCTCGCAAGGTGAAGCCGGGGGAGGCAACATGATCATTTCCTATCTGTCCCCATTTAATAGGCTCGCGCCCGCAACGCATCCTGCAATTCGATACTGACCCCATTTAGTTGTGCTTGTGCCATGCCGGCACGCGCCTTAACCTGCGCGGGTTTCGTTTTCGAGAGTTCAGGAGGCCACCGATGTCGGCAGCTCAAGATCCGCGCGCAGCGCAATCGTCGTCCCCCGCCACGACCGCCGACGCGGTTTCCGCCACGCTGCCGACGGCCGGCCCGTCCGCGACCGAGATCCGCGAGCTGGCCGCCCATGGCCTGTACAACGGCGCCAACGAGAAGGACGCCTGCGGCCTGGGCTTCGTGGCCCACATCAAGGGCCAGAAGGCCCACCACATCGTCCAGCAGGGCCTGAAGATCCTGGAGAACCTGGACCATCGCGGTGCGGTCGGCGCGGACAAGCTGATGGGTGACGGCGCCGGCATCCTGATCCAGATCCCCGACGAGTTCTATCGCGCCGAGATGGCCCGGCAGGGCGTCACGCTGCCCCCGCCGGGCGAATACGGCGTCGGCATGATCTTCCTGCCCAAGGAGCACGCCTCGCGCCTCGCTTGCGAGCAGGAACTCGCCCGTGCGATCAAGGCCGAGGGCCAGGTGCTGCTGGGCTGGCGGGACGTGCCGGTGGACCGCGACATGCCGATGTCGCCGACCGTGCGCGAGAAGGAACCGATCATTCGCCAGATCTTCATCGGCCGCGGCCCGGACATCATCGTCCCCGACGCGCTCGAGCGGAAGCTGTACGTGATCCGCAAGACGGCCTCCAGCGCGATCCAGGCGCTCCATCTGACGCACAGCCGCGAGTACTACGTGCCGTCGATGAGCTGCCGCACTGTCATCTACAAGGGTCTGCTGCTGGCCGACCAGGTGGGCAAGTACTACCGCGACCTGGCCGATCCGCGCGTCGTTTCCGCGATCGCGCTGGTGCACCAGCGCTTCTCGACCAACACCTTCCCCGAGTGGCCGCTGGCCCACCCGTACCGGATGGTGGCCCACAACGGCGAGATCAACACCGTCAAGGGCAACTTCAACTGGATGCGCGCCCGCGAAGGCGTCATGAAGTCGCCGGTGCTGGGTGACGACCTGAAGAAGCTGTACCCGATCAGCTTCGAACACCAGTCCGACACGGCCACCTTCGACAACGCCATCGAGCTGCTGACGATGTCGGGCTACCCGCTCGCGCACGCCGCGATGATGATGATTCCCGAGGCCTGGGAGCAGCACGAGTGGATGGACGAACGCCGTCGCGCGTTCTACGAGTACCACGCCGCGATGATGGAGCCGTGGGACGGCCCCGCCGCCATGGTCTTCACCGACGGTCGCCAGGTCTGCGCCGCGCTGGACCGCAACGGCCTGCGTCCGGCCCGCTACTGGGTCACCGATGACGACCTCGTCGTGCTGGCCTCCGAATCCGGCGTGCTCCCCATCCCGGAATCGCGGGTGGTCCAGAAGTGGCGCCTGCAGCCCGGCAAGATGTTCCTGATCGATCTGGAGCAGGGCCGCATCATCGACGACGAGGAACTGAAGACGCAGTACGCGAACGCGCGTCCCTACCGCCAGTGGATCGAGAACGTGCGGGTCAAGCTCGACGAGATCCCCGCGCCGGAAGCGGCCGCGCCGGTGTTCCCCGCTTCGCTGCTGGACCGCCAGCAGGCCTTCGGCTTCACCCAGGAAGACGTGAAGTTCCTGCTCGCGCCGATGGCCGCGAACGGCGAGGAAGGCATCGGCTCGATGGGCAACGACAGCCCGCTGGCCGTGCTGTCCGACAAGAACAAGCCGCTCTACAACTACTTCAAGCAGCTGTTCGCGCAGGTCACCAACCCGCCGATCGACCCGATCCGCGAAGCGATCGTGATGTCGCTGAACAGCTTCATCGGTCCCAAGCCCAACCTGCTGGACATCAACGCGGTGAACCCGCCGATGCGCCTGGAGGTGACGCAGCCGGTGCTGGACTTCGCATCGATGGCTCGTCTGCGTGCGATCGAGCACCACACCAACGGCAAGTTCAAGCCTTACGAGCTCGACATCACCTACCCGCTGGACTGGGGCCGCGAGGGCGTGGAGGCGCAGCTGGCCTCGCTGTGCGCTGAAACCGTGGACGCCATCAAGGGCGGCCACAACATCCTCATCATCACGGACCGTCACCTGAGCGCGAACCGGGTCGCCATCCCGGCGCTGCTGGCGCTGTCGGCGGTGCATCACCACCTGGTCCGCGAAGGCCTGCGCACCACCTGCGGCCTGGTCGTCGAGACCGGCACGGCACGCGAGGTCCACCATTTCGCGGTGCTCGCGGGCTTCGGCGCCGAAGCGGTCCATCCCTACCTCGCCCTGGAGACGCTGCAGGCGATGAGCGCGGAGCTGCCGGCGGCGCTGTCGGCCGACAAGGCGATCTACAACTACATCAAGGCGGTGGGCAAGGGACTGTCGAAGATCATGTCCAAGATGGGCATCTCGACCTACATGTCCTATTGCGGCGCGCAGATCTTCGAGGCCATCGGCCTGAAGTCCGACTTCGTCGCGAAGTACTTCCGCGGCACGCCGACGCAGGTCGGCGGCATCGGCGTGTTCGAGGTCGCCGAGGAAGCGCTGCGGCTGCATCGCGCCGCCTTTGGCGACGACCCGGTGCTGGAGCACATGCTGGACGCCGGCGGCGAATACGCGTGGCGCACCCGCGGCGAGGAGCACATGTGGACCCCCGACGCGATCGCCAAGCTGCAGCACAGCACGCGATCGGGCAAGTTCGACACGTACAAGGAATACGCCCAGCTGATCAACGACCAGAGCCGCCGCCACATGACGCTGCGCGGCCTGTTCGAGTTCAAGTTCGACCCGACCCAGGCGATCCCGCTCGAGGAGGTCGAGCCGGCCGCCGAGATCGTCAAGCGCTTCGCCACCGGTGCGATGTCGCTGGGCTCGATCTCGACCGAGGCGCACGCGACGCTGGCCGTCGCGATGAACCGCATCGGCGGCAAGAGCAACACCGGCGAGGGCGGCGAAGACCCGGCGCGGTATCGCAATGAGCTCAAGGGCATCAAGATCACGGCCGGCACGAAGATGTCGGACGTCGTCGGCAGCAAGGTCGTCGAGGTCGATTACGAACTGCAGGACGGCGACTCGATGCGCTCGCGCATCAAGCAGGTCGCGTCGGGCCGCTTCGGCGTCACGACCGAGTACCTGGTCAGCGCCGACCAGATTCAGATCAAGATGGCCCAGGGCGCCAAGCCCGGCGAGGGCGGTCAACTGCCCGGCGGCAAGGTCACCGACTACATCGGCTTCCTGCGCCATTCGGTGCCGGGCGTGGGCCTGATCTCGCCGCCGCCGCACCACGACATCTATTCGATCGAGGACCTGGCGCAGCTGATCCACGACCTGAAGAACGTCAACCAGCGCGCCGACGTCTCGGTCAAGCTGGTCTCGGAAGTCGGCGTGGGCACGATCGCGGCGGGCGTGGCCAAGGCCAAGGCCGACCACATCGTGATCGCCGGCCATGACGGCGGCACCGGCGCGTCGCCGTGGTCGTCGATCAAGCATGCCGGCACGCCGTGGGAACTGGGCCTGGCCGAAGCGCAGCAGACGCTGGTGCTGAACCGCCTGCGCGGCCGCGTCCGCGTGCAGGCCGACGGCCAGATGAAGACCGGCCGCGACGTCGTCATCGGCGCGCTGCTGGGCGCCGACGAGTTCGGCTTCGCGACCGCGCCGCTGGTGGTCGAGGGCTGCATCATGATGCGCAAGTGCCACCTGAATACCTGCCCGGTCGGCGTCGCGACGCAGGATCCGGTGCTGCGCAAGAAGTTCAGCGGCAAGCCCGAGCATGTCGTCAACTACTTCTTCTTCGTGGCCGAGGAAGCGCGCCAAATCATGGCGCAGCTGGGCATCCGCAAGTTCGATGAGCTGATCGGCCGCGCCGACCTGCTCGACACGAAGAAGGGCATCAGCCACTGGAAGGCCAAGGGCCTGGACTTCACCCGCGTCTTCCATCGCCCGGAACTGCCGGCCGACGTGGCCCGCCTGCACAACGATCACCAGGACCACGGCCTGGACCGCGCGCTGGACGTCAAGCTGATCGAGAAGTGCCTGCCCGCCTTCGAGAAAGGCGAGAAGGTGCGCTTCATGCAGGAAGTGACCAACGTTCGCCGGACGGTGGGCGCGATGCTGTCGGGCGAACTGATCCGCCGTCGTCCGGAAGGGCTGGAGGACCAGACCATCTTCATCCAGATGGAAGGCACGGGTGGCCAGAGCTTCGGTGCCTTCCTGGCGCCGGGCATCACCTTCTACCTGATCGGCGACGCCAACGACTACACCGGCAAGGGCCTGTCCGGCGGCCGTGTGGTGGTGCGCCCGTCGATCGACTTCCGGGGTGACGCGACGAAGAACATCATCGTCGGCAACACCGTGCTGTACGGCGCGACCAAGGGCGAGGCCTTCTTCCGCGGCGTCGCGGGCGAGCGCTTCGCGGTGCGGCTGTCCGGCGCAACCGCGGTCGTCGAGGGCACGGGCGACCACGGCTGCGAGTACATGACCGGCGGCACCGTCGCCGTTCTCGGCAAGACCGGTCGCAACTTCGCCGCCGGCATGAGCGGTGGCGTCGCGTACGTCTACGACGAGGATGGCCAGTTCGCCAAGCGCTGCAACACGGCGATGGTCTCGCTGGACAAGCTGCTGCCCGCGCACGAGCAGGAAGCCACGATGGACAGGGCGATCTGGCACAAGCTCGGCGATGGCGAGGCCCGCACCGACGAGGCGATCCTCAAGAAGCTGATCGAGGATCACCACCGCTGGACCGGCAGCCAGCGCGCCCGCGACATCCTGGACCACTGGGCCGAGTCGCGCGCCAAGTTCGTGAAGGTGTTCCCGACGGAGTACCGCCGCGCGCTGGGCGAGCTGGGTGCCGCCAAGGAAGCCGCCGCCACGATCGCCCACGCCAAGGCGCCCGCCGCCAAGGCCAAGGTCTGATCCGTCGCATCGAAGTCGCAAGAGATTCAGGAATTCAGGAGCGAGCCGCCATGGGAAAAGTCACCGGCTTCATGGAGTACGAACGTCTGGAAGAGGGCTATGAGCCCGTCGAGGCGCGTCTCAAGAACTACAAGGAATTCGTCATCGGCCTGAACGTCGAGCAGGCGAAGCAGCAGGGCGCCAGATGCATGGACTGCGGAACGCCGTTCTGCAACAGCGGCTGCCCGGTCAACAACATCATTCCGGACTTCAACGACTTGGTGTACCGGGGAGGCGATGCTGACTGGAAGAGCGCCATCGCGGTGCTGCACTCGACCAACAACTTCCCCGAGTTCACCGGCCGCATCTGCCCCGCCCCCTGCGAGGCCGCCTGCACGCTCAACGTCAATGACGACGCGGTGGGCATCAAGTCGATCGAGCACGCGATCATCGACCGCGCCTGGGCCGAGGGCTGGGTACCGCCCAGACCTGCGAAGGTCAAGACCGGCAAGACGGTGGCGGTCGTGGGTTCCGGCCCGGCCGGCCTGGCCGCGGCGCAGCAGCTGGCGCGCGCGGGCCACAGCGTCACCGTGTTCGAGAAGAACGATCGTGTCGGCGGCCTGCTGCGCTACGGCATCCCCGACTTCAAGATGGAGAAGAGCCACATCGACCGTCGCGTCCAGCAGATGGAAGCGGAGGGCGTGGTGTTCCGCACCGGCGTCATGGTGGCCCACCTGCCCGAGGGATCCAAGGTCACCAACTGGGCCAAGGATGTGGTCACGGCCGATGAACTGACCGAGAAGTTCGATGCCGTGCTGCTCGCCGGCGGTGCCGAGCAATCGCGCGACTTGCCGGTGCCGGGCCGCGACCTGGCTGGCGTGCATTTCGCGATGGAGTTCCTGCCGCAGCAGAACAAGGTGAATGCCGGCGACAAGCTCAAGAACCAGCTGCGCGCCGACGGCAAGCACGTCATCGTGATCGGCGGTGGCGACACCGGCAGCGACTGCGTCGGCACCAGCAACCGTCACGGCGCCAAGAGCGTCACCCAGTTCGAGCTGATGCCGCAGCCGCCGGAGGTCGAGGACCGGCCGCTGACCTGGCCCTACTGGCCGATCAAGCTGCGCACCTCGTCCAGCCACGAGGAAGGCTGCGAGCGCGAGTTCGCGATCGCGACCAAGGAATTCCTCGGCGAGAAGGGCAAGGTCACCGGCGTGAAGACGGTGCGCGTGGAGTGGTCCAACGGCAAGATGGTCGAGGTTCCGGGCAGCGAGCAGGTCCTGAAGGCGGACCTGGTGCTGCTGGCGATGGGTTTCGTCAGCCCGGTCGCGTCGATCATCGATGCCTTTGGCGTCACCAAGGATGCCCGCGGCAACGCCAAGGCGACCACCGATTTCAACGGCGGCTACAAGACGAACGCGGCGAAGGTGTTCGTGGCCGGCGACATGCGCCGCGGCCAGTCGCTGGTGGTCTGGGCCATCCGCGAAGGCCGGCAGGCGGCACGCTCGGTCGATGAGTTCCTGATGGGGGACAGCGCGTTGCCGCGTTGATCAGCCGGATCCAGAAAGCGAAAACCCGCTGTCGTGAGACAGCGGGTTTTTTCATGCCCACGGAGCCGTAGCGAGCGGCTGGCAAGACGAAAAAAAGCCCGGCGGGTGCCGCCGGGCTTCGGTTGTGGAGCGGGCGATCAGAGCGCGCCGTTCGTGCTGTTGCGCAGCGGGATTTCGCGCCAGTTCAGGATCTTGGCGCCGACCGCCGAGCCCTGGTTGGGCTTGCTTCGGCACAGCGGATCGCCCGGGGGGCAGACGTTGCACGTCGGATCCTTCGCATCGCAGGTCGTCTTGGGCGACGAGGGAGTCGACCCGCTGAGGACCAGGTCCACGCCCTCGTCCGTCTTCACGAACAGCATGTCCGTGACGGCGAAGCCCGGATCCAGGTAGGCCGCGTTGTTGGCGAACTGCGTCTGACCGCTGGAAAGATCGATCAGGTAGACACGGCTGACACCACCGGGGTTGCAGGCATCGGCCGTCGACGGCAGCGTCGCGGAGAAGGCGGCGAAGCTCAGGTAGTAGGTCGGGTCATTCAGCACGCGGTAGCCCGAAGGCAGATCGAAGTACCAGCCCGATTTCACCTTGTAGTCGATGCTCGCCTTCTGCGTCAGGTCCGTGAGCTGCACCAGGTTGGCCGAGGTGATCGGGAACACGTTGTTGGTCGGCGCGTCGCCCGAATTGCTGAACTTGGCGACCGTGCCGTCGACGACGCCGTACAGACGCTGCAGCTGCGTGCTGTTGATGTCGTTGGCATTGAGCATCTTGCCGGTGCCGAAGGCCAGGAACCGACGGTAGGTGTTGGTATCGCCGATGGGCACGACCGCCGTGGTGATCGGCTGCGGCGTGTTGTTCGGACCGACCGCGCGAGCCACCTTCACCAGGTTGGGATAGCCATTGCTGCCGGAGCGCAGGTCCGCACGCCAGACATTGCCGCGCAGGTCGCCGCCGTAGACCGACTCGACCACCAGCGTCGACAGGTCGGGATAGAACGGCGTCAGCTGGTTCAGACCGGCTGGATCGCCGGCAGAGGCGTCGTCGGACAGCGCGTCCGCGCTGATCGTCGTGATGATCGCGCCGGTCTTCGGGTTGAGCACGTAGATGCGGGCCTTGCCGGAAGCATTGTTGTGGCCGGTCGGAACCAGCACCACCCAGCCGTGCGTGGCCGTCTTGGTGATCACGGGTTCGCCGAACAGCATGCCCATGTCCGGCGCGGTGAACTCCCACAGCACCTTGCGCACCGCGTCGTCTTCGCTGGTGACGTCCGACAGGTCGGTCAGGTCCAGCGCGTAGACGCTGCGCCCGCCCTTGCCCAGGCCGCCGACGACGATCGTGTGCCAATCGGCGGCACCGCGCTGGCCATCGACATAGCCGAAGTCCACATCCATCGCCGTCGGACGGGCGTCGACGAAGAAGCGGTGGTTGAAGTTGGGATTGCCCAGGATGGCCAGGCCGTCGCTGCCCGGTGTGGCCGGGTTGCTGGGGCCGGCGAACAGCGCGCCCGGGATGTAGGCGAAGATCTCGCGGCCGGCCGTGCTGCCGGTCAGCGAGCCATCGATCACGTGCACCATGCCCGCGTTCGTGCCCACCACCAGGTAGTTCGGACGCTTCTTGGTGGCGACAGCCGCCTTGTACGCCGCGTAGCCAGGGTTGGCACCTTCCGACAGGTTCATCGACGGTTGAGCGACCACGGTGACCTTGGAGTTGACGATGTCGCCTACCAGTGACGAGCGGGTGCGGTACTTGCCGGTGCCCTCGTTCGACTGGTCCCCGCGCAGGTAGTTCACATACTCGTCGGTGGTGTCGGTGGTGTTGTAGCTGGTGACCAGGCCGGCCTGCTGAGCGGAGCCCACGCTGGAGGTCTTCTGGAAGCGCACCGCCCTCTTGGTGTCGGTGTTGTAGGTCACCACTCGACGGTCGTCCTTCCAGCCCGTGCCGGCGAGTTGAGCCGCCAGCTTGGTGGAGAAGCGCCAGGCCTCGACCTGCGTGGTGGCGGTGCTGCCGTTGGCGGCGCTGAGCGTGCTGGCAATGACCTCGCCGGTCCACTGCTTGGCGTCGTACTGAGTGGCGTAGCTGGCCACGCCGGCGGCCGTGATCTGCTGCGAGGCGGTGCTGAAGGCGGTCGAGTACGCCTTCATCCGCGAGGCGATGCTCGCGAATGCGTTGGACAGGCCGCTCACCATCTGGTCCGCCTTGGCGGCCGTGAAGTAGGTGTCGGGGCGCAGTTGACCGCCGACGGTGTCGCTGCTGTCGCCGGTGTGCCACCAGCCTTGCGTCAGGTCCGTCGTGCGGGTCAGCGGGTTGAAGTCCGTCGGCAGGTTGGCGCCACCGTAGCGCGTGGCCAGGTAGTACTGGTTGTTGGACTTGTAGGCGCCGAACTCGAGCACGTCCAGCCAGTACGTCTGCACGGTCTGCATGCCGGCCGAGTTCTTGTCCGATTCCGCGTCCGGGCGGATGTCGGTCGAGTTGGCCCAGTACGCCATGCCCGCGATCAGCGCGCCGTTGTTGTTGCAGCAGCCGTTATAGCCCTGGACATTGCCCAGCGAGGCATTGACGCCGCTGAGCTTGCCCACGCGGTTGGTCCATTCGACGGCATCGAAGGCCTTGTCGTCGGTCACTTCGGTCGGCTTGGTCGGCTCTGAGGAGCCGGTCGCGCCCGGCAGGTTGCGGTCCGCGTGGGTGTTGACGTCGCCGATGCCCAGGATGAAGTTCTTCTGGCAGGAATACTCCATCGGGTCGCCCCAGTTGGAGATCACCGGGAAACCGTCGGCCTGCGCGGCCCGCGTGGTCTTGCTGCTGGGGGCTGAGTAGCTGGCGACGTTGCCGAGATTGCGGTAGTAGCGCAACGCGGCGTAATAGAGTTCGCCGACCGGGTCGTAGGTCTTGTACGAACCCGAGGCGCCGAACTTGTTCAGGTAGTTCATCACCCCGCTGTAACTGACGTTGACCCCGTAGTAGGCGGCCATGTCCGCCACGTCGTTGATGTTCGCGCTCGCGTCGACGTTGGGGTTGTCCACCATGATGCCGGTGTTCGGATCCCATTCGCGTTGCGCGTTCGCGACGGGATCGCCGCCCGGCACCGGTTTGGTCGGACCGACGTACTTCTGGCGCGAGCGCAGAACGCCGCCATCGCGGCCCAGGGTGGCGTCATTGAGATAGCCGAACGCGCTGAACCGGATCTGGCTGGCGTAGTCCTGAATCAGACCCTCCGGCTTGTAGATCGTGTTGTTGGCGTAAGGCTTGCAGTTCTGTTCCAGGTAGCTGTTGTTCGCTGAGCTCAGCGTGTTGTCGCAGACGCGGACGCGGATGTCGATCAAATACGACACGCCGCCATTCCACGAGGACGACGTGGGATCGAAGGCCGTGGGGTTGCCGCTGTTGTTGTCTCCGCTGTTGGAGATGCGCATGCTCACGCCAAGGCCCTGGATACGCATCTTCAGGCCGTTCCAGGCGTTGCCGTTCTGATCCACCAGTGGCGTGGCGCCGGCGACGATGGTCTGCGAGGTGATGGAGCGGTCGGGGAAGTTGCCGGTGTTGCCCTGGCCGCTGGCATAGGCCTTCTGCAGGACGGTGGCCGTCGTCGTGTCGACCACCCGCGACCCACCGGTCAGCGCCCACCGGAACGGGTCGATGGTCTGCATGGTGGCGTAGTTCAGGAAGTTGCCGCTCCACTTCTTGCTGCAGACGTGGCTTGCCGCCTTGGCCGTCGGCGCGAAGTGGTCCACCGGGATCGCGGTTGTGGACTTCCTGTAGTCGTAACACTTGTTGGGGTCGAAGTACCCGAGGTAGGTCGACGCCGGGTTGTAGGTCGCGTCGGTGTGGGCGTTGCTCACGGCGGTCGGATATTCCACCGACAGTGCCAGGGCCAGGTTGCCCGGCACCGCGACGGAGGCGAACACCGGTTTGTCGGCCAGCACGGTCTGCGCATTGGCGATCGACATCGCGGCCAACAAGGCCGCGGCGCCGCTCAGGCGCAAGGAAAGACGAGAGGGGAACATCGAGGGCCTCTGATCAGTTCAAGGTGGTGAACGTACTCTGATAGAACGAGTACGCGTTGTGCGGGCCGGTGACGCGCACGGTGATGCGATAGGTCGGTTGGGGCTGCGGCTTCGGATTGCCGGGCTTGGCCCCGAAGTTGTTGGCCCGGCCCAGCATCTGGCAGTTGGCCGGATCGAAGGCGCCGGTGTTCAAGCACAGCCGGTCGATCAGGTAATGGACGGTGACGTTGTCGCTGGCCAGCTTGATCTCGTTGGCCGAGCTGCCCAGGCCGGACAGCCCGCCGCCGGTGGTCGTGTCCAGCAGCGCCAGCGGAATGCCGGAAGCGTCGCTCGGGAGCATCGTCGCGCTGTAGTTCTGTGCCGCGTTGCTGGTCCAGCGCGCCGAGGTCAGCGCCAGGGCGCCGCCAGGGGACAGGGCCGTGCTGGCGAGGCGGATGGCGCGTTCGCTCTGGTTGGTCATCTCGCGCTTGAAGCCGAAGTAACCGACGCTGGCCAGCGTCACGTTCATCGATTTCATCGCGGCGGCGGCGCCGATCAGAAGCACGGCGAGGGTGATCAGCGCGATCACCATGATCACGCCGCGCTGGCGCTTGGGGAGGGTCGGGGCGGTGGAACGCATGGGAGGCCTCGGGATGGGGACGGCGGCGGACGGGGACGGTCCGCTCAAGGCGGCACCGGACGCGCGGGAGCCGTCAGGATGGCGTTGCGCACCGGCACCGTCAGTTCGATGAGGCGGTAATGGCGAAGCTGCTCGGCCTCGGGGAGCTTGATCGTCGTCTGCATCGCCGCCGGCAAGGCGGAGAACATGGTGAAGGTTCCGGGCGAGACGTATTCCTTGTCGCGCTCGATCCGGTCCCCGCGCACCAGCATCGAGATGCTCACGGCCACGATGTCGGCGCCCAGTGCCGGGGTCGCGGTCAGTCCGGCGGCGTTGTAGGGAGCGGCGGACGGATTGACCCAGCTCGTGATCACGCCGTTGCCCGCGGGCGCCACCCCGAAGCGCACGCGGAAGTCGATCACGTTGTCGGCCAGCGGCACCGGGAGGTCGGCATTGGGGATGTTGTTCATCTGCAGCATGTCGTAGGCGACCAGTTGCCGCTTGTCATTGATGCCGATCAGCTGGAAATGGGGCTGGTTGCCATTGATGTTGCCGAGGTTGGTCACGCTCAAGGGACTGGACACGCCGTAGCTGACCAGGTTGTTGGTCCCGACCGCGGCCGCGTAGTAGGGGCCGTCGAGCGGCACGCCCGGGGCGGCGGAGCCGACGAAGTTCGGCGCCACCTGGGTGATCAGGCAGCGGCGCGAGAGCTCGGTGAGCATCAGCAGGTCGCCGCCGCGAAGGCCCAGCGTGTTGTTCATGTTGAAGGCGTTCACCTGCACGGTGCCGGTGACCACTTCCTGGGGCGCTTCGCTCATGCCCGCGGAGGTGGTCATGATCTGGATGACGTCGGACGGACCGTTGCCGAACTTCGCGTCGAATCCGAGTCCCGCATAGACAACGATGGGCATCGCCGCCACGGCCCCCGGAACGTTCTGGAACGGGGCGGGGAAAGCCGACTGGCGCGGCAGGATCGGCGCGCCATTGCGCGCGACATCGAGCGGGCAGCCGAAGCTCAGGGCCTGGTTCTGGAACAGGCCGGAACCGATGCTGCGCAGCTGGCGGTCCAGGTCGTAGGACAGGTAGCCGCTGTTCTGGGCCAGGTCGGAAGTGGTGGCGCTCTGGCGCTTCGACTTGTCGAAGGCGTTCATCATGATGCCGAGCGCGGCCATGAGCACCAGGCCGATCGTCATCGAGATCAGCAGCTCGACCAGGGTGAAGCCGAAGGCCGCGCGCATGGCGCCACGGCGGAGGAGGGGACGGCGATGCATCGTCATGGTCAGTTCAATCGCACGTCGGTGTAGTACGTACGCGCATCGCCGGCAGGCGTCTTCCACGTGATCGTGATGCGCTTGGTGTTCGCGAGCGTCCCGACCGGCGCATCGGCAACATCGCCCTTCGCGCCGACGAGGCCGGAGGCCGAGACGCGCGCCTGCCATGCAGCGATGGTGGGCGGCAGGCTCGTGTTGTAGAGCCACATGTCGTTGGCCATTTCCGAGGCCAGGGTGGCCGCACGCTGGTTTTCATCGGCGCCGGAACTGGCCTGCGAGGCACGGGCCATCAGCGCGACCAGGCCCACGATGCCGATCGTCATGACCAGCATCGCGACCATCAATTCGATCAGCGTCATGCCTCGGGCGCGCGCCCGGGAAGGGCGCCGCGCGCGACTTGGTGAGAAGGTGTTCATTCGGTGGCCGCCTTGTTGACGGCTTCACAGCCGTCGGGTTCGGAGTCCGACAGCAGACGCTCGCGGTCGCACAGACGCACCGTCCCGCCCAGGGTCACCCAGACGGACAGCTTCTTCTGATTGGCGGCTGTCGAACTGGAGTCGATCCAGTAGATCGAGTTGCCATCGGCATTGACGTTGCAGGAGGCGCCGGCCACCGGGGCGTTGAGCATCACGGGCCGCCCGTTGGGGCCGAAGCAGACTGCCGTCGGTCCGGTGATGGTGATGTTGGAGGTCGCATCCGTCACCGAACCGCACTGGAGCGGCTGCGTGGGCGCGGGTTGGGTGATCAACGGGTTCGCGATCAGCTGGACCACCCAGAATCGGCCCGTGGCCGACGCAGCCGAGTTCAGCGCGCAGCTGGAATCGTCGGTGCGGTAGAAGACCACCGGCTGGTAGGAGTTGATCGCCTGGGCCTGCGCGTTGCGCAAGCTGGTGGAGAGCGAGCTGCCGGCTGTCCGGATCTGGGCATTGGTGGCCCAGGATCTCATCGTCGGCGCGGCCAGGGCCGTCGTCAGGCCGATGATCGCCAGCACGATCATCAGCTCGATCAACGAGAACCCGCGTGACGCGCGGCCCTTCGTCCTCAGCATGCTTCACCCTTCACCATCACCCACCGGCTGGTGCAGGTGTTCCAGCCCGTGGGCGCGCCGGTGGTCTGGCGCTTGTCCGCCTGGTCGACGGTGAAGACGAAATCCTTCAGCAGCGTTTCGGTGCTCGTGGCCTTCAGCGTGTAGGAGCTGGCGCCTGGCGCGTCGCAGCCGATCGTGAACTTGCCGTTCTTGCGCGGCGTCGAGCACGGCGGCGTGGCCGAACCGCTGGCCGCATAGGTGCGGAAGTTCTGGTAGTAGGCTTCCATGTCGGCCCGCATCATCGTCAAGCCGGTGGCCGCGTCGGCGAGGGCGCCGCGCATGTAGTACGACCGGTAGCTCGGCAGCGCGATCGCCGCCAGGATGCCCACGATCGCCACCACGATCATCAACTCGATCAGCGTGAAGCCACGCGACGTGGACCGGCGAGCCGGCGACGAAAAGTTCCCGAACATAAGCGCTCCTGTTTGCTGAAATTATCGGCAGCCGCCCCTGGAAGGCGAGGCCGCTCGTCGTGCCTCGGATTCCGCCCGTCTCGCGGCGGCCTTGGACTGTGACGTCCGTCACGGTTTGGCGCCCGTCGACGCCTTGTGCAAGCGTCGCCGGGCGTCTCGCGCACCGGCCCCGCCCACCGGCAAGCCACGCACGCGGGCCCATTGTGACCAGCGGTTACGCGTCGCGAAGCCCTCGATCCCGGCGTCAATCCCCCTTCATCGGGCTGTCGCATATCGCCACCCCGCCCCAGGTGTCCTCCGGCATCAATTCGGGCTTTACCCTATGATCCCGGCTCCCGGACGCCTGCCGCCCGGCATCGTCCCGGATCTATTCCAAGAAATGGCATTCACCGATCCCTCTTCCTCCCCTGACGCCCGCCCGCTGATCGAGGTGAAGGGCGTGACTGTCGGTTATGGCGACCGGGTCATCCTGAAGGACGTCAACGTCACCCTGCCGCGCGGCAAGGTGATGGCGCTGATCGGATCCTCCGGCGGCGGCAAGACGACGCTGCTGCGGCTGTTGACCCGACAACTGCGCCCGCAGTCCGGGCAAGTGCTGTTCGACGGGCAGGACCTGGCGCCGATGGACCAGACCCAGCTCTACGCCCAGCGCCGGCGCATGGGCATGCTGTTCCAGTTCGGCGCTCTGTTCACCGACCTCAGCGTGTTCGAGAACGTCGCCTTCCCGTTGCGCGAGCACACCCGCCTGCCCGAGCCGATGATCCGCGACCTGGTCCTGATGAAGCTCAACGCGGTCGGCCTGCGCGGCGCCCGTGACCTGATGCCCAACGAGGTCTCCGGCGGCATGGCGCGCCGGGTCGCGCTGGCGCGTGCCATCGCGCTGGATCCCGACCTGGTGCTCTACGACGAGCCCTTCGCGGGCCTGGATCCGATCTCGCTGGGCGTCACCGCCCGCCTGATCCGCGACCTGAACGACGCGCTCGGCCTGACCAGCGTCATCGTCTCGCACGACATCCATGAAACCTTCGGCATCGCCGACCACGTGGTGATGGTCGCCAACGGCGGCGTCGTCGCCCAGGGCACGCCGGAGGAGCTGCGTCACAGCCAGGATCCGCTGGTGCACCAGTTCGTCAACGCCGAGTCCGACGGTCCGGTGCGCTTCCATCAGCCCGCCAAGCCGGTGCGCGAAGACTTCGGGCTGCCCCAGGAGATCTCCGCATGATCGGCCTCGCGACCTCCATCGGGCGCGGCCTGCGCCTGAAGCTCGGCGACTGGGGCTGGTCGGCGCGGCTGCTCGGCGCCCTGCTGCTGCACCTGGGCGCGTGCCTGCGCCGCTTCGCGCTGGTGCGCGAGCAGATCTATTTCCTCGGCAACCGCTCGCTGTCCATCATCGGCGTGTCCGGGCTGTTCGTCGGTTTCGTGCTGGCGCTGCAGGGCTACTACACCCTGCAGCGTTACGGCTCGGCCGAGGCCGTCGGCCTGCTGGTCGCCCTCAGCCTGGTGCGCGAACTGGGACCGGTGGTGGCGGCCCTGCTGTTCGCCGGCCGGGCCGGCACCTCGCTGACCGCCGAGATCGGCCTGATGAAGGCCGGTGAGCAGCTCAGCGCCATGGAGATGATGGCGGTCGACCCGGTGCAGCGCGTGCTGGCGCCGCGCTTCTGGGCCGGCTTCATCGCGATGCCCTTGCTGGCGGCGGTGTTCTCGGCCGTCGGCATCATCGGCGGCTGGCTGGTCGCCGTGCCGCTGATCGGCATCGATGCCGGTTCGTTCTGGTCGCAGATGCAAGGCGGCGTCGACGTGTTCAAGGACGTCGGCAACGGCTTCGTGAAGAGCGTCGTGTTTGGCGTGACCGTCAGTTTCGTCGCGCTGCTGCAGGGATATGCCTGCAAACCCACCCCCGAAGGCGTGTCGCAGGCGACGACGCGCACCGTGGTGTTGTCCTCGCTGGCCGTGCTGGGCCTGGACTTCATCCTGACCGCCATGATGTTCTCGATCTGACGCGCGGCGCGCGGACCATCGAGCCGACAACTGAAATCAAGAGTTCTTCTGGAGTTGCCTGATGCAATCCTCTCGTTATGACGCGCTGGTCGGGTTCTTCGTGCTGCTGGGCGGCGCGGCCCTGCTGTTCCTGGCCCTGAAGGCGGGCAACCTGCTGACGCTCAACTTCCAGGACACCTACACCGTCACCGCCAAGTTCGACAACATCGGCGGCCTCAAGCCGGGCGCGGCGGTCAAGAGCGCCGGCGTCGTGGTCGGCCGCGTGGGCAGCATCGCCTTCGACGACAAGAGCTTCCAGGCCCGCGTGATCCTGAACATGAACCAGGGCGTCGCGTTCCCCAAGGACAGCTCGGCCAAGATCCTCACCTCCGGCCTGCTGGGCGAGCAGTACATCGGACTGGAGCCGGGTGCGGAAGAAAAGAACCTCGCCGCGGGCGACATCATCACGCAGACGCAGTCGGCGGTGGTGCTGGAGAACCTGATCGGCCAGTTCCTCTATAACAAGGCGGCCGATGCCTCCGCGGCGCCGGCCTCGGGAGAGAAACAATGACCACCACCACGACCGGTCCCGCGCTCGGAGCGCGACGGACCGACCTCGCGGCCGCGCTGCTGAGCGCGGCGCTCCTGGGCGCCGCGGCGCCCGCGATGGCCCAGTTCCAGGCCGACCCGGCGATCGCGCCGCCACTGGACGTGACGCTGGCGACGCCGCTGGCCCTGTCGGCCCCCGTGCCGGCCGAACTGAGACAAGCCGCCGCCGACGTCGATGCCGCGGACAAGGCGGCGGTGAGCGCCGCGGACGAAGCATCGGCGCAAGGCCAGGATCAAGCCGCCTCGGCCCCGTCGGGTTCGGCCGCCGAGCCGGCTGCGGCGGGGCAGGCCGGTGCGGCCGCAGCCGCGGCGGATGCGCCGGCGCCGGGTCCGCGCGTGCGCAACCGCCTGGATCCCTGGGAAAGCTGGAACCGCAAGGTCTTCAACTTCAACGAGAAGCTGGACGAGCACGTGCTGCGCCCGGTCGCCACGGCCTATTCGGATCTCGTGCCGCAACCCGCGCGCCAGGCGGTCGACAACTTCTTCGGCAACTTCTCGGACGCCTGGTCGGCGGTCAACCTGTTCCTGCAGGGGCGCTTCAAGAACGGCGCGTCGCAGACGATGCGTGTCGCGGTGAACTCGGTGTTCGGCATCGCCGGCCTGATCGACATCGCCACGCCGGCGGGCCTGGAGAAGACCTCCGAGGACCTCGGTCGCACGCTCGGCTACTGGGGCGTCAAGACCGGGCCCTACATCGTGTGGCCGCTGCTGGGCCCGTCCTCGCTGCGGGACTCGGTGGCGCTGCCGGTCAACGCCTACTATTCGCCGGCCTATCTCTTCGATGACGGCGAATACAAGTTCGCGATCACCGCGCTGCAGGTGATCAACACCCGTGCCAACCTGCTGCGGGTGACCGACATGCTGGATGGCATCGCGCTGGACAAGTACACCTTCGTCCGCGACGCCTACCTGCAGCGTCGCAACATCAAGTCCCACAAGGAACAGCAGGAAGACGATGACGACGACTACGAAGTCATCACCCCGGACGAGAAGCCGGTCAACCCGCAGGGCGACCGCTGATCCTGGCAACAACCGGTAACGCCCGCGGGGGTGGCCGGTGAACCGGCACCGGACCTGCCACGTTGTGGGCCGGTCCGTGTCATGAAGAGAGAGAAAGGACAAGCATGAATGCCACCAAACGACTGCTGCTGAACGCGATCGTGTCGATCGCCGCGCTGAGCCCGCTGGCCTCGTTCGCCGCGGACAACTCGACGCCGGATCAACTGATCCGCCAGCTGTCCATCGAGACGCTGGACGCCGTCAAGAGCGACAAGGCGATCCAGGCCGGCGACGTCAGCAAGGTCATGGAGCTGGTCAACACCAAGGTGATGCCGCACGTGGATTTCCAGCGCATCACCTCGTCGGCCGTGGGCCGCTTCTGGCGCCAGGCCACGCCCGAGCAGAAGCAGCGCCTGCAGGACGAGTTCAAGACCCTGCTGGTGCGCACCTATGCCGGCGCGCTGACCCAGGTGAAGGACCAGACCATCGCGATGAAGCCGATGCGCGCCGCGCCGGAGGACACCGAGGTGGTCGTGCGCACCGAGATCCGGGGCAAGGGCGATCCCATCCAGCTCGACTACCGCGTCGAGAAGACCGACGGCGGCTGGAAGATCTATGACGTGAACGTGCTGGGCATCTGGTTGGCCGACCAGTACCGCAACAGCTTCGCGCAGGAGATCAATGCCAAGGGCATCGACGGCCTGATCAAGTCGCTGGCCGAGCGCAACGCCCGCCCCGCGCCGGCCGCCTCCGCCGCCAAGAAGGGCTGAGGCGATGCTCAAGCTGCCGTCGCGGCTGCGCCTGGACAACGCGCCCGAGGAATGGGCGCGGCTCGAGGGCGCGCTGCGCGCCGAACTGGCGCAGGTCGGCAATGCGGCCGGTCGCGGCATCACGCTGGACGCGAGCGGCCTGAACGACTTCGACTCCGCCGCGCTCAGCCTGCTGCTCAGCGCGCTGCGCCTGTGCGGCCAGGACGGCTGGCAGCTGACGCTGCAGCAGGCGCCGCGCGAGTTGCGTGAACTGGCCCGGGTCTACGCGCTGGAGCATCTGTTCT
Organism: Mitsuaria sp. BK037; assembly: GCF_014193045.1. Taxonomy (NCBI): domain Bacteria; kingdom Pseudomonadati; phylum Pseudomonadota; class Betaproteobacteria; order Burkholderiales; family Sphaerotilaceae; genus Roseateles; species Mitsuaria sp. BK037. The sequence goes on along the minus strand of NZ_JACHYS010000002.1, from coordinate 631,939 downwards.
GGCCTGACGTCGCGGCGCCCGCCGAGATGGCATGACGAGCCAGCACCAATGACGACGGGCCGCGATCAGCGGCCCGTCGGCTTTCTGGGTGGCCGCTTTCGGCGCCGGGCGCCGGGCGCCGGGTGCGGACCGGCCGCCTACTGCGCGTAGCGCTTGGTCCGCAGGTTGCGCTTGATCTCCTGCAGCATCGGCCGCAGGTTCTCGCCCAGGCGCAGCGCGACGCCGGTGGTCAGCACGTCCACCACGATCAGGTGCAGCAGCCGCGACACCATCGGGCTGTAGCGGTCGTAGTCCTCGGGGTGGTCGACGGCCAGCAGCACCTGACCGGGCAGCTGTCCCATCTGCGCCAGCGGGGAGCCACTGGCGGTGATGATGATGGTCGTCGCGCCCTTCTTGCGGGCGATCTCGGCGGCGTCCATCAGGTCGCGGCTGCGGCCCGAGTTGGAGATGACTACCGCGCAGTCGCCGCTGTCCAGCATGGTCGCGCTCATCAGCTGGACGTGGCCGTCACTGCACGCGAAGGTGTTCACCCCCAGGCGGAAGAACTTGTGCTGCGCGTCCTGCGCCACGATGCCGGAGTTGCCGACGCCGTAGAACTCGATGCGGCGGTGCTGGCGCGCGGCCTCGGACAGCGCCGTGATGGCGCGCTCGAAGGCATGGCTCGCCGCGTCGTTGCGGTAATGGAGCAGCGCTGCCACCGCGTTGTCCACCACCTTGACGATCAGGTCGCCGGGCTTGTCGTCCTCGTCGACGGCGCGGTGCACGAAGGGCACGCCCTCGTTGACGCTGCCGGCCAGCTTCAGCTTGAAGTCGGCCAGCCCGTCGTAGCCCACGCTGCGGCAGAAGCGCACGACGGTGGGCTTGCTTACGTGCGAGCGGTCGGCGAGCTCGCTGACGGGCAGGTTCGCGAACGAGCGCGGATCCGCCAGCAGCAGCTTGGCGACCCGCTGCTCCGCCGGCGGCAGTGCCGGCAGCGCGGCCTTGATGCGTTCGAGCATGCTCATCGCGTCAGCATTCCTCGATCCACGAGTGGCCGTCGCGCGCCACCAGCGCGCTCGAGGCCGGCGGGCCCCAGCTGCCGGCGACGTAGGTGCGCGGGCCGGTGCTGTCCTGCTTCCAGAAGTTGAGGATGGGCTCGACCCAGCGCCAGGCCTGCTCCTGCTCGTCGCTGCGCACGAACAGGTTCAGGCGCCCGGCGATCGCGTCCAGCAGCAGCCGCTCGTAGGCGCCCACGCGGGTGTGGGCGAAGGCCTTGTCGAAGTCCAGGTCCAGCGAGACCGGGCTCAGCGCCTCGTTGCTGGAGCCGCCCTTGTTGGCCATCAGCTGCAGCTCCAGGCCGTCCTCGGGCTGCAGCTTGATGATCAGACGGTTGGGGCAGCTGCCGCCCGGGAAGATCGGATGCGGCACCGGACGGAAGTTGATGACGATCTGCGCGTCGCGCGCCGCCAGGCGCTTGCCGGTGCGCAGGTAGAAGGGCACGCCAGCCCAGCGCCAGTTCTGGATCTCGGTCTTGAGCGCGACGAAGGTCTCGGTATGGCTGTCGGCGGGGATCTTGCCCTCGTCGAGGTAGCCCGGCACCTGCCTGCCATCGACATTGCCGGCGCGGTACTGGCCGCGCACCACGTCGCGTGCGACGCTCTCGGCGGTGAAGGGCTTGAGCGCGCGCAGCACCTTGAGCTTCTCGTCGCGGATGGCGTCGGCGTCGTTGGAGGAGGGCGCCTCCATCGCGATCATCGTCAGCAGCTGCAGCGCGTGGTTCTGGATCATGTCGCGCAGCGCGCCGGTGCCGTCGTAGAACGGCCCGCGGGTGCCGACGCCCAGGCCTTCGGCCAGCGTGATCTGGATGTTGGCGATGCTCTCGCGGCGCCACAGCGGCTCGAACAGCGCGTTGCCGAAGCGCAGCGCCATCAGGTTCTGCACCGAGGGCTTGCCCAGGTAGTGGTCGATGCGGAAGGCCTGCGTCTCGGTGAACACCGACCGCACCACGCGGTTGATCTCCTGCGCGCTCGCCAGGTCATGGCCCAGCGGCTTTTCCAGCACGACGCGCACCTTGTCGCCGTTCAGGCCGGCGGCGCCGAGCTGCTGGCAGATCTGGGTGAACAGGTGCGGGCTGGTGGCCAGGTAGAAGACCACGGTGTCGGCATTGCGCTCGCCCAGCCACTCCTTGAGGCGCGCGTAATGGTCCGGCTGCGAGAGGTCCATGCGGCGGTAATGCACCAGCTCGGAGAAGCGGGCGAACTCCTCGTCGTTGGGCCGCTTGCCGGCCTCGACTTCCTGGAAGCGCTCCTTGAGCCACTCGCGGTAGCGCTCATCGGACTGGTCGTCGCGCGCGACGGCCAGGATGCGGCCGCCCTCGGGCAGCTTGCCGTGCCGGAACGCCTGGAAGAGCGCGGGCATCAGCTTGCGCCAGGTCAGGTCACCGGTGCCACCAAAAAAGACGAGATCGAAGGACATGAGCGCGGCGCCCGCATCCGGGCGTAAGAGTTGTTGGCGATGTCTTGATGTAACGGAGTTACCGGAATTATGATGCCCCAGTTTCTTGGGCCGGTCAACGTGCGCGGAGCCTCCGGGCAGCGGACCACAAGCAGTTCTAATAGGGGGTTTCCCCGTCTGCGTCGAGGGGCAAAGCCCATACCCCGACGCGCTCCGTCCCGTTCCCGACCCTCCCAGGCGTCCACGCACATGAACCAGCTCGAACAACTCAAGGCTTTCACCACCGTCGTCGCCGATACCGGCAACTTCAAGCAACTGGCCCAGTTCACTCCGCGTGACGCGACGACCAATCCGTCGCTGATCCTCAAGGCGGTGCAGTCGCCCGACTATGCCCACCTGCTCGAGGACACCGTCGCCGCCAACAAGACCGACGCGCTGGACCTGGTGGTCGACAAGGTGCTGGTCGCCTTCGGCCTGGAGATCCTGAAGGTCGTGCCGGGCCGTGTGTCGACCGAGGTGGACGCGCGCCTGAGCTTCGACACCGTCGCGACGCTGGCCCGCGCGCGCCGCCTGATCCAGATGTACGAGGACGCCGGCATCGGCCGCGAGCGCGTGCTGATCAAGATCGCCTCGACCTGGGAAGGCATCCAGGCCGCGCGCGAGCTCGAGCTCGAAGGCATCCGCACCAACCTGACGCTGCTGTTCTCCTTCTGCCAGGCGGTGGCCTGCGGCGAGAACGGCATCCAGCTGATCTCGCCCTTCGTCGGCCGGATCTACGACTGGTACAAGAAGTCCGCCGGCGCGAACTGGGACGAAGCGGCCAACGCCGGCGCGAACGATCCCGGCGTGAAGTCGGTGACGGCGATCTACAACTACTTCAAGAAGCAGGGCATCAAGACCGAGGTCATGGGCGCGAGCTTCCGCAACGTCGGCCAGATCCAGGCGCTGGCCGGCTGCGACCTGCTGACCATCAGCCCCGACCTGCTGGCCCAGCTGCAGGCCAGCGAGGCCCCGCTGACGCACGCGCTGGACGCGGACGCGGCCAAGGCGCTGGATTTGCCCAAGGTCTCCTTCAACGAAGCGGCGTTCCGCTTCGCCCTCAACCAGGACGCCATGGCCACCGAGAAGCTGGCCGAAGGCATCCGCCTGTTTGCCGCCGACGCCGGCAAGCTGGACCAGATGATCGAAAGCCTGCGATGACCGAGTCCCCGCGTTGCGACCGCAGCCCGACCTGGGCAGCCCTGCAAAGCCATTTCCAGCAATCCGGCCGCGCGTTCGACGTGCGCCAGGCCTTCGCGGCCGACCCCGGCCGCTTCGCGGCCTGGTCGCTGCAGGCGCCGGAGGTGTTCGCGGACCTGTCGAAGAACCGCATCGACGCCCGCACGCTGGAACTGCTGCTGCAGCTGGCCCGGGACGTGAAGCTCAAGTCGCAGCGCGAGGCGCTCTTCAACGGCGACCCCATCAACGCGACCGAGGGTCGCGCGGTGCTGCACACGGCGCTGCGCGCGCCGGCCGGCCAGGGGCCGTTCTCGGACGAGGTGCAGGCCTCGCTCGATCGCATGCTCGCCTTCGCCGATCGGGTGCGTGACCAAGCCAGCAGCGGCATCACCGATGTCGTGCATATCGGCATCGGCGGCTCGGACCTCGGTCCGGCGATGGTGGTGCAGGCCTTGCAGTCGTATGTGCCGGCGGGGCTGAAGCTGCATTTCGTCTCCAACGTGGACGGGCACGACCTGGCCCCGGTGCTGCGCGGTCTCGATCCGAAGACGACGCAGTTCATCGTCGCGTCCAAGACCTTCACGACGCAGGAGACGCTGGCCAACGCGATGGCCGCCAAGGCCTGGTTCCTGAACAGCGGCGGCACCGACATCGCGCGGCATTTCGCCGCGACGACCAGCAACGCCAAGGCCGCGGCCGAGTTCGGCATCGATACGACTTTCGGTTTCTGGGACTGGGTCGGCGGCCGCTACTCGCTGTGGTCGGTGATCGGCCTGCCGATCGCGATCGCGGTGGGCTCGGCCAACTTCCGCGCGTTGCTGGCCGGCGCGCATGCGATGGACCAGCACTTCCGCAGCGCGCCGCTCGAGAAGAATCTCCCCGTGCTGCTGGGCCTGCTGGACGTCTGGTACCGCAATTTCCATGGCTTCAGCAGCCGCTCGGTGGCGCCGTATCACCAGGGCCTGCGCCGGCTGCCGGCCTATCTGCAGCAGCTGGAGATGGAAAGCAACGGCAAGGGCGTCGACCGCGCCGGCGATCCGCTGAGCTTCGGCACCAGCCCCGTGGTCTGGGGCGAGGCCGGCACCAATGGCCAGCATGCCTACTTCCAGATGCTGCACCAGGGCACCGACGTGATCCCAGTCGAGTTCATCGCGGTGAAGACGCCCAACTTCGGTGACCACGTGCGGGGTGAACTGCTGGACAAGCTCAAGGACCAGCACGTCAAGCTGCTCGCGAACTGCCTGGCGCAGTCGCAGGCGCTGATGCAGGGCAAGACCGCCGAGGCCGCGCGCGCCGAGTCGGCACCCACCGCGTCCAAGGCTCTGGATCCCGAGGTGCTCGCCCGCCATCGCAGCTTCCCGGGCAACCGTCCGAGCACGACGCTGCTGCTGGACGCGCTGACGCCGTCGTCGCTGGGCGCGCTGATCGCGCTGTACGAGCATCGTGTGTTTGTCAGCGGCGCGATCTGGAACATCAACAGCTTCGACCAGTGGGGCGTCGAACTCGGCAAGGCGCTGTGCAACAGCCTGCTGCCGCGCTTGACCTCCGGCGACGCGACGGGCCTGGACGGCTCGACCGCCGGGCTGCTCGCCAAGGTGCGCGGCTGATCCCCTTCTCCCTCAGCAGTAAAGATCCCCACAGATGAAGATCGTGTTCGACTTCGGCGCGGTGCTGTTCCACTGGCATCCGCCGAGTTTCCTGGCCCGCGTCTGGGCCCATCGCGTTCCCGATGAGATCGAGGGCGCCGAGGTCGCCAAGCATTTCTTCCAGGCCTACAGCGGCGACTGGGGCGCCTTCGACCAGGGGCTGATCGACGCGCCGACGACCGCCGACCGCATCCACGCCCGCACCGGCTGGCCGCGCGAGGAGATCGTGGCGGTGATGGACGCCGTGCCGTCGGAACTCAAGCTGATCGAGGGCACGGCCGCGTTGATCCGCGACCTGAAGGCGCAGGGGCACACGCTGCACTTCCTGTCCAACATGCCGGAGCCGTACGCGGACTATCTCGAGCAGACCTTCCCGCTGAAGGACTGGTTCGTGTCGGGCGTGTTCTCGGGCCGGGTGAAGGAGTCCAAACCGTCGAAGGCCATCTTCGATCTGGCGCTCGAGCAGTTCGGCGCGAAGGCGGACGAGGTGCTCTTCCTCGACGACCATCCGGCCAACATCGCCGCGGCGAAGGCACTCGGGTGGCACACCCACCTGTTCACGACGCCCGAGCTTGCTCGCCAGGACCTTGTGCGGCGGGAGTTGCTCCCCGCTTGAGACGCGCAATGAAGAACCGGCCCGAGGGCCGGTTCTTTCATTTGGAGGCGTCGTCCTCGTCGACGGTCGTCGGGGGCGCGGCCACCCGGAAGGACTCGTCGGACCAGTGGCCCAGGTCGATCTGCCGGCAGCGCTCGCTGCAGAACGGGCGCCAGAGGTTGTCCGGCGAGAACAGGCTGTCGCCGCCACAGGTCGGGCAGGGGACGATGCGCGGCGCCGGGGTGGCGGGAATGAATCGCTCGGTCATGACGGTACGGCTGTCAGGAACACAGGGTGAGTTCGAAGGTGGCGTCGACCGGCGCGGGTTTCAAGCGCCCGTCCTCGTCCTGGCGCATCAGGCGGATCGAGACCATCAGACGGTGGCCGCTGATTTCCGGAATCAGTCCCAAGCTGGGGTCAATGCGCATGCGCAGCAGCTGGAAGCTGCGACCCGGCGGCAGGCTCTGCTGGTACTGGCCGCCGTGCGCCGCCACCTTGTGCGGCGAGCCACTGTCCCGCAGCAAGCCCAGCAGGACGTTGAGCGCCTCGGCCATCGGCATCAGCGTCTGGGCCCACTGCATGAGGTCATTGCGCCGGCGCACCGGCAGCAGTTGCTGCCAGGCGTAGTAGGCCGGCAGGTCGAATTCGCAGGTGCCGCCCGGGATGGAGATCCGGCTCCGGATGCTCATCAGCCATTCGTTCGTGGTGAGCGCATGGCCCGCCTTGCCCGGCAACTGGTTGAGCTTGTCGAACGCGGCGTCGATCCGGCCGACCACCTCGTCCAGCACCGCTTCCGAGACCGCGGGATTGCCGCGGTAGCCGTTGAACTGCGTGCGGTGGCGTTCCAGCTCCTTGAGCAGGTCGGCCTTCAGGTCGGCGCGCGAGGCGACATCCATGACCTCGAAGATGGTGGCCAACGCGAAGTGGTGATCCATCGCGGTGTCGCGCGCCATCAGCTGACCGAGCCGATCGAACAGGTGTTCGAGTCTGAGCATCGTGCGGATGCTCTCGTTGAACGGATATTCGTAGAGGACCAAGTCGACCATCCCTTTGCGGCAAGGGGCCATTGTTCCACAGTGCGCCGATGCATCACCCTGGCCGGGTGAGGGGTGGTCAGAACAGGGGACTGGTCAGCAGTTGGCCGACTTCTTCTCGCAGTTGCGACAGGGTCAGGCCGTCGTTGTGGATCACCGCATCGGCGGCGGCGCGACGCTGCGCCCGCGTCGCCTGCTGGGCGAGGATGGCCCGCACGGCGCCCTCGCTCAGGCCGGACCGGGCCATCACCCGGGCGATCTGGGTGGACTCGTCGCAGTCGACCACCAGCACGCGGTCCACGAGGCGTCGCCAGCGGCCCGACTCGACCAGCAAGGGCACGTCGAAGACGACCCGCTGGCCGGGCACGGCGAGCGCGGCCTGCCGCGCCGTCTCGGCGCCGATCATCGGATGGAGGATGCCTTCGAGCGCCTGTTTGGCAGCGGGATCGCGGAAGGCCAGGTCGCGCATCGCGGCGCGGTCCAGCGCGCCATCGCTGGCAACGAACGGTCGGCCGAACCAGGCTTCGATCGCCGCCATCGCGCCCCCGCCCGGGGCCGTCAATGCGCGCGAGATGGCGTCGGTGTCGACCAGCAGCGCGCCGCCAAGTTCCACCAGCGCGGCCGCGACGGTGCTTTTGCCGCTGCCGATGCCGCCGGTGAGTCCGATGCGCATGGGAGGCCCGGCGGACGGGATCAGATCGCCTGCAGACCGAGCCAGGCGGTGACTTCGGCGGTGCCGATCAGCAGCACCGCGAGCCCGCCGCCCGCCAGGAACGGGCCGAACGGGACATAGCGGCCCTCGCGCAAGCCGCCGCGCAGCTTGAGCGCGATGCCGACCACCGCACCGATCAGCGAGGCGAACAGCGCGACCGGCAGCACCATCTGCCAACCCAGCCACGCGCCCAGGGCGGCCAGCAGCTTGAAGTCGCCGTAGCCCATGCCTTCCTTGCCGGTGGCCAGCTTGAAGATCCAGTAGATCGACCAGAGCGACAGGTAGCCGGCCAGCGCGCCGATCAGCGCGTTAGGCAGGGACACCGGGATCCAGCCCGCATGCGCGGCGACCAGTCCGGCCCACAGCAAGGGCTGGTTGATGCTGTCCGGCAGCAGCGTCGTGTCCCAGTCGATCCCCGCCAGCGCCACCAGCGCCGCCGCGAAGCCGCAATAGAGCAAGGCGCTCGGTTGCGGGCCCAGGCGCCAGGCGATACCGGCGAACAGCAGGCCGGTCAGCAGTTCGACGAAGGGATACCGCGGCGAGATCGGCGCCTTGCAGGCGGCGCACTTCCCGCCCAGACGCAGCCAGCCCAGCAGCGGCAGGTTCTCGTGCCAGCGCAGGGCGTGACCGCAATGCGGGCAACGGGAGGCCGGCCGGATCAACGAGAACGCGGGCTGGCCGTCCAGGGCTTCCCGCAAGGGGACGACGGAGGCGGCCAGTTGCCTGGCCTTGGCCTCATCCAGCCCCGCGTGAGTGCGCAGGTCGTCTTCCTGGGCCAGTTGGTCCGCGCAATCGGACAGCCAGGTCCGATGCAGCATCACCGGCGTCCGGTAGATGACCACGTTCAGGAAGCTGCCGACGCACAGGCCGATCAGGCCGAGGTAAGCGGGCGACAGCAGCGCTTCCAGCAGGCTCTGGTCCAGCACTTACACCACCGCGCCGAGCTTGAAGATCGGCAGGTACATCGAGATCACGATGCCGCCGATCAGCGTGCCCAGGAACACGATGATGATGGGTTCCATCAGGCTGGACAGCGCCTTCACCGCGTCGTCCACTTCTTCTTCGTAGAAGTCGGCGGCCTTGCCGAGCATGTGGTCCAGCGAGCCGGACTCCTCGCCGATCGAGGACATCTGCAGGACCATGATCGGGAAGATGCCGGTCGTCTGCATCGAGGTCGTCAGCGACGCGCCGGTGGACACGTCACGCTGGATCTTCTCGGTCGCCTCGACGAACACCGCGTTGCCGGAGGCGCCGCCCACCGAGTCCAGCGCTTCCACCAGCGGCACGCCGGCGGCGAACATCGTTGCCAGCGTGCGCGTCCATCGCGCCACCGCCGACTTGTAGATCAGTTGGCCGAAGACGGGGATCTTCAGCAGCAGCCGGTCCATGAACTTCTGCATCTTCTCCGAGCGTTTCCAGCTCTGGAAGAAGAAGTAAAGGCCGCCGCCGATGACGCCGAAGATCAGCCACCAGTAGGCGACGAAGATCTCGGACATGGCCATCACGAACAGCGTCGGCGCGGGCAGGTCGGCGCCGAAGGACTTGAACACGTCCTTGAAGGCCGGGATCACGAAGATCATGATGACTGCTGTCACGACGAAGGCCACCACCAGCACCGCGATCGGGTAGGTCAACGCCGACTTGATCTTGCCCTTCAGCGCGACGGTCTTTTCCTGGTAGATGGCCAGGCGGTCCAGCAGCGCTTCGAGAATACCGCCCTGCTCGCCGGCCTCGACCAGGTTGCAGTACAGCGCGTCGAAGTAGAGCGGATGCTTGCGGAAGGCCGCCGACAGCGAGGTGCCGGTCTCGACGTCCTGGCGGATGTCGGTCAGCAGCTTGGTCAGGCGGGGGTTGGGACTGCCCCGGGCGACGATGTCGAAGGCCTGCAGCAGCGGCACGCCGGCGCGCATCATCGTCGCCAGCTGGCGCGTGAAGACGGCGATGTCCTTCTGCTTGATGGACTTGCCGCCCGAGCTGCGCCGCTTCTTGACCTTGGTGACCAGGATGCCCTGGCGCCGCAACGAGGCGCTGATGACGGCTTCGCCGCCAGCGCGCATCTCGCCGCGCACGATCTTGCCGTTGCGGTCCTTGCCTTCCCACTCGAAGACGAATTCCTTGATGTTCTTGCTGGTCGCGCTCTTGCCGCTTGCGGTGGTCGTCGCCATATCACCTCCTGCCGTCGCGCCAGGGGACTGGCGCTCCCAATCTTTGATTCGTTCGAACGGTCCCGGTGGCCAGACGCCAGACGCGCGAACGCGGCGTCCGAGGACGCCGCGTCAGGTCGCCGGTGTCATTCGTTGGTGGCCGCCAGCACCTCTTCCAGTGTCGTGACGCCCGCCCGGACCTTGACCAGCCCGGACTGCCGCAAGTCCCGCACGCCATCCGCGCGGGCCTGCTCGGCGATGTCCATGGCCGTTCCCTCGGACAGGATGATCCGCTGAATCGCCTCGCTGATGGGCATCACTTGGTAAAGACCGACACGGCCTCGATAACCATTGTTGCAATTCGAGCAGCCAACGGCGCGATAGGGCTTCCAGCTGCCGTCGAGTTCCTCTTCGGCGAACCCGGCGCGGACCAGCGCCTCGCGGGGGTACTCGGCCGGCGCCTTGCAGTTTTCGCACAGCCGCCGGGCCAGGCGCTGGGCGGTGATCAGCAGGACGCTAGAGGCGATGTTGAACGGGGCCACGCCCATGTTCAGCAGACGCGTGAGGGTGGTGGGCGCGTCGTTCGTGTGCAGCGTCGACATCACCATGTGGCCGGTCTGCGCCGCCTTGATGGCGATGTCGGCCGTTTCCAGGTCGCGGATCTCACCGACCATGATGATGTCGGGATCCTGGCGCAGGAAGGCCTTGAGCGCCGCGGAGAAGGTCAGTCCCGCCTTGTCGTTGACGTTGACCTGGTTGATGCCGGGCAGGTTGATTTCCGCCGGGTCCTCGACGGTCGAGATGTTGGTGCCGGGCTGGTTCAGGATGTTCAGGCAGGTGTACAGCGACACCGTCTTGCCGGAGCCGGTCGGCCCGGTGACCAGGATCATCCCGTAGGGGCGGTGGATGCACTGCAGCAACCGCTCCTTCTCGATCTTCTCGTAGCCCAGCGCCTCGATGCCCAGCTTCGCCGACGACGGGTCCAGGATCCGGATCACGATCTTTTCACCGAACAGCGTCGGCAGCGTCGAGACCCGGAAGTCGATGGCCTTGGAGCCGAACTTCAGCTTCATCCGGCCGTCCTGCGGGACACGGCGTTCGGAGATGTCCAGCCGCGAGATGACCTTGATGCGCGAGGACAGCTTGTCCTTGATCGCGATCGGCGGCTGGGTGATCTCGCGCAGTTCGCCGTCGACGCGGAAGCGCACGCGGTAGTGGTACTCGAACGGCTCGAAGTGGAGGTCCGATGCCCGCATGTTGATGGCGTCGACCAGCATCTTCTGCAGGAAGCGCACGACCGGCGCGTCCTCCACGTCGGTGATGTCCTGCGACTCTTCCGGCGGCGGGGCGTCTTCCTCGGCGATGTCGAAGTCGAAGTCCTCGCCGGAGATCGCCTCCAGCGCCTCGGCCGTCGACGCGGCCGTGATGCCCAGCAGCTTCGCGAGCTTGTCGTGCTCGACGATGATCCATTCGGGGGTCAGCTGGGTCGCGAACTTGATGCGTTCGACCGCCTCCTGCTCCGTCGGATCGGCGCCGCCGATGAAGAGCCGGTTGCCCCGCCGTGCCAGCACGACGACCTGGTACTGGGTGGCCAGCTTGGCGTCGATGATGTTCTGCGGGAGCTTGTGCGCGTCGACCGCGTTCAGGTCCAGCAGCGGCAGCGCCAGCGCGTGCGAGAGCGTATGGGCCAGGTCCGAGGGCGACACGGTCCCCGATGCCATGACCGCGTTGACGAAGCTGGTCTTCTTCTCCCGCGCCAGCTTGACCAGGTCCTCGGCGGCCTGCGGCTTGAGCTTGCCGGCATGCACCAGCACGCGGGCAACGCCGGACAGGGCGGACTGAGGGGGTTCGGCCAATGTGGTGTCCACGGATATCGCCATCGGTTGGGTCTTGCCTGATGCCCGGCGCTGGCGCCGGAACGACCTCTCACTTTACCCCCTTGAACGAAGGGGTGACGCCGGGGATGCCCCGGGCATTCACTGAAGTCAGACGCTCCGTGCAATTTCGGCGTTGGGCACTGGAAATTGAGCGGGAAATGTGCGAAGCGGGAAGGCTACCAGCGGAGTTTCAGCCCCACGCTGCCCTGCAGCGACGAGTTGAAACGCGACTCGCCGCCGATGGCCGCGACGTGTCCCATTTCGCCGTAGGCGCTGGCCGTCGGCGAAAGGGTCAGCGTGAAGCCGGCGGCGAGCTCTGCGGCACTGGCGCCGGTGCCGGCGGCGAGGTCGGTCGTCCATGCCGGTCCGACGAACCGCGTGAGGTCGTGTCCGCCGCTCGTGCGGTACAGATTGACGCGCGCGTAGGGTTGCAGGCGGCCGGCACCGGTGGCGACGTCACCCTTGAGACGCAGGCCCAGCCGGCCCGTCCATCGGCCCTGCGGTTGTTGCTGCACGGTGGCGCCGCTGATTTGTGCGTCGTCGAAGCGGCTCGCCTGATAGATCACCTGCGCTTGGGGCTCGAGGCTCCATCCGGCAGCGACGGGTTGCGACTTGCCGGCTTCGAGGGAGACCGTGACGCCACGGGCGCGGGCGGTCGAGTTGGTGTCGTCCTCCGGACGCATGCTGTAGCGATGGCGGCCGAACTGGAGCACGCCATCGGCATAGAAGCCATTCGGACCGCTCCAGGTCGCGTAGCCACCGAGATGGCGCGACTGCAGGCCGGTGCTGCCGGCCCGCTCCTGGCTGCCCCCGAGTTGGCCGTCCACGTCGGTCCGACCGTCCATCAGGCCGAGGAAGACGCCCGCGCGCCAGGCGCCGTTCACCAGCAGGTCAGTGCCGGCCTGCAGGCCGGAGACGTGTCCCTGACTCCGCGGGGCGATGTCGCCGGCCTGGCGGATGTCGAGGTCGCTGTAGACGGCGCGAGCCCAGGCGCGACGACCGGCGTCGCCGGTGTCGTCGCCCATGCGCCGGTGCAGGTTGCCCAGCATGGCCAGGTCCGCCTGGCGCAGTTGCGCCGGCAATGCGGCAAAGAGCGCCGCATCGGTCCGGTAGGTCGAGCGCAGATACCAGTCTTCGCCGGCGCCAGTCGCATCGGCCGCCCGGAGCCTGTACCTGTACGCGCCGGCGTCCACATGACCGCCGTCCAGCGTGAAGGCGTCCTTGCTGGTCTGGGCCGTCGTCGTGGCCCCGTTGATCGCCTCGACGATCCGGATGCCGTCTCCGGTGGTCGGGGCGCCCAGGCCGCCGACGTTGGTGATCCGCAGCGTGGTGCTGCCGCTCACCGTGCCGCCATCGACCACGATGCGGTCGGTCTGCGAGTCGGAGCCGCCCAGCGCGGTGTGCAGTTGCACCGTGCCGCCCTGGCCGACCCAGTTGCCCGCGACGGTCAGGGTGCGGGGGGTGAAGACCTGCTCGGGGTCGGGGGTGGCGATGTGGCCGGCGAGATCGAGTCCGCTCAACGTGGAGTTGGCGGTCATCGTCCATTGGCTGGTGCCGTCGACGGTGAGATGGGCTCCCGCGATGCTGCCGGCGAGACGCGACGACTCGAGCAGGCGGGCGTTCAGGACACTGGAGGCATCGGCGGCGAGGTTGCCGTTCAAGGTGCTGCGACTTGCCGTTGCGGTGAACGTGCTGCCGTTGACGGCGCTGATCACGTTGCTTCCCGCGATGGCGGTGGCCGTGCTGTCGTTCAGGGTCAGCGCGCCGCCGGCGGCGCCCTCGGCGCGAACGAGGTCGCCCGACGCGTTGGTAATGACGAAGCGGTCGAAGCGGGCCTGCTGGGAAGCGCCCGGCGCGAAACCGATGGCGGTGCCCGCCGCGCTGATCGTGCCACCGCCGGTGGCTGCGATCGCGGCGTTGTCGGCGACGAGCAGCGCGCCGAAGCTGGTGGCGTCGTTCGTGGCGACATGCAGCGCTCCCGTCGCGTTGATGGCGCCGCCCAGGTCGGCCAGCAGACCGGCCGCGTAGGACTCCGGGTTGCCGGCCGGAACATCTGCCCGCGTGACGCCGGTGACATTGATCGTCACCGCGCCGGCCAGGTTCACCTGCGACCCGATGTCTCTTGCCGAGACGCCTTGCCCATTGACGCCGCTGACATCGATCGTGGTGGTCGAGGAAGCGCCGGCATTCACGATGCCCGCGGTCACCGTCCGGATGCCGGATCCATTGAGGCTGCTGACGGTGATCGTGGTCGGGCCGTTGTAGGTGATGGTTCCCGCCGTCTTCACTTTCAGGCCCGAGGCCTGGAGGCCGCTGGTGCTGAGGTTCGCTGCGCCGTTCAGCGTGACCGTTCCGCCGGTGTCGGCGACAACGGCGTCGGACCTCGAATCGCCCGCGGTGCTGACGGTCACATCGCCGTTGACGATCAATGTCCCGCCAATGGCGCGCAGGCCCGGCGAGTAGGCGCTGCCGCGGCCCATGGTGATCTGGGTCATGCCATTGAGCGCGATCGTGCTGCCGGCGTCCTGGACCAGGGCGCCGTGGTTGCCCGAACCGTTGGGCAGCGTGATCGTCAACGGCCCGTCGACCGTGATGGTCGCGCCGCCATCAGCGACGAGACCCTGATTGCCGCTGCCGGTGGGCGCGCGACTGATGGTGGCGCCTCCCCGCAAGTTGACCTGCGAGCCGGCGCCGGTCGCGTAGGCGCCGGAACGGCCGTTGCTCGACAGGGTCACGGTGGTGGCGGTCGCGGCATTGATCACGCCGCCGCCAACCGAGGACAGGGCGCCCATGCCGGAAGCGGCGCCGGCGCTCGAGTAGCTACCGCTGGCGGTGCAAGTCGCGCCGTCGCTCGCTTGCAGCCAGGCGCCGGCCGTGCCGGTGCATGCCGCGAAGGCCTCGTGGGGGGTGAATGCCGCAGCGATCAGCGCTGCGACAAGCATGCGGGAGGGGGCGCTGGCATCGGGGCCGGGCAACGAGAAGGAAGGGCGGGAGCCTTGCATGATCAGATCCTTGGCAGTGCGGACGGCGCTGCCGGCTGACCCTGGATATGCGCCCGTCGCAGGCCGTTGCCGCAGGGCGAATGTAGGGAGCGGACGGGGGCGTGTCCTGTCCGATTCCCAACGGTGCGATGTTGGTGCTGTCTTCGGTAGCAGGGGCCCGGGATCTGCCGCGGAACCCGGTGCGAGGCGGCGCAGGGTGCTGAATGCGTCGACGCGGAGCGCCGAAAAGGAAAAAGCCCAAGTGGTCGATCCACTTGGGCTTCTTTGAATCCTGGTCGGGGTGAGAGGATTCGAACCTCCGGCCTCTACGTCCCGAACGTAGCGCTCTACCAGGCTAAGCTACACCCCGTTTTGGTCATTCGATCGAGAGTTTGTTCAAGAACTTCTCTCCACCGACTGAGCCGCAAATTCTAGCAGGCTTTCTTTCCACTTGGAAAGAGGGAGCGCCGACAAATGTTGTCGCGCCTGTGCGACTTCCGCGCGGGCGGCCTCGCGGGTCGCCTCCAGTGCGCCGGTGCGGCGCACGATCGCGACGATGTCCTGCAGCCGTTCCACCTCGCCATGCTCGATCGCGTGGCGGATCAGGGCGCGGTCGTCGTCGGTCCCGCGTTCCATGGCGATCAGCAGTGGCAGCGTGGGCTTGCCTTCGCGCAGGTCGTCCCCGACGTTCTTGCCCAGTGAATCGCTGGTGCCCTCATAGTCCAGCGCATCGTCGATCAGCTGGAAGGCGGTGCCCAGCGAGCGGCCGTATCCGGCGCAGGCTTCCTCCAGGGTGGGGGGCGCATCGGCGAGCACCGCGCCCAGGCGCGCGCTGGCCTCGAACAGCTTGGCCGTCTTGTAGCGGATGACGCGCAGATAGCTGTCGACCGCAACGTCCGGGTCATGCATGTTCATGAGCTGCAGGACTTCGCCTTCGGCGATGACGTTGGTCGCATCGGCCAGCACCTCGAGCACGCGCATGCGATTCACCGACACCATCATCTGGAAGGCGCGCGAATACAGGAAGTCGCCCACCAGCACGCTGGCCGCGTTGCCGAACAGCGCGTTGGCCGTCTGCTTGCCGCGGCGCAGCGCGGACTCGTCGACGACATCGTCGTGAAGCAGGGTCGCGGTGTGGATGAATTCGACGACCGCCGCGAGCTCGCGGCTGGCGGGGGAGTCGGCGCCCAGCGCGTTGGCGAACATCAGCACCAGCTTGGGCCGCATCCGCTTGCCGCCAGCGTGAATGATGTACGCGGAAATCTGGTTGATCAGCGCGACGTCCGATCGAAGCCGCTGCGCGATCACGGCATCGACTTCGTTCATCTGCGCATTCAGCGCCTCGAGGACCTCGGCAACAGGGGTAGAGGCAATGGGTTGCACTCTGGACTCACGGTGAGGGGAAGCGCGGATTATAGGAAGGCCCGCGCGAGGCGCTGGCCGAGCCACGCGCTCTTGCGCACCCGCGCGGCTGGGCAGCGCCGTGACGACCCGTGGCGGAGTGCGCATCCGGACGCTCCGCCGGCCGCGAAGCCCGATGGCTGCGGGCTTGGGCGCGTCTCAGGGTTTGCATCAACAGGGGTGCCTGTGCTACATTCTCGGGCTCCGCATCTCCATGCGGTGTTTTTTCTTGGGCGGTCGGCAGGGTGCCTCATGGCGCTTCGTGGATCGCTCGCATGTGAAAGGGCTGATATGTACGCGGTCATAAAAACCGGTGGCAAGCAATACAAGGTTGCTGCTGGCGAAAAGATCAAGGTAGAACAGATTGCTGCGGAAGTTGGCCAAGAGATCGTGATTGACCAGGTGCTGGCCGTCGGAAACGGCGCGGACCTCAAGATCGGGACTCCCTTGGTTGCTGGCGCCAGCGTCAAGGCCACCGTGGTGGCTCATGGCAAGCACGACAAGGTGCGCATCTTCAAGCTGCGTCGTCGCAAGCACTACAAGAAGAGCCAAGGCCATCGCCAGACGTTCACCGAGCTGGAAATCAGCGCGGTCAACGGCTGATCCTCGACTCACTCGCAATCTGATCAAGGAGTAATCCATGGCACAGAAAAAGGGCGGCGGCTCGACACGAAACGGCCGCGACTCGAAGCCGAAGATGCTTGGCGTCAAGGTGTACGGCGGCCAGACCGTCTCGGCAGGCTCGATCATCGTCCGCCAGCGCGGCACGAAGTTCCACGCCGGCACCAACGTGGGCATGGGCAAGGACCACACGCTGTTCGCGCTGATCGACGGCACGGTGTCCTTCACCGTCAAGGGCGAAAACAGCCGCTCCACCGTCGTCGTCACGGCGGCCTGAGCGCGTTGATGTCCTGACGCCGCGGGCGGAAGACCTGGTCTTCCGCTTCCGGCGGACCCAGAGCCCCGGATTCGTCCGGGGCTTTGTTTTTTCGGGGCCCGTGACTGAGGATTCCCGCGCCGACCGCGAGTTCCGGCGAAACCTGACTCGCTCCGATTCAAAGCATGTCCTCGCGCGGGAGCGCGGGGGCCTGAATTACGATAGCCCCGCTCCGGGACTGAAGGCCATCCATGAAGTTCGTTGACGAAGCCACCATCGATATCGCCGCCGGCAACGGCGGTGCGGGCTGCGCCAGTTTCCGCCGCGAGAAGTTCATTCCCTTCGGCGGTCCGGACGGGGGCGACGGCGGCCGCGGCGGCAGCGTCTATGCGGTGGCCGATCGCAACCTCAACACGTTGATCGACTACCGCTATGCGCGGCGCCACGAGGCGCGCAATGGCGAAGCGGGCCGGGGTTCGGACCAGTTCGGCGCCGCCGCGGAGGACATCATGCTGAAGGTGCCGGTCGGCACCATCGTGCGGGACCTCGAGACCGATGAGATCATCGCCGAGCTGCTCGAGCCCGATGTGCCGGTGCTGCTGGCCAAGGGCGGCGACGGCGGCTTCGGCAACCTGCATTTCAAGACCTCGACCAACCGCGCGCCGCGTCAGAAGACGCCCGGCTGGCCGGGCGAGGTCAAGAAGATCAAGATGGAACTGCGCGTGCTGGCCGACGTCGGCCTGCTCGGCCAGCCCAACGCCGGCAAGTCGACGCTGATCGCGGCCGTCTCGAATGCTCGCCCCAAGATCGCCGATTACCCCTTCACCACGCTGTATCCCAACCTGGGCGTGGTGCGCGTCGGGCCGGAGAAGAGCTTCGTCATCGCCGACATCCCGGGCCTGATCGAGGGCGCCGCTGAAGGCGCCGGCCTGGGTCACCAGTTCCTGCGCCACCTGCAGCGCACGCGCGTGCTGCTGCATGTGGTCGACCTGGCGCCGTTCAATCCCGACGTGGACCCGGTCGCGGAGGCCAAGGCCATCGTCAAGGAACTGAAGAAGTACGACGAGGCGCTGTACGAGAAGCCGCGGTGGCTGGTGCTCAACAAGCTGGACATGGTGCCGGCCGAGGAGCGCGCCGCCCGCGTGAAGGATTTCGTCAAGCGCTACAAGTGGAAGGGACCGGTGTTCGAGATCTCCGCGCTGACGCGCGAGGGCTGCGAGCCCTTGATCCGCGCCATCTACGACCACGTCGCCGCGATCCAGGCGCCGCCGGTCGAGGATCCGGATGCGCGCTTCGACGAGCCGACGATCGATCCGCCCAAGGCCTTCCAGGAAACGCGCAAGACGCGCGCCGCCAAGGCCAAGGTGATCAAGGCGGCGAAGGCGGAGTCCGCCGGGGCGACGCCCGCGAAGACGCCGCGCGGCAAGAAGGCCGACAAGGCTGAGAAGGCGGAGAAGCCGCCCGAACGCGATCCGCGCTTCGACCCGCTGCCCTGAACGCGTCTCCGGCATCGCCCTGACTTCCGGCTTCGGTCCACGACTCCCTCATCCTCCCATCGCATGAGCAACGGCAACCTGAACGGCGAATTGACTGGTGTCCTGCGGGACGCGCGACGGATCGTCGTGAAGGTGGGCTCCAGTCTGGTGACCAACGAGGGGCGAGGCGTGGACGCCGAGGCCATCGGCAACTGGTGCCGCCAATTGGCGGAACTGGCCCGCGAGGGCCGCGAGGTGGTGATGGTCTCCAGCGGCGCGATCGCCGAAGGCATGAAGCGCCTGGGCTGGGCCAGCCGGCCGAAGGAGCTGCACGAGTTGCAGGCCGCCGCCGCTGTCGGCCAGATGGGCCTGGCGCAGATGTACGAAACCAAGCTGCGCGAACAGGGCCTCACCAGCGCGCAGGTGCTGCTGACGCATGCCGATCTGGCCGATCGCGAGCGCTACCTGAACGCGCGCTCGACCTTGCTGGCGCTGCTGCAGCATCGCGTGCTGCCGGTCATCAACGAGAACGATACGGTCGTCAACGACGAGATCAAGTTCGGTGACAACGACACGCTGGGCGCGCTGGTGGCGAACCTGGTCGAGGCGGACGCCCTGGTGATCCTGACGGACCAGAAGGGCCTGTATTCCGCCGATCCGCGCAAGGACCCGAACGCGCGCTTCATCGATCGCGCGACCGCTGGCAGACCCGAGCTGGAAGAGATGGCCGGCGGCGCGGGATCGAGCATCGGGCGGGGCGGGATGATCACCAAGATCCTGGCGGCCAAGCGCGCGGCGAGCAGCGGCGCCAACACCGTGATCGCCTGGGGCCGGGAGCCCGACGTGCTGCTGCGGCTGGCGCACGGCGAGTCGATCGGCACGGCCCTGATGGCGTCGACCGCCAAGCTGGCGGCTCGCAAGCAGTGGATGGTCGACCATCTGCAGTTGCGAGGGAAGGTGGTCGTCGATGCCGGCGCGGCAATCAAGCTGCGCGACGAAGGCAAGAGCCTGCTGCCGATCGGCGTGCAGGAGGTGTCCGGCGAGTTCCATCGCGGCGACGTCATCGCGGTCATCGACCTGGCGGGCAAGGAATTGGCGCGCGGCCTGACCAACTACGGCAGCGCCGAGGCGCGGCTGATCGCGCGCAAGCCGTCCTTCGACATCGAGCGGGTGCTGGGTTACGCCGCCGAGCCCGAGCTGATCCACCGCGACAACCTCGTGCTGCGCTGATTGATCGGCGCGAGCATCCAACCACGACCCAGAAGAAAGGCGCCCGAGGGCGCCTTTGTCTTGCCCGCTCCGCCGCCTCCAGGGCGGCGCCGGTCCGATCAGTCCTTCGCCGGCTCCACCGAACCCGTTTGGGGGGCGGCAACCGGCGAGGCGGCATCGCGACGCTCGCGGGCTTCCTGGGAATGACCATCCGCGGCGTGCGCGGCGACTTCCTGCTCGTGAGGCCGAGGGTCGACGCGGTCGTGCCGGTGATGATCCTGCTCGTTGGGCCCGCCATGCCGATCACCGCGCGGTGGCGGCCGCATGCCCGCCCGCAGATAGCGATTGTGATGGTTGAGCCGCGGCAGGAAGCGCGCGAGTTCGGTCAACGCCATCTGGTAGACGCCGCGCTTGAACTCGATCACCGCTTCCAGCGGCACCCAATACTCGTTCCAGCGCCAGGCATCGAACTCGGGGTGGTCGGTCGCGCGCAGATTCATGTCGCTGTCGCGACCGGTCATCTGGAGCAGGAACCAGATCTGTTTCTGCCCGCGATAGTGGCCGCGCGCGTCGCGCCGGATGAAGTGATCGGGAACCTCGTAGCGCAGCCAGTCGCGGGTGCGCGCGATGATGCGCACGTGGTCTGCGGTGAGGCCCACTTCCTCATGCAGCTCTCTGAACATCGCCTGCTCGGGCGTTTCGCCATGCTTGATGCCCCCTTGGGGGAACTGCCAAGAATGGGTGCGTATGCGCTTGCCCCAGAACACCTCGTTCTTGTGGTTGAGCAGGATGATGCCGACGTTGGGCCGGAAGCCTTCACGGTCGAGCATAATCAACCTCAAATCATTCGTTGGATTGATTATTGCACCGGGCCCGAGCCCCGGCGCGATCATCGCTAACCCTCGGTGGTGAACGGTTTTTCCGCGGCGGCACGGCTGACCGCGGACTTTTATTTTCTGCGCCCATGAAAGCCTCCCAGTTCTTCGTCTCCACGCTCAAGGAAGCCCCCGCCGACGCGGAAATCGTCAGCCACAAGCTCATGATGCGGGCCGGCATGATCAAGCGCCTGGGCGCCGGCATCTACAACTACATGCCGATGGGCCTGCGGGTGATCCGCAAGGTCGAGCACATCATCCGCACCGAGATGAATCGCGCCGGCGCGGTCGAGCTGCTGATGCCGGTCGTGCAGCCGGCGGAGCTCTGGCAGGAGACCGGCCGCTTCGACAAGATGGGCCCCGAGCTGCTGCGGGTGAAGGATCGCCACGGCCGTGACTTCATCATCCAGCCGACGTCGGAGGAGGTCATCACCGACATCGCCCGCCAGGAGCTGCGCAGCTACAAGCAGCTGCCGAAGAACTTCTATCACATCCAGACGAAGTTCCGCGACGAGCGCCGGCCCCGCTTCGGCATCATGCGCGGGCGCGAGTTCACGATGAAGGACGCGTACTCGTTCGACCGTGACAAGGACGCGGCCGGCCGCAGCTACGACAACATGTACGCGGCCTACTGCCGGATCTTCGATCGCCTGGGCCTGCAATACCGCGCCGTGGCGGCGGACACCGGCGCGATCGGCGGCGACCGCTCGCATGAATTCCAGGTCATCGCCGAGACCGGCGAGGACGCGATCATCTACTGCCCGACCAGCGACTACGCCGCCAACATCGAGCTGGCCGAGGCGCTGTCGTTGATCGCGACGCGGGGTGCCGCGACGCAGGCGCTGACGAAGACGCCGACGCCCGGCAAGGCGACCTGCGCCGATGTGGCCGAGCTGCTGAAGCTGCCGCTGTCGCAGACGGTGAAGTCGCTGGTGCTGGCGACCGACGAACTCGATGAACACGGCACGATCGTCAAGTCGCAGGTCTGGCTGCTGCTGGTGCGCGGCGACCACGACCTGAACGAAGTGAAGGCCGGCAAGCTGGAAGGCCTGAAGGGCGGCTTCCGCTTCGCGACCGCCGCGGAGATCGACGCCCACTTCGGCTGCAAGCCCGGCTACCTGGGCCCGATCGGCCTGAAGCAGCCGGTCAAGGTCATCGCGGACCGCACGGTCGCGAACATGTCCGATTTCGTCTGCGGCGCCAACGAGGCCGACTTCCACTTCACCGGCGCCAACTGGGACCGCGACCTGCCCGAACCCGACCTGGTCGCCGACATCCGCAATGTCGTCGAAGGCGACCCGTCGCCGGACGGCAAGGGCGTGCTGGCGATCCAGCGCGGCATCGAGGTCGGCCACGTCTTCTATCTGGGCACGAAGTACTCGGCCGCGATGAACGCGACCTACCTGGACGAGAACGGCAAGCCGCAGCTGATGGAGATGGGCTGCTACGGCATCGGCGTGACCCGCATCCTGGGCGCGGCGATCGAGCAGAACCACGACGAGCGCGGCATCGTCTGGCCGGCGTCGATCGCCCCCTTCACCGTGGTGATCTGCCCGATCGGCATGGACCGCAACGAGGATGTGAAGGCCGCCGCGACGAAGCTCTACGACGAGTTGCTGGACCTGGGCATCGACGTGCTGCTGGACGATCGCGGCGAGCGCCCCGGCGCGATGTTCGCCGACTGGGAACTCGTCGGCGTGCCGCAGCGGGTCGTGATCTCCGATCGCGGCCTGAAGGAAGGCCAGGTCGAGGTCCAGGGCCGTCGCGATGCCGCCGCCACCAAGCTGGCGCTGGCCGAGGTGGTCGCCCACCTGAAGCAACGCCTGGCGTGAGTCCGGCTCGTCCGCCGCAGCGCGTCGCGGCGGTGGACGCGCTCCGCGCGCTGGCGCTGCTGCCGGTGGTCGCGATCAACTGGGTCGGTTATCCGGCGCTGCCCGACGCCGGCCCGCTGAGCCCGCCCGCCAGCGACGAAGGCCTGGTGGCCCAGGCGCTGTCCTGGCTGCTGCATGCGCTGGTGGCGGGCAAGGGCATCGCGCTGCTGGCGTTCCTCTTCGGCTACAGCCAGGGGCTGTCGCAGACGCGCGGGGTGGACGCCCTGCTCAAGCGCCGCCGCCGGCTGGCCAAGATGCTGACGCTGGGCCTGCTGCACGGCTGCCTGCTCTACATGGGCGACATCCTGACGCTGTATGCCGTGGCCGGCTCGCTGCTCGCGGTCTGGGCCGGCCACTCGATGGCCAAGCTGAAGCTGCGGATCCGGGTGCTCATCGCCCTGAACTTGGCGGTGATCGGTTTCACGGTGGTGCTGGCGAATCTGCCGCTGGCCGGCGAACCCTCGGTGCCATTGATGGCGCCGGCGCCTTGGGCGGAGTGGACGCTGCGCAATGCCGGCCACTTCACCGCGACGACGATCGCCTTCATGACGCTGGGCATCCCGGTGCCGCTGCTCCTGATGACGGGCGGCTTGATGGCGGCGCGGCTGCGCCTGTTCTCCCATCCACGCTGGGATCCCGCGCTGCGGCGCTGGTCGCGTCGCTGGCTGTGGCCGGCGGTGGCGGTGAACATCGCGTTCACCTCGCTGCTCTGGCCGGGCCTGCGCGATGGCGACAGCTTCGTCACAGGGCGTTACGCGATCTTCTATCTCTACCCGACGATGCTGCTGCTCAGTGCCGCGGTGCCGGCCCTGGTCTTGCGGATGCGGCGCGATCCTCGCCTGCTGGAAGCGCTCGCGCCGCTGGGCCGGCACACGCTGACGCTCTATCTGTTCAGCTCGGTGCTGAGCTTTGCGCTGTTCAGCGGCGCGGGGCTGTCATGGCAACCAGGCACCTTGGTCACCGCGGGCCTGGCGCTGGCGTACTGGGTGGGCGGACTGCTGCTCGCGCGGGCGCGCGGACCGCGACCTTTGCCGCTGGAACGCTGGCTGTCGCGCTGACGGCGCCGGCCAGCGCCGTTACGATGCCGCGCCTCTCCCTTTCCGATGTCGATCGCCGCCGATCCTCTTTCCGTTGACGTGACCGCTTTCCGCTCCCCGACGATCTCCCCGAGTTCCCGCCGCGCGCTGCTGCTTGCGGGCGCGGCCGCCTGCCTGCCGCGACCGGCGTTCGCCGGCGCCCAGCAGGAAGAGCCGCTGGCCGACGCCGTGCGCTCGGCGCTGTCGGCGGCGATCGCCTCGGACGCTCCGCCCAAGCCCCGTTTCGACGCCATCGAGCCGCGCCTGGCCTACCTGCGCTGGCTGGGGGAGATGAGCGAGCGCATGAAGCGCAAGAAGAGCGAAACGCAGACGCGGATCGAGTTCCTGGAGACGCTCTGGTACGAGAGCGCGCGCGCGGGCCTGGAGCCGGCGCTGGTGCTGGGCCTGGTGCAGGTGGAGAGCGGCTTCCGCAAGTACGCGATCAGCGTGGCGGGCGCGCGCGGCTACATGCAGGTGATGCCGTTCTGGACGCGCTCGATCGGTGACGGGCAGGTGTCCAGGCTGTTCCACATGCAGACCAACCTGCGCTTCGGCTGCGTGATCCTGCGCCACTACCTCGACATCGAGAAGGGCAACCTGTTCCTCGCGCTGGGGCGCTACAACGGCAGCCGCGGTCGGGCCGAGTATCCCAACCTGGTGATGGGCGCGCGCAAGGCCTGGCTGATGCCGGGGCAGAGCTGAGGCCCCGGCGCAGGTGCGCGCTCACGGGTGATCACACGGGCGCTCACACCGGACCACCGCCGGGTGCCGTCGTTGCCCGGCGGCCTCGGAGTCAGGCGTGGGAACGCAATCCCTGCCAGGCCTGCGGCGCGGCGCCCGGCAACTGCGCCAGTTCAAGCACGCGTTCGACCGTTTCCGCGACCATCTCTTCGATCGAGGTCGGCTTCAGGTAAAGCGCCGGCAGCGGCGGGAAGACGATGCCGCCCATCTCGGTCACCGCCGTCATGTTGCGCAGGTGGGCAAGGTTCAGCGGCGTCTCGCGCACCATCAGGATCAGCCGGCGGCGCTCCTTGAGCGTGACGTCGGCGGCGCGGCTCATGAGGTTGTCCGACAGCCCGTGCGCGACCGCGGCGAGCGTGCGCATCGAGCAGGGCGCGATCACCATCGCGG
Organism: Mitsuaria sp. BK037; assembly: GCF_014193045.1. Lineage (NCBI taxonomy): Bacteria > Pseudomonadati > Pseudomonadota > Betaproteobacteria > Burkholderiales > Sphaerotilaceae > Roseateles > Mitsuaria sp. BK037. The sequence goes on along the minus strand of NZ_JACHYS010000002.1, from coordinate 607,384 downwards.
CGGTCGGGAAGCTGCCGCTGGCGACGCAGGCGCCGATGTCGCCGGGCGCGTAGGCGACGTCCGCCTCGCGCTCGAGCGCATCGCGCGCGAGCCCCAGTTCATGGTGGGCGTTCAGCACGCCGGCGGGGCTCAGGATGAGGTGGGTTTCCGCCCCGATCGCGCGGGCGCGGCGCAGCAGCTGCAGCCCGTAGGCCGCGCCCGTCGCGCCGGTGATACCGACGATCAGGCGTGGACGCTGCGCCGCGGCGGCCGTCATCAGGCCTTGGCCAGCAGCTGCTGCAGCTCGCCGCTCTCGTACATCTCCATCATGATGTCGGAGCCGCCGACGAACTCGCCGTCGATGTAGAGCTGCGGGATGGTGGGCCAGTTCGCGTATTCTTTGATGCCCTGGCGCACGCCCTCGTCCTCGAGGACGTTGAAGGTCTTCAGCTCGCTGGCGCCGCTGGCCTTCAGGATCTGGATCGCGCGGCCGGAGAAGCCGCACATCGGGAACTGGGCGGTGCCCTTCATGAAGAGCATGACCCGGTTGCCTTTGACCAGGTCGTCGATGCGTTGCTGAACGTCGCTCATGGCGGAATCCTCTGAAAGCTGATGCGGGAAGACGTGTGCGGGAGCGCGCCGGGACGGCACGGCGGGCCGCGCGATCCGGCGATTATCGGGCAGCGGACATGCCCGCGCTCGGCGGAGCCCAAGGGCTGTCGATCCGCCGGCGGTGACGCTCAGAAGCTGTAGCTGACGCCGAACTGGACGACCGGCCGGTAGCGCAGGTCCTGCGACAGGTCGGCTTGCGGCGCGCTGTTGCCCAGGCGCAGCGCCGAGGCACCGCCACCGACCACGCCCAGGTCAGCGCTGAAGCCCCAACCGCCCCGCAGCGAGTAGCTGGTGTAGCCGACGCCGACATAGGACAGCGAGAGGTTGGGCTCGCGATCCGGGCCGGTGAGCAGGCTGAGGCTGCGGCTGCCCGCCGACAGCGACGGCGTCAGCGCCGCGCCGCGGCCGAGCGCCAGGCCGGAGCTGCTCTGCAGCAGCGACATCGGGCCCAGCATCAGCCCGCCGGTGGCCCGCAGGCCGCCACGCGTGCCGGCGCCCAGGCCGGAACCGGTCAGGTAATAGTCCGCCAGCAGGTTGGCGCTCAGCAGGCGGCTGCCGCGGCGGGCGTCGAAGGAGAGGGCGTCGTCGTCCTGGCTCTGGCTCACCTGCAGGCGGGCCTGCCAAGCGGTGAAGGCTTTGCGGTCGGGCTTCAACTGCAGGCCTTGTTGGGCCCAGGCGGCACCGGCCATGCAGACACTGCCGGCCAGGACCACGGCAAGGCGCAAGAGCAAGGGGGCGGCGCGCATGACAGGTCTCCCAGACTGACGACAACACCCGTTTCGAAATGGTTCAAAACGGGCACCAAGTCAGACCATGCTACGCCCCACCGAGTTACCGCGCCAGATCGAGTTGCGGGGGTTTCCCGGCACTGTTGCGGATTCCCGGCGCGGGTTCCCGCAGTGTGGAAACAGCGTGTGAAGTTGGGTGCAAATGGTTGAGATCCGAACGCGGTGCGCGCTCAGCCGGGCCAGCGGCCGCCAGTGGCGCGGGGCTGGCCGCCCAGGTCGCGGCGGCTCTCGACCTCGAGGAAGCCGCGCCCGCGCAGCATCGCGGCGACGGCGTCGGCCTGGTCGAAGCCATGCTCCAGCAGCAGCCACCCGTCGGTGCGCAGCCACGCCGGGGCCCCCTCGATCAGGTGGCGAAGGTCGGCCAGGCCATCCCCTTCGGGGGTGAGCGCCGTGCGGGGTTCGTGCTTCAGGGCGTCCAGGTGGTGGTCGTCCCCCGCCACGTAGGGCGGGTTGCTGACGATCAGGTCGAAGGGGACCTGACCCGCCAGGGGCTCGAACCAGCTTCCCAGGTGACCGTCGACCTGCAAGCCCAGTCGCTGCGCGTTATCCAGCGCCACCGCCAGCGCGCCCGGGCTGAAGTCGACCATGCGGACATCGGCGTCCGGCCGCTGCGACTTGATCGACAGCGCGATCGCGCCGGTGCCGGTGCCCAGGTCCACGACGCGCGGGGGACGCGGCCCCTCCAGGCGCTCCAGCGCCCACTGGACCAGCAGCTCGGTGTCGGGACGGGGGATCAAGGTGTCCGGCGTGACGCGTAGCGTCAGGCCGAAGAACTCCTTCTCGCCGGTGAGGTAGGCCAGCGGCACGCCATCCAGGCGGCGCGCCAGCCAGTGGTGGAAGCGCTCCGCCGTCACGGCGTCGAGCAGGTCCGTGTCATGGCCGATCAGCCAAGCGCGAGAGACCCCGAGCAGCGCTTGCAGCAGGTACTGCGCCTCGGCGCGCGGCAGGCCGGCGGCGATCGCGGCCCGCTCGGCGTCGACGACGGTCAGCGCGGAGCCGCCGCCCGGTCGAGCGCCCGGGTCGGCGTCGGCGTGGCCATTGCGGATGCTCATGTCGCCCCGCCTTCCAGCGCGGCAAGCTGCTCGGCCGCCTGCGCCTGCTGCAGGCCCTGGAGGATGTCGCGAAGGTCGCCATCCATGATCGCGCCCAGCTTGTACAGCGTCAGGTTGATCCGGTGGTCGGTCAGGCGTCCCTGGGGGAAGTTGTAGGTGCGGATGCGATCGCTGCGGTCGCCGCTGCCGATCAGGCTCTTGCGCTGGGCCGCCTCCTTGGCGGCGCGCTCGCTGCGGTCCTTCTCGCGCAGCCGCGCGGCGAGCACCGCCATCGCCTTGGCCTTGTTGCGGTGCTGGCTGCGGTCGTCCTGGCATTCGGCGACCAGGCCGGTGGGCAGATGGGTGATGCGGATCGCGCTGTCGGTCTTGTTGACGTGCTGCCCGCCGGCGCCGCTGGCGCGGAAGGTGTCGATGCGCAGGTCGGCGGGATTGAGCTGGATTTCCTCCGCCTCGTCGGGCTCGGCCATGACGGCGACCGTGCAGGCGCTGGTGTGGATGCGGCCCTGCGACTCGGTCGCCGGCACGCGCTGCACGCGATGGCCGCCGGATTCGAACTTCAGCTGCCCGTAGACGCCGTCGCCATCGAGCCGCAGCACGATTTCCTTGTAGCCGCCCAGGTCCGATTCATTGGCCGACAGCACCTCGCAGCGCCAGCCCTGGGCTTCGGCGAAGCGCGTGTACATGCGGGTCAGGTCGCCGGCGAAGAGCGCCGATTCGTCGCCGCCGGTCCCGGCGCGGATCTCGAGGAAGGCCGGCCGATCGTCGTCGGGGTCCTTGGGGATCAGTGCCAGCTGCAGCTCCTGGTCGAGCTGCTCGAGGTCCGCCTGGGCCGCGCCGATCTCCTCGCGCGCCATCTCGGCCATGTCCGCGTCGCCGCTGTCGAGCAACTCGCGCGCCGCGGCCAGGTCCTGCTCGCGCTGGACGTAGCGGCGGTAGCGCTCGACCAGCGAGGACACCTCCGCCTGCTCGCGCGTCAGCGCGCGGTAGCGCTTCATGTCCGCGGCGACGCTGCCGTCGGCGAGGGTGGTGTCGAGTTCCGCCAGCCGGTAGCCGAGGCGGTCGAACTGCTGGCGCAGGGCGTCTTTCATGGGGAATCCGGAGGGAGTGCGGCCTCTCGAAGGGGGAGCGGACGGAGCGGGCGGCGGGGGAAACACTGCGCGGCGGTGGCCGCGGGCGGAACGGGCACCGGGCGCATCGCCGGTGCCGGCGGCGATCGCCGCTACGAGTCCGCTTCGTCGCCGAGCGCGTCGGCGCGCAGGCCGGGCGTCTTCGCGCTGCCGCGCAGGAACAGCCGCGACACGGTCTGCGCCATCTGCAGGCGCTGCTCACCGTCGCTGCCGTTGAGCTCGGCCATCGCGCCGTGCAGCATCTTTTGCGTCAGGCCGCGCGCGAGCGCATCCAGCACGCTGTCGATGTCCTCGCCTCTGGCCAGCAGCTTGCGGGCGCGCTGGAGTTCGGCCTGGCGCCAGCTGTCGGCCTGCTGATGCAGGGCCTGGATCAGCGGCACCGTGTGGCGCTGGCCCAGCCAGTGGACGAAGCTCTGCACGCCGGTCTCGATGATGGCCTCGGCCTGCTGGACGGCGGCCTGGCGCTTCTCGCCGGCGGTCTGGACCAGCTTGGACAGGTCGTCGACGGTGTAGAGATAGACGTCGTCCAGTTGAGCGACTTCCTGCTCGATGTCGCGCGGCACGGCCAGGTCGACCATGAACATCGGCTTGTGGCGGCGCTTCTTCAGCGCGCGCTCGACGGCGCCCAGCCCGATCAGCGGCAGGCTGGAGGCGGTGCAGGAGATCACCGCGTCGAATTCGTGCAGGCGGTCGGGCAGGTCGGCGAGGCGGAAGGCCTCGGCGCCCAGGTGGCTGGCGAGCTTCTCGCCGCGCTCCAGCGTCCGGTTCGCGACCGAGATCGACTTCGGGCCCTTGGCCGCGAAATGGGTGCCGACCAGCTCGATCATCTCGCCCGCGCCGACCAGCAGCACGCGGATGTCGGCGAGGTGCTCGAACAACTGGGCGGCCAACCGGACCGACGCGGCGGCCATGCTGATCGAGTGGCTGCCGATCTCGGTGGAGCTGCGCACTTCCTTGGCGACCGAGAAGCTGCGCTGGAAGAGCTGGTGCAGCGTCGTGCCGAGGGTGCCGGCCTGGTCGGCCTCGCGCACGGCCAGCTTGAGCTGGCCCAGGATCTGTGGCTCGCCCAGCACCATCGAGTCCAGCCCGCTGGCGACCCGGAAGGCGTGCCGGGCCGCGGCGCCGTCCTCGACGACATAGGCGTGGTCCATCAGCGTCGCGCTGCCGACGCCGCCCACCTGCGCCAGCCAGTCCACCGCGGGGCGGACCATGTCGGCGTCGCCGGCGACGTAGAGTTCGGTGCGGTTGCAGGTGGAGAGGATGGCGGCTTCCGCCGCGGTGGCCCGGCGGCGCTGCGGCGCGCCGACCTGGTCCTGGAAGCGCAGCAGCGTCGGCGCCAGTTGCTCGAGCGTGAACGCGAAACGTCCGCGCAGGTCGAGGGGCGCGGACGTGTGGTTCAGGCCGAGGGCGAAGACGGACATGGCGGCGATTATAAAATTCCGCCCCGACCCGTGCATCGCACCGGCCTTGGCGGCGCGCTCATCGCCCCGGGATGCGTCAAGAATGGCGCTTTCGTCACACCTTTTCCCCTCGCCCGGAGCGAACCGACCCGTGGACCCACTCGACGCCGTCTGGCATTTCGGCAACCTGTTCCTGCCCGCCTGGGGCGTGGCCGCGCTGATGGCGCTGGCGCTCAAGCTGATCTGGCGGGAGACCGTCGCCGGCATGCGCTGGCGCACGCTGGCCGTCTGGGGCGGACTGGGCGGGACGATGGGCATCGCCGCCGCCCTGATGCTGACCGGGCGCGACGGCACCATGGCCGGCTACGGCCTGATGCTGCTGGGCGTCACCGCCGCCCAGTGGGGCGTCAGCTACAAGCGCTGAGGCTGAGCGGGCCGCTCAGCCGGCCAGGTCGGCGGTGATCGGCACCTCGCCGCGCAGCGAGTGCGCGAAGGCCTCGGTGATGCGCATCGGGATGATCTGGTGCATCAGCCGCTCATGGCCCTTGAAGTTGACGATGCGGTTGCACTCGGTGCGGCCCATCAGCTCGGTGGCGTCCTTGCGCGCATGGCCGGACACCAGCACCGGCACCGTCTTGCCCACCAGGCTGTCGTTGTAACGGATCGCGGTGGCCTCGATCTCGGCCTGCAGTTCCTGCAGGCGGCGCACCTTCACCTCGTGGGGCGTGTCGTCCGCCAGGTTGGCGGCCGGCGTGCCGGGGCGCGGGCTGAAGATGAAGCTGAACGAGGCGTCGAAACCGATGTCGCGCACCAGCTGCATGGTCTTGGCGTGGTCCTCGTCGGTCTCGCCGGGGAAGCCGACGATGAAGTCCGAGGCGACGCGGATGTCCGGCCGCACCGCGCGCAGCTTGCGCACGATGCTCTTGAACTGCAGCGTGGTGTAGCCGCGCTTCATCGCCATCAGGATGCGGTCCGAGCCGTGCTGCACCGGCAGGTGGACGTGGTTCACCAGCTGCGGGATCTTGCCGTAGGCGTCGATCAGACGCTGGCTGAACTCGTTGGGATGGCTGGTCGTGTAGCGGATGCGCTCGATGCCGGGAATCTCGGCCACGTACTCCAGCAGCAGCGCGAAGTCGGCGATCTCGTCGGAGTCGCCCATCTTGCCTCGGTAGGCATTCACGTTCTGCCCCAGCAGCGTCACTTCCTTGACGCCCTGGTCCGCCAGGCCGGCGACTTCCTCCAGCACGTCCTCGAAGGGCCGGCTGACCTCCTCGCCGCGGGTGTAGGGCACCACGCAGTAGGAGCAGTACTTGGAGCAGCCTTCCATGATGGACACGAAGGCGGAAGCGCCCTCCACGCGGGCCGGCGGCAGGTGGTCGAACTTCTCGATTTCGGGGAAGGAGATGTCCACCTGGGGCCGCAGCTGCTCCTGGCGCTGGGCCAGCATCTGCGGCAGGCGGTGCAGCGTCTGCGGGCCGAAGACGACGTCGACATAGGGCGCGCGCTCGATGATCGCGGCGCCTTCCTGGCTGGCGACGCAGCCGCCGACGCCGATCATCACGCCCTTGGCCTTCAGGTGCTTGATGCGGCCCAGGTCGGAGAACACCTTCTCCTGCGCCTTCTCGCGGACCGAGCAGGTGTTGAACAGCACCAGGTCGGCCTGCTCGACGTCGGTGGTGGGCTCGTAGCCCTCGGCGGCGCGCAGCACGTCGGCCATCTTGTCCGAGTCGTACTCGTTCATCTGGCAGCCGAAGGTCTTGATGAAGACTTTCTTGCTCATGGGGAGCTCCGGGAGACATCGGCGCGACCCGCGGGGCGGGCCGGCGTTCAGGGATCAGGGCTTGCGCCAGACCTGGCTGGCCTGGTCGAAGACCAGCTGGGAGGCTTGCTGCGGGGTGGTCGGCCAGGACTTGTTGGCCAGCTCGACCTCGTTCAGCACCCAGACGTCCATGAGCAGGCCATTGATGTCGGTGGTGTAGAGGACGGTCAGCTTCTGGTCGTACAGCGAGCCCGGCGTGGCGACCTGGTCGACCGCGTTGCGGATGCGGGCGCCGGGCGCGAGCCGGGCGGCCTTGCCGTTGAGCTTCACGTCCGGCGTGACGCCGATGACCAGTTCGCCGCGCAGCGCGCGCTGCGGGAAATAGCGGTGGCCGGGGACGATCTGCGCGTGGGCGGTCGATGGCGCGGTGAACGCGCCGATGCCGGCGACGGTCGAGAGGACCGCGAAGGCGGCGGCAGTTGCGGCGGCGGCGGTGCTGGCGGCCGACGTCGTCAGCAGGCGACGACGGGGCAGGGCGGGCGGGGCACAGCGGTACATGGTGTAGATCCAGTGGCTGCGGAAAATTCGCAAGGGCGCGAGTTTAACGGGACGAGCGCGGCGGGGCGCGCCGCCGCCCGCGCGGCCTTGGGCCCGGGCGTCAGAGCTGGCGGGTGGCGTCACCCTGCGCCAGCGGTGCCGGCGCGGGCTCGGGCAGCACGTAGACGACACCGGCGCCATGGCCAAGCACCGGCGCGACGACGCGGTCGAAGAACTCGCCGGTGACGACCACGCAGCCCAGCGAGATCCGGTTGTCGTCCGGAGAGGGCGAGGCCAGGCGCTCGGCGCGGCGCTCGCGCGCCGGGCTGGGGCGCAGGCGATGGATGGCGAAGGCGGCGTCGTAGTCGACCCAGATGACGGTCTCGCCCTTCAGGTTGGGGCCGGGCTGGCTGTCGTAGCGCCCGGCGGGCGTGGTGCGCAGGTCCGCGGGGATGCCGGTGGCGACCATGTCGCCGACACCCGGGGCGACGCGATCGCCGCGGGCCAGGCCCAGCAGCGCCGGCGCGGCGCCGGCCAGGCGGCCATCGGCGAGGAAGACGAAAAGCTTGGCGGCCTTCTTGTCGACCACCGCGAAGGGCAGCCCCTTCGCGTCGGCGCGCTCGAAGGCGGCCCGTGCCATGGCGCGGGCCTCGGGCGAAGCGGGCTCGCCGCGGAAGTCGACGACGAGCGCCGAGGAAGGCCGGGCGACCGTCGGCGCCGGGACGGGCGTGGCCGGGGACAGCGGTGCCAGCGTCACGGAGGTGGTCGTCGCCACGGCGGGTGTCGGCGCCGCGAGGGCCCCGCCGAGCGTGGGTTCGGCCCGCGCCGCGGGAGCGCTGACCATCAAGGTGATCGCCACGGCGGACATTGCCAGCAGCGAGGCGGCAGCGACCACCCGCTCGCGCGCGGCGCTTCCCCAGTGACCCAACGACCCGATCGACTTCATACCACCCCGTTGTGCTTCTGGCGGACCGTCTGGTCGGCGCCGGCGAAGGGCCGGGCGGGTCCGCTGGGAGCGGATATTAAGGAGCCGTCGGCGGTTTCAACTGTCGATCCCTGCGCGGAAACGCCGGGACTTTCCCGGGAATTTGTAAGACGGGCGAAGAGCGGCAGGAATTGGCGTACGACAAGGGCGCCAAAGGAACTTCGGCTTATCCGTAACGCCGGCTTGGTAAATGTAAAACGCCTTTCCGAAAACTGGCGATCTCGTTAGTCTGCGCCCGTTGTCGACATGGCCGCGCCTGCGCGCTGGCGTGTCGGCGCTGGCCGCTGCCCACGGTCACCGTCCCCGAAGCGGACCCTGCTGGTCCGCGGCGCGCGAGGCGGGCGAATCGGCAGTTGGGTTTCCCGAGCAATTTTTCGATTCACCGGTGACCGGTGAGGGCGGAGCCATGCCCGCGCCGGATCGCTCCAACGATCTCGGAGACATTCATGAAGAACATCCGTACTGACGCGTCCGTCGAACTGGTCGCGTCCCAGCCGCCATTGCCTGGCGTTTTGCGCGCGCCGCGCCCGCGCCAGGGGCTGGCCGCCATGGCCGTCGTGGTGGGGGCCGTGGCCCCGATGGGCGCCGCGCACGCCGTGGACTGGCCCTCCGGCTTCTCCAAGTGCGCCGACGAGGGCGGCAGCTGCAAGGTCGGCACGACCGCGCGCCAGGTCTCCTTCGGCGTGAAGGACAAGTGGGTCATCAAGACGCTCAGCGGCACGGTGCCTTGCACCTCGGCCACCTTCGGCGGCGCCGACCCGAACCCGGGCATTGCCGAAAAATGCGCCGTCGGCCCCGCCGCCTCGCCCGCGCCGGCGCCTTCACCGGCGCCTTCCCCCGCCCCGGCGCCATCGCCCGCACCGGCCCCCGCGCCCGCACCCGCCGGGCACAGCGGCGGCTATGCCGGGACGGTGACGGGCGGTGGCTCGGCGACGCCGGTGACGGTCACCACCGCGGCCCAGATGCAGGCGGCCATCAACGCCTACAGCGGCAGCGGCGGGCTGGTGATCCGGTATGCCGGGACCTTCGACTTCGGCACGATCACCGATACCTGCGCGCAATGGCAGAGGCCGGCCGGCGCGATCGTCGAGATCAAGAACAAGAGCAACGTCACGATCGAGGGCGTCAACGGATCGGCCGCGAACTTCGGGCTGGCGATCAAGGCGGCGGCCAGCAACATCATCATCCGCAACATGACGATCGGCCTGTTGCCCGGGAAGATCGACGCGATCGGCATCGAGGGCCAGAGCGGCGGGGTGCCGAGCAACATCTGGATCGACCACAACACGCTCTTCAGCTCGACGAAGGACTGCGCCGGCGCCGGTGACCTCGAGTTCGACGGCCTGATCGACAGCAAGGCGGGCGCGCATCACATCACCTACTCGTACAACTACATCCACGACCACCAGAAGGTCGGGCTGATCGGCTCCAGCGACAGCGATGCCAGCGACCGCTACATCACCTTCCACCACAACGTGTACAGCAACGTGGTGTCGCGGCTGCCGCTGCAGCGCGCGGGCTACACGCACCTCTACAACAACCTGTATTCGAACGTGCTCACGTCGGGGGCCAACATCCGGATGGGCGGGTACTCGCTGATCGAGGGCAACTACTTCGAGAACGCGCAGAACCCGGTGACCTCGCGGGACAGCTCGTCCATCGGCTACTGGGAGCTGCGCAACAACAACGTGAAGAGCCCGGCGGACTTCGCGACCTACGGCATCAAGTGGGTGGCGAGCGGCTCCAGCCCCTCGCGCGACGCGACCGACTGGACGACGACGGCGAACTTCCCGGTTGGCATCCCGTATGCGTACACGGTGCAGGACCCGGCCTGCGTGAAGCAGCGGCTGCTCAATGTGGCGGGGGCCGGGAAGGGGCTGGCGACGCTGAGCTGCAATTAAGCGGAGCGCGCGCCCACGCAATGATGCGTGAAGGCGCTGCGACAAGCGTCAGGCATCGATAGATGCGCGATCGACCGCTTGACCTGCTCGAATGCAGGCCTTGAGCGATAAGCGAAGGCTCAAACGGAAAACCCCAGCAGGACTTGCGTCTTGCTGGGGTTTGTATTTGGTGGCGCTTCAGGGATTCGAACCCCGGACCTGCGGATTATGATTCCGTCGCTCTAACCGGCTGAGCTAAAGCGCCTTGCGAAGAACGCGACTATAGCAAAGTTTTCGAAGACAATGCAAGCCCCCGCCGAGCACGGCGACAAACGTTCGGCGCGCGAGTCCTCTCGACCCCTCCATGTTCAGCTTCCTCAAGAAAAAACTGGGCTTCGGATCCTCCGAACCCACGCCAGCGCCCGCTCCCGAAGCGGTCCCTGCGCCCCCTCCCGCCATCCCGGCCCCGCCGGTCGCCGTCGAGCCCGTTTCGGCTCCGGCACCGCAAGCCCCGTCCCCGGCTCCGCAGACCGCGCCCGTCCTCGCTCCGCCTTCGACGACCGCACCCGCGCCGGTACCCAATCCCAGCCCGAACGCTTCCGTCTCGGCCCCTTCGACTGTCGTCGCGCCCGCGCCGGTTGCGTCGCCGCCCGTCGTGCATGCGCCCGCGCCCGCGCCGGTCGTCGCAGTGCCCACGCCTGTGCCGGCCACCGCCCCCGTCGCAGCCGCGGCACCAGTGCCCGTGGCCGAGCCCGCGCCGCGCAAGTCCTGGATGGACAAGCTGCGCCAGGGCCTGCGCAAGACCGGCTCGAGCATCGCCCAGGTCTTCACCGGCACGCAGATCGACGACGCGCTTTATGAAGAACTCGAGGCCGCGCTGCTGATGGCGGACGCAGGCGTCAAGGCGACCGAGTTCCTGCTCGAGGACCTGAAGCGTCGCGTCAAGGACGCCAAGGCCACCGAGCCCGCCGTCGTGCGTCAACTGCTCGTCGACGCGCTGACCGAGCTGCTGCAGCCGCTGCAGCGCCAGTTGGTGATCGGCGAGCAGTCGCCGATGGTGATGATGGTCGTGGGCGTCAATGGCGCCGGCAAGACGACCAGCATCGGCAAGCTGACGCGCCATCTGGCCGATGCCGAGGCCAATGTGTTGCTGGCCGCCGCGGACACCTTCCGTGCCGCCGCGCGCGAGCAGCTGGCCGTCTGGGCGGATCGCAACCGGGTGCAGATCGTCAGCCAGGAGGGGGGGGATCCGTCGGCGGTCACGTATGACGCGGTGGTCGCGGGCAAGGCGCGCGGCTGTGACGTCGTCATCGCCGACACCGCCGGCCGTCTGCCGACGCAGCTCCATCTGATGGAGGAGCTGAAGAAGATCAAGCGCGTGATCGGCAAGGCGCAGGAGACCGCGCCGCACGAGGTCCTGCTGGTCGTGGACGGCAATACCGGCCAGAACGCGCTCACGCAGGTGAAGGCCTTCGACGACGCGCTGGGCCTCACCGGCCTGATCGTCACCAAGCTGGACGGCACGGCCAAGGGCGGCGTGCTCGCGGCGATCGCGCGCGAGCGCCCGATCCCGGTCTACTTCATTGGCGTCGGCGAGAAGCTCGAGGACCTGCAGACCTTCGACGCACGCGAGTTCGCGCAGGCCCTGCTCGAATAAAACCCGAAGTCCTCGGTCGCAGATCCGTCGAAGGACGACGTGCGACCCCCGGAATGCAAAGAGCTCCCAAGGGAGCTCTTTGCATTTACATCGGGAAGCCGCCGCCCCCGCCGCCCATGAGGTTCTTGAGGCCGCCCATCTTCTTCATCATCTTCATCAGGCCGCCGCCCTTCATCTTCTTCATCATCCCCTGCATCTGATCGAATTGATTGAGCAGGCGGTTGACCTCCTGGATCTGCACGCCGGCGCCCGCGGCGATGCGGCGCTTGCGGCTGGCCTTGGACTTGCCGTCCATCAGCAGCGACGGCTGGCGGCGCTCCTTGGCGGTCATCGCGTTGAGGATGCCCTCCATGCGCTTCATGTCGCGCTCGGCCTTGTCCATGTCGGGCTGGCCGGCCTTGGCGGTCATCTGGGTGGGCAGCTTGTCCATGAGCCCCGACAGCCCGCCCATCTTCTTCATCTGCGAGATCTGGGCGAGGAAGTCGTTCAGGTCGAAGCCGTCGCCGGACTTGAGCTTCTCGGCCAGCTTCTGCGCGGCCTCGACGTCCACGCCCTTCTGCACTTCCTCGACCAGCGCGACGATGTCGCCCATGCCGAGCACGCGGCCCGCGTGGCGGTCGGCGTCGAAGACCTCGAGCCCGTCGATCTTCTCGGACACGCCGGCGAACTTGATCGGCGCGCCGGTGATCTGCCGCACCGACAGCGCCGCGCCGCCGCGCGAGTCGCCATCCAGCTTGGTCAGCACGATGCCGGTCAGCGGCAGCGCCTCCTTGAAGGCCTTGGCCGTGTTGATCGCATCCTGACCCTGCATCGCGTCGACCACGAACAGCGTCTCCACCGGCTTGAGCGTCGCGTGCAGGTCGCGGATCTCGGCCATCAGTGCTTCGTCGATCGCCAGGCGGCCGGCGGTGTCGACCAGCAGCACATCGAAGAAGTGGCGCTTCGCATGGTCCAGCGCCGCCAGGGCGATGTCATGCGGCTTCTGGTCCGGCGCCGACGGGAACCATTCGGCGCCCGCCTGCTTCGTCACCGTCTTGAGCTGCTCGATCGCGGCGGGGCGGTACACGTCCGCCGAGACCGTCAGCACCTTCTTCTTGCGCTTCTCGGTCAGGTGCTTGGCGAGCTTGGCGGTGGTCGTCGTCTTGCCGGCGCCCTGCAGGCCGGCCATCAGGATGATGGCGGGCGGCTGCGCGGCCAGGTTGATGTCGGCGACACCTTCGCCCATCGTCGCGGCCAGTTCCTTGTGGACGACCGAGACCAGCACCTGCCCCGGATTCAGCGAGGCGACCACCTCCTGGCCGAGCGCCTTCTCCTTCACGCGGGCGATGAAGTCGCGCACCACGGGCAGCGCGACGTCGGCCTCCAGCAGCGCCATGCGCACCTCGCGCAGCATGTCCTGCACATTGGACTCGGTGATGCGGGCCTGGCCGCGCATCGTCTTCACGAGCCGGCTCAGTCGATCGGTCAGGGTGGAAGCCATCGTATTGGCGCCCGCGGAAGCGGGCGCTCGTCATTACACTTTGCGGATGATTTTATCGTCCGCCTCCGCCGAGCCCAGCGGCCTGCTCCTGGCCGCCCTCAGCGCCGCCGGCGCGGTGGCCTATGCCGTTGCCGCCGCCTTCGCGCATCTGCGGCCCCGCACCTGGCGCTCGGTGCTGGTGCTGGCCTGGCTGCTGCACCTGGCCGCGCTGGTCGTGGACATCGGCGGCATCGGCGCCGCGCCGGTCAACGGCAGCCACGCGGCGCGCTTCGGCTTCGCGCCCTCGCTGTCGATGACGATCTGGCTGGTGACCGGCGTCTACCTGGTCGAGAGTCGCTTCCTGCCGCTGCCCTCGGCCCAGCGCCTGCTCAGCGTGCTGGGCCTGCTGGTGATGCTGGTGGCCTGGATGTTCCCGGGCGAATACCGACCGCAGGCGGGCTCGCCGCTGGCGCCGCTGCACTGGGCGATGGGCTTGGCGTCCTACGGCCTGTGCGGCGTCGCGGTGATGCATGCGGTCATGCTGAACCGCGCCGAGCGCCAGATGCGCGCCCAGAAGGGGCAGGGCGCGCCGGCGCTCGGCACGCCGCTGCTGCGCCTGGAGCGCCTGACCTTCCAGTTCGTCGGTGCCGGCGTGGTCGTGCTGTCGATCGCGCTGCTGCTGGGCGTGGCCTTCACGCCGCAATGGCGCTGGGATCACAAGACGCTGTTCGCCGTGATGGGCTGGGTCGTGCTGACCGGCCTGCTGACGGGACGCCGGGTGTTCGGCTGGCGCGGCCGGCGCGCGACGCGCTGGCTCTACTTCGGCGCCGCGCTGTTGCTGCTGTCCTATGCCGGCTCGCGCTTCGTGCTCGAGGTCGTGCTGCAGCGTCCGCCCGTCTGATGCCGACCCCGTCGACCTCCTCCCCGAAGCTTCCACCGCGCCCATCGTGATCAAGCTGCTTTTCTGGATCGTCCTGCTGGCGGTGATCGCCTTCGTGATCGGCTTCAAGCGCGGCCGGCCGACGCGGCGCGACAACGCCCGGCCCGCGCCGCCGCCTGCGCCGCGCCTGCCCGAGCACATGGTGAGCTGCGCCGAGTGCGGCATGCATCTCCCGGCGAGCGATGCGCTGCCCGGTCGCGGCGGCCAGTTCTGCAGCGCCGCCCACCGCGCGGCGCATGAGCATCGCCTGGAAGCCGCCGAGGCGGCGCGCGGCCGGCGCGACGACGCCGCGACCTGAGCACCGGACCGCATGACCACCTCCGAGACCGTCGGCGCCATCAGCGCCAGCACCATCCAGCGCCTGTATCGCGCCTTCATGGGTGCGCGCGCGGCGCTGGGGCTGGCGCTGCTGGCGACGCAGTCGCTGGCCGGCCTGATGGGGGCCAAGCCCACTGGCTGGACGACGCTGATCTCGCTGATCTACGGCACGCAGGCGGTGCTGGCGTGGATGCTGCCGCGCTGGTTCGGCGGCGGCGACGCGCCACCGAAGGAGCGCGCCGGCCTGAGCACGCGGCAGTTCATGGTCAGCATCGGCGCCGACCTGGTGCTGTTCACGCTGCTGCAGGTGCGCGATCCCAGCGGCCCCTACGGCGCGCTGTTCTTCATGCCGGCGCTGATGGCCGGCGCGCTGCAGCCGCGGCTGCGCGCGCTGGGCTGCGCCGCCTTGCCCAGCCTGGTGCTGCTGTCGATGTCGGGCTGGGCGGTGCTGAACGAGCAGGACGGCGCGCTGCGCATCAGCCAGGCCGGGCTGCTGGGCTGCGGCCTGTTCGTGGTCACGCTGCTGGCCAACGAGATCGCGTCACGCCTGGCGCGCGAGGAGCGCGCCGCGCGCGGCAGCCTCGAGTACGCCCGCCAGCAGGCCGACCTGAACCGCCTCGTCATCGAGGAGATGGAGGAGGGTGTCGCCGTCGTCGACCGCCGCGGCCTGGTGCGCACCGCCAATCCGGCGGCGCGGGCGCTGCTCGCGGAAGGCGCCTCGCTGCGCTCGGGGGCGTTCCGGCTGGACACCACGCCAGCCTGGAAGCCGCTGCTGCGGGCGGTCGAGAAGGCCTTCGCCGGCGAGCTCTGGCCGGAGGCCGGCCGGGATCTGCTGCTGGACTTCGGCCGCGGCTCGCAGCGCTCGTTGCGGGTGCGCATGCGCTTCACGCTGCGGCCGCTGGACGGCGACGACCTGTGCGTGCTCTTCCTCGAGGACAACCGCCTGCTCGAAGCCCGCAATCGCCAGGAGAAGCTGGCGGCGATGGGGCGCGTGTCCGCCGGCATCGCGCACGAGATCCGCAATCCGCTGACCGCGATCGCGCAGGCCAACGCGCTGCTGTCGGAGGACCTCGCGCAGGACCCCAAGGGCGAGCAGCTCACCCGCATGGTGGCGTCCAACGTCGAGCGGCTCAAGCGCCTGGTCGACGACGTGATGGAGGTCGCGCCCGGCATCGCGCCGGTGGCGCTGACGCTGGCCGTCGCGCCGCTGGTGCGCGAGTACTGCGCCGACTGGGCCACCACCCAGCGGCTGCCTGGCGGCGAGGCCAGCCCGCTGCGCGTCGAGATCGAGCGCGACGGCCTGCTCGTCAGCTTCGAGCCCGAGCACTTGCGCCGCGTCCTGATCAACCTGCTGGACAACGGCCTGCGCCACGCGCGCCCCGGTCCGGGCGCGCTGCGCGTGCAGCTGGGCGAGGACCGCGAGTGGGTGCGGCTGTCGGTGTTCAGCCGCGCCGAGCCCATCCCGGCCGAGGTCGAAAGACATTTGTTCGAGCCCTTCTTCTCCACGCGCAGCCGGGGCTCGGGCCTGGGCCTGTACATTTGCCGCGAGCTGTGCGAACGCTACGGCGCCCGCATCGAATACCACCGCCGCGACACCGGACCGAACGCCGAGGCGAACGAGTTCCGCGTGCTGCTGTCGCGGCCGGCTTCGCCAGGCGCCGCGCTTGCCTCGGTCCCGTCCGCGGGACCGGATTCCCATTTCCCCGATACCGAACTCCATGAGCGCTGATCCCCGCCTGCTGGTCGTCGACGACGAGCCCGACCTGCGCACCCTCTACGAGATGACGCTGCTGCGCGAGGGCTTCTCGCTGGACAGCGCCGGTACCGTCGAGGACGCGCTGGAGCTGCTGGGCACGCGCCGCTACGACGCGGTCATCACCGACATGCGGCTGCCCGATGGCAGCGGCCTGGACATCCTGCGCTGGCTGGAGCAGCAGGGGCGCAGCGAGCGCGCGCTGGTCATCACCGCCTACGGCTCGGCCGAGAACGCGGTCGAGGCGCTCAAGGCCGGGGCCTACGACTACCTGACCAAGCCGGTGGACCTGCGCCAGTTCCGGATGGTGGTCGCGTCGGCGCTCGGCCGGACGCCGAAGATGGAAGGGCCGGTGCCCAAGCCGTTCTCGTCCGCGCCGGCGGCGGCGTCGGGCCCGGGGTGGAGTGCGCCGTCGAACGCGTCGTCGAACCCGGCATTCAACCCGCCATCGAACGCGGCCTCGAGCGCGATGTCCGTCGCCGCCGCGCCGGATGCCTTCGCGCCGACCGCGCCCGGCGCCTTCGATGTGCTGGGCTCGGTCGAGGCCCCCCGGCCGGCGCCGACCGAAGCGCGCAAGCCGGCCCGCGCCGTGCCGCCGCTGACCGGCTCGACCACGGCGCTGGAGCGGCTGGTCGGCGACTCGGCGCCGATGCGCCAGGTGCGCGAGCTGATCGAGAAGGTCGCGCGCAGCATGGCGCCGGTGCTGCTCAACGGCGAGTCCGGCACCGGCAAGGAGCTGGTGGCGCGTGCGATCCATGACGTCAGCGCGCGCCGTCCCCAGCCCTTCATCGCGGTGAACTGCGGCGCGATCCCGGAGCAGTTGCTGGAAGCGGAGTTCTTCGGTTATCGCAAGGGCGCCTTCACCGGCGCGAGCGAGGACCGCGAGGGCTTCTTCCAGGCGGCGCAGGGCGGCACGCTGTTCCTCGACGAGATCGGCGACCTGCCGCTGGCGATGCAGTCCAAGCTGCTGCGCGCGTTGCAGGAGCGCTCGGTGCGGCCGGTGGGCGCGGTGGCGGAAATGCCGGTCAACGTCCGGCTGCTCAGCGCGACCCACAAGGACCTGGCCGCGGAGGTGGCCGGCGGCCGCTTCCGCCAGGACTTGTATTACCGGCTCAACGTGATCCAGATCCGCGTCCCGCCGCTGCGCGAGCGCATGGAGGACCTGGCGCCGATCAGCGCGCGCATCCTGCAGCGCATCGCCGCCGACGCCGGGGTGGCGCCGGTGCCCGCGCTGACGCCGGCGGCGCTGGCGACGCTGTCGCGCTACAGCTTCCCGGGCAACGTGCGCGAGCTCGAGAACCTGCTGCATCGCGCGCTCGCGCTGTCCAGCGGCGACGGCATCGACCTGGCCGACCTCGGCCTGCCCGACAGCGTGCTGGGCCTGGATGACGCGCCGGCGGAGACCGCCGAGGTGGCCGCGGAGCCGCCGCTGGGCGCCGCTCTGCCCGCCGAGGCGCGTGGCGGTGCGCCGCTGCCGGCGGACCTCGCCACCTATCTGGACGAGGTCGAGAAGCAGATCCTGCTGCGGGCGCTCGAGCAGCACCGCAACAACCGCACCGCGGCCGGCGCCAGCCTGGGCCTGTCGCTGCGGCAGATGCGCTACCGCATGGCGCGGCTGGAAATCTCGGTCGGCGGCGACGAGTCCTGACCGGTTCGCATCCCAGCGGAACTGCGCGCAATGCGACCATGACCCCACCGCCGGTGGCCCCTCCGGGAAGGTCCTAGGGCGGGGTTGTCCTAACGGGTGGGGACAGCGGCGCGGCGTGTCATCGAAGCGCCATCGACGCCTGCTCAGCAACCATCGGCCCTCGCGCCCGATTCCCGGCTGCAACCCGCGCCAATCCTGGGCTTGCGGACACGATGCGCGAATCCATCGGGGCTGTGCGGGGTCAGGTCTTCCCGCTAGACCAGCGGGTGGTGAACGTCAAGGGCGATGACGCTACCGCTAGTTCCTTGAAGGTGCCGTGACCACTAGATATAGTGTTTTGCATGCTATCCTGCTGACTTCGCAAACACGGCGATGAATGCTCCCTCAGACGTCTTGCCCGCGCTGCCGACCCCTTGGTCGGAGGACCGGGAATCCCAAGTCCGGGCGCATCAGCAGCACCGCCGACATCACCTGACCCCCTGATCGCCGGGCCCTTCGGACAAGCCGGGCCGGGCGAAGCTTTTTTGTTTTTCCAGACACCAGAACAGACGAGGATCCCATGCAGACTGTCGCCGCCACACCGACCGCTGAAACGGGCCTGGCCCAGGCTCCGCGCGAGTCCGCCGCCGCTTCGGCCAGCTTCCCGCAGCACCAGATCATCCGCCGCAACGGCGCGGTGGTGCACTTCGAGCCGAGCAAGGTGGCCGTGGCGATGATGAAGGCCTTCCTCGCGGTGCACGGCACCAGCGGTGCGGCGTCCGCCAGCGTGCGCGAAACCGTCGACGCGCTGACCGATTCGGTGACGCGCGCGCTGCTGCGCTCGCGCCCGGCCGGCGGCACCTTCCACATCGAGGACGTGCAGGACCACGTCGAGCTGGCGCTGATGCGCGGCGGCCACCATGAAGTGGCGCGCGCCTACGTGCTGTACCGCGAGCGCCGCACCCAGGAGCGCGCCGCCCAGGGCGAGCAGCGCCAGGCCGCGGTGCTGGAGTCCGGCATCTCGGTGGTCGAGAACGGCGTGCGGGTGCCGCTCGACCTGAACAAGCTGGCGGCGCTGATCTCGTCGAGCTGCGAGAACCTGGGCGCCGACGTCAAGCCGGATCCGATCCTGGCCGAGACCAAGCGCAACCTGTACGACGGCGTTCCGATGGACGAGGTCTACAAGGCCGCCATCCTGGCCGCGCGCACGCTGATCGAGAAGGACCCGGGCTACACCCGGGCCACCGCCCGCCTGCTGCTGCACACGATCCGCAAGGAGATCCTGGGCCGCGAGGTCACGCAGGCCGAGATGGCCACCGCGTACGCCGACTACTTCCCCGGCTTCATCAAGAAGGGCGTGCAGGCGGAGCTGCTGGACGAGAAGCTGCAGCAGTACGACCTGGCCAAGCTGGGCGCCGCGCTGAAGGCTGAGCGTGACCTGCAGTTCGACTACCTGGGCCTGCAGACGCTGTTCGACCGCTACTTCCTGCATGTGGACGGCACCCGCATCGAGATGCCGCAGGCCTTCTTCATGCGCGTGGCCATGGGCCTGGCGCTGAACGAGATCGACCGCGAAGCCCGAGCCATCGAGTTCTACGAAGTCCTGTCGACCTTCGACTTCATGAGCTCCACGCCGACGCTGTTCAACTCGGGCACGCGCCGCTCGCAGCTGTCGAGCTGCTACCTGACGACGGTGGCCGACGACCTGGACGGCATCTATGAAGCGCTGAAGGAAAACGCGCTGCTGTCCAAGTTCGCTGGCGGCCTGGGCAACGACTGGACGCCGGTGCGCGCGCTGGGCTCGCACATCAAGGGCACGAACGGCAAGTCGCAAGGCGTCGTCCCGTTCCTGAAGGTGGTCAACGACACCGCCGTCGCGGTGAACCAGGGCGGCAAGCGCAAGGGCGCCGTCTGCGCCTACCTGGAGACGTGGCACCTGGACATCGAGGAATTCCTCGAGCTGCGCAAGAACACCGGTGACGACCGGCGCCGCACCCACGACATGAACACGGCGAACTGGATTCCCGACCTGTTCATGAAGCGCGTCATCGAAGGCGGCGACTGGACGCTGTTCAGCCCGTCCACCTGCCCGGACCTGCACGACCTGTTCGGCAAGGAATTCGAGGTCGCCTACACGGCCTATGAAGCCAAGGTCGACCGCGGCGAGCTCAAGCTGCACAAGCGCATGCCGGCCCGCGACCTCTGGCGCAAGATGCTGACGATGCTGTTCGAGACGGGCCATCCCTGGATCACGTTCAAGGACGCCTGCAACGTGCGCTCGCCGCAGCAGCATGTGGGCGTCGTGCACTCGTCCAACCTGTGCACCGAGATCACGCTGAACACCAACGACAACGAGATCGCGGTCTGCAACCTGGGCTCGGTCAACCTGTCGCAGCATCTGAAGGACGGCAAGATCGACCAGGAGAAGCTGAAGAAGACGGTGTCGACGGCGATGCGCATGCTCGACAACGTCATCGACATCAACTACTACGCGGTCAAGAAGGCGCGCGACTCCAACCTGCGCCACCGTCCGGTGGGCCTGGGCATCATGGGCTTCCAGGATGCGCTGTACCAGCTGCGCGTGCCCTACGCCTCCGACGCCGCGGTCGAGTTCGCCGACCGCTCGATGGAAGCCGTCTGCTATCACGCCTACTGGGCTTCGACCGAGCTGGCCGCCGAGCGTGGCCGCTACAGCAGCTACCGCGGCTCGCTGTGGGATCGCGGCATCCTGCCGATCGACTCGCTGAACCTGCTGGCCGAAGCCCGCGGCGGTTACGTCGACGTGGACCGCTCGTCGTCGCTGGACTGGGACGCGCTGCGCGCCAAGATCGCCCGTGACGGCATGCGCAACAGCAACTGCGTGGCGATCGCGCCGACCGCGACGATCTCCAACATCATCGGCGTCGACGCGTCGATCGAGCCCTGCTTCGGCAACCTGTCGGTGAAGTCCAACCTGTCGGGCGAGTTCACCGTGGTGAACGAGCACCTGGTCCGCGACCTCAAGAAGCTGGGCCTGTGGGACGACGTGATGGTCATGGACCTCAAGCACTTCGACGGCTCGCTGCGCCGCATCGACCGCGTGCCCGAGGAACTCAAGCACCTGTACGCCACCGCGTTCGAAGTGGATCCGGTGTGGCTGGTGGAAGCCGCCGCGCGCCGCCAGAAGTGGATCGACCAGGCGCAGAGCCTGAACATCTACATGGCCGGTGCCTCGGGCAAGCGCCTGGACGAGACCTACAAGCTGGCGTGGCAGCGTGGCCTGAAGACCACCTACTACCTCCGCACGATGGGCGCGACGCATGCCGAGAAGAGCACCGTGCAGAACGCCGGCCAGCTCAACGCGGTGAGCAGCGGCATCGGTAGCCTGAGCGCCGCGCCGGTCGCGGCGGCACCGGTCGCGGTCGCGCCGATCGAGACTTCGGTCTCGCCGGATCTGGGCGCCGTGTCGCCGGCGACGGACGTCAAGTTCTGCGCCATCGACGACCCCGGTTGCGAGGCCTGCCAGTAATCGAAACAGGAGGTGTCGGCGTCATGCGTCGACACCTCCGACGCTCGCGATGCGAGTGTTCATCGATGTTCGCGGCGATCGGCGATTTTTCCGCCCGGCCTCGCGAGCGATCGATGAACGCTTGATCGGACGTCCGCTCCGGCTCCTGCCGCGTGTCGAGATCGCGCGGCATCGCACTCATCAGGAGATGCGACGCACGTGGTCCGACGCGTCGAATGCGATGCGGACCAGCAACAGCGAAGCGGCGTCAAAGTCAAGAAGTCCTTTGTGTTTGAACACAACACTCCGATAATCCGCGACCATAGGAAGACCACCATGCTGGTTTGGGAAGAAGACCGTCAACCTTCGAGCAACGCGCCGCAGTCGGGCGCATCGATCCACGCAGCGACGCACGCCGTCGCGCGTGATGCCGCCGCCTCCGCGGCGGGTTCGGTGTCCTCTTCTGCCTCGTCGATCGCCAACGCGAGCGAGCGCCGTGTGAACGTCGCCGACAAACGCATCATCAACGGCCAGACCGACGTCAACCAGCTGGTTCCGTTCAAGTACAAGTGGGCGTGGGAGAAGTACCTCGCCACCTGCGCGAATCACTGGATGCCGCAGGAAGTGAACATGTCCCGCGACATCGCGCTGTGGAAGGACCCGAACGGTCTGACCGACGATGAACGCAGAATCATCAAGCGCAACCTCGGCTTCTTCGTGACCGCCGATTCGCTGGCCGCCAACAACATCGTGCTGGGCACCTACCGCCACATCACGGCCCCCGAAGCCCGCCAGTTCCTGCTGCGCCAGGCCTTCGAGGAAGCGATCCACACCCACGCCTACCAATACATCGTCGAGTCGCTGGGCCTGGACGAGAGCGAGATCTTCAACGCCTATCACGAGGTGCAGTCGATCCGCGACAAGGACGAATTCCTGATCCCGTTCATCGACGCGATCATGGATCCCAACTTCGTCACCGGCACCCCGGAGAACGACCAGACGCTGCTCAAGTCGCTGATCGTCTTCGCCTGCCTGATGGAAGGCCTGTTCTTCTACGTCGGCTTCACGCAGATCCTGGCGCTGGGCCGCCAGAACAAGATGACCGGTGCCGCCGAGCAGTACCAGTACATCCTGCGCGACGAGTCGATGCACTGCAACTTCGGCATCGACCTGATCAACCAGATCAAGCTCGAGAACCCGCACCTGTGGACGCCTGAATTCCGCGCGGAGATCAAGGCGCTGTTCCAGAAGGCCGTGGAGCTCGAGTACCGCTACGCCGAGGACACGATGCCGCGCGGCGTGCTGGGCCTGAACGCGGCCATGTTCAAGGGCTACCTGCGCTACATCGCGAATCGTCGCGCGACGCAGATCGGCCTGGAAGCGCTCTTCCCGAACGAGGAAAACCCGTTCCCCTGGATGAGCGAAATGATTGACCTGAAGAAGGAACGCAACTTCTTCGAAACGCGAGTGATCGAATACCAATCGGGCGGCGCGCTGTCCTGGGACTGATGAAGTCCGAGGCGGAGTGACCCTCGAGCATTGTTTGTTGAAGAAGAGATCAAGCTTGGCGATGCGCCGACCGACCGACATAGAAGCGGCGGAGACGCACCGCAACCCGATTCACCGCACCGCGGAGCGCAACTCCCGCGCGTCGTGGGCGGTGAATACCTGCACTGCATCAACCGGTTGATGACGGGCAGGGCTATTTCCACTTGATCAAGGAGAACTGAAATGGCAACTGCGAAGAAGGCCGCTCCGGCCAAGAAGGCGGCTCCGGCCAAGAAGGCCGCTGCGAAGAAGGCTCCGGCCGCGAAGAAGGCGGCTCCGGCCAAGAAGGCCGCGCCGGCGAAGAAGGCCGCTCCGGCCAAGAAGGCTGCGCCGGCGAAGAAGGCCGCTGCTGCGAAGAAGGCGGCGCCGGCGAAGAAGGCCGCTCCGGCCAAGAAGGCGGCTGCTGCGAAGAAGGCGGCACCGGCGAAGAAGGTTGCGGCCAAGAAGGCCGCTCCGGCCAAGAAGGTCGCTGCCAAGAAGGCTGCGCCGGCCAAGAAGGCCTCCGCCGCCAAGAAGCCGCCGATCAAGGCCACTGCCAAGGCTGCGAAGCCCGCCGCGAAGAAGGCTGCGCCTGCCAAGAAGGCCGCTGCTGCGAAGAAGGCTGCCCCCAAGGCCGCCGCCAAGCCTGCTGCGAAGCCGGCCGCCAAGAAGGCTGCTGCTCCGAAGAAGGCCGCTGCACCGAAGAAGGCTGCCGCCAAGCCTGCCGCTGCCCCCGCTGCCAAGCCTGCCGCTGCGCCGGCCCCGGCTGCGAAGACCGCGCTGAGCCCGCAAGCCGCCTGGCCCTTCCCGACCGGCAACAAGCCCTGAGCTTGAACGATGACCGGACCTTCGGGTCCGGTTCGTCGAGCCCTCCGAACCCGGCGCAGGCCGGGTTTTTTCTTTGCGGCCTCCCATTGGGGTCGCCAAAGAAGAAGGGCGCCTGCGCGGCGCCCATCAGAGGGAGAAGGATCGTTCGGGCGGTGGCCCGTGTCCCCGGTCAGGGGTAGAAGAGCTCGACCGAGTAGCCGCTGATCTTCTGCGCGCCGCTGTCGAAGACCAGCTGCAGCTGCTGGTCGGCGCCGGCCGGCAGCGCGACGCGGCCGGCCTGCATCTCGGTCGGCGAGAGCATGCGGCGCACGACCAGCACGCCACTCGCGTCGGTCAGGCTCAGGTCCACCCACGGCTGCGCCACTTCCCAATTGCTGCGATTGCGCAGGCTGATGCTGAAGCGGTAGTGGTTGGCGGCGCCGGCCGGATTGAGGCTGCTGCTTTCGACGCTCAAGGCCTCGATGTGCTGCCAGGGCTTGATCTCCTGGCCCAGCGCCTGCGCCACCGAAACCAGCGCCGGCTTGGCCGTCGGGTACTGCGCCGCGATCGCCTCGCGGGCATGCCAGAGCAACTGGCCCATCAGCCCGAGCGCCAGGATCGTCGCGGCGCTGCCCAGCGCCAGGCGCACGCCGGGGCGATTCCAGCGTCGTGCCGACTCGGCCTGGCGCATGAAGCTCGGCAACTGGTCGGGCATCACGCTCGGTGAGCCCTGCGCGGACATCGCGTCCGCACTGGCGGTCGACGCGGCCGCGCGGGCGGCCAGGAGTTCGGACTCCGCCGCCAGCACCGTCATCGTGGTTTCGGGGCTCTCCGTCGGTCGCGGCGCGGCGGCCCGGCGGCGCTTGAACGGATTCCAGAACCGGCGCTTCCTCGCGGCCTTGGCCGCGCGCTTGGCCTCGGCGATGGCGTCTTCGTCGGGCGCCATCATCGACGACGAGGGTTCGAGCGACGGCCCCAGGTCCGGCTCCGGCGCCGGTTCATTCGCGCGCAGCTGCGCCGCGGTGGCCGGGCTCAGCGCCAGCGTCACGTCAGGGCGCTCGTCGTCGTCGATCATCGGCGGCGGCAGCTCATCCTCCTCGAACCGCATGCCCTTGGGTTCGGGCAGGTGCGATCGCGGATCAGGCGCGGCGGGCGCCTCGAGGAAGGGTTCCCGACGGGCTTCGTGCGGACGCTCGTCGACGCCGGTCGCGTTGAAGCGCGCGTCGACGATGTCGTCCATCGGCTCGTCGTCGGCCATGCGGCGCGGCGGCGCGAAGGGATTGAGCGACTCGTCGTCGGCGGCGATCCAGCCGCTGTCGCGCGGTGGTTGGTGGTGAGCCGGTGGCTCCGGTGCGAAGACGGGCTCCGGCGCGAAGATCGGCGCGGGCGGGGCCACTGGCCTCGACGGTGGCAAGGGTGCGGGCTGGCTCGGCGGGAAGTCGTCGCGATAGGCTGGCGCGGTCGGTGTCGGCGCGGGCTGTGGCGGGCGCCGGTCGACCGGCGCGGGCTCTGCCGGGGGGCTCAGCGGCGGCCAGGGCGGCGGGCTGTCGCGCTCGAGATCGAACAGCTGCTCGCGGGCATCGAAGACCTCGGCGCAGCGGCCGCAGCGGACCCAGCCTTCGGAGACGCGCAGCTGGTCCTGCACCACCCGGAAGATGGTGCCGCAGGTCGTGCAGCGGGTCGCGAGATTCATGGGCGCGATGATGCCACGAAGCAGGGTCAGTCCTTGACGCGAACACCCCCCGGTTGACACACCGTCACCACGGGCGCGCGACCCGCGATGCGGCTGTTCATCGGCCCGGGCGAGGCAATGGAAGTGCCCGCGGGCGATGGGTCGGGAGGGCTGGCGTGCGTGCGGCGAGTGGTCCTTCGAGCGATGGATCAGGCAGGGCGACGCGCCGTCATCAGGATCCAGCCGTCCTCGCTGTCGGCGACCTCGAGGGCCACGTGCGGCGCGTAAGCGGCCTTCAATTCATCGGCCTGGCGCTCGAGGATGCCGGCCAGCACCAGGTGCGCGCCCGGGCGCAGGTGGTTGCACAGCAGCGGCGCCAGCAGCTTCAGCGGCGTGGCCAGGATGTTGGCCAGCACCACCGGGTACTCGCCGTTCGCGGCATCGGGCATCGCGGCGTTCAGCGTCACGCCGTTGTCCTTGGCGTTGTGCGTCGAGGCGATCAGCGCGGCCGGGTCGATGTCGACGGCGTCGATGGACTTCGCGCCGAACAAGCCAGCCGCAATCGCCAGGATGCCGGAGCCGCAGCCGTAGTCGAGCACGCGATCCCAGTGGGCGGCCTCGGCGCCGTGGCGCGCGATCCAGCGCAGGCACATGCGTGTCGTCGGATGGGTGCCGGTGCCGAATGCCAAGCCCGGGTCGAGCCGCATGACCTGCCGCGCCTGCGCCGGCGCCTCGTGCCAGGACGGGACGATCCAGAACTCCGGCGTGATCTCCACCGGCGCGAATTGCGATTGCGTCAGCCGCACCCAGTCCTGCTGCGCGACGGTCTGGATCGCCTGCACGTGGACGTCGGTGGCCCAGTCCTGCGCCAGGATCAGCGTCGCGGCCTCGGTGGCCTCGGCTTCCTCGGCGAACAGCGCCTTCACCACCGAGCGCTCCCAGCCCGCGCGCGGCGCGGGCATGCCGGGCTCGCCGAACAGCGCGCGCTCCGCGGGCGTGTCGGCGTCGGCGTCCTCGACGGAGACGGCCAGCGAGTCGATCTCCATCAGCGCGTCGCTGACGGTCTCGACATCCTCCTCGCGGCAGATCAGCACGAGCTCGTGCAGCAGGAGATCGTTGGCGTGGTCTTCGCCGTGGTTTTCGCTCATGGCGGCTCCGGGACTTCGGGGGACTTCTGAAATGGAGAAGCCCTCAAGGCGGACCAGCGTCCACGCTTGAGGGCCTGCGCATTGTCGCTCAGCGGCGGTCGGCGCTGATCGGGCAGCGCCTTCGGGTCAGCGCTTGTGGGCGGCCATCCACTGCTCGAGGTAGTGGATGTCGGTGCCGCCTTCGATGAACTTGGCGTCAGCCATCAACTCGCGGTGCAGCGGGATGTTGGTCTGGATGCCTTCGACGACGGTCTCCGACAGCGCGATGCGCATGCGGGCCAGGGCCTGCTCGCGGGTGTCGCCGTGGACGATGATCTTGCCGATCATCGAGTCGTAGTTCGGCGGCACGAAGTAGTTGGTGTACGCATGCGAGTCCACGCGCACGCCGGGACCGCCTGGCGGGTGCCACATCGTGATGCGGCCCGGCGACGGGATGAACTTGACCGGGTCCTCGGCGTTGATGCGGCACTCGATCGAATGACCGCGCATCGTGATGTTGCGCTGGGTGAAGGGCAGCTTCTCGCCGGCGGCGATGCGGATCTGCATCTGCACGATGTCCACGCCGGTCACCAGTTCGGTCACCGGGTGCTCGACCTGCACGCGGGTGTTCATCTCGATGAAGTAGAACTCGCCGTTCTCGTACAGGAACTCGAAGGTGCCCGCGCCGCGGTAACCCATCTTCTTGCAGGCCGCGGCGCAGCGGTCGCCGACGCGCTCGATCAGGCGGCGCGGAATGCCGGGCGCTGGCGCTTCCTCGATGATCTTCTGGTGGCGGCGCTGCATCGAGCAGTCGCGCTCGCCCAGCCAGACGGCGTTCTTGTGGCCGTCGGCCAGCACCTGGATCTCCACGTGGCGCGGATGCTCCAGGAACTTCTCCATGTAGACCTGCGGATTGCCGAAGGCCGCGGCCGCCTCGGCCTTGGTCATCTGCACCGCGTTGACCAGCGCCGCCTCGGTGTGGACCACCCGCATGCCGCGGCCGCCACCGCCGCCGGCGGCCTTGATGATCACCGGATAGCCGATCGCGCGGGCGATGCGGACGATCTCCTTGGGATCGTCGGGCAGGGCGCCCTCGGAGCCGGGCACGCAGGGCACGCCGGCCTTGATCATGGCCTGCTTGGCCGAGACCTTGTCGCCCATGGTCCGGATGTTGTCCGGGGTCGGGCCGATGAAGGTGAAGCCGCTGCGCTCGACGCGCTCGGCGAAGTCCGCGTTCTCGGACAGGAAGCCGTAGCCGGGGTGGATCGCCTCGGCGTCGGTGACCTCCGCCGTCGCGATGATGGCCGGCATCGACAGGTAGCTCTGCGCGGACGGCGCGGGGCCGATGCAGACGGCCTCGTCGGCCAGCTTCACGTACTTCGCGTCGCGGTCCGCTTCCGAATACACGACGACCGACTTCACGCCCAGTTCGCGGCAAGCGCGCTGGATACGCAAGGCGATCTCGCCGCGATTCGCGATGAGGATCTTCTTGAACATCTCGGACCGCCTTACTCGATGACGATCAGCGATTGGCCGAATTCCACCGGCTGGCCGTTCTCGATCAGGATCTTCGTGATCGTGCCGGTCTTGTCGGCTTCGATCTCGTTCATGATCTTCATGGCCTCGATGATGCAGATCGGGTCGCCTTCCTTGACCTGCTGGCCGACCTCGGCGAACGGCTTGGCGTTCGGGCTGGAGGCGCGGTAGAAGGTGCCGACCATCGGCGACTTGACGATGTGGCCGGTTTCCGCGGCCGGGGCCGGCGCGGCCACAGGTGCGGCGGCGGCGACCGGTGCGGCGGCCTGCGCTGCCGGCGCGGCGACCATCTGCGGCGCCTGCATCATGGGCATGGCCGCCACGACGGGCTGGCCATCGGACTTGACGATGCGCACCTTGCCATCGGCCTCGGTGATTTCAAGTTCAGAGATGTTCGACTCGGAGACGAGGTCGATCAGGGTCTTGAGCTTGCGCAAATCCATATGAACTCTCCAACGGGGATCGGTTGTGATCTTCGGGTTGTCTTCCGGTCCGGCGGCAGGCGGACCGCGGCGCTCAGGGGGACGAGGCCGGCCGGCTCAATTGCTGGATCGCGAACTGCAGCGCCAACCGGTAGCCGGCCGGACCCAGTCCGCAGATCACGCCTTCCGCGACCGGCGACACGTAGCTGTGGTGACGGAACGGTTCGCGCTTGTGGATGTTGGACAGATGCACTTCAATCACCGGCAGCGCCACCGCCGCCAGCGCATCGCGGATCGCGACGCTGGTGTGGGTGTAGGCCGCCGGATTGATGATGATGAAGCGCGTGCCGTCGCGTCCGGCTGCTTGAATGCGGTCTACCAGGCCACCTTCGTGGTTGCTTTGATAGCTCTCCAGAGCTACGCCGGCTTCCTGCGCGATCCGGCGAAGATCTGCGTCGATCTCCGCCAAAGTGGTCGCGCCGTAGACCCCAGGCTCTCGGGTGCCGAGCAGGTTGAGGTTGGGGCCGTGTAGTACCAGGACTTGCATTCAGCGACCGGTCCCGCCAATTAGAGCGAAGACACTAGAAGCGTAAAAGGGTGGACTTTACGCCTTTTGGGTTCAGATCCCGGCAGCAAGCCAAAAATAAAAGGCTTGACCAGCTTCAGGCCGCCCGCTATGGCCGAGCAGGCCTTGACGGGGCTTCGGTCGAGGCGTCAGGACTTCATCGCGCGGGCCATCTCGCGCAGTTCTTCCAGGTGGGTGGCTCCCAACTTGCGCCAGATCGGCTCGCCTTGCGCGCTGAAGGCGACGGTAAACGGCAGGCCTCCCTTGGCATTGCCCAGGGTCTTGGACAGATCGGTGCCGGTGAGTCCGGCGAGGGCGACCGGGAACTTCAACGGAAGTTTCTCGAGGAAGCCCCGCACGGGCGTAGGCGCGTCGACGGCCAGACCGAGCACCTGCCACCCTTTGGAGGCGAACTCGTCGTGAAACTGATTGATTTCCGGCAGTTCCTTGACGCAAGGCGCGCACCAGGTGGCCCAGAAGTTCAGCAGCAGCGGCTTGCCACGCAGGCGGGCGGCGGGCTGGTAGGTCTGCTGGTCGAGCGTGTCGAAGCTGGCGTTCCAGAACGCCGCGGCTTCCGCCGAGAGCGGTCCCGACGGCGCTGCGCCGCCCCCACCGCCGGCCTGCCTTTCATGATGAAGCGCGAGGTAGGCCCCCGCGCCGGCAGCCACCACGCCAGCGGCGCCCAGCCCCAGAACAGCGCGTCGTTGCATTCAATCTTCCTTCCCGTTCAGCAGTTGGCGCAGCGCGGCGAGGTCGCCGCGTTCGGTCCGGCCGCGCGCGTCGGGCTTGAGCGCGCCGCGCAGGTCGTCGTGATCCAGGATGGTCAGCGCGATCGCCACCCGCTCGTTCAGCGCGCGGCAAGGCACATCCAGGACGAGCTGGTCGACGGTTTCGCCCTTGGCATTGCGGGATTGGCCGACGTCATAGTCCACGCCCTGGTTCAGCAGCGCGATCTCCGCCGATTTGCTGTCATCGCAATACAACTGCAGATGGATGTGGGACAGCCGGGTGGCGGTGCCGCGCCAGACGGCGCCGCTCAGGTGGGGGCGGAACTCGGCCAGCCGCTCCATCCAGGTGGCGGCCAGTTCGCGCAGGGCCAGCAGCTCGGCCGGCTGCGTGTCGGCGCAGAAGATGTCCAGATACTCGCGTACCTGGTCTTCCAGTTCATCGTTGCTGGGCAGCGCGGTGCGCGGCGGCAGGCCGAGCACCTTCAGCGCGCGCGACTTGGCGGGGCCGTATTCCAGGCCTTCCTCCACCACCAGGCGGGCGGCGGCGGCGGCGATCTCGGTCGTCAATTCGGGTGTCATGGCGCCCTTTCGGCGGCTCGGCCCTGGGCGGGCGATCCCTGGCCCAAGCGTCAGGGGATGTCGACCGCGCCCATCCGGGCCTCGATGGTGCCAGCCCGCCCGATCACATACGGCGAACCTGGGCGTTTCTCGAACCGCTTCGGCGCCGGCAGCATCACCGCCAGGCGCGCCGCCTGGTTGGGGCCCAGCCGGGCGGCGTCGACGCGGTAGTAGTGACGGGCGGCGGCCTGGGCGCCGAACACGCCCTCGCCCCACTCGACGTTGTTCAGGTAGATCTCCAGAATGCGCTGCTTGTCGAGCAGCGCTTCCAGCATCAGCGTCAGCACAAGTTCCTGGCCCTTGCGCAGCAAGTTGCGCTCCGAGTTCAGGAACAGGTTCTTGGCCAACTGCTGCGAGATCGTCGAGCCGCCGATGACCTTGGGGACCGGCGCCGGCTTGTTCGGATTCGTCTTGGCCAGGCGGGCGGCGCGCTGGTCGGCCAGTTCCTGCGCGCGCTGGTTCTTGTCCCAGGCCTTTTCGAGCGCGTCCCAGTCCACGCCGCCGTGCTCGTTGAAGCCGGCGTCCTCGCTGGCGATCACGGCCCGCTTGAGGTGCTTGCTGATCAGGGAGCCGTCGACCCATTGCTGGGCCCAGAGGATCTGGTGCTTCTCGCGCAGCAGGCGCAGCGCTTCGGAACGCTGGAAGGTCGTCGACTGCGGCGACACCACCGCCATCAGCGCAATGCGGGCGGCGAAGAACAGCTGCAGGCACAGGACGCTGACGAGCAGCATGCCGGCGAATCGCCAGAACTGTTTCATGGAGCGGTCCTCAATGGATCCTCGATCGGGTGGGTCTCAAGGGGCGGCGAGTCGACGGCGCAGCTCGGCCAGCACCGCCGCGCTGTCCGGGCGCACGCCGCGCCAGAGGAGGAAGGCCTCGGCCGCCTGCTCGACCAGCATGCCCAGGCCATCGCGGCTCGCGCCGCCAGCGCCCGCCTGGCCGGCAGCCCAGTCCAGGAAGGGGGCGGCGGAAGCGCCATACATCATGTCGACGGCCAGGCCGCCGACGGCCAGCACCGGTGCGCCGGGATCCGGCAAGGGCAGGCCCGCCCCGCTGAGCGAGGCGCTGGTGCCGTTGATCAGCACGTCGTGCCGGCCGTCCGGTGCGGGGGCGTCGAGCCCGCCCGCGCTCAGGCGCACGCCGTGGTCGTCGGCCCAGGCGCGGTGGCTGGCCGCGAGCGCCAGCGCCTTGTCGGCGCTGCGGTTGACGATGCGGATCTCCGCGGGCCGGCCGCCGATCAGGCTGCCGAGCACGCCGGCGGAAGCCCCGCCCGCGCCGATCAGCAGCACGCGCTGGCCGCGCAGCGGGCGCGCGGCGTTGCGCTCGATGTCGGCCACCAGGCCGGCGCCGTCCGTGTTGTCGCCGAGCCAGCCGCCCTCGGTGTCGAAGCGCAGCGTGTTGACCGCGCCGGCGAGCGCGGCGCGCGGCGTGCGGCGGGCCGCGAGCCGGAAGGCGTCGAACTTGAAGGGCACCGTCACGTTGCAGCCGCGCGCGCCGCTGGCGACGAAGTCGCGGATCGCGGCCTCGAACCCGTCGAGCGGGCAGAGCAGGCGCTCGTAGACCAGCGACTGGCCGGTCTGCGCGGCGAAGGCGGCGTGGATCTCCGGCGAACGGCTGTGCGCCACCGGATTGCCAGCGACGGCGTATCGGTCCGGCCCGGCGGTGGTGGCAGTCGTGGCGGTCGCGGCGGCGGAAGTCGGATCAGCGCTCATGACGTCTATATAAGAAGGGACGCGGCCGCGCGGTCCGGCCGCGGCGGGCGCCGTCAGGACGGCTGCCCGCTGAGGGTCGTTTCCAGGTTCTCGTCGCGGGTGAAGCGGAAGCGCGAGGTGATCACCAGCAGTTCCGCGCCTTGGCGCATCTGCGTCGTGAAGTTGCCGAACGGCGCGCTGGCCCGGACGATGGCCACCGCCCGACGGTCCAGCACCGCGTTGCCGGAGCTCTGCACGATGTCGGTCTCCACCACGCGGCCGCGGGCGTCCACATGGATGTTCATCGTCAGTTCGCCGTAGAGCTTGCGGCCCTGGTAGGTCGGGAAGTCGCGGGTGCCGCGGCTCTCGATGCGGCGGCGCAGCTGGTCGTAGTACTGGGCGTAGACGACCTCGCGCGTGGCCGGGCTGACGTAGCGCTTCTTCGGCCGCGCGTTCTCCTCGTTGACGCGCTTCTCGATCTCGGCGAGCAGGTGCACCAGCTGGCGGCGGCGCTCGGCCTGCTCGCGCGCCTCGGGCGTGCCCTTGTCGCGCTGCGGGTCGGGCGGCGGCAGCAGCGCAAGCTCGCGTCGCACCCGGGTGAGCAGCTGTTCCTGGGCCACCTGCAGCTGCTGGATCTGGCTGTGCTGGACCTCGGTGCTGTCGCCGGTCTCGGCCTTGGGCGAGGGCGGCAGCGGCGACGTGGCGCGCAGGTCCGCCGCCATCTCGCCGCCGCCGGCCAGGTTGGCCTGTGCCAGCGCCTGCGCCTTGACCGGCGCCTCCTGGCCGCGGGCGTTGACCAGCACCACCTCCAGCGGCGTGTCCTGGAACAGGCGGTCGAACTGGTCGGGCGCGACGAACTTGAGCGTCCCCAGGCCCAGGTGCACCCCGGCCGAGACGATCAGCGCGTACTGCAGGAGGCTGAGCTTGGGCATCGTGAACATGCGGAAGCGGATCAGGAGGCGGCGGGGGCGGGCGTCGCCGCGCCGTCCGTGCCCTTGGTCGTGTCGGCGCCATCCGCGCCTTCGTCGTTGACGTCGATCGCCAGCGTCAGCACGCCGCTGGGCTCCTCGTCCTCCTCGGCTTCCGCGTCGCCGGACGGGGCGGCCTCGGCATCCAGGCGCTCGACCAGGTTGGCGTGCACCTCCAGCGTCAGCTCGTCCAGGCCGGTGATGCGGACCTTGACGTGGCTGTTGCGCGGCAGCGATTCGCAGCCCAGCGCGCGGAACACCAGCGGCAGCTCGTCGGCGCGGACCAGGCCGTCCTTGAGGACCGCGGCGGTCAGCTCGGTGATGCCCTGCTGCTGCAGATAGCGCAGCGTCCAGTAGCGCTCGATGCCGGACTGGAAGCCGTTGTAGGCGCTGTAGGCGGCGTCGAAGCCCGAGATGATCGAGAACAGCGCCGCGTCCTTGGGCTTGAACGGCGCCGCCAGCGCGGCGGTCTTGCCGTGACGGGCGCAGGCGATGATCTGCCACTGGTTCACGAGGTCGACATAACGGCGCAGCGGCGACGTCGCCCAGGTGTACTGCGCCACGCCCATGCCGGCGTGCGGCGCGGGCTTGGTGCCCATGCGGACCTTCATGCCCGGCGCCAGGCTGGCCTGGCTGCGGTAGATGCCGGGCACGCCGCAGTCGGCGAGGATGCCGCCCCAGCTGGAGTTGGCCAGGATCATGGCCTCGGCCACGATCAGGTCCAGCGCAGTGCCGCGCTGGCGCACCGAGATGCTGACCTGCTCGGCGCCCACCGGTTCGTGCTCGCCGTTGCCCTCCAGGCGGAAGTTGTAGTCGGGCCGGTTGAAGGTCTCGGGCTTGCCGCGCACCACCTCGCGCTTGGCCTTGAGGTCCTTGGCCAGGCGGTAGGCGAAGGCCAGTTCCGGCGCGAAGTCGTAGTCGGCCGGCGCCGCGCCGGTCAGCGTGGCGTCGGTGATGACGTGGTCCAGCTTGTCGTGGCGCAGGTTGGCGGCGATGGGCACGCGCTCGAGCCGGGTCTCGCGGGCGGTGATCTCCAGCGTCGCCTCGTCCATCGTCAGGTAGATGCTGACGGCGGGGCAGTCGCGGCCTTCGATCAGCGTGTAGGCCTGGACCACGTCGTCGGGCAGCATGGTGAGCTTCCAGCCCGGCATGTAGACGGTGGAGAAACGCTCGCGGGCGACCTTGTCCACCGGCGAGTCCGGCTGGATCGCCAGGCCCGGCGCGGCGATGTGCACGCCGAAGACCACCGTGCCGGTGCCCAGGCCCTGGACGGACAGCGCGTCGTCGATCTCGGTGGTGGCGGAGTCGTCGATCGAGAACGCGCGCACGCCGGCCAGCGGCAGCTCGTCCTTGATCTGCGGCGCGGACAGCGCGGGGAAGCTGGTGCCTTTGGGGAAGTGCTCGAAGAGGAAGCGCTTCCAGTGGAACTGGTAGGGGCTGGCGATCGCGCCGGCGTCCTTGAGCAGGTCCAGCGGCGCCTTGTGGCTGCGCCTGGCGGCCTCGACGACGGCCTTGTACTCCGGGCCGTTCTTGTCCGGGCGGAAGAGGATCTTGTAGATCTGGTCGCCGATCGGCGCCGGGCATTGGCCCGCGGCGAGCTCGTCGGCCCACTGCTCGATCTGCGCCGCGACCTGCTTCTTGCGTTCGATGCCCAGCAACGCGGCCTTGACGATCTCGGCCGGCGCCTTCTTGAACAGGCCCTTGCCCATCCGGCGGAAATAGTGCGGCGCCTCGAACAGGCGGAACAGCGCGCCGGTCTGCTGGCCGAGCGTCGCTTTCTCGTCGAAGTAGTCGCGGGCCAGGTCGGCGAAGCCGAATTCGCCCTCGGGCGCGAACTCCCAGGCCAGGTCGAGGTCGATCTCGGCGGCCAGGCGCTGGCCCTCCGCGATCAGCTCGGCCGGCGCGGGCTTGTCGAACTTGAGCAGCACATGGGCGGTCTTCACTTTGACGCGCTTGCCCGAATCGAGCTCGATCTGCATCGAGGATTCGGCTTCGGACAGGATGCGGCCGGCGAGGAATTTTCCGGCGTCTTCGAACAGGGCAAACATAGCGGCGGGATTGTCGCTGATCGTGGAGGGGGTGCCGGACGGGTCCGCGCGGCGGGCGTGTCAATTCGTTCCGGGTGGCGACCCGGCGGATGCGGACGCGCCGCGGGGGTTGTCCGCAGGCTGTCGCGGCGATGTCAATCGCGTGTCAACGGTCGGTCACGGCGCCTTCGCATACTCGCCGCGCACTGGCCACCCCACATGCCCCCACGATTCCACACCCTCATTGCCGCGCAGTTCCTTTCCGCGCTCGCCGACAACGCGCTCCTCATCGTCGGCATCGCGCTGCTGCGCGAGATGGGACAGCCGGCCTGGTGGGCGCCGCTGCTGAAGCTGTGCTTCACGCTCGCCTACGTCGGGCTGGCGCCGGTGGTGGGATTGATCGCCGATGCCTGGCCCAAGGTGGCGCTGATGAGCTGGATGAATGGGCTGAAGGCGCTGGGGGTCGGCGCGATGGCGCTGGGCCTGGATCCGCTGCTGGCGTTCGGCATCGTCGGCACGGCCGCGGCCTGCTACGCGCCGGCCAAGTACGGCCTCATCACGGAGATCGTTCCGCCGACGCGCCTGGTGGCGGCCAACGGGTGGATCGAGGTGTCGGTGGTGTGCTCGGTGCTGCTGGGCACGCTGGTCGGCGGCCTGCTGGTCAGTCCGTGGTGGATGGCGGCGATGGGGGGATGGGGCGTGACGCGTCCGCTGATCGCGTCGTTGTACGCGCTGCTGGGTGTGTATGCGCTGGCGGCGCTGCTGCAGCTGCGCGTGCCCGAGAGCGGCATCGTCTATCCCCGGCCGCCACGCCGCGCACTGGACATCGTGCGTGATTTCCGGATCTCCAACCGCGCCCTGTGGCGCGACCGGCTGGGTGGTCGCTTGTCGCTATCGATGACGACGCTGTTCTGGGGTGCGGGTGCGACCTTGCAGCTGGCGGTCCTGCAATGGGCGCAGGACGTGCTGGGTCTGCGTTTGAACCAGGGCGCGTACCTGCAGGCCACGGTGGCGATTGGGGTTGTGGTGGGCGCGGGCCTGGCGGGCCGATGGATTGCGCTGCAGCACTCGTTGCGGGTGATGCCGCTGGGTCTGATGCTGGGTGGTTTGATGCTGGGCACGCCGTGGGTGACGTCGCTGGGCTGGGCGCTGCCGGCGATGGTGCTGGTGGGTGCGGTGGGTGGTGCGATGGTGGTCCCGATGAATGCCTTGCTGCAGCACCGTGGCGTGCAGATCCTGAGCGCTGGCCGTTCGATTGCGGTGCAGGGCTTCAACGAGAACCTGAGCATCCTGCTGATGCTGGGTTGCTACACCGCGCTGCAGGCGATGGGAGTTCCGCTGGTCTGGTTGATGAGCGCGCTGGGCGCTTTCGTCTTCGCCTGCGTGCTGATCCTGATGATCCGCCGTCGCGTCCGTGATGGTGTGGCGCCGACCTCTTCGAACCGCTCTCTGGTGTGAGGTGAAGGGAGCCCGGGGCCGGCAGCGGTGCCCGCTTCCCAAACTGACCAGGCACGTTCTGTCTGACCAAAGCGAGCCGAAGGTGAGCGGCGGGAGTTGAGTGCCGAAAGCGGGCGCCGCTGCCGGCCCCGGGCTTCCTTCACCTGCGCTTGTCCGCTGCCGTCAATGGGCCCTAGCCTCGATCCCCGACAGCTGCGACCCTGCCCGCAGCGCGACCGAGGTGCCGTCGATGGCGGAGGCGTAGACCTGTTCGATCCCTTGCACGATGCCTTCCCAGTCGAGGGATTCCGCGCTCGCTCGTGCAGCGATGCGCATTGCACGCAGGCGAGGCAGGTCCTCGAGCAGTGCCAGCGTCCGAGCCTGGAATGCCGCTGGTTCATTGAACGGCGCGAGTCCGCCGTTCACGCCGTCGCGCACGAGCAGGGCTGCCGCGGCGTACTGGTAGGCCATGACGGGCAAGCCGCTGGCGAGTGCTTCGGGCGTGACGTTGCCGTAGGTTTCGGTGATGCTGGGGAAGGCGAAGAGGTCGCCGCTGGCGTAGCAGGCGGCGAGTTGTTCCCCGTGCTGCATGCCGGCGAACACGACGTTGGAGGAGGGTGGCAGCGCGTATTCGAAGTCGGCGCGCGCGGGCCCATCGCCGACGAGCACGAGCCGGGCGCGCGGATGGCGCTGGCGGATGGTGGGCCAGAGGTCGACCAGGAGCTGGAGGTTCTTCTCGGCGGCCAGCCGGCCGACGTGGAGCAGGACCGGGTCGCCAGGCGCTGCGCCCCAGTGCTCCCGCAGCGCTTCGCTGCGGCGCGAGGGATGGAAGAGGTGGGTGTCGACGCCGCGGGCGATGACGCTCACGTGCCGGAATCCCTGCGCCATGAGTTCGCCCGCGAGCGCCGCGTTCGGCACCATCGTCGCGTGGCAGCGGTTGTGGAATTTCCGGAGATAGGCCAGCAGCGGCCGCCGCAGCCAGCCGATGCCGTAATGCTGGGCATAGGCATGGAAGTTGGTGCGGAACTCCGACACCACCGGCAGTTTGAGATGGCGGGCGGCCTGCAGCGCCGACCAGCCCATCGGGCCTTCGGTGGCGATGTGGACGACGTCGGGCCGCTTGCTGGCCCAGAGGTTGACCAGGGTGCGCTTGGACACCACGCCCATGCGCAGGTGCGGGTAGCGCGGCACGGCCAGACCGCGCATGAGGATCTCGTCGACGGGCGACTCGCCGGCCGCGGGCGCACCCGCTGGCGCCTGACGCGGCCGCAGCAGCTGCACCGCGTGATCGCGCGCCTGCAGCCCGCCGACGACGCAGGCGATGCTGCGCGCCACGCCGTTGACCTCGGGCGGATAGGTCTCCGTCACCACCGCGACGCGGAAATGCCGCTGGCGCGTGGGAAGTTCGTCGACTTCGAGTTCGATCGGCGGGGTCGTCATGGCGCGGATGATGGGCGGCCAACGCAACAGTTCTGTGACGGCGCCGATCGTCACGCGCCTGACACGCCCGATGGACACAGTCGCCACGCGTCCGTCATCGACGTGCCATCGTGCCATCACGGCACTGCCATCGAGTGACGGCACGCTCCACGGCTCATCTCATGGTCATCTCACGGACGAGGCCCGCATGAAGGACTTTCTGGCACTTCTGAATGAACAGCGCTGGGACGACCACCGCTACTACCACCACTGCCGCATCAACCAGTCGCTGCATCTGCTCAGCGCCTGCTGCTTCGTGGTCGCCTACGGGCTGCTGCTGGTCGATCCGGCCTGGTCGGCGCTGCTGGCCTGGGGCGTCTCGATGACCAGCCGACAGGCCGGTCACTTCTTCTTCGAGCCCAAGGGCTATGACCACGTGAACCAGGCGACGCACGAGCACAAGGAAGAGATCAAGGTCGGCTACAACCTGCGCCGCAAGGTCGTGCTGATGGGGTTGTGGGCGCTGTCGCCGGTCGCGCTGTGGCTGCAGCCGGGCCTGTTCGGCCTGTTCGAGCCGGCCACCGGCTTCGGCGACTACCTGCACCAGCTGGGCCTGCTCTGGTTCTGGCTGGGCGTGGGCGGCCTGGTGTTCCGCGTGCTGCAGCTGGCGGTGATCCGCGACTTGCGCACCGGTCTGGCCTGGGCGACGAAGATCATCACCGACCCCTTCCACGACATCCAGCTCTACCACCGCGCCCCGTTGCAATTGCTGCGCGGAGAGCGGCTCGATCCCGCGCTGTGGCCGCGCGCCGATGGGCACAATGCCGGCAACGGCGAGCAGACGGCCTGATCCGACGGGATGGCGCGACGCGATCCCGGGCGACGGGATCGCGATCGACGCGGGGACAGGCGGCCGCCGGCCAGATGGAGTGTTCCGCATGTCCGCAGTTGAACGGCGCCTTCGGGCGCCGAAGTCATTGGCGTGGGTCGTCACGGTCGCCGCCGTGCTGGCCGGCTGCGCCAGCCCGATGCCCAACACCGGCAACCAGCGCGTCACCGGGGGGCCGATCGTGTTCACCCATGTCGGCCATGGCGAGCCGACGGTCGTCCTGCAATCGGGACTGGGCGACGGCCGCGATCCCTGGGCGGCGGTGCTGAACGCGCTGCGCGCCGACTACAGCGTCTTCGCCTACGACCGCCCCGGCTACGGCGACAGCACCGCCACGCCGCCGACGCCGCGCAACCCCTGCGGCATCGCGACCGAGCTGCATGGCCTGCTCCAGAGCGCCGGCATCAAGCCGCCCTATGTGCTGGTGGGCCACTCGATCGGCGGGCTTTACCAGTACGCGTTCTCGAGGCTGTATCCGGACGAGGTCGCCGGCATCGTGCTGGTCGACGCGACCCATCCGCTGCACCTGCGCAAGATGCAGGTGGAGGTGCCGGTGATGGCCAACATGCTGGACAGCATGAGCCGGCGGGTCTTCCGCGGGATGATGCAGGCCGAATTCCTGCAGCAGCAGGACTGCATCGACACGCTGTGGCAGAAGCCGCGGCCGGATGTGCCGGTGCGGGTGCTGACGCGCACGGTGTATTCGCCGATGGAGGTGGCCAGCGGGTTCGAGTCCATGGTGCATGGCCTGGAGCCGAACTGGCTGCCGCTGGTCGGCGGCAAGGAGATCCAGCCGGTGGCGGGGTCAGGGCATTACATCCAGCGCGACAAGCCCGAGGTGGTGGCCGAGGCGATCGAGGCGGTCGTCCGGGAAGCGCGTGAGCGCGGTCATCCGTCGCCACCGGGCATGGCCCTGCGTTCCCCCGCAGCGGCGGCGTCCCGCTGAACGTGGCGCGCGCGGGCCTCAGCCGCGCAGGCCCAGCGTCTCCATCAGCAGGCGCCGCTTGATCGCCCGGTTGCTCGGCAGCGCCGGGCTGCTCCACCAGCCGCCGTCGCGCATCGCGCGGGCGGCGGCCAGGATGCGGCGCTGGACTTCGTCGAAGTCCGCGTCGCTGAAGTCCAGGCTGAAGATCATCCGCCCCGTGCCCACCCAGCTCAGCGCCAGGCCCTGCTCGCGCAGGAAGTACTGCAGCATCCAGTTGTAGCGCGAGGGCTCGGTGTAATAGAGCGTCCAGACCGAGGACATGTTGGCCGCGCGCAGCGGCAGCCGCTCGGCCTCGAGCGCCGCGTTGAGCCGCTCGCGCCGCGCGTCCTGCTGCGTCTCCTGCGCGTCGATCTGATGCAGGCGCTCGGGGTCCTCGAGCGCGTCCAGGAATACCGACATCGCGCCCATCACATGCGGATGCGTGTTGAAGGTGCCGCGGGCGAAGCAGATGTCGGCCGGGCGCTCGTCGCGGTAGCGCTTCATCCACGCCGCGCGGCCGCAGACCACGCCCACCGGCAGCCCGCCGCCCAGCGTCTTGCCGTAGGTGACCAGGTCGGCCTGCACGCCGAAGTAGCTCTGCGCGCCGCCCGCGCCGAGGCGGAAACCCATGAACACCTCGTCGAAGATCAGCGCGATGCCGCGCTCGGTGCAGACCTCGCGCAGCTCGCGCAGCCAGGCGGCGTAGGCGGCCTTGTCGTAGGACGCGCGGCGGGAGCTGTCGACCAGCGAGCCGTCGCCCGGCGCCGGCTTGTTCGGATGCAGCGCCTGCAGCGGATTCACCAGCACGCAGGCGATGTCGCGCCGGGTGCGCAGCACCTGCAGGCTGCGCGCGTGCATGTCGCGCAGCGTGTAGGTGCGCTCGGCCGGCAGCGGGTTGCCGGGACCGGGCTGGGCTTCGTCCCACCAGCCGTGGTACGCGCCGCAGAAACGCACCAGGTGCGTCTTCCCCGTGTGATAGCGGGCCAGCCGCACCGCCTGCATCACGGCCTCGGTGCCCGACATGTGGAAGGACAGCTGGTCCATGCGCGCATGCGCGAGGATGCGCCGCACGTTGTCCTCGACCAGCGGGTGGTAGACGCCCAGCACCGGGCCGAGCGCCTCCACCCGCCGCGCGCCTTCTGCGATGCAGCGCTGGTAGAACGCGTAGCCGAAGAGGTTGACCCCGTAGCTGCCGGCCAGGTCGATGAAGCGTTCGCCGTCGAGGTCGGTGAGCCAGTGGCCGTCGCTCGCGACCATCACCGGCCCGAGCGGCAGCTCGCGCTGCACCAGCGGGCTGAACGGCGGCGGCACGCGGTAGTTGCTGGTGAACTGGAGGTCCGGCAGCGAGGGCTTCATCGCCTGCGTCGCAGCGATGCTGCGCGCATGGCGCGTCTTGAGCGTGCGCGACAGCGCCGTGAAGCTGGCGCGTCGCGTCGCCACGATGGCGTCCGGCGCGTCGTCGGCGTTGAAGAAGCGCTGGTCGTCGAAGCGCCGCGTCGGCATCAGCCGTGCCAGCCGCACGGCCATCCGCGAATGGCCCGCCAGCGACGGGTGCTTCGCCCGCGAGAGCTGCAGCCGGCGCCAGCCGGTCGGCGCGTAGTACAGGGCCACGAGCCCGGCCGCGGCGGCGGCGACCGGCAGCAGGTCGAAGGTGAAGAACATCGTGGACATGGGCATGGACCTCCGGAGCCTCGTTCTGCTGTCACACAGCATTGGCAAATTGCGGAGATATGTATCCGACGGAATTGACATGTCCATGAAATCGGCGCGCTGGATCGACCGTCTGACCCAGCAGGAAGACCTCAATTTCCTCCTGACCAACCGCGTGCCGCGCCTGGCGCTGACGCGCTTCATGGGCTGGTACAGCCGGATCGAGTCGCCGGCGCTGACGCGCCTGAGCGTCGCGGTGTGGCGGCTGTTCACCGACCTGGACCTGAGCGAGGCGCAGGCGCCCGTTCGCGGCTACCGCTCGCTGCGCGAGGTCTTCACGCGGCGGCTCCAGCCGGGGCGCCGGCCGATCGATCCGGCGCCGGGCACCATCGTCAGCCCCTGCGACGCGATCGTCGGCGCGCACGGGCCGGTCGAGCGCGGCATGGCGCTGCAGGCCAAGGGCATGGACTACCGCATCGCCGATCTCTTCGGCGACGCCACCCGGGCCGCGCCCTACCTCCACGGCACCTACCTGACGCTGCGGCTGACCTCGGCGATGTACCACCGCTTCCATGCGCCGGCCGACCTGCGCATCCATCGCGTCACCCACATCGCCGGCGACACCTGGAACGTCAACCCGATCGCGCTCAAGCGCGTCGAGCGGCTGTTCTGCCGCAACGTGCGCGCGGCCATCGAGTGCACGCTGCCGGACGGCACGCCGATCGCGCTGGTGCCGGTGGCGGCCATCCTCGTGGCCAGCCTGCGCC
Source organism: Mitsuaria sp. BK037 (assembly GCF_014193045.1). Taxonomy (NCBI): domain Bacteria; kingdom Pseudomonadati; phylum Pseudomonadota; class Betaproteobacteria; order Burkholderiales; family Sphaerotilaceae; genus Roseateles; species Mitsuaria sp. BK037. The sequence goes on along the minus strand of NZ_JACHYS010000002.1, from coordinate 565,210 downwards.
TGCATGCGCTGGACCTGACGTTGCGGCCGGACCATCCGGGCCCGCACCGCTTCGAGCTCGGCCACGATCACGCCCGCGGCGAGGAGATGGGCTGGTTCGAACAGGGCTCGACCATCCTCGTGTTCCTCCCGCCGGGCGTGAAGCTGTCGCCCAGCTTGCAGCCGGGCCAGCGGATCCGCATGGGCGAGGCGATCGCGCGTCTACCATCCGCCGATGGCGATGAATGAGACGATGCCGTCCCCGCTGGGACTGGCGGCCCCGTACGGCGGCGATGAACACGGGTTGATCTGCGGCTTCTGGATCCATCCCGAGCGCCCCACCGAGGCGCTGCCGACGCTGGCCCAGGCGCAGGCCCGGCTGGCGCAGCCCGAGGGCGGTTTCCTCTGGCTGCACCTGAACCTCGCGCATGCGGGCGCGCTGCCCTGGCTGCGCCGCAACGCGGCGCTGGCCGAGAGCTTCGACGAGGCCCAGCAGCAGGGCTCGCGCTCTTCGCGCATCGAGCGCGTCGGCGAGCACCTGTTCGCGGTGCTCAACGACGTGACCTTCGATTTCGCCTTCGACGTGGGCGATGTGTCGACGCTGTGGATGCAGGCCAGCGAGCACCTGGTGCTGAGCGTGCGCCGCGCGCCGCTGCGCTCGGTGGACCGGCTGCGCATGGCGATCAAACGCGGCGACCGGCCGCGGTCGAGCGTGGCGCTGCTCGACCACCTGCTGCGCGACCAGGCCGACGAGCTGCAGCGCATCGTGCGCCAGGCCACCGAGCGGGTCGACGACATCGAGGATGCGCTGCTCGCCGGCCGGCATGCGGGTCATGAATCCGAAGTGGCGGCGCTGCGTCGACTGATGGTGCGGCTGCAGCGGCTGCTCGCGCCGGAGCCGAGCGCGCTGCTGCGGATGCTGTCCAACCCGCCGGACTGGGTCGCCGAGCAGGACAAGCAGCAGCTGCAGCAGGCGAGCGAGGAATTCGCGCTGGTGCTGCGCGACATCCAGGCGCTGCAGGAGCGCATCCGCGCGGTGCAGGACGAGACCTCGGCGCGGGTCGCCCAGGAGAACAACCAGACGCTGTACGTGCTGACGATGGTCACCGTGCTGGCCCTGCCGATCAACCTGATCAGCGGCCTGTTCGGCATGAACGTCGGCGGGTTGCCGCTGCTGGAGCACAAGCACGGCTTCTGGGTCGTGGTCGGGCTGATCGTCGTGCTGACGGGGCTCGTGACCGTGCTGCTGCTGAAGGCGACCGGAAGGCGGAAGTAGGCGGAAGGTAGGCGAGCCGACGGCGCGGCCCTTCAGAGGCCGAGGAACTCGGCCAGTTCGTCGAGGTGGTCGTCGAAGTCGGCCAGGCCGTGGTCGCTGCCCTCCAGCAGCTTGATCCGGCAGCCCTGGTAGCGCGCGTGCATCTCGCGCCAGTCGAGCACCTCGTCGCCCTTGGCGATCACCGCCATCAGGCGCTCCGGATGTGCCAGCGTGCCGGCGTCGAGCTCGCGCAGCTCATCGACGAACTCGCTGCGGAAGAAGAAATGCTCGTCCGGGTTCTGCCAGCAGGTCTGCTCGCCGATGTGGTTGGCGAGGTCGCGGGCCGGGTTCACCGCCGGGTTCAGCAGCGCCGTGCGGGCGCCGGTGCGTTGCGCCACCCAGGTCGCGTAGAAGCCGCCCAGCGAGCTGCCCATCACCGCCATCGTGTCGCGCGGCCAGTCGCGGATCAGCGCGTCCACCAGCGCCATCGCCTCGCGCGGCGAGGGCGGCAGTTGGGGGCAGGCGAACACCAGGTCCGGTCGATGGGTGGCGGTCCACTCGGCCATGCGGCGCGCCTTCGCCGAGCGCGGCGACGAGCGGAAGCCGTGCAGGTAGAGCAGGTGGGTGCGGCGCGCCGGCGCGGGGGCCTCCGGCGGGGGGGAGGGGAGGGTCATGGGCGGGCAGTGTAGGGGTGTCCCTCTCCGTCGGGTGGGCGGGTCACTTCCGGCACGGGGGAATGGCTGGGCGATCATCGCCACCGTCGCGGCCGGCGAGGGCCGCGCGCTCGTTAGTGCGCATTGACGCAGGGGCTCCGGCCCCGGCACATTGCCCGTTCCGTCGGGGCGACTGCGGCCAGAAGACCGCAGCGCCCGAATTCTTCTCAACAGGGCCCGGCCGGCCGACCCCGGACGGACCCCCGACCACACAGATCCATGATCCACAGGGACACGATCCAGCTGACGGCCATCGCGGCCGCGGCGCTGCTGCTGACCGCCTGCGCCACGACCGGCACGACCGGCGCCTCCTCGTCCTCCGCCGCGCCGGCCGCCCAGGCCGCGTCCGCGCCGGCGGGCGCCGCCTCGGGTGCGCCCGGCCAGCCCGGCGCCAGCTCGCCGATGACGGCACCGCGTCCCGCCGCCGATCCCACCGCACCCAAGCCCTTCGCCGAGGTCAGCCGCGACGCCAAGCGCGACGACGGCCTGTTCCCGATCCTGCGCAAGGACGAGAAGGTCTGGCTCGAGATCCCGCGCGCGATGCTGAACAAGCCCTTCCTGTTCACCATCAACATCTCCAGCTCCATCGGCGAGCGTGGCTTCTACGCCAGCCAGATGGGCCCGGAGATCATGGCCGAGTGGCGCCGCATCGGGAACACGATCCAGCTGGTGGCGCTGAACACCGAGTTCCGCGCCGAAGGCGGCGGCAAGCGCGCCGGCGAAGAGGCGTTCTCGCCCAGCCTGCTGGCCGCGGGTCCGGTCGCCAGCGCGGATCATCCCGAGCGCAAGGCCTTCCTGGTCGACGCCGGCCTGCTGCTGAGCGACATCCCCGGCATGTCCACCCGGCTGGAGATGGCCTACCGGCTGCCCTACAACGTCGATCGCGGCAACTCCTACTTCGAACTGACCCGCGCCGACGAGAAGCTGACGACGCTGAACGCCAAGGTCCACTACTTCACGCCGCGCATCCCGGCGCCGCCGCTGGTGGCCCCGCCGGTGCCGGTGCCGACGCCGCCGCAGGCGACGCCGGATCCGCGCTCGATGTTCATGGGCTTTGTCTACAACTTCCGCGCGCTGCCGGAGGAGAAGATGTCGCCGCGTCGCGCCGACGGCCGGCTGGGTCACTTCACCGAGACCTTCACCGACCTGAGCGACGACCTCAAGGCCAACCCGCGCGTGCACTACATCAACCGCTGGCGCCTGGAGAAGAAGGACCCGGCGGCCGCGCTGTCCGAGCCGGTGGAGCCGATCACCTACTGGATGGACAAGAACATCCCGCCGAAGTACCGCGCGGCGGTCGAGGCCGGCATCCTGGAATGGAACAAGGCCTTCGAGAAGATCGGCTTCAAGGACGCGGTCGTGGCCAAGCAGCAGCCCGATGACGCGGACTGGGACAACATGGACGCCTCGCATGCGTCGATCCGCTGGTTCGTCGGCTCGGACGTGGGCTTCGCCATCGGGCCGAGCCATGTCGATCCGCGCACCGGCGAGATCCTGGACGCCGACATCGGCATGAGCGACGTCTTCGCCCGTGGCGGCCGGGCCTTCATCAGCGAGGACGCGCCGCGCGGCCTGGCCGGTGCGCCGGTGTCGACGCTGGCCGAGGAAGCGCAGGCGCTGGCCGCGTTGAACCACGGCTGGCGCGAAGGCCGCAACGCGACCTACTGCACCTACGCGCACGACGCCGCGGCCGAGATGGACTTCGCGCTGGACGTGCTGGAAGCGCGCGGCGACATCGCGCCCGACAGCCCCGAGGCCGACGCCTTCATCCAGGCGCGGATCAAGGACGTGATCATGCATGAGGTGGGCCACACGCTCGGCCTGAAGCACAACTTCAAGGCCTCGACGCAGGTGACGCAGGCGCAGCTCAAGGACAAGGCCTGGACCGATGCGCACGGGCTGTCGGCCTCGGTCATGGACTACAACGCCTACAACATCCCGCTGCAGGGCGAGGCGCCCACCACGTACAACAACACGACGCTGGGGGCCTACGACTACTGGGCGATCGAGTACGCCTACAAGCAGGTGCCCAAGGAGCAGGAGGAGAGCGAGCTCAAGCGCATCGCCTCGCAGAACACGCAGCCTGGCCACGCCTACGCGGACGACACCGATGCCGGCGGCTTCGGCCCGTTCGACGGCATGGATCCGACGATCAACCGCTTCGACCTCGGCGACGACCCGATGGCCTATTTCCGCAAGCGGCTGAAGCTGACGCAGGAGCTGTGGGCCCGGGTGCAGAACCGCGCGCCGGAGGCGACCGATGATCCGCTGCGCCAGCGTCGTCAGTTGGCCAACGGCTTCAGCCAGCTGGCGCGCGCGTCGGACCTGGTGGGCAAGTACGTCGGCGGCATGTACACGCACCGCGACGTGCCGGGGGCTTCGGTCGCGGCGATGCGTCCGGTCGATCCGGCCAAGCAGCGCGAGGCGCTGCGCTTCCTGGCGCAGGGCATCTTCAGCGCCGACAGCTTCCGCTTCAAGCCGGAGTTCCTGACCTCGATCACGACGGACTACGTCGAGTTCAACCGGGCGGGCTTCGTCAACATCCCGGCGGCGGTGGCGCGCGTGCAGCTGGGGTCGCTGGACCGCCTGCTGCAGGCGCAGACGGCGATCCGCCTGATGGAGCTGCCGGCCTACGTGCCGGTGTCGCAGCGCAAGGGGCTGATCTCGATCGGCGAGGTCTACGGCACGCTGCAGTCCTCGATCTGGAGCGAGCTCAAGACCGGCGGCGACATCGACCCGCTGCGTCGCAACCTGCAGCGCGAGTACCTGCGCCGCATCCAGGCGAACCTGACGAAGAGCGGCGCGGCCTCGGGCCAGTTCGCCGATGCCTACGCGGTGCTGCGCCTGCACGCGGTGCAGCTGCAGAGCGAGCTGCGCGCGGCGCAGGGCAAGGGCTCGCTCGAGACCCGCGCCCACCTGGCCGAGAGCCTGGACTTCCTCAGCACGGTGCTGAAGGCGACGATGGTGCGCACCTGAGCGCCGGCGCGGTCCATTGACCGCGCCTGTCCATCAGCGCGAAGGCCGGCGAAAGCCGGCCTTTTTCATGGCGATGCGCTGCAGCGCTCGTGGGCGCAGGCCAGGTTTGTCAGGGCTCGCCTCTGCGTGCGCGGGCCGCCGCCGTGCTCAGTGCTGATCACCGACCGGATACCGCCGCTCCGCCGCGACGATGTCCCAGACCGCGATGAACATCGCCGCGATCAGCGGGCCGATGACGAAGCCGTTGATGCCGAACACCGCCATGCCGCCCAGCGTCGACAGCAGCACGACGTAGTCCGGCATCTTCGTGTCCTTGCCCACCAGCAGCGGCCGCAGCAGGTTGTCCACCAGGCCGATCACGATGGTGCCGAACAGCAGCAGGCCGACCCCCGACGCGATGTGGCCGGTCGCCAGCAAATAAATCGCCACCGGCGCCCACACCAGCGCCGCACCCACCGCCGGCAGCAGCGACAGGAAGGCCATCAGCACCGCCCACAGCACCGGCGCGTGGATGCCCAGCGCCCAGAACGCGAAACCGCCCAGCGCGCCCTGCAGCGCCGCGACCGCGATGTTGCCCTTGACCGTCGCGCGGATCACCGTCCGGAACTTCTCGCCGAGCTGGCGCTTGTAGGAGTCCTGCAGCGGCAGCGCGTCGCGGATGCGCGCCGACAGCTGCTCGCCGTCGCGCAGCAGGAAATAGAGCAGGTAGAGCATCACGAAGAAGCTCACCAGGAAGTCGAAGGTGTCCTGGCCGAAACCCAGCGCCTTGGTCGCCATGAACTGGCTGCCCTGGTTCAGCGCGCTGCCCAGCTTCTCCTGCAGGTTGGCCAGGTCGTGCAGCCCCAGCCGCTCCAGCACGTCCAGCAGCCACGACGGCAATGCCGCGTAGACCTGCGCCACGTAGGTGTTGAAGTTGAACTGGCCCGACTTGACCATCTCGAAGACCACCGCCGCCTCGCGCACCAGCGCGCCCATCACGTAGGTCAGCGGCAGCACCACCAGCAGCAGGATCACCAGGATGGTCAGCCCCGAGGACAGCCCCGGCCGGCGCGTCTTGCGCAGCAACTTGCGATAGAGCGGCTGGAACACGATGGCCAGCGCCACCCCCCACAGCAGCGCGCTCAGCATCGGCCACAGGATCCAGCCGAACGCCACCGTCACCAGCGCCAGCAGGCACAGGAAGGATCGGTTCTGCAGCGCGGGCACCAGCTTGCCAGGACCACTCATCGTGTCGTCGCTCCTCGCGTGAATTGAGGTCAATCGGGACTGTCGGTCGATCGGGGTCCGCTCCGGACCCCGGGATCGGCGGCGGATCGAACCGTTGTCGATCGCTCGCCAGGGCGCGCGTCGCCGCGCGCGGCGCAGGATCGCCGGTTTACTTCAGCGCGTCCAGCAGCTTTTCGTGGATGCCCCCGAAGCCGCCGTTGCTCATGCACAGCACATGGTCGCCAGGCCGCGCCGCGCGCCGGACCATCGCCACCAGTTCCTCGACGTCCGCGCCCACCAGGCCCTGCTCGCCCAGCGGCGCCAGCGCCTCGCGCGCGTCCCAGCTCAGGCCGTCCTGGTTGCAGAAGCTCAGGTCGGCTTCCTCCAGCGCCCAGGGCAGCTGCGCCTTCATCGTGCCCAGCTTCATCGTGTTGGAGCGCGGCTCGAAGACCGCCAGGATGCGTTCCTGCGGTGCGATGCGCCGGCGCAGGCCGTCGATGGTGGTGTGGATCGCCGTCGGATGGTGCGCGAAGTCGTCGTAGACCTTCACCCCGCCGGCTTCGCCGCGCAGCTCCAGCCGGCGCCGAACGTTCCTGAAACCGCCCAGCGCCTCGGCCGCCCGCTCGGGATCGACGCCGACATGCTCCGCCGCGGCGATCGCCGCCAACGCGTTGAGCTGGTTGTGCTCGCCCAGCAGCTCCCAGGTGACGTGGCCCACCTTCAGGCTGCCGCGCAGCACGTCGAAGGACTGCGGCTCGCCACGGGCGCGCAGCGCGCCGGGTTCCTCCTTGCGCGCGCCGAAGCGCTGGACCTCGCTCCAGCAGCCGCGCGACAGCACCCGCTGCAGCGCGTCCTCGCGCGCGTTCACCACCAGCCGGCCCGACGGCGGCACCGTGCGCACCAGGTGATGGAACTGGGTTTCGATGGCGGCCAAGTCCGGGAAGATGTCCGCGTGGTCGTGCTCGAGGTTGTTCAGGATCGCCGTGCGCGGCCGGTAGTGGACGAACTTGCTGCGCTTGTCGAAGAAGGCGGTGTCGTACTCGTCGGCCTCGATCACGAAGTACTTCCCGCCCCCCAGGCGAGCCGACACGCCGAAGTTCTGCGGCACGCCGCCGATCAGGAAGCCGGGCGCCAGGCCCGCGGATTCCAGGATCCAGGTCAGCATCGAGGTCGTGGACGTCTTGCCGTGCGTCCCGGCCACCGCCATCACATGCTTGCCTTGCAGCACGTGCTCAGCCAGCCACTGCGGCCCGCTGGTGTAGGGCAGCCCGGCATCGAGGATCGCCTCCATCAGCGGGAAGCGCCCCTCGGAGGAGCGCGTCACCACGTTGCCGATGACGAACAGGTCCGGCTTGAGCGCCAGTTGCTCCGCGCCGAAGCCTTGGATCAGCTCGATGCCCAAGGCTTCCAGCTGCGTCGACATCGGCGGATAGACATTGGCGTCGCAGCCGGTCACCGTATGGCCCGCCTCGCGCGCGAGCGCCGCCAGGCCGCCCATGAAGGTGCCGCAGATGCCCAGGATGTGGATATGCATGTCTGTCTCTCAGCTGCTGTACCAACCGGTAAGCAAGCGTAATGCCTGTCGCGGATTGAAAAGAGTGCGACAAACCGGGCCCGGGAATTGCCACGCCGGCCTCACCGGGGCATCGCCGCCCCTCAACGCAGCGCGCGGCGGGCGGCCTCCAGCGTCGCATCGATGTCCGCGTCGGTGTGCGCGGCGGACACGAAACCGGCTTCGTACAGCGCCGGCGCCAGGTACACGCCGGCGTCCAGCATCGCGTGGAAGAAGCGGTTGAAGCGCTCCTTGTCCGTCGTCATCACGGTCGTGTAGTTCTGCGGCAGCTCCGCGAGCAGGAAGAAGCCGAACATGCCGCCTTCGCTGTCCGCGCTGAAGGGCACGCCGTTTTCGGCCGCCACCATCTTCAGGCCGTCCACCAGCCGGCGCGTGCGCGTCGACAGGGCGTCGAAGAAACCGGGCTTCTTGATCTCGCGCAGCGTCGCCAGGCCGCAGGCCGTGGCCACCGGGTTGCCCGACAGCGTGCCCGCCTGGTACACGCCGCCCAGCGGGGCCAGGTGACGCATGATTTCGCGGCTCGCGCCGAAGGCCGCCAGCGGCATGCCGCCGCCGATCACCTTGCCGAACACGCTGATGTCGGGCACGAAGCCAGGGATCAGGTCGGCATAGACGCCCTGCGCGCTGCGCAGCCCGACGCGGAAGCCGGTCATCACCTCGTCAAGCACCAGCAGGGCGCCGTGCTGGCGGCACAGCTCGCGCATCCGGGTCATGAAGGGCACGCTGGCGCGCACGAAATTCATGTTGCCGGCGATCAGCTCGACGATCACGCAGGCCAGCTCCGCGCCGTGCAGCGCGAACGCTTCCTCGAGTTGCGCGACGTTGTTGTATTCCAGCACGATGGTGTGCTGCGCCGTGGCCTCGGGCACGCCGGCCGAGGTCGGATGGCCGAAGGTCGCCAGGCCGGAGCCCGCCTTCACCAGCAGCGCGTCGGTGTGGCCGTGGTAGCAACCCTCGAACTTGATGAACTTGCTGCGCTGCGTCGCGCCGCGCGCCAGCCGGATGGCGCTCATCGTTGCCTCGGTGCCCGAGCTCACCAGCCGGATCTGCTCGCAGCTGGGCACCAGCGCCAGGATCTCCTCGGCCAGCTCGACCTCGCGCTCGGTCGGCGCGCCGAAGGAGAAGCCCTCCAGCACGGCCTTCTGGACCGCCTCGACGACCGCTGGATGGCCATGGCCCAGGATCATCGGGCCCCAGGAGCCGATGTAGTCGATGTAACGCCTGCCATCGGCGTCCACGATGTGGGCGCCTTCGCCGCGGGTGATGAAGCGCGGCGTGCCGCCGACCGCGCGGAAGGCGCGCACCGGCGAGTTCACCCCGCCGGGAATGACGCGCTGGGCGCGGGCGAACAGAGTCTCGTTCTGGCTCATATCGGAATTCCGGTACTGCTGAGGCGCATCAATGCAGGAAAAGACGGAGGGCGCCGCGCGGGCGCCCTCGGGGACTCAATGGATCCGGCGGGGGCCGCGGCTGGGCGGCTCGTCGATCGTCATCTCGTCGGTGGCGGGCACGGTCTCGGCGCCTTCCTCGCCCTCCTCGCCGGGCGGCAGCGCCCAGAAGAAGCGGTCGGGCACCACGTTGCCCATGCCGGGGCGGAAGCCCGCCTCCAGCGACTGGTCGAGGAAGGCGAGCGCCTCGCCCACCGCGTCGTGCGGCTCCGAGCCGACCGACAGCAGGGCGGCCAGCGCGGCCGACAGCGTGTCCCCGGCGCCGACGAAGCTGGCCTCGAAACGCTCGAATTTCTCGCCGGTGATCGCGCCCTGGGAATTCGCCAGGACGTTGTCGATGTACTGGTTGGGCAGCTGGATGCCGGTCACCAGCACGTGCGCGGCGCCGTGCTGCTGCGCCGCGACCGCCAGTTCGCGCGGCGAGGCCGGGCGGTCCGCGTCCCAGTCCGGCAACAGGCAGTCGATCAGCGTCTTCTGGTTGCCCACCAGCACCAGCGTCTGCGGCAGCACCAGCTCGCGGAACGCGTCCAGGTAGCTCTGCTGCTGTTCCTCGTCCAGCCAGGAGATGCTCGGCAGGTAGGCCACCAGCGGCACGTCGGGGTAGTCGGAGAGGACCTCGGCGACCGAGGAGACGCCCTCGGCGCTGCCCAGGAAGCCGACCTTCCAGGCGGCGACGGGCACGTCCTCGAGGATCGAGCGGGCCTGCTCGACGATGCAGTCGCCGTCCAGCGTCTGGTGGTCGAAGACCTCGGCCGTGTCGCGCATCACGATGGCGGTCACCACCGGCAGCGCATGCGCGCCCATGGCGGCGATCGTCGCCACGTCGCCGGCGCTGCCGCCCGCGCCGCTGGGGTCCGACGCATTGAAGCTCATCACGCAGGCCGGCGGCGGCGAGTCCTGGTCATCGATCGCGGCGGCGTCCTGGGGGTCTGGTTGGTGCGGGTCTGGGCGGCTCATGGATGGTTGGCGCGAAGCCGTGAACTGATGCGCATAACGTGAAGAAGGACCGCTATCGACTGTTGTTTCATCGGTACTTCCGCCCCCCGGGTCAGCCCGGGGGCGTGGCTACAATCTTTCGATCATTGTAGTGATGCAAAGTCAACCCATCGTGAGCGAAGCAAGGACCTGGATGTGCCTGATCTGCGGCTGGATCTACGACGAGGCCGCGGGCGACCCTGAGCACGGCATCGCCGCCGGCACGCGCTGGGAGGATGTCGACATGAACTGGACCTGTCCCGAATGCGGTGCCCGCAAGGAGGACTTTGAAATGGTCCAGATCTGACCCGCGCATCGCCCTTCGATGAAGCCATCCGGTCGCGCCTGTCGCGCGCCTGAAATTTCCCTGACAACCATCGTCTGAACAATACGGAGAAGAGCTTGGATTCCAGCGCAAGCCCCCGCACGGCGACCAAGGTGCTGGTCATCGACGACAGCAACACGATCCGCCGCAGCGCCGAGATCTTCCTGAAACAGGGCGGGCACGAAGTCGTGCTGGCCGAGGACGGCTTCGATGCGCTGGCCAAGCTGAGCGATTACCAGCCCGACCTCGTGTTCTGCGACATCCTGATGCCGCGCCTGGATGGCTACCAGACCTGCGCCATCATCAAGCGCAATCCGCAGTTCGCGTCGGTGCCGGTGATCATGCTGTCGTCCAAGGACGGCCTGTTCGACAAGGCGCGAGGCCGCATGGTGGGCTCGCAGGACTACCTGACGAAGCCCTTCACGAAGGACCAACTGCTGCAGGCGGTGCAACAGCACTGCCGGGCGGGCTGACCGGCCGGACGGCGCCCCGCATTCCACGACCCATTCCACCGACATCCAACGACGCTCACCCCAGGCTCGACCGACGCACTGCCCGACGCGGATCGACGCGAGCCGAGAGAGAGGGAGATCCCATGCCCATCCACAAGATCCTGCTGGTCGACGATTCGAAGACCGAACTGCACGCGCTGAGCGACCTGCTGACCAAGCGCGGCTTCACCGTCCGCACCGCCGAGAACGGCGAGGAGGCGATGAAGCGCCTGGCCGAGGAAAAGCCCGACCTGATCCTCATGGACGTGGTGATGCCCGGCCAGAACGGCTTCCAGCTGACCCGCGCCATCACCCGCGACGAGCGCTACGCCGACGTGCCGGTGATCATGTGCACCAGCAAGAACCAGGAGACCGACAAGGTCTGGGGCATGCGCCAGGGCGCGCGTGACTACGTCGTCAAGCCGGTCAAGGCGGACGAGCTGCTGGCCAAGATCAAGGCGCTGGGCTGACACCATGGCCAACAAGCAAGCGCTGCGCGAACTTCAACAACGGCTGGCGCAGCGCATGCAGGCGGCGCGCGAGGCGCCCCAGGCCGCGAACTGGCTGGCGGTCGAGTGCGCGGGCCTGGGCCTGCTGCTTCCGCTCAAGCAATCCGGCGAAATTTTCACGCCAGTCCCACTTCAGGCGGTGCCGTACACGCAGCCTTGGATGCTGGGTGTGGCCAACTTGCGCGGCGGGCTGCACACGGTGGTGGACCTGGCGGCCTTCCTGGGTCTGCGCGGTCCGATCCCGATGACGTCGGCCCACCGGCTGGTGTCGATCAATCCCGACCTGGGCATCAACTGCGCGCTGCTGGTGGACCAGCTGCTGGGGCTGCGCGGCGACGAACAACTGCAGGCCGAGCCCGATGCGCCCGGCCATCCCGATTTCGCTCCTGCCCGCATGCGCGACGGGCAGGGCCGGCGCTGGCAAGTGCTGGACCTGGATGCGCTGACGCAGCATCCGCAATTCCTGCGCATTGTTTTGAACTGATAGCCAGACGACGGTCCCGTCACAGGCGCCGATTCGACGAACGAGATCAAACGAGGGTGAGATGAGCTTCCTGGACAAGATCAAGAACAAGGGCAAGAACGAGGGCAACGACGACTTCGACGACGGTCCGCGGACCGACGCGTCGGGCTCGTCGGCGCCGGAGGACACGACGGACTTCCAGCCTTCGATCATCACCGCGGCGCAGCCCACGCCGGAGTTCCAGGACACGTCCGCGGGCTACCAGCCCTCGGCGTCCGCCCCGGAAAGCCCGACCCCGATGCCGGAGGTCCTGAAGCAGCCCGAGCAGCGCCGCACCGGCCTGCTGACGGCGCTGACGGCCGCGGGCGTGCTCTTCACCGCCGGCACCGTCTCGATGGCGCTGATCAACGGCAACCGCTCGGCGGCGCAGGTGCGCGGCGCCGGTCAGGCCGCGACGCAGTCGCAGCGTCTGGCCAAGGCGGTCTCGACCGCGCTGCTGGGCAACAAGAACGCCTTCCCGGAAATGAAGGAAGCGGCCGACATCCTGACCAGCGTGACCACCTCGCTGCGCGACGGCAGCGGTGAACTGGCCAAGGCGCCGGGCTCGGTCGATGCGCTGCTCGAAAAGATCAGCCCGATGGTGGCGCGCGCCGACAAGAACACCAAGGTGATGCTGGCCCAGGAAAAGGTGCTGACGCAGGTGGGCGCCGCGCTGCGCGCGATCAACCGCCAGTCGTCGGACCTGCTGGAAAGCGCCGAGGCGGTGGCTTCGCTGTCGCTGCAGAGCTCGGCCCCGACCGGCGAAGTCGCCGCGGTCGGCCAGCTGGTGATGCTGACGCAGCGGATCGGCAAGTCCGCCAACGAATTCCTGACGCAGGAAGGCGTGAGCCCCGAGGCCGTGTTCCTGCTGGGCAAGGACCTGAACGCGTTCCGCGAGATCGCCCAGGCGCTGCTCAACGGCAACCCCGAACTGCGCCTGAACGGCGCCAAGGACCCGCAGGTGCGTGAGCGCCTGAAGGTGCTGCTGACCCAGTACGACCAGACCCGCTCGCAGGCGACGGCCATCCTGTCCAACCTGCAGGGCCTGGTGTCGGCGCGGGAAGCGCAGACGGCCATCCTCAATGACTCGGAAGTGCTGCGCAAAGACCTGGACGACCTGGGCCAGGGCCTGGAGTCCGCCGGCGGCATGAACCCGCTGCTGCTGCTGGCCATGGCGGCCTCGCTGGCGATGCTGGTGATCGGCGCGGTCGGTTTCCTGCGGCTGTACGTGTCCGACCAGGCGCGCCGCGCGCAGATGGCGGAAGAACAGCGCCGCGAGGCCGAGGCGCAGGAGCAGGAAGCCAAGCGCGTCAACGACGCCAACCAGGCCGCGATTCTGCGTCTGATGAACGAACTGCAGACGGTCGCGGAAGGCGACCTGACGCACCAGGCGACGGTGACGGAGGACATCACCGGCGCGATCGCCGACTCGGTGAACTACACCGTGGAAGAACTGCGCTCGCTGGTGCACCAGGTGCAGACGACGGCGGTCCGGGTGACGGACACGACCGCGCAGGTCGACCAGACCTCGACCGAGCTGCTGGCCGCCTCGACCGAACAGCTGCACGAGATCCGCGCCACCGGCGAGGCCGTGCTGCAGATGGCGCACCGGATCAACGACGTGTCCGCGCAGGCGCAACAGACCGCCGACGTGGCCCGCCAGTCCCGGGAAGCCGCCGAGCAGGGTCTGCAGGCGATGCAGAACAACATCGGCGGTATGAACCAGATCCGCGACCAGATCCAGGAAACCTCCAAGCGCATCAAGCGGCTGGGCGAGTCCTCGCAGGAAATCGGCGAGATCACCGAGCTGATCTCGGACATTACCGAACAGACCAACGTGCTGGCGCTGAACGCGGCCATCCAGGCGGCGTCCGCCGGTGAAGCCGGTCGCGGCTTCTCGGTGGTGGCGGAAGAAGTGCAGCGGCTGGCGGAACGCTCCGCCGACGCGACGCGCCGGATCGCGGCGCTGGTCAAGACCATTCAGACCGACACCCACGACGCCGTGGCCGCCATGGAGCGCTCCACGCTGGGGGTGGTCGAGGGCACGAAGCTGTCCGACGCGGCCGGCCGCGCGCTGGAAGACATCGACTCGGTGTCGCGTCGCCTGGACGAGCTGATCGGCCAGATCTCGACGGTCGCGCAGAACGAAGCGCGCGCCGCCAACGAGGTCGGCGCCAACATCCAGCACATCTTCGCGGTGACCGAGCAGACCTCCGACGGTACGCGTTCGACCGCCCAGATGGTGCATGAGCTGTCGCGGTCGGCCGAGGCGCTGAAGCAGTCGGTGGCCCGGTTCAAGGTGACCTGACCGGCATCGGCCGACTGCCCCGCCCGGTAGAACAGGGATAGAGCCCCGCACCGCGTCGACATAAAAGAGAGAACAAGAGCGAGCATGGACCTTACGCGCGAATCCGAGTTCCCCGCCGACCTGAGCCCCTTGGCCTGGGTCCAGGAGGAACTGCGCCGCACGCTGGAATCGGTGCACAAGGCCCTTCGCCGCGTGCTGCGCGATGCCGATGCGCGAGCGACGACCCTGGGCGGCGACGGCCAGCCCAGCCCGGCGCTGCAAGGCGCGGCCCAGCAGATGCACCAGGCCGCCGGCGTGCTGGCGGTGGTCAGCCTGCCGGCCGCCGCGCACCTGCTGCGCGCCGCCGAGGCGACGCTGTTCCGCCTGGCGGAGAACCCCGCCGGCGTGACCATCGCCGAGATCGAGGCGGTCGAGCGCGCGGACTTCGCGGTGCTCGCCTTCATCGCCAAGACGCTGGCCGGCGGTCAGCCGAGCTCGCTGGCGCTGTTCCCCGCTTACCAGACGCTGCAGGAACTCAACGGCGCGGGCCGCATCCACCCGGCCGACCTGTGGACCGAGGAATTCCGCTGGCGCGAACTGCCGCTGGACCGCAACGTCCGCGCGCTGAGCGCCGAGCAGATGCGCGCGCCCTTCGAGGCGCTGCTGCTCAAGCAGATGCGCGCCCCGGCGCCGGGCCAGGGCCAGCTGCTGAGCGACCTGTGCGCCGGCCTGGCGCTGACGCAGACGCAGACGAACGCGCGCACGCTCTGGATGCTGGCCGCGGGCCAGTTCGAGGCCCAGTCGCGCGGGCTGCTGCCGGTGGACACGCTGGTCAAGCGCCTGGGCTCGCGCCTGCTGGCGCAGCTGCGCGCCGGCAGCGATGCCGCGCCGTCCGAGCGCCTGGCCAAGGACCTGCTGTTCTTCTGCGCCGCCGCCAAGCATGCCGAGCCGGGCAGCGCCCCGCGCCTGACCGCGGTCCAGCAGGCCTACGGCCTGATCGAGGCCGACCAGGTCGACTACCGCGACGACACGCTGGGCCGCATCGATCCGAACTGGGTCGCCGCCGCCAAGCGCCGCGTCGCCGCCGCGAAGGAATCCTGGGCCTCCGCCGCCGAGGGCGAAACCCATCGCCTGGGCGGCCTGGACGAGCAGTTCGCCCACGTCGCCGAATCGCTGCAGAAGCTGTTCCCCAGCGGCGAGGTGCTCGGCGACACGCTGCGCCGCGCCGTCGTCACGACGCTGCGTTCGGGCCGCGCGCCCGAGCCGGCGCTGGCGATGGAGATCGCCACGTCCATGCTCTACCTGGAAGCGGCCCTCGAGGACGAGGCCTTCGACCAGCCCGAGCAGGCCGAACGCGTCAAGAGCCTGGCCCGCCGCATCGAGTCGGTCGGCCACGGCGAAGCGCCGCTGGCGCTCGAGAGCTGGATGGAGGAGCTGTACCGCCGCGTCGCCGACCGGCAGACGCTCGGCTCCGTCGTCCATGAACTGCGCGCCAGCCTCTCCGAGGTCGAACGCCAGTGCGACGAATACTTCCGCGACCCGTCCAAGCGCGACCTGCTGATCCCGGTGCCGGGCCAGCTGCAGGCGATGCGCGGCGTGTTCAGCGTGCTGGGCCTGTCGCAGGCCGCGCAGGCCACGCTGAAGATGCGCGACCAAGTCGACGAACTGGCCAACACCGAGGTCGATCCCTCGCTGCCCGGACCGCGCGCGCAATTCGACCGGCTCGCCCACAACCTGGGCGCGCTGGGTTTCCTGATCGACATGCTGAGCGTCCAGCCGCAGCTGGCCAAGCGCATGTTCCGCTTCGAGGACGACACCGGGCTGCTGCAGTCGCTGGTCGGCCGCGAGAGCGAACAGCACGCCCACGCGCAGGAACTGGCCGCCGCCGAAGCCGCGGCCCAGCCGCAGTTGATCGACCAGCTCCAGGCGACCGCCCAGGCGGTCGCGCAGGGCGATCGTTCGACCGAGGACCTGGCGCGCGACCTGGAACGCATCTCCCACGAAGCCCGCGCCGCCGACGATCTCGGCCTGGCGCAGGCCGCGCAGCAGGCGCAGCAGCAGTTGCTCTCGTCCGGCGGTGACGCCGCGGGCAGCCAGGCCGCCGAATCGCTGCAGCAGTTCATCGAAGCCGCCGCGCCGGTCGCCCCGCCCGCGCCGGCGCCGAGCGCCCCGATCCCGCAGGCCGAGGCCGCCATCGACGAGGAGATGCTGGGCATCTTCCTGGAAGAGGCCGCCGAGGTCGTGGCGACCGCCCGCGACGCGCTGACCGCGCTCGCGCGCAGCGCCAGCGACAAGGAACAGCTGACGACGGTGCGTCGCGCCTTCCATACGCTCAAGGGCAGCTCGCGCATGGTCGGGCTGAACGAGTTCGGCGAAGCCGGCTGGGCCTTCGAACAGCTCTACAACCATCGCCTGTCGGAGCATCCGCAGGCCGATTCGGACCTGCTGCGCGCCAGCAACGAGGCGCTGGACGGCTTCCAGGCCTGGGCCACCGCGATCGGCGAAGGCCGGCCGCACGGCTATCACAGCGCGCCGTTCCGCGCCGTCGCCGACGCACTGCGTCTGGAGAACCGCTACACCCCGCTGCAGCTGTCCGCCGCGGCGCCGGTCCTGGCGGTGCCCGAGTTGGTCGAGGTGGCCGAGGTGGTGGAAGCCCCCGAGGTCATCGAGGTCGCCGAGCTGCCGGAAGTCGCCGAGGTCCCGGCCCCCGCGCCGGCGCCGGAGATCGATCTGGCCGGTCTGCAGGCCCTGCCGGAACTGTCGCTGGCGGACGAGGTGGCGACGCCCGCGCCCGCGACGCCGCCCGCGGCCGACGAACTGGCCGCGCTGGACCTGCTTGCCACGCTGGACGCGGAACATGCCGCGGCCGGCTCGGTGCTGCCGTCGCTGGACCTGCCGGCGCTGGACCTGCCGGGCCTGGACGTGCCGCCGCTGCCGGTGGCCGACCTGGACGTGGTGACCGCGACCGAACCGACGCCCGTCGCGATCGACGCGCTGTCGCCGGAATTCCCGGCGGACGTGCCCGAACTGACCCAGGCGGTGCCCGAGCTGGACGCCGCCATCGACCTGGACGCGCTGTCCGCCGTCGAACTGCCCGCGCTGACCGCGGAGCCGCCGGTGCTGGACACGACGATGTCGCTGCCGACGGTGGCGGACGTGGTCGAACCGTCCGCGCTGCTGGAGCCCGCCGCGGTGGAAGCCGCCGCGGCCCAGCCACCGGCCTTCCAGGACGAACCGACGCTGTCGCTCGAACCCACGCTGACGCCCGCCGACGAGGCGACCGTCACGATGGAACTGCCCGACGGCTGGCCGGCCGACGCGCCGCTGGTCGAGATCGAGGCGACGACGCCGATGCCGCTGGACGCGCTGCCGGCCGAACCCGCCGCCGACGAGCCGGCGCTGGACCTGCTGGATCTGTCCGACCTCAACACCGAGCCGGTCGCCGCGATCGATGCGCCGTCCGCCGCGGACCTGTCGCTGACGCTGGACCTCGGCCAGGAACTGGTGTCCGCGCCGGTGGAGGCCCCGGTGGCCCCGGTGGCCGCCGACGACGCCGTGCTCGACCTGAGCGACGCGGCCGCCAATGCCGCCGATGCCGCTGTCGAGGCGACCGCGCCCGAAGGCCTGTCGCCGCGCACCCTGTCCGACCTGGATCTGCCGGACCTGGACCTGCCCGACCTGGGCGCGGCGCCGGCACACGCCGCGCCGGCGCTGAGCCTGGTGGGCGGCACCGCCGTCACGCCACCGACCGCCGAGGTCGAGGCCGAGGCGCAGCCGGACGAGGCCGTCGAGGACAGCGACGAGGGCGTCAAGGTCATCGGGCCGCTGCGCATCAGCATCGCGCTGTTCAACATCTTCCTGAACGAGGCCGACGAGCGTTCGCGCCGCCTGCAGGTGGAGCTGAGCGAGTGGGCGCTGCTGCCCCAGTCGCCGCTGCCGCAGGACGCGGAAGCCCTGGCGCACGGCCTGGCCGGCAGCGCCGCGACGGTGGGCTTCGAGGACCTGTCCACGCTGGCCCGTTGCCTGGAGCACGCGCTGGCGCGGGCCCAGGGCCATCAGGTCGCCGACCCGACGCTGTTCCAGCGCGCCGCCGACGAGATCCGCCGCCTGTTGCACCAGTTCGCCGCCGGTTTCCTGAAGGAAGCCGATGCCGGCCTGCTGGCGGAACTGCAGGCCTTCGAGCCGGGCGCCGTGCTGCCCGACAGCCATGCCGACAGCGACGAGGGCCTGCTGGCCATGTCGCTCGAGGAGGTGTCGACGGCCGCGCTGCCGGCCCACCTGCTGGTGGACCACACGGCCGAGCCGGCCCTGCCGACCTCGCATTACGCCTTCCACCAGGCCGCCGAGGCGACCGCCGACGATTTCGACTTCAGCCAGCCCGACCAGATCGAGCCGGAACTGATGCCGATCTTCGAGGAGGAAGCCGAGGACCTGCTGGGCGAGCTGCACGGCGCGCTGCGCGAGTGGGCGACCCAGCCGGCCGACACCGGCCGCGCCGCCGCCTGCATGCGGGTGCTGCACACCTTCAAGGGCGGTGCCCGCCTGGCCGGCGCGATGCGCCTGGGCGAGCAGGCCCACCGCCTGGAGTCCCAGATCGAGCACCTGCTGGCCGACGGCGAACCGGGCTACGAGCAACTGCTCGCGCTGCAGGACGCCGGCGACAGCCTGGAACACAGCTTCAAGACGCTGCAGCGCACCTGGCGCGACCCGGCACCGGTGGTGCCCGCGCCGATGGCGCCATCCGCCCCGGCCGCGCCGGTCGCCGACCTGCCCGCGCCGATCCCGCCCGCCGTCGCGGTCGAGACCATCCAGGCGCCGGCCGAAGGCTCCGACGCGATCCCGGCACCGGCTCCCCAGCTGGCGCCGATCGAGCCGGTGGCCGACGTGGTTGCCGAAGCGGTCGCTCAGCCGGTCGCCGAACCGGTGGCGCTGGCGCCGCTGGAGGCCGAGCCTGTCGTGGAGGCTGCCGCGCCGGTCGAGGCGCCTGTCGCCGAGCCTGCGGTGGCGACGCCGCCGGCCGACATCGAGATCGACTGGGCCCACTTCAGCGAGATCGCCGACCTGGGCCAGCCGCTGGAAAGCGCCCCGGTGGCCCCGGCCGCCCAGGTGCGTGTCCGTGGCGCGCTGCTGGAGCGCATGGCCGCGCTGTCCGGTGAAGTCTCCATCCGCCGCGCGCGCCTGGAGTCCGAACTGGGCCAGATGCGCACCTCGCTGTCCGACCTGGACGACAACCTGGAGCGTCTGCGCACGCAGCTGCGCGAACTGGAACTGCAGGCCGAGGCCCGCATCGCCGCCCGCCAGGAAGCCGCCCAGGCGACCGGCAAGGACTTCGACCCGCTCGAGTTCGACCGCTACACCCGCTTCCAGGAACTGACCCGGATGCTGGCCGAGTCGGTCAACGACGTGGCCACGGTCCAGCGCGGCCTGCAGCGCAACGTCGCGGCCGGTGAAGACGAACTGGCCGGCCAGTCCCGGCTGACCCGCGAGCTGCAGGATGACCTGCTGCGCACGCGGATGGTCGAGTTCGACAGCAGCCTGGGCGAGCGCCTGCACCGGGTGGTCCGCCAGGCCGCCCGCGAAAGCGGCAAGCAGGCCCAGCTCGAGATCCGCGGTGGCGGCGTCGAACTGGACCGCGCGGTGCTGGAGCGCCTGACCGGCGCCTTCGAGCACCTGCTGCGCAACAGCGTCGTGCACGGCATCGAGACGCCGGATGTCCGCCAGCAGGCGGGCAAGGCGCCGGTGGGCCGCATCGTGCTGAACCTGCACCAGGAAGGCAACGAGATCCAGGTCCGCTTCAGCGATGACGGCGCCGGCCTGAATCTGGCGCGCATCCGCGCCCGCGGCGAGAGCCAGGGCCTGATCCAGCCGGGTCAGGACCTGAACGACGCCCAGCTGATGGACCTGATCTACGAGCCGGGTTTCTCCACCGCCGAATCGCTGACCGAGATGGCGGGCCGCGGCGTCGGCATGGACGTGGTCCGCTCCGAAGTGAACACGCTCGGCGGCTACGTGCTGACGCAGTCCTCGCCGGGGCAGGGCGCCAGCTTCGAGCTGCGCGTGCCGCTGACGACGGCGCTGACGCAGGTCGTCGTGCTGCGCTACGGCGACCGCAAGGTCGCGGTGCCGGCCAGCCTGATGCTGTCGGTGCAGCGCCTGCCGGTCGAGACGGTCGAGCAGGCCTATGTCGACGGCGCGCTGATGGCCGCCGGCGAACGCATGCCCTTCTACTGGCTGGGCGGCCTGATGCACCACAGCGACCGCGGCGTCGCCCATGGCAAGACCCTGCCGGTGGCGCTGGTGCACAGCGCCCAGCAGCGCCTGGCGCTGCACGTCGACGAAGTGCTGGGCAACCAGGAAGTCGTCGTCAAGAACCTGGGCCCGCAGCTGATGCAGGTCCCGGGCCTGGCGGGCATCAGCCTGCTGGCCTCGGGCGATGTGGCGCTGATCTACAACCCGGTGGCGCTGGCCAACCGCTACGGCCATGCCGCGCAGCAGCGCGTGCACGACGCCGAGGCGGCCGCGCGCCAGGTGGTGGTCGAGGCGGCCACCGAGCAGCTCGCGCCGCTGGTGATGGTGGTCGACGACTCGCTGACCGTGCGCCGCGTCACCCAGCGCCTGCTGGAGCGCGAGGGCTACCGCGTGCTGCTGGCCAAGGACGGCCTGGATGCGATGGAGCGCCTGGCCGGCGAGGAATTGCCGCAACTGGTGCTGTCGGACATCGAGATGCCGCGCATGGACGGCTTCGACCTGGTCCGCAACCTGCGTGCCGACGCGCGTCTGGCGGGGCTGCCCGTGATCATGATCACGTCGCGCATCGCTCAGAAACACCGCGACTATGCACAACGGCTCGGAGTCGAGGATTACCTGGGCAAGCCCTATGACGAGGAGCACCTGCTCGGCCTGATCGCCCGATACACTTCGCACCATTCCGCCGGAAAGCCGGCGAGGGCGTAGCGTCCGGGCCCCCGGACCATCGGTGGTTGCCGGCGCCTGGATCCTCCCTCCACGCTGCAAACACCATGTCCGGGGTAGTCGACCATCTTGCCGAGCTGACGGGTTTCCGTGACCGCGACGTCATGGACGTCACCCTGGTCACCGCGCTGCGTGACCTGCTCAATGGCCCTGCGGCCGCCGTGGCGATCTATCGCTGCGTCGGCGAGCCCGGCCAGCAGCGCTGGCTGACGCGCGCCCGGCTGCACGCCGGCGACGCCGTCGCCACCGCCGACTCGCTCTGGGTCGATCCCGAGACCCTCCCCCGGCTGGCCGAGCATCCGCGCCGCCTCGAATGCCTGACGCAGCGCAGCGTGTTGCAGCAGCGCGAAAACAACGAGTGGGTGACGCTGTTCCCGCTGGCGACCGAACGCGACGTGGTCGGCGTGCTGGAGCTGCACACCGCGCGCCGGCTCAAGACCGAGGCGCAGCGCATGGTCAGCAGCGTGCTGCGGATCTATCACAACTTCCAGGGCCTGCTGGACTACAGCGAGCGCGACACGCTGACCGGCCTGCTGAACCGCAAGACCTTCGACGAGAGCTTCCTGAAGGCTGTCTCGGAGCTGCCGCTGCGGATCCAGGCCGAGGAGGCCAAGCCCGAGGAGCCCGGTCAGGACCGCCGCCATGCCGCGGTGCATCCGCGCTACTGGATCGGCGTGATCGACATCGACCACTTCAAGTCGATCAACGACCGCTTCGGTCACCTGATCGGCGACGAGGTCCTGCTGCTGCTGTCGCGGCTGATGCGCAGCAGCTTCCGCTTCAACGACCTGCTCTATCGCTTCGGCGGCGAGGAGTTCGTCGTGCTGATGCGTTGCGAGGACGAACCCGACGCCGCGCACGCTTTCGAGCGCTTCCGCCTCAACACCGCCCAGTACGCTTTCCCGCAGGTCGGCCGCATCACGGTCAGCATCGGCTTCACGCAGATCCGCAGCGGCGACTCGCCGGCCGCGGCCTTCGAGCGCGCCGACAAGGCGGTCTACCACGCCAAGGGCGCCGGCCGGAACCAGGTGCAGAGCCACGCGACGCTGGTCGCGCAAGGCCGCATGACCGAGGCCAGCCACCTCAGCGACGTCGAACTCTTCTGATCCCGTGAACAGGACCTGGCGCTGGACCGCGCTCGCCGCCTCGGCGGCGACGGCGGTCGCGGCCCTGCTGATCGGCTGCGCGACGCCGCCGCCGGTGGCCGGTCCCGACCTGCCGGCCCTGCCCGGCACGCAGGCGGCCGAGGACGGCAGCCATCACTGGCAGGACTTCGACTGGAGCGATCCCGCCCGCGAACGCGCGGTCCCGGTGCGCGTCTACTGGCCCCGCGGCGAGCCACCGGCGGGTGGGTGGCCGGTCGTGGTCTTCTCGCACGGCATGGGCGGCTCGCGCCGCGGCTACAGCTACCTCGGTAGCTATTGGGCGGCGCACGGCATCGTCGCGATGCATGTGCAGCACATCGGCAGCGACCGCCGGCTCTGGGCCGGCGGCTTCGGCTGGTCGAACTCGCTGACGCTGGTGCGGCGCCTGCAGCATGCGGCGCAGCCGGAGGAGGCCATCGAGCGAACGCAGGACATCCGCTTCGCCCTGGACCAGTTGCTGGCCGGACCGCTGGGGCCGCGGCTGGATGCGACGCGCCTGGCGATCGCCGGGCATTCCTACGGCGCCAACACCAGCCTGCTGATCGCCGGCGCGAAGGTGCCGGCGCCCGCCGGCCTGACCGGTGGCGCGGCGCCGTCGTCGTCGTTGTCCTCGCTGGCCGATCCGCGCTTCAAGGCCGCGATCCTGATCTCCGCGCCGCCGTTCTACGGGGAGGGCGATCCGGCGCCCATCCTGTCCGGCATCGCCATCCCCACGCTGCACATCAGCGCCACCGCCGACGAGATCACCATTCCCGGCTACTACAGCGGACCGTCGGACCGGGTGGCGCTGTTCGACGCGATCGGCGGGCCGCGCAAGGCGCTGGCGATGTTCAGCGGCGGTTCGCACAGCATCTTCACCGACCGGATGAACACCGGCGGCTTCGAGCTCAACCCGAAGGTCAAGGCCGCGACGCGCGAGCTCAGCCTGGCCTACCTGCGGCTGGTGCTCGACGGCGAGGCGGCGCCGCTGCGCGACTGGCAGCAGCGCCATGGCGCGCTGCTGTCGCGTTGGCAGGCCCCCTGACAGGCGGGGTGGGGTGCCCCCGCGAGGGGCGGTGGGACAAGTCCTGACCCCGGCGCGCGGCACCCGCCGGTCGCGTGAAAGTGCTCACCTTCGGCCCGCCTGCTGCCCGCGGACGTGGCTTTCCCGGCACGCGGCGCGTGAGCAGGGACTTGCTTTTCCTGCGCCGCACCTCTAGCGTTAGGCCCACGTGAGCAGGCGCCAGGGAGCGTCCGCGCGAACAAGCCCTCCCACCGAAGGGCGAAATCCATGCGAGACAGAAGCGAAAGCGGCCCGACCGGCGCAAGCGGAGCGAAAGACGTCCGATGCGCCTGACACCCGGGGCCCGACTGCAGTGGGGTGGACGCCGGCGAGCTTGTCATCGCTGGAACGCGGCGTCCGCAGGGTTGTACGAACACGGGCCCGGAGGCCCGGACCATCCATGCGCTTGCTGACCTTTCCGGTGGCTGCGGGCCTGTTGCTGGCCGGCTGCGTCGCCTTCGTGGCCACCGCCTATGGCGGTTACCGCAGCCTGGGCGAGCTGACGCGTCAGGAGGCGGGGCGCGCCCACGCCTTGCGCACGCAGCAGCAGCTGTCCGACCTGAACGGCCTGCTGATCGACCTGGAGACCGGCACGCGCGGTTTCCTGATCACCGGCGACGCGGCCTTCCTGCAGCCCTACGAGCGCGCCCAGCGCGACCTGGACGCGAACTACGCCCAGCTCAAGGACGCGCTGGCGGTCAGCGGCGACCGCCAGGACCAGGCCTTCGCGCGGCTGGACCGTTTCATCGCCGAGCGCCGCCGCCAGGTCGAGGACCAGGTCGCGAAGCGCTGGAAGCTGGGCGCCGAGGCGCTGAACGACCGCCAGGCCTATGTCGCCGGCAAGCAGCTGATGGACGAGATCCGCGGCGAGCTGGCGCGGCTGAAGTCGGTGCAGCAACGCCGGATCGATGGCATCGAATCGGCGGTGGCGCTGCAGACCAAGGAAACCACGCTGCTGGCGCAGGTGCTGCCGCTCGTCGGGGGCCTGCTGATGGCCGCGGCGATGGCGGCGCTGTGGGTCGAGCGCGAACGGCGCGACCGGGCCGAACGCGCGCTGCGCGACAGCCATGCGCGGCTGGAGGGGGCCGTCGCCGAGCGCACCCGTGAACTGAGCGAGGCGCTGACCCGCATCCAGAGCTTCGCCGCCGAACTGGACCGCAGCGTGGAGGCGGAGCGGCGCCGGCTCGCGCGCGAGGTCCACGACCAGCTCGGCCAGCTCGGCACGGCGGCGAAGATGCTGGCGCTGTCGATGGCGCGCAAGATCGCGCCGGCCAAGGAGCCGATGCACGACGAGATGCTGGCCATCGCCGACGAGGTCATCGGCGCCGCGCGCCGCATCGCCAACACGCTGCGGCCGCCGCTGCTGGACGACTTCGGCTTCGGCGCGGCGGTCCAGCACTATGCGCAGGGCCTGCAGCGGCAGAGCGAGCTGGTCGTCGACCTGGACCTGGCGCCGGACGAGGCGCTCAGCAGCGAGCAGCACAACCAGCTCTTCCGCCTGCTGCAGGAGGCCGCGACCAACGTGCTGAGGCATGCGCAGGCGCACCAGCTGACGATCGAGTCCCGCATCGAGGACGGGGAATACCGCCTGCGCATCGAGGACGACGGCATCGGCCCGGGCCAGGTGCGGGCGGATGCGTCGGGCCTGAGGAACATGCGGGAGCGCGCCGTGCTGGCAGGCGGTGAACTGGTCTTCGGGCCGGCGCCGCGACGTGGCACGCGGATCGACGTCCGCGTGCCGCTGGCCGGCGGCGCGGACGAGGGGGACAGCACCGGGGCGACCCGGGAGAACGAGGAGGGTTGGGATGAGGTTTCTGATCGTTGACGACCATCCGATCATGCGGCTCGGGGTCAAGCAGTTGATCCAGGGCCACTGGCCATCGGCGGTGCTGGACGAGGCATCGACCATCGCCGAGGCACTGCAGCTGGGCCAGGCCAACAAGCCGGATGCGCTGGTGCTGGACCTGTCACTGCCCGACGCCAGCGGGACCGAGGGCGCCAGCCGCATGCTGCGGGCGCTCAAGGGCGTGCCGGTGCTGGTGCTGAGCCTCAACGCGGAGTCCGCCTACGCGGCGCGGCTGCTGCAGATGGGCGTGTCCGGCTACCTGCCCAAGGACAAGGCGACCGACGAGCTGGTCGTCGCGCTGCAGCGCCTGCTGCAGGGCGGGCGCTACGTCACGGCCGCGATGGCGGACCACCTGCTGGGGCTGCTCAGCGGCGCGACGCCGGGCCAGTTGCCGCATGAGCAGCTGTCGGCGCAGGAACACCGGGTGATGCTGCTGATCGCCGCGGGCAAGACGCCGGCGGAGATCGCCGAGACCATGCACCTGTCGGCCAAGACGGTCGGCACCTACCGCGCGCGCATCCTCGAGAAGACCGGCTGGCGCAACAACACCGAGCTCACCAAGTACTGCGTCCAGCACGGGCTGACGGACATCCAGTGAGCGGCCGGGCGCTGTAGGGGATCGCCCGACAAATCCTGCGGACAGGCCCCGACACCAGCATGCGCGGGGCGCTGCTGATGCCGGCGCCGGGCCTCGCGCAAGATGCCGGACAGGCGGTGACAACCAGTCGCCGCCGCGATCCGGAGCATCCCTTCATGGACATTTTTCTCGTCGAGGACTCGTCGGCCATCCGCCGGCTCCTGGCACGGCGGCTCGAGGACATGGCCGGCGTGCGCGTCGTCGGCGAGGCGGACTCCGCGCCGCAGGCGATCGCGCTGATCGACTGGCTGCAGCCCGACACCGTGCTGCTGGACATGACCCTGCTGGTGGGCACCGGCGTCGACGTGCTGCGGGCGCTGCGCCACAAGGGCTTCCAGGGCCGGATCCTGATGCTCACCCATCACGCGATGGACGCCTACCGCGACATGTGCATGCAGGCGGGGGCGGACGGCTTCTACGACAAGGGCAGCGGCCTGGAGTCGCTGTTCGGCGACCTCGACGAGCTGCTGCAGAGCGAGCGCGCGGCCGGCCGGCAGACGCGGCCCTCGCCGCTGCTGCGCGACACGGCCACCGGGCTGCTCGGCCAGGTGGCGCTGCTGGAGCGCCTGGACCAGGTGCTGCGCATGGTCAATGCCGAGTCCGGCCGGGTGGCCGTCACGGTGGTGGTGCTCAAGGGCCTGGAGGCGCTGCTGCGCAGCCAGGGCGTGCAGGCGGCGGCACCGGTGCTGGTGGAGGTCGGCCGGCGGCTGTCGTCCTGCGCCGGTCCGGTCGACCTGCTGGCGCGGCATGCCAACGAGCAGTTCGCGCTGGTGGTGTCGCGCGCCGGATCGGTGCAGGAGGCGGAAGCGATGGGCGAGCGCATCCGCGATGCGCTGGCGCAGCCCTTCGACCTGGGCGGCCATCCGGTGCGGCTCGACAGCCATGTCGGCGTGGCGCTGCATCCCCGCGACGCCATCACCGCGCGCGGCCTGCTGATCCTGGCGGAAGCCCGCGCGCACGGCCTGCGCCTGCCCCAGAAGGGCAGCGCGGTGGTGCATTGACGGTGCGCGCCGGAACCTAGTCCGGCGCGAAGCCGCGGTCCTTGACCACGGCGTAGCGCGCCATCGTCGCCATGCGCGCGGTCTCGTGGCGCACGATCGGCTCGGGATAGTCGCGGCCCAGCACGACGCCGCAGGCGGCCAGTTCCGCCGGCTTGGCGAGCCAGGGCGCGTGGATCAGCGCCGGCGGCAGCCGCGACAGTTGCGGCAGGTAGCGCTGGATGAATTTCCCGTCGGGGTCGAACTTCTCGCTCTGGCTGACCGGATTGAAGATGCGGAAGTAGGGCTGGGCGTCGCAGCCGCTGGAGGCGGCCCATTGCCAGCCGCCGTTGTTGGCGGCGAGATCGAAGTCGATCAGTTTCTCGGCGAAGTAGGCCTCGCCGCGGCGCCAGTCGATGCCCAGGTCCTTGATCAGGAAGCTGGCCGTGACCATGCGCAGCCGGTTGTGCATGTAGCCGGTCTGGTTGATCTGGTGCATCGCCGCGTCGACCAGCGGGTAGCCGGTACGGCCCTGGCACCAGGCCTCGAAGTCGGCATCGGCCTCCGGACCCTCGGCCCAGGCGATGCGGTCGTACTCGGGCCGGAAGGCGCGCCCCGCCACGCGCGGATGGTGGTGCAGGACCTGGTGATAGAAGTCCCGCCAGATCAGTTCCGACAGCCAGGTCTGCGCCCCCGCGCTGGCGCCGCTGCCCGCGTAGCCACGCCGCCAGGCCTCGCGCGCGAGCACGCGGATCGAGATCGTGCCGAAGCGCAGGTGGGTGCTCAGGTAGCTCGGGCCCTTGACGGCGGGAAAGTCGCGGGTCTCGCCGTAGCGGTCGATGCGCTCGAGGAACTCGTCGAACAGCCGCCGCGCGCCCGCGCTGCCGCCCGAGAGCGCCGCGCTCAGCCCGGCGGGCTCGAAGCCGATGTCGGCCAGCGCGGGCACGCTCCGGCGCGCCGCCACCTCGGGGCCGGTCGCCAGGTGCGAGGCGTGGCGCTCAACCGGATAGCTGCTGAGGAAGAAGGGTGTGATCTCGCGCAGCCAGGCGTTCTTGTAGGGCGTGAAGACGCCGTAAGGCTTGCCGGCGCCGGTCAGCAGCTCGGAGCGCTCGAAGATCACATGGTCCTTGAAGCTCTCGACCTGCACGCCGCGCGCCAGCAGGGTCTCGCCGACGGCGGCGTCGCGGCGCAGCGCGTCGGGCTCGTCGTCGTGGTTGAAGTACAGCGCCTGCACGCCCAGCTCGGCGGCCAGCGCCGGGATCTGCTCGCGCGGCGCGCCGTGGCGCACGATCAGGCCGGCGCCGGGGGCCAGCGCGGCGAGGTCCGCATCCAGCACGCCCAGCGCGTCGAGGATGAATTGCACGCGCCGGTCGGCCCGCGGCAGCGGGTCCAGGATGTCGGTGTCCAGCACGAAGGCGCAGTAGACCCGGCGGTGCCGCCGCAGCGCGTGGTACAGCGCCGCATGGTCGTCGGCCCGCAGGTCGCGGCGGAACCACACCAGGGCGCTGTCCGCGCCGTCCGTCGGCGCGGGGGGCCGGGAAGCGGGGGAAGAGGACGTTCGCGTCATGGGGACGGAGTGTCGGTGAAATAGAATCCGCCCCTATGTCCAAGGAACGCATCGACCTGACCAACCAGTTCCTGATCGCCATGCCGGGCATGGTGGACGAAACCTTTGCCGGCTCCGTCGTCTACCTGTGCGAGCACAACGAGAAGGGCGCGCTGGGACTGGTCATCAACAAGCCGATCTCGCTGACCCTGGGCAATCTGTTCGAGAAGGTCGAGCTCGAGCTGAACGACGAGGACATGGCCGCGCGGCCGGTCTTCTTCGGCGGCCCGGTCCAGACGGAGCGCGGCTTCGTGCTGCACGAGCCGCTGGACGAGCAGGGCAACCACTACAACGCGACGCTGGCCGTGCCCGGCGGGCTCGAGATGACCACCAGCCGCGACGTGCTGGAGGCGCTGTCCAGCGGTGCCGGCCCCAAGCGGGTGCTGGTCACGCTGGGCTACAGCGGCTGGGCGGCGGGGCAGCTCGAGGAGGAGCTCGGCCGCAACGGCTGGATCACCGTCGACGCCACGCCCGAGATCATCTTCGACACGCCCATCGAGGAGCGCTACGACAAGGCGCTGGCGCTGCTGGGCATCGATCCGCGCATGCTCAGCCAGGAGGCCGGGCACGCATGAGAACCGTGAGCCCCCCAGTCGCTTCGCTCCTGCCCCCGAGGGGCGCTGCCCGCCTTGGGGCGGCCCGGCGGCGGGCATGACCGGTCGCGTCGCCATGAGCACGGCCGCGTCTCCTGCGTCTTTCGTTTCCCCCCTCGGTTTTGATTTCGGTACCAAACGCCTCGGCGTGGCGACCGGCAACCGGATGCTGGGCAGCGCGCGGGGCTTGCGGACGATCACCGAGCAGGGCGATGCGCGCTGGGCCGCGATCGCGGCGCTGATCCAGGAGTGGCAGCCCGATGCGCTGGTCATCGGCGTGCCGCGTCATCCGGACGGCGCCCCGCATGAAATGACCGCCCGCGCGCTCAAGTTCGCGGGCCAGCTGCGTGGCCGCTACCGGCTGCCGGTGGTCGAAGTCGACGAACGCTACACCAGCGCCGAAGCCCAGTCCCAGGGCGCGCGCGACCTCGATGCCGCGAGCGCGGCATTGATCCTCGAACAATTCTTCCGGGAACACCCATGAGCACATTGCACCTCGATGCGGAAGCGCTCTACGCCGACCTCGCGCGCGGCGTCCAGCGCCTGCTGCAACCCGACTGCGCGCTGGTCGGCATCTGGTCGGGCGGCGCCTGGCTGGCCGAGCGCCTCCAGCAGGACCTGAAGCTGCCGGGCCAGCACGGCGTCATCTCCAGCGCGCTGCACCGCGACGACTTCGGCAGCAAGGGCATGAACGCCAGCGCCGATCACACCAAGCTGCCCTTCGAGGTCGAGGGCCGCCACATCCTGCTCATCGACGACGTGCTCTACACCGGCCGCACCACCCGCGCCGTCATCAACGAGCTGTTCGACTTCGGCCGGCCCGCGAGCGTGACGCTGGCGGTGCTGGTCGACCGCGGCGGCCGTGAGCTGCCGATCGAGCCGGCGTTCTCCGCCGCGCGCGTCGCCCTGGCGCCGCACCAGCGGCTGAGCCTGGTCAAAAGCCAGGATCCTGGCGACCACGGCCGCTTCAGCTTCGACGTGAAGGAGGACTGATCCCATGCTGAGCAAACGCAATCCGCAGCTGAACAAGCATGGCGAGCTGATCCACCTGCTGTCCACCGAGGGCCTGCCCAAGGCCGTGCTGCACCAGATCCTGGACACGGCCGGCACCTTCCTGTCGGTCAACGACCGCGAGGTCAAGAAGGTGCCGCTGCTGCGCGGCAAGTCGGTCTTCAACCTGTTCTTCGAGAACAGCACCCGCACCCGCACCACCTTCGAGATCGCCGCCAAGCGCCTGTCCGCCGACGTCATCAACCTGGACATCGCGCGCTCGAGCACGGCCAAGGGCGAGACCCTGCTGGACACGGTGGCCAACCTCTCGGCGATGCATGCCGACATGTTCGTCGTGCGCCACAGCGAGTCCGGCGCGCCCTACCTGATCGCGCAGCACTGCGCGCCGCATGTCCACGTCGTCAATGCCGGCGACGGCCGCCACGCGCATCCGACGCAGGGCCTGCTGGACATGTACACGATCCGTCACTACAAGAAGGACTTCACCAACCTCACGGTGGCGATCGTCGGCGACATCGTGCATTCGCGGGTCGCGCGCAGCGACATCCATGCGCTCACCACGCTGGGCGTGCCGGAAATCCGCGCCGTCGGCCCCAAGACCCTGGTGCCGGGCGACCTCAAGGACATGGGCGTGCGCGTCTGCCACGATATGGCCGAGGGCGTGAAGGATGCCGACGTCATCATCATGCTGCGCCTGCAGAACGAGCGCATGAGCGGCGCGATGCTGCCCAGCGCCGGCGAGTACTTCAAGAGTTTCGGCCTCACGCCGGAGAAGCTGGCGCTGGCCAAGCCGGATGCGATCGTCATGCATCCGGGCCCGATCAACCGCGGCGTCGAGATCTCGTCCACCGTCGCCGACGGCCAGCACAGCGTGATCCTGCCGCAGGTGACCTTCGGCATCGCGGTCCGCATGGCGGTCATGTCCATCCTCGCCGGGAACGAAGCATGAAGATCCTCATCCAGAACGGCCGCCTGCTCGACCCCGCCTCGGGCCTGGACCAGCGCGGCGACCTCGCGATCGCGTCGGGCCGCATCGTCGGCCTGGGCCAGGTCGGCGACTTCAGCGCGGACCGTGTCATCGATGCCGACGGCCTGGTCGTCGCACCGGGCCTGGTGGACCTGGCCGCGCGGCTGCGCGAGCCCGGCCACGAGCATGAAGGCATGCTCGAGAGCGAGCTCGCCGCCGCGGCCGCCGGCGGCGTCACCAGCCTCGTCTGCCCGCCCGACACCGACCCGGCGCTGGACGAGCCGGGCCTGGTGGACATGCTCAAGTTCCGCGCCCGCAAGCTCAGCCGCTGCCGCCTCTTCCCGCTGGGCGCGCTCACCCGCGGCCTGGACGGCGAGGCGCTGACCGAGATGGCCGAGCTCACCGAGTCCGGCTGTGTCGGCTTCTCGCAGGCCTACCGCCCGATCCGCAACACGCTCACCGTCCAGCGGGCCATGCAGTACGCCGCCAGCTTCGGCTACACGCTGTGGCTGCATCCGCAGGATCCGTGGCTCAGCGGCGGCGTCGCCGCCAGCGGCCCGGTCGCGACGCGCCTGGGCCTCTCGGGCGAGCCGGTCGCGGCCGAGACCATCGCGCTGCACACCATCCTCGAGCTGGTCCGCGTGACCGGCTGCCGCGTCCACCTGTGCCGTCTGAGCAGCGCCGCCGGCGTCGAGCTGCTGCGCCAGGCCAAGCGCGACGGCCTGCCGGTCACGGCGGACGTCTCCATCAACTCGCTGCACCTGAGCGACGTCGACATCGGCTACTTCAACCCCTCCATGCGGCTCACCCCGCCGCTGCGCCAGCAGCGCGACCGCGCCGCGCTGCGCGCCGCGCTGGCCGACGGCACGATCGACGCGCTGGTCAGCGACCACAACCCGGTCGCCGCCGACGAAAAGACCTTGCCCTTCGCCGAGGCCACACCCGGCGCCACCGGCCTGGAACTGCTGCTCAGCCTGGCGCTGCGCTGGGGCCAGGACGAGGGCCTCTCGCTGGCGCGGACGCTCGACACCATCACCGGCCGTCCGGTCAAGGTCCTGGGCGGCGCGCTGGGCTCGCTGGCGGCAAGCGCTGGCCGGCTGGTCGAGGGCGGTGTGGGCGACGTCGTCGTCTTCGACGCCGAGGCCAGCGGCGCGGTCACGCCGGAGCGGCTGGTCAGCCAGGGCAAGCACACCCCGTTCTCCTTCGACATCACCGGCTTCGAGCTGCCGGGCCGCGTGCGCTACACGCTGGTGGCCGGCACGGTCGCCTACGAATCGCTGGTCACCGACGTCGAGCGGACGGCCTGATGCGTGCCCTGGTCGGCGTCTGGCGGGCGCTGCGGATGCTGGCGCACATCGCGCACGGGGTCTTCCTCGTGCAGGTGCGCTGGTCCGGTTTCGACACGTCGACGAAGCAGCGTTATGTCGGCTGGTGGTCGGGCAAATTGCTGCGGGTGCTGGGGGTGCGGCTGGAGTCGCCGGGCCCGCAGGCGCCGGCGCCGCGCCTGATCACCGCGAATCACATCTCGTGGCTGGACATCGCGGCGATGCACGCGGTGATGCCGGAGGTGCGCTTCGTCTCCAAGGCGGACATCGCGACCTGGCCGCTGGTGGGATCGCTGGCGACGGCGGTCGGCACGCTCTACATCGAGCGCGCCAGCAAGCGCGACGCGCTGCGCGTCGTGCACAAGACGGCCGAGGCGCTGGCCGCCGGCGAGACGGTGGCGGTCTTCCCCGAGGGCACGACCGGCCCGGGCTACCCGCTGCTGCCGCTGCACGGCAACCTGTTGCAGGCAGCGATCAGCACGCACACCCCGCTGCAGCCGGTGGTGCTGCGCTGGCACCAGCCCGGCCAGCCATACAGCGAGGCCGCGCAATACATCGGCCAGATGACCTTGATGGAAAGCCTGTGGCGCATCTTGACCGCCAAGGACCTGGCGGTCGAAGTCCGCTCACTGCCCGCGATGCCGACGGAAGGCCTCGACCGCCGCCACCTCGCTGAAGCTCTGGCCGAAACGATCTCAACCGCACTCCCCAGGCCCTGAGTCCTGGGTCGTTCGGGGACGGCAAGGCGTGGGGTTTTGGCGCTTGACGCCAAGGCCCCACGCCTTGGCGGCCAAGCGCGCTGGAGATGGCAGGTAGTCGGCCTCACCCCCAGCTTCAGCCCCCAGCCGCGCCAAGGAGCGCCTGCTCCCGCCCCATCGCCGGCACCTCCAATCGCCCATCAGCGGGAATGCCGCATGCCCTCCGGGCGCGGTTTGATGCGAGGATCCGCCGATGCTGCTGTGCTTCGACGACGAACAGGACCTGGCCACGCGGCTGGCCAGGGAGTTGGGCCGCCCGATGGGGGTCATCACGCGACATCGTTTCCCGGATGGGGAGACGCGGGTGGTGCTGCCCAAGCCGTTGCCGAGTGACGTCATCGTGCTGCGCGGGATGCAGCATCAGCCCAACGACCGTCTGGTCGAGCTGCTGATCGCCGCGCCGGCCGCGCGGGGCTGGGGCGTGCGGCATCTGATGCTGGTCGCGCCTTATCTGGCCTACATGCGGCAGGACATGGAGTTCACGCCGGGCGAGGCGGTCAGCCAGCGTCACATCGCGGCGCTGCTGTCGACGCAGTTTGACCGCGTGGTGACTGTCGACCCGCACCTGCACCGGATCGCCAGCCTGGATGAGGTGATGCCACGCGGGCGTGGCGTTGCGCTGTCGGCGGCGGCGCAGCTCGGGCGCTTCATCGCCGTGCAGGTGCCGGGCGCGGTGCTGGTCGGACCGGATGAGGAGTCGGGGCAGTGGGTCGCCGAGGCGGCGCGTGCCGGCAAGCTCGAGCATGCGATCGGCCGCAAGGTGCGCTTCGGCGACACGCAGGTGCAGCTGGCGTTTCCCGAGCTGGATGTGCGTGGGCGCTCGGTCGTGCTGCTGGACGACATGGCCTCGACCGGCCGGACGCTGATCGGCGCGGCGCGCGAGGCGCTCGAGCGCGGCGCGGCCAGCGTGGATGTCGCCGTGACGCATGCGCTGTTCAACGGCGATGCTTTGCCGGCGCTGCGCGCGGCCGGCGTGCGTCACATCTGGAGCAGCAACGCGGTCCCGCACGAGACCAACGCGGTCTGCATCGCGGAGCTGCTCGCGACCGCGCTGCGCCGCAAATAGAGGGCCGCCGGGCGGCCGGCGGCCTCAGGCCTGGAAGTTCAGGCCTTGCCCTGGTTGGCCACCGCCGCGGCCGCCTTGGCCGCAGCCTCGGCGTCGCCGAGGTAATAGCTCTTGATGGGCTTCAGGTCCTTGTCCAGCTCGTACACCAGCGGGATGCCGTTGGGAATATTCACGCCAACGATGTCTTCGTCGGCGATGCCGTCCAAATACTTCACGAGGGCCCGGATCGAGTTGCCGTGGGCCGCGATCAGCACGCGCTGGCCCGACAGAATGGCGGGTGCGATCTGTTCGTTCCAGTAGGGCAGCACGCGGGCCACGGTGTCCTTGAGGCACTCGGTCAGCGGAATGTCCGACGGCTGCAGGCCGGCATAGCGGATGTCGCCGCGCTCGCTGCGCGGGTCCGAGGCTTCCAGCGCCGGCGGCGGGGTGTCATAGCTGCGGCGCCAGACCAGCACCTGCTCGTCGCCGTACTGCTTGGCCATGTCCGCCTTGTTCAGCCCCTGAAGGCCGCCGTAATGGCGTTCGTTCAGGCGCCAGCTGTGCCGCACCGGCAGCCACTGGCGGTCCATCTGGTCCAGGCAATGCCACAGGGTCCAGATGGCGCGCTTGAGCACGGAGGTGTGGGCCACGTCGAAGTCGACGCCCGCTTCCTTCAGCAGACGGCCCGCCTGCTTGGCCTGCTCCACCCCGGTGGGCGTCAGATCCACGTCGGTCCAGCCGGTGAAGCGGTTCTCGAGATTCCAGGTCGATTCGCCATGGCGAATCAGCACGAGCTTGTACATGGGTCTTGGGTTTCGTGAGGTTTGGCCGGGTTCCGGCAGGCCCGGCGGATTCTAGAGGCAGCCCTCCAGGGCCCCCGTCTCAAGAAGCCTTCCGGAGCGCCGACAACTGCTTTCGCACCGGGCGAAAGGCGTATCGGGCGCCCAAGTTTGGTTCGAAAAAAGAACACGCCCACGTTGGGCATTCACGCTGTACAGGAGTACTTGCAATGATGGTGGTGAAGAGCTTGCGACTGGCGCCGGTGGCGCTGGCGCTGCTGGCATTTGGCGCGCAGGCGCAGGGCCAGTCGGAATCGATGTTCTCGTTCTCCGGCTTCGGCACGGTCGGCCTGACGGGCACGACCAGGAATGGCGCCGAGTACGTCATCCCGGGCCAGGTCCATGGCGCCGACAAGTCGCTGAGCGGCGAAGTCGATTCGAAGCTGGGCCTGCAGGGCACGGCCAAGTTCAATGCGCAGTTTTCCGCGACCGCGCAGGTGCTGACCAAGCAGACCGGCAAGGGCAACTGGACGCCGCAGGTCGAGTGGGCCTTCGCCAAGTGGCAGGCCACGCCGGGCCTGGCGATCCGCGCCGGCCGCATGGGCGCGCCGTTCTTCGCGGTGTCCGACTTCCGCGACGTCGGTTATGCCAACACCTGGCTGCGTCCGCCGATCGACGTCTACGGCCAGGTGCCGGTGAGCCACTTCGACGGCGTCGACGTCAACTGGAGCACGCAGGTCGCCGGCAAGAGCGTCTCGCTGCAGGTCTTCGGCGGCGAAAGCTCGTCCTACGTGCGCCAGACCAAGCTCGAGCTCAAGAAGATGGTCGGCGTGAACGCCACCGTCGAGCTGGCCGACGGCCTGAACCTGCGCGTGGGCCATGCGCAGGGCAAGCTGACCGCGCACAGCGCCACGGTGAGCTCGCTGGTCGGCGCGCTGCGCCAGACGCCGTTCGCCTCGGTCGGCAACGAGATCGACCCGACCGACAAGGATGCGAGTTTCTCCGGCGTGGGCCTGAGCTATGACGAAGGCCAGTGGGTCGTCGCCGCCGAGTACACCAAGCGCCGCAACGATTCCTTCGTGCCGGACACCACCGGCTGGTACACGACGGTCGGCTACCGCGTCGGCAAGTTCACGCCGTACGCGACGCTGTCGCAGCAGAAGACCGACAGCAGCAACGTCAACAACACGATCCCGGGCACGGTGGTCGTGGGTGGCCTGCCGCTGCGCGCCGTCGTCGACGCGGTCACCGCCGCGCAGAGCACGCCGCAGAAGACCATCGCCGTCGGCGTGCGCTGGGATGCCTGGCGCAACGTCGCGGTGAAGGCCCAGTACGACAGCATCAAGACCACCGGCGCCGGCCAGTTCTACAACGTCCAGCCGGGCTTCAACAACGAGCGCGTCGGCGTCTACAGCGTCGCCGTCGACTTCGTGTTCTGAGCGGAGCACAGACCCTCATGCAGTTCAACATGATCAAGCCCCTCATCGGCGCCGCGATGCTGGTCGCCGCCGTGGCCGCACAGGCGCAGGTCGCCGTCGTGGTCAATCCGAAGAGCCCGGTCGCCTCGATGAGCGCCGACCAGGTCGCGAGCATCTTCCTGGGCAAGTCCAACCAGCTGCCCAGCGGCGGCGCCGCCCAGGCGGTGGATTTGCCGGAAAGCGCCGCGGCGCGCGAGCACTTCTATTCGAAGGCCACCGGCAAGTCCTCGGCCCAGGTGAAGGCCGCCTGGTCGCGCCTGGTGTTCTCGGGCAAGGGCACGCCGCCCAAGGAGCTGGGCAGCTCGGCCGACGTGAAGAAGTTCGTCGTGGCCAATGCCGATGCGATCGGCTACATCGAGAAGTCGGCCGTCGACGGCTCGGTGAAGGTGGTGCTGAGCGTCGATTGACGCCGGCGGCGGGCGGCCTCGGCCGCCCGCCCGCCTCGCCGTCGTGGGAGGGCGGGGCGCCATCGACCCGGGGAGGTCGTTGGAGACACAGGATGAATTGGAGTCAGGCATGAACTTGAAGACCCGTATCGCGATGCTGCCGGTGCTGGCGGCGATCGTCTTCGCGGTGGGCATCGCGGTGGTGCTGTTCTTTTCGTCGCGGACCTCGGGCGCCATCCACGCGCTGGGCGAGGCCGACTATCCGTATCTGGTGGCCACCAACCAGGTGGCCGCGCAGCTCGAGGCGCTGGGTGGGACGATCCAGTCCGCCGTCGCCGAGGGCGAGAAGAAGCGCCTGGACGAGGCCGCCGAGCGCGCCACCGCGATGCGCAAGGTGATCGCCTCGATCAAGGCCATCCCGGGGCGCGCCGATGCCGGCGCCCGGCTGGAGAGCGGCTTCGAGGCCTACTACGCCGCCTCGGTCGAGACCGCGCAGCTGTTCCTCGGCATCAAGCAGGGCGACCAGGCGGGCGCCATTCCCAAGATGCAGGCCGCGCAGAAGGCGCTGGAGCAGACGCTGGGCGACGCCCGCGCCGATGCCAGGACCACCTTTGACGGGACGCTGGCGCGCGCGGAGCAGGGTGTCGGCTCGGGCCTGTGGGCGACGGTGCTGAGCGGCCTGATCGTGGTCGTCTGTCTGGGCGCGGGATCGTGGCTGCTGATCGCCAGCGTGTGGCGTCAGCTCGGCGGCGAGCCCGAATATGCCCGTGACGTGATGCGCCAGATGGCCGGCGGCGACCTGTCGCAAACCATCGTGGTGGCGCCGGGCGCCGAGTCCAGCCTGCTGGCGGCGGTGCGCGACATGTCGCAGGGCCTGTCGGCGATCGTGAGCGACGTGCGCAGCGGCACCGACTCGATGACGGTGGCCTCGCGCGAGATCGCGGCCGGCAACCAGGACCTGTCGGTGCGCACCGAGAAGCAGGCCGGCTCGCTGGAGCAGACGGCCTCCAACATGCAGCAGCTGACCGAGACCGTGCGCCAGAGCGCCGACGCGGCCAGCCAGGCCAACCAGCTCGCGGGCAGCGCCGCCACCGTCGCGAAGAAGGGCGGCGAGGTGGTGGGCCAGGTGGTCTCGACGATGGACGAGATCAGCGCGAGCTCGCGCAAGATCGGCGACATCATCGGCGTCATCGACGGCATCGCCTTCCAGACCAACATCCTGGCGCTGAACGCCGCGGTCGAGGCCGCGCGCGCCGGCGAGCAGGGGCGCGGTTTCGCGGTGGTGGCCGGCGAGGTGCGCTCGCTGGCGCAGCGCAGCGCGGAAGCCGCGCGCGAGATCAAGACCCTGATCGGCGCGAGCGTGGCGCGGGTCGAGTCGGGCTCGCGCCTGGTGCAGGACGCCGGCGCGACGATGGAGGAGATCGTGGCCAGCGTGCAGCGGGTCTCGGACATCATCAGCGAGATCACCGCAGCGTCCGCCGAGCAGAGCCAGGGCATCGGCCATGTCAACGAGTCGGTGGTGCAGCTGGACCAGATGACGCAGCAGAACGCGGCGCTGGTGGAGCAGGCGGCCGCGGCGGCCAACAGCCTGGAACAGCAGGCGCGGGCGCTGCAGTCGGCAGTCTCGACCTTCAAGCTGGCCTGAGCGCCGGGGGCCGCTGCGGCCCCCGGCCTTCCTATAATCCGCAGCTTTTGGATTCATCCCACGGGCCCCGCCTTGAAGTTCCTGATCGAAAACTGGTATCTCGTGCTGGCCGCGCTCACCTCGGGCGGCCTGCTGCTGTGGCCCTCGCTGCGCGGCAAGGCGGGCGGCGTGGCGACCGCCGAGGCGGTGCGCCTGGTCAACCGCGAGAAGGGCGTGCTGATCGATGTCAGCGAGCCCGCCGAGTACGCGGCCGGCCATGCCAACGGCGCCCGCAACGTGCCGCTGTCGACGCTCACTGGCACCGAACTGCCGGCCAAGCAACTGCCCAGCAACAAGGCCCTGCCGGTGGTGCTGATGTGCAAGACCGGCGCACGCGCGCAGCGCGCCGCTGGCATCCTGCAGAAACAGGGCTACGCGAACGCGGTCGCGGTCCAGGGCGGTCTGGCCGCCTGGCGCGAAGCGAGTTTGCCCGTCGAGAAGTCCGCGGCCTGATCGCCCTGGCAGCCGCACCGGCACCCGGTTTGCCGGACCACCGGACGCTCGATTCGACTTTGGAGATTGGCGATGGCCGCCGTGAAGATGTATACGACCCTGGTCTGCCCGTACTGCGTGCGGGCCAAGTCCCTGCTCAAGCAGCGGGGCGTGGATCAGATCGAGGAAGTGCGGGTGGACCTGGATCCGTCACAGCGCGATTCGATGATCCAGCTGACGGGGCGCCGCACGGTGCCGCAGATCTTCATTGGCGACACCCATGTCGGTGGGTGCGACGACCTGATCGCGCTGGACCAGCGCGGCGGTCTGCAGCCGCTGCTGCAGGCCTGAGGCCCGTCCGGGACGCCGCCTGGCGGCCTCCGGAATTCCCTCACCGGGCGGTCATGAGCGCTCGGTCATAATGCCCGCCACGGCTCGCCGCTGGCGGGCCTTTTCATTTGGATGACCCCCATGGCCGACGACAACAACGCTCCCGTGTTCCAGATCCAGCGCATGTACCTGAAGGACCTGTCGCTGGAGCAGCCCAACGCCCCGGCGATCCTGCTGGAGCAGGCCCAGCCGCAGGTCGACATCAAGCTCTCGCTGGCCGCCGAGCCGGTGGCCGAGGGCCTCTTCGAGGTCAGCGTCACCGCCACCGTCACGACCACGGTGCAGGACAAGACCCTGTTCCTGATCGAGGCCAAGCAGGCCGGCATCTTCGAGATCCGCAACCTGCCGCAGGACCAGCTCGAAGGCATCCTGGCCATCGTCTGCCCGCAGATGATCTACCCCTACCTGCGCGCGATCGTCTCCGACGTCTGCACGCGCGCCGGCTTCCCGCCGGTGATGCTGACGGAAGTGAACTTCCAGGCCATGTTCGAGGCCCAGCAAGCCCAGATGGCCGCCGCCGGCCAGTCCAACGGCGAAGCCATCCCGAACTGATCCCCGGGGCCCATGAGCACGCCGGCCCCGCGGACCTGTCCGCCGGCCGGCGTGTTGCATTGCGGGCGCTTCCTCCTCGTTCTCCCTGACCGACCATGACTGCTCCGCGCATGAAGATCAGCGTGCTCGGCGCCGGTGCCTGGGGCACGGCGCTGGCGATCGCCGCGAGCGCGCGTCACGACCTGCGGCTGTGGGCGCGTGACGCCGGCGCCATCGCCGCGATGCGCGCCGCCGGCCGCAACGACCGCTACCTGCCGGATGCGGCGCTGCCCGCGACGCTCGGCTTGACCGACGACCTCGAGGCCGCGCTGGCGCACGGCCGTGACGGCCTGATCGTGATCGCGACGCCGATGTCGGGCTTGCGCGGCATGCTGGCGCGGCTGCCCGATGGCGCGCGCGCGCTGTGGCTGTGCAAGGGCTTCGAGGCCGGCACCGGCCTGCTCGGCCACGAGATCGCCCGCGAGGTCGCGCCGCGGCTGGCCACCGGCGTCCTGTCGGGTCCCAGCTTCGCGCAGGAAGTGGCGGCCGGGCAGCCGACGGCGCTGGTGTCCGCCTCGGGCGATGCCGCGCTGGCGCAGCTGGGCGTGTCGGCCTTCCACAGCGAGCGGCTGCGCGTGTACTCGTCGGCCGATCCGGTCGGCGTCGAGGTGGGCGGCGCGGTCAAGAACGTGATGGCGATCGCCGTGGGCATCGCCGATGGCCTGCGGCTGGTTGCGCAGGCGCAGGGCGGGCAGGGGCCGGGACTCAACGCCCGCGCCGCGCTGATCACGCGCGGTCTGGCGGAGATGCAGCGGCTCGCGCTCGCGCTGGGCGCGCAGCCGGAGACGCTGCTCGGGCTCGCTGGCCTGGGCGACCTGGTGCTGACGGCCACCGGCGATCTGTCGCGCAACCGTCGCGTCGGCCTGCTGCTGGCCGAGGGCCTGGACCTGCCCGGCATCCTCGCCAAGCTGGGCCATGTCGCCGAGGGCGTCTACAGCGCGCCGACGGTGCTGGCGCGGGCGCGCGGGGCTGGCGTCGACATGCCGATCACCGCGGCGGTCGTCGAGGTGCTCGAAGGCCGGCTGACGCCGAACGAGGCCCTGGACGCGCTGATGGGCCGCCAGGCCAAGTCCGAATGGTGAGGCGCGCTGGGTGGGACATGGCGGTGCGGCGCATGAGGACCATGGCATGAGCGGGCTCATGAAGCGGCGCGACCTGCTTGCCGCCGCGGCGGCGGCGACCACGACGGCGGCGGGCACCGGCCTTGGCCTGATGCCGACTGGCGCGATCGCCGCCGGGACTGCCGGCAATGCCGGCTCATGGCCGTCGCGACCGATCCGTCTCGTCGTTCCCTTCCCGGGTGGCAGCTCGCCGGACCTGGTGGCCCGCTACCTCGCCGAGCCGCTCGCGCACATGCTCGGCCAGCCGGTGGTCGTCGACAACAAGCCGGGCGCGGGCGGCAACATCGGCACCGGCGCGGTCGCGAAGGCCGCGCCCGACGGTCACACGCTGCTCTTCACCATCCAGGGACCGTTGATCACCGCGCCGCTGCTGGCGAAGTCGCTGCCCTACGACCCGCAGCGAGAGCTGCGCTCGGTGAGCTTCATCGCCAGTTCGCCGAACGTGCTGGTCGTGCCGCCGTCGCTGGGTGTGGAGACGCTCGCGCAGTTCGTCGCGCTGGCCAGGCGGCGCGCCGGCGAGCTCAACTACGGCAGCGTCGGCAACGGCAGCGCCGCGCATCTGGCGATGACCTCGTTCATTGCTCGTGCTGGCCTGGCGATGGTCCACGTGCCGTATGCCGGGTTCCCGCAGGTCGTCAGCGCGATGCTCGCGGGCCAGATCCACGCCGGCTTCATGGTGCCCGCCATCGCGATGCCGCAGGTGCGGGCCGGCAAGCTGAAGGCGCTGGCGGTGACCAGCGCCGGCCGCTTCGGCGCGCTCGCGGAGCTGCCGACCGTGGCCGAATCCGGCTATCCCGGCTTCGAGGCCACCTCGTGGCAGGCGCTGCTGGCGCCGGCCGGCACACCAGAGGCGATCGTGCGGCGGCTGTCGGACGAGGTGGTCCGCATCGTCCGCGGCGAGGCCTTCCGGCGCGAGCTGCTACCGCTGTTCTTCAGCGCCGCCGGCACCTCGCCGGAAGGGCTGGACAGCCTGATGCGCGACGAGCGTCAGCGCTGGGGCGCCTTGATCAAGCAGTTGAAGCTCGAGCGCGAGTGAGCGCCTGGCTCAGACGCCGTCCGCGTAGCCGTTCTGCCGCCAGCCTTCGAAGACCGCCACCGCCACCGCGTTGCTGAGGTTCAGGCTGCGCTGGCCTTCGCGCATCGGTAGCCGCACGCGCTGCTCGAGCGGGAAACCATCGCGCAGCGCCGGCGGCAGGCCGGAGGTCTCGCAGCCGAAGACCAGCCAGTCGCCCGGCTTCAACGCGACCGTCGGCAGCAGGCGGCTGCCGCGCGTGGTGAACGCGAACAGGCGCGTCGGGTCCGGCTGTTCCGTCGCCAGGAAGCGCGCCCAGTCCGCGTGCCGCAGAACCGGCGCGTACTCGTGATAGTCCAGGCCGGCGCGCTGCAGCAG
Source organism: Mitsuaria sp. BK037 (assembly GCF_014193045.1). Lineage (NCBI taxonomy): Bacteria > Pseudomonadati > Pseudomonadota > Betaproteobacteria > Burkholderiales > Sphaerotilaceae > Roseateles > Mitsuaria sp. BK037. Next base: position 522,797 of record NZ_JACHYS010000002.1, on the reverse strand, counting down.
CCGGTCCTCCATCGAAAAGCCCAGCGGCTCGATCAGGTGCAGCCGGCAGCCGGTGTTGGCCGCGAGCCGGATCACGTTGCCGGTGTTGGGCGGGATCTCCGGATGGACCAGCACGATGTTGAACATGGGGCGAGGCTCTTTCGCTCTTTCGTTGAGGACTACGGCGTGCGCGCGACCACCCAGGCCTGGACGTCCGCCGCGCCGGCGCGGCGCAGCGCGAGCGCGGCCTCGTGCAGCGTGGCGCCGCTGGTCATGACGTCGTCGACGATCGCGACCCGCAGCCCGCGCACCGGCTTGAGCACCACGAACGCGCCGCGCAGGTTGCGCCGGCGCTCGTCCAGCGGCAGCCGCGCCTGCTGGGGGGTGTCGCGCAGGCGCAGCAGCGTCCGGGCGCAAAGGCGCGATTGTCGCTCGACCTCGCTCGTCCCCTGCGGCCACGCGAGCCGCCGGGCGATCTCGTGCGCCTGGTTGTAGCCGCGCTCGCGCAGCCGCTCCGCCGACAGCGGCACCGGCAGGATCAGATCGGGCGCGTCGATGCCGGCGCGCGCGAGCGCGAGCGACAGCCGTCCGGCCAGCAGCGGCGCCACTTCGAGCTGCTCGCCGAACTTGAGCGCCAGCAGCAGCCGGTCCCAGGGGAAGGCGTAATCCATGGCCGCCACGCAGCGCGACAACGGCGGCGGCCTGCGCGCGCAAGCGCCGCAGCGCAGCGAACGGGGATCGGGCCCGCCGGCCGCCGCGGCCCCCGCCGGCAGCCGCAGGGCGCAGAGCGCGCAGCGCGGGTGGGCATCGGGGGGATGCAGCGCGTCGCAATCCCCGCAGGTGCCACCGCGACACCAGCAGCGGCACAGCGCGCATTGGCCAGGCCATTGCCACGGGCCATCGCGGCGCGCCCCGAGCGCCTTGGGCGCCTTGATCGCCTTAGGCGCCACGAGTGCCTTGAGCGCTTCAATTGCCTTGAGTGCCCTCATCCCCATGACCGCCGCGAGCGCCCGGCCGGCGCGCGCGATCCGCGCGATACCGCACGCCATCGGGGATCGCGTCAAAGGCCGGCGCCGGATCGGGTCAAGCATGCCCACCTACAATCGCGCCCCATGACTGGAGATGAGGCTTTGCCGCCGGGCACACAGCAGATCGATGCGGGCGCGGCGCAACGGCAGCGTCGTCGCCTGGCCGCGTCCGAGGACGCGCCCTGGCTGCACCAGGAGGTCGCCACGCGCATGCTGGACCGGCTGCCGGTGATCCGCCTGCAACCCACCGCCGTGCTGCAGAGCCGCCCTTCCATCGGCGGCGGCGACGCGGGCCTGCGCCAGCACTATCCGCAAGCGACGCAGCTCTGGCTCGAACCCGATGCCGACGTCCGCGCGTTGCTGCAGCAGCGCCTCAAGCGCGGCTTCATGCAATCGGTGATGGACAAGCTGCGCGGCGGCGCGCCGACGGAGCTGGTCGCGGAGCCGCCCGCGGCCGCGGCGCAGCTGGCGTGGTCCAACATGGAACTGCATGCCGAGGCCGACAAGCCGGCGCTGATGAAGCGCTGGCAGGCCGGCCTGGCGGTCGAGGGCTGCCTGATGTTCTCGTGCCTGGGGCCGGACAGCTTCATCGAGCTGCGTCCGGTCTTCGCGCGCGAGGGCTGGGGCGTCCCGGCGCCGGACTGGGTCGACATGCACGACCTGGGCGACATGCTGGTGCACGCCGGCTTCGCCGATCCGGTGATGGACCAGGAGCACCTGCGCCTGACCTGGGGCTCGCCCGAGGACCTGCTGCGCGATCTGCGCGCACTCGGCGGCAACCTCGCACCGGCCCGCGCGCGCGGTCTGCGCACGAAGGCCTGGCGCGCGCGGCTGCTGCGCGCGCTCGAGTCGCTGCGCGGCGCCGACGGCCGGCTGTCGCTGAGCATCGAGCTGGTCTACGGTCATGCGTTCAAGCCCCAGCCGAAGGTGAAGGTCGCGGCCACCACCGAGGTGTCGCTCGAGCAGATGCGGGCCATGGTCCGCGGCGCGGGCAAACACTGACCCCCATCGCGCGCGGCCTCGGCTAGGGCTCGCGTGACGGTGTCGCGACAGAGGGCGAGGGCCCCTCTGTCTGAGGGTAATCCTGGGCCGTTCGGCCCTCTGGGGGCGGTCATAGTGCGCCAGAGGGGTGGGCTAGAATCCGCGCCCGACTGGAGTACGTCTGCTGGCCCCGTAGGTTTCCGCCACCGCTTGGCGCCGAAGCCCGCGCTACAAGCGGGCTCGAGCGCCGAAGCCGCCTGGAGGAGACCCGGGTGACAAGAGCTTGAGAAAGACTGGATAAAGAGACGACCATGACGATTGAACACAGTTGTGTGCAACTGGGGCGCCGCTGCAGCCAGCTCGCGTTCGGCCTGACGGCCGCGCTGGCCAGCCAGGTCGCCTTGGCGGTCAACGACCTCCCCGGAGGTCCGGCCGTCAACCAGCTGAACCTGCATCCGCCGGTCACCAAGATCGCGCATGAGCAGATGTGGCTCCACAACATGATGCTGATCCTGTGCCTGGCGATCTTCATCGCCGTGTTCGGGGTCATGTTCTATTCGATCTTCAAGCACCGGAAGTCCAAGGGCGCGGTGTCCGCGAACTTCCACGAGAGCGTGAAGGTCGAGATCGCCTGGACCATCGTGCCCTTCATCATCGTCATCCTGATGGCGCTGCCCGCGACCAAGGTCGTCGTGGCGATGAAGGACACCACCAACTCCGACCTCACCATCAAGGCCACCGGCTACCAGTGGAAGTGGGGCTACGACTACCTCAAGGGCGAGGGCGAGGGCATCGGCTTCGTCTCGACGCTGGACGCCTCGCACCGCGCACTGTCGGACTCCGGCCACCCCGGCTCGGTCGACAACTACCTGCTCAAGGTGGACAACCCGCTGGTGGTGCCGGTGGGCAAGAAGGTCCGCATCATCACCACGGCCGACGACGTGATCCACGCCTGGATGGTGCCGGCCTTCGGCGTCAAGCAGGACGCGATCCCCGGCTACGTGCGCGACACCTGGTTCAAGGCCGAGCAGACCGGCGACTTCTACGGCCAGTGCGCCGAGCTCTGCGGCAAGGAGCACGCCTACATGCCGATCCACGTCAAGGTGCTCAGCGCCAAGGACTATTCCGCGTGGGTCGACGGCGAGATGAAGAAGATCGCCGCCAAGGCCGACGACCCCAGCAAGGTCTGGACGATGGACGAGCTGATGGCCCGCGGCCAGAAGCTGTTCGACGCCAACTGCGCGGTCTGCCACAAGGCCGACGGCAAGGGCGCGGGCCAGTTCCCGGCGCTGGACGGCTCGGCCATCGTCAAGGCCGAGGACCACGCCGCGCAGCTGCACCTGGTGCTCAACGGCAAGGGCCAGATGCCGGCCTGGAAGGGCGTGCTGAAGGACAGCGAGATCGCCGCCGTCGTGACCTACACGAAGAACGCCTGGTCCAACAAGACCGGCCAGTTGATCCAGCCCGCGGAAGTCGTGGCCGAGCGCGCCAAGTGAGGCGCGCCGCCTGATCCACCGACCGCAGGAACGCGTTTGAATGCCAGCCCGCCCCACGGGGACGGGCAGCCACCGAGGATTTGACATGAGTGCAGTGCTCGACCACCCGACCGGTCATGCCCATGACCATGACGATCACCACGACCACCATGCCCCGACGGGCTGGCGGCGCTGGGTCTTCGCGACCAACCACAAGGACATCGGCACGCTGTACCTGCTGTTCAGCTTCACGATGCTGATGATCGGCGGCACCCTGGCGCTGTGCATCCGCGCCGAGCTGTTCCAGCCGGGCCTGCAGTTCTTCAATCCGGAACTGTTCAACCAGTTCACGACGATGCACGGCCTGATCATGGTGTTCGGCGCGATCATGCCGGCCTTCGTCGGCTTCGCGAACTGGATGATCCCGCTGCAGATCGGCGCGTCCGACATGGCCTTCGCGCGGATGAACAACTTCAGCTTCTGGCTGATGATCCCCGCGGCCCTCATGCTGGTGGGCTCGTTCTTCATGCCCGGCGGCGCGCCCGCCGCGGGTTGGACGCTCTACGCGCCGCTGACGCTGCAGATGGGCCCGTCGATGGACGCCGGCATCTTCGCGATGCACATCCTGGGCGCGTCCTCGATCATGGGCTCGATCAACATCATCGTGACCATCCTCAACATGCGGGCCCCCGGCATGACGCTGATGAAGATGCCGATGTTCGCGTGGACCTGGCTGATCACCGCCTACCTGCTGATCGCGGTGATGCCGGTGCTGGCCGGCGCGATCACGATGACGCTGACGGACCGCCACTTCGGCACCAGCTTCTTCACGCCCTCGGGCGGCGGCGACCCGGTGATGTACCAGCACATCTTCTGGTTCTTCGGCCACCCCGAGGTCTACATCATGATCCTGCCGGCCTTCGGCATCGTGAGCCAGATCGTCCCGGCCTTCGCGCGCAAGCGGCTGTTCGGCTACGCCTCGATGGTGTACGCGACCGCCTCGATCGCGATCCTGTCCTTCATCGTGTGGGCGCACCACATGTTCGCCACCGGCATGCCGGTGACGGGCCAGCTGTTCTTCATGTACGCGACCATGCTGATCGCGGTGCCCACCGGCGTGAAGATCTTCAACTGGCTGGCGACGATGTGGCGCGGCTCGATGACCTTCGAAACCCCGATGCTGTGGGCCGTGGGCTTCATCTTCGTGTTCACGATGGGCGGCTTCACCGGCCTGATCTGCGCGATGGCGCCGATCGACATCCAGATCCAGGACACCTACTACGTCGTGGCCCACTTCCACTACGTGCTGGTGGCGGGCTCGCTGTATGCGCTGTTCGCCGGCGTCTACTACTGGGGGCCGAAGTGGACCGGCGTCATGTACTCGGAGACGCGCGGCAAGATCCACTTCTGGGGCTCGCTGATCACCTTCAACGTGACCTTCTTCCCGATGCACTTCCTGGGCCTGGCCGGCATGCCCCGTCGTTATGCCGACTACCCGATGCAGTTCGCCGACTTCAACGCGCTGGCCTCCATCGGCGCCTTCGGCTTCGGGCTGATGCAGGTCTACTTCTTCGTGTTCGTCGTGATCCCGATGATGCGGGGCAAGGGCGCCAAGGCGCCGCAGAAGCCCTGGGAAGCGGCCGAGGGCCTGGAGTGGGAAGTGCCGTCGCCGGCGCCGTTCCACACCTTCGAGACGCCGCCCAAGCTGGATGTCACCGCGACCCGGATCATCGGCTGAGCGCCGCGAAGGAGGAGTGGCAGCGATGGCCCCGACGCCCGAGCAACGCAAGAGCAACCTGCGCCTGGCGCTGATCCTGGCCAGCGTGGCCGCCGTCTTCGCGATCGGCTTCGTGGCCAAGATCGCGTTGTACGGCGCGACCTGAACGCGCCGGCCCCGATCGCCCCGAGATCGCCATGAGCAGCCCGCCCGCCAGCAAGCTCGCCGCCTGGATCCGCCGGGAGAACCTGCGGATGACCGGCAAGCTGCTGGTCGTGGTGGCGGTGATGTCGTGCTTCGGTTATGCGCTGGTGCCGATGTACCGCGCGATCTGCACGGCGCTGGGCATCAACGTGCTGTCGCTGTCCGAGCGCCAGCATGCGGTGCGCGCCGAGGACGTGAAGAACACGCAGATCGACTACAGCCGCCAGATCACGATCGAGTTCGACGCCAACGCCCGCGGCCCGTGGGACTTCAAGCCGGCCAAGCGCCACCTGACGGTCCACCCGGGCGAGCTGACGACGGTGATGTACACCTTCCAGAACATCCAGCAGCGGACCATGTCGGCGCAGGCGATCCCGAGCTACGCGCCCAAGCAGGCGACGCCCTACTTCAACAAGTTGGAGTGCTTCTGCTTCAACGAATACACGCTCAAGCCGGGCGAGCACAAGGAATGGCCGGTGGTGTTCGTCATCGACCCCAAGATCCCGAAGGACGTGCGCACGATCACGCTGTCGTACACCTTCTTCGAGGTGGCGGGGAAGGGCAAGGCGCAGGCGGCGGCGCCGGTGGATCCGAAGGGACGGCCGGGCGCCTGAGCGCCTGAACGCCGGACGGTGGAAACGACGATGGCCGACGAGCTCAAGCCGGGCGAGGATCTGAAGCGGGCGATGCAGCGCCGCGGATCCTTCCTGGGCACGCTGCGGGCGGTGGCCTGGTCCTTCTTCGGCGTGAGGAAGGGCTCGGACTACGAGAAGGATGTGTCGCAGCTCAATCCGCTGCACGTGATCGTGGCGGGGGTGCTCGCGGCGGTCCTGTTCGTGCTGGGATTGATCCTGCTGGTCCGCTGGGTGGTAAGCAGCGGTGCGGCAATGAACTGAGAACTGAGTTCGAGGAGAAGAACGCATGTCGGCAACGACGACTCATGGCAATCAGCCTTATTACTTCGTGCCCGGCCCGTCCCGGCACCCGGCGATGGCCGCCTTCGGCCTGTTCTGGGTGATCCTGGGCGCGGGGCAGTGGGTCAACGGCCACGACTGGGGCAAGTGGTCGCTGCTGTTCGGCCTGCTGTGGTGGGCCTTCACGCTGAAGCAGTGGTTCGGCGACGCGATCCACGAGAGCGAGAGCGGCCAGTACAGCGACCGGATCGACCTGTCCTTCCGCTGGAGCATGGGCTGGTTCATCTTCTCGGAGGTGATGTTCTTCGCGGCGTTCTTCGGGGCGCTGTTCTGGTCGCGCGGCTACAGCATCCCGACGCTGGGCAGCCTGGACAACGCGCTGCTGTGGCCCGACTTCAACGGCCTGTGGCCCAGCGTGGCGGCCGGCGCGACGGCCTCGCCGGCGGGCACGGTGGATCCGTTCTCGACGATGGGCCCGTGGCCGATCCCCACGATCAACACCGCGCTGCTGCTGACCTCCGGCGTGACGCTGACGATCGCCCACCATGCGCTGATCGCCGGCCAGCGCGCCAAGACGATCGGCTGGATGTGGGCGACGGTGCTGCTGGGTTTCGTGTTCCTGTGCTTCCAGGGTTACGAGTACTGGCATGCGTACCAGGAGCTGAACCTGAAGCTGAGCTCGGGCATCTTCGGCTCGACCTTCTTCATGCTGACCGGCTTCCACGGCTTCCACGTGTTCGTGGGCATGCTGATGCTGCTGTTCATCACGCTGCGGCTGATGAAGGGCCACTTCACGCCGGAGCGCCACTTCGGCTTCGAGGGCGCGGCCTGGTACTGGCACTTCGTGGACGTGGTCTGGCTGGGCTTGTACGTCATCGTCTACTGGATGTGATCGCGCGGACCGGCGCGGTCCGCCGCTGAACGACAAAGCGCCGCTCGAAGCGGCGCTTTGTGTTTTCGACCGGTCACTTGCCGGTCACTTGCCCAGGGGCAGCCCGGTCGGATGGATCCAGCCCATCCAGGCGCTGAAGAGGATGAACAGGAACAGCGCCACCGACAGTCCGACGCGCACCGCCAGCGCGCGGGCCATGGTGGCCTTGCCCTTCTGCTTGCGCAGCATCAGGACGCCGGCGGAGAACAGCGCGCCCAGGATGCCGATGAACGCGATGAGGACGATGACTTTCATGGCGGACGATTATTCCCACCGCGACCCGACCCAGCCATCGGGCCGGCCCCGAAGGCGGCATGGCGTCGTGGTGATCGCGACGCTGGCCGGCGTGGCGGCGGCGCTCGCGCTCGGCATCTGGCAACTCGATCGCGCCGACCAGAAAAAGGCGATGCAACGGGCGATCGACGAACGCGGCCGGGAGGCGGCACTGGCGACCGCCGCGCTGCCGTCCGCGGCCGAGCCGCCCGCGCCGGGGCTCGAGCATCGCCGCGCCGACCTTGCCGGGCGCTGGGACGTGGCGCACACGGTCTACCTCGACAACCGGGTGATGGACGGCCACACCGGCTTCTACGTCGTGACGCCGCTGAAACTGGCCGGCCGCGACGAGGCCATCCTGGTCCAGCGCGGCTGGGCGCCCCGCAATGCCGCGCGGCGCGAGGCGCTGCCGCCGGTGGCCACGCCCACGGGCGATGTGCGGATCGCCGGCCGGCTGGCGCTGTCGGCATCGCGCGCCTATGCGCTGGGGCAGGACGCGCAAGGGGGGCCGATCCGGCAGAATGTCGACCTCGCGGCCTTCCAGGCCGAGACGGGCCTGCGGCTGCTGCCGCTGGTGCTGCTCCAGACGGAGCCGGACGCGGCGACGGGCGCCGCGCCGGGCGCAGGCGGCGTGAACGGTGCAGATGGCGCGGACGGCCTGCGCCGCCACTGGCCACCGCCGGCCGTCGACGTCCACAAGCATTACGGGTACGCGTTTCAATGGTTTGCGCTCGCGGCGCTGATCCTGGGTCTTTATGTCTGGTTCCAAGTCCTCGCTCCCCATCGGGCTGGCCGAGCCGCCCGCGCCGACGAATCCGCCGACGAGCAGCGCCATGCGTGACGAGCGCAATGACGGGCGCAATGACGGCCACGGCGGTCACGACGGCCGCGCGCACGGCCAGGACGCGGCCCCCGCGCCGGTCGACACGCCGCTGCCGCCGGACGGCCCGGTGACGCTGGCGGTGCACTCGGTGCCGATGCCCGACCTCGACCCTCCCAAGCGCTCGCGCTGGACGCTGTGGCTGGTGCTGCTGGTCTGCGCGGCGCCGGTGGTCGCGTCCTACTTCAGCTTCTACGTGCTGGACCTGCGCGGCCGTGCCTACGGCGACCTGATCCAGCCCACGCGCGACCTGCCGGCCTCGCTGGCGCTGACCGACCTGAAGGGCGCGCCGGTGGCTGCCGCCTCGCTCCACGGCCAGTGGCTGCTGACCTACGTGCCGGACCGCGCCTGCGACGAGGGCTGCGAGCGCATGCTGTTCATGCAGCGCCAGCTGCGCGAGATGCTCGGCAAGGACCGCGACCGGCTCGACAAGCTGGTGCTGGTGCCGGACGACGTCGCGCTGACGCCGGCGCAGATCGACGCGCTCACGGCGCATGGCGCGCCGGCGACGGTGCTGCGCGCCCCGCGCGCGGGGATCGAGGCCTGGCTGATGGCCGCGCCCGGGCACCGGATGGGCGAGCACCTGTTCCTGGTCGACCCGATGGGGCGCTGGATGCTGCGCACGCCGGCGACGCCGGAACCGTCCGCGGTGAAGAAGGACCTGGAGCGCCTGATGCGCGCCAACGCCGGCTGGGACAAGCCGGGCCGCTGACGATCGCAAGGAACAGGACCCGCGCGCATGAACGGATTGGCGATCGGTTTCGATTTCGAGCCGCTGCTGGAGCTGCTGGCGATGGCCGCGCTCGTTGGCGCGGTGCCGCTGCTGGCGTGGCAATGGCGCCACCGCGGCGACACGGCCGCGCGGCGGCTGCGCGCGCTGACGGTGCTGGCGACCTTCCTGACCTTCGACCTGATCCTGATCGGCGCGCTGACGCGGCTGACCGATTCCGGCCTGGGCTGCCCGGACTGGCCGGGCTGCTACGGCAGCGCCTCGCCGATCGGGGCGAAGGCCGAGATCCTCGCCGCGCAGACGGCGATGCCCACCGGCCCGGTGACGCACGGCAAGGCCTGGATGGAGATGCTGCACCGCTACATGGCGGGCGGAGTCGGCTTCCTGCTGGTCGTGCTGGCCGGGCTGAGCTGGTGGGTCTGGCGGCGCGGCCGCCGCACCGGCGAGGCCACGCCCTCGCCCTGGTGGGCGACGCTGTCGCTCGCGTGGGTGCTGGTGCAGGGGCTCTTCGGCGCCTGGACTGTGACCATGAAGCTGTTCCCGGCGATCGTCACCCTGCACCTGCTGCTGGCGCTGGGCCTGCTGATGCTGCTGGCCTGGCAGGCCGAGTCCTACGCGCCCAAGCCGCTGCGCTGGCCGGCCGGCCTGCGGCGGGCGGTGCTGGCCTTCACCGGTCTGGCGATCGCGCAGGTGGCGCTGGGCGGCTGGGTCAGCACGAACTATGCGGTGCTGGCCTGCCAGGATTTCCCGACCTGCCAGGGGCAATGGCTGCCGCCGACCGACTTCCAGCACGGCTTCACGCTGTGGCGGGAACTGGGCCGCGGCGCCCATGGCGACTGGCTGCCCTTCGAGGCGCTGACCGCCATCCACCTGGCGCATCGCGCTGGCGCGATGGTGGTGTTCGCGGCGCTGCTGGCGCTGGCCTGGGCGCTGTGGCGCCAGGACGGGCAGCGCGGCCCGGGCGGCCAGGGCGCCGGCGGCGAAGGCCGCCGCTGGGCGCGCCGCCTGCTGGCGGTGGGCGGATGGCAGCTGGCCTCCGGGCTGTCCAACGTGGTGCTGGGCTGGCCGCTGGTGGCCGCGCTCGCCCATACCGGCGGCGCCGCGGCGCTGCTGCTGATGTGCGCGATCCTGCTGGCGCGGCTGCGTGCCGGCAGATCGTCGACCGTGATCGAGCCGGCGGCGCAGCGCGCCGGCCTCCTGACGATGGGTTCGAAATGAGTTCCGCGACGCAGGCCGCCATGCCCTCCCGCTGGTGGCAGTTCTACCAACTGACCAAGCCCAAGGTCGTGCAGCTGATCGTGTTCTGCGCGGTCATCGGCATGGCGCTGGCGATCCCCGGACTGCCGCAGGGCGACGAGTGGGTGCGGCTGATCGCCGGCACGGCCGGCATCTGGCTGGTGGCGGGCGCCGCGGCGGCCTTCAACTGCCTGATCGAGCAGCACATCGACGCCAAGATGAAGCGCACCGCCTGGCGCCCGACCGCGCGCGGCGAGCTCAGCCGCAACCAGACGCTGCTGTTCTCGGGCGGGCTGTGCGCGCTGGGCTCGGCCATCCTGTACCTGCTGGTGAACCCGCTGACGATGTGGCTGACCTTCGCCACCTTCGTCGGCTACGCGATCGTCTACACCGTCATCCTCAAGCCGATGACGCCGCAGAACATCGTGATCGGCGGCGCCTCGGGCGCGATGCCGCCGGTGCTGGGCTGGGCCGCGATGCGCGGCGAGCTCGGCGCCGAGGCCTGGCTGATGTGCCTGATCATCTTCCTGTGGACGCCGCCGCACTTCTGGGCGCTGGCGCTGTACCGCAGCGAGGACTACCGCAAGGCCGGCCTGCCGATGCTGCCGGTGACGCACGGCAACGCCTTCACGCGGTTGCAGATCTTCCTCTACACCTGGATCCTGTTCGCGGCGACGCTGCTGCCCTTCCTCACCGGCATGAGCGGCTGGCTCTACCTGGCCGCGGCGATCGTGCTCGGCCTGATGTTCTGCCATCACGCGTTCAAGCTCTGGAAGGCCTATTCGGAGGCGCTGGCGCGCAAGACCTTCCTGTTCTCGATCCTGCACCTGTCGCTGCTGTTCGGCGCGCTGCTGCTGGATCACTACCTCAGTCCCTGGCTCGGCTGAGCCGCGGACGCGCGCGCTGGCGACCTTCCTACGGATCGGATGTGCTGATGATCTCGCGACGTTTTCTCGGACTGGGCGCGCTCGGCGCGGTGGGCGCGGCGCTGCTGGCGGGCTGCGACAAGCTGGGTTTCTCCTCGGCGCCCAAGGCCAGCTTCCAGGGCGTGGACCTGACCGGCGCGGCCTATGCGCGCGGTTTCAGCCTGCCGGACCAGAACGGCCGCACCCGCACCCTCGAGGACTTCAAGGGCAAGGTGGTGGTCGTGTTCTTCGGCTTCACCCAGTGCCCCGACGTCTGCCCGACGACGCTGGCCGAACTGGCCCAGGTGAAGAAGGCGCTGGGCGCCGACGGCGACAAGGTGCAGGGCGTGTTCATCACCGTCGACCCCGAGCGGGACAAGCCGGAACTGCTCAAGGCCTACCTGGAGAGCTTCGACCCGGGCTTCGTCGCGCTGCGCGGCTCGCCCGAGCAGCTCAAGGAAGTGGCCAAGGAGTTCAAGATCTACTACGCCAAGGTCCCCGGCAAGACGCCCGACAGCTACACGATGGACCACACGGCCGCGAGCTTCCTGTTCGACCCGCAGGGGCGGGTGCGGGTGTTCTCCCGGTATGGCGCGGGGGCGACGGCGCTGATGTCGGACATCAAGGCGCTGATCGCCGGCCAGTGAGCGCGACCCCGCAATGAAGAAGGCCCCGCATCGCGGGGCCTTTCTCGTGGTGCTGGCGACGGTCGCCAGCGGGCCGCCGTCAGAAGGGCTCAGGAGGGCTCAGGCGGTCTCGGCGACCATCGCCTTGCGCATCTTCTTCATCGCCGCGACCTCGATCTGGCGGATGCGCTCGGCGGACACGCCGTATTCGGCGGCCAGCTCATGCAGCGTCATGCCGCCCGAGCCGTCGTCGTTCACCTTCAGCCAGCGCTCCTCGACGATGCGGCGGCTGCGCGGATCCAGCACCTCCAGCGCCTGCTGCAGGCCGTCGCTGGCCAGGCGGTCGCGGGAGCGCGACTCGATCACGCGGGTCGGCTCCTGCGTGTCGTCCGCCAGGTAGGCGATCGGCGCGAAGGTCTCGCCGTCGTCGTCGGTCTGCGGCTCCAGGGCCACGTCGCCGCCGGACAGGCGCGTCTCCATCTCCAGCACGTCCTCGCGCTTGACGTTGAGCTCCTCCGCCACGCGGGCGATCTCGCTTTCGGTCAGCGACGCGCGCTGCTGGTTCTCGGCACCTTCCTTCAGCGCGTGCTTCATCGAGCGCAGGTTGAAGAACAGCTTGCGCTGCGCCTTGGTCGTCGCGACCTTGACCATGCGCCAGTTCTTCAGGATGTACTCGTGGATCTCGGCCTTGATCCAGTGCATGGCGTACGACACCAGGCGCACGTTCTGGTCCGGGTCGAAGCGCTTGACCGCCTTCATCAGGCCGACGTTGCCTTCCTGGATCAGGTCGCCCTGCGGCAGCCCGTAGCCCAGGTACTGGCGCGAGATCGACACCACCAGGCGCAGGTGCGACAGCACCAGCCGGCCGGCCGCCTCCACGTCGCCCTTTTCCTTCAGGCGCGTGGCGTAGTCCTTTTCTTCCTCGGCCGTCAGCAGCGGGACGCGGTTGATCGCCGTGATGTACGCATCCAGGTTGCCGAGCGACGGCACCAGGGACCAGGGATCGCGCACCTTCAATGCAAGGCTGTTGGACATGTGTTCGTTTCTCCTGTCTCGGGCCGGTCTTCCGGCTCGATGGCTGGGGATATTAGCACTCATGGGCGGCGAGTGCTAAAGCTCCCAAAAACAGGTCAGTCCGGGAAGGGCTACCTGCCTAAATCAGTGTGAACTTGCCGTCTTAGGACCGACTTAAGTTATTGATTTGCCGAAGAAACCGGCAGCAGGAAGCTGAAAGTGGCCCCCTTGTCCGGCGCGCTGTCCACCTGGAGCTGGCTATCCATCAGCGCGAGCAGGCGCTGCGTGATGACCAGCCCGATCCCGGTGCCCTCGATGGCGCCGACCTCCCGGCCCAGGCGGTTGAACGGTTGGAAGAGCTGCGTCTTCTGGGCATCGCTCAGGCCGGGGCCGGTGTCGGCGACGCTCAGTTCGACCATCGAGTCCCCCACCCGCCGGGCGCGGAGCCACACCCGCCCGCCGGGACGGTTGTACTTGACCGCGTTGCTGAGCAGGTTGGTCAGCACCTGCTTGAGCCGGGTGGCGTCGGCGCGCAGCTCGCAGGCGTCGGAGTCCAGCTCGACCTCGATCGACACCCCCAGCCGCCGCCGCTGCGACTCGACCATCGCCAGGCTGTCCGCCGCGATCGGCTCCAGGTCGAGGTGCTCGATCCGCACGCGCAACTGGCCGGCGTCGAGCCGCGACAGGTCCAGCGTGTCGTCGATCATCTGCAGCAGGTGCCAGCCCGATTGCTGGATCTGCGCCAGCCAGCCGCGCTGCCGGGGGCTGAGGATGGGGTCGTGGTCGGCCTCGAGCAGCTGGGCGAATCCCAGCATCGCGTTCAGCGGCGTGCGCAGCTCGTGGCTCATGCGCGAGAGGAACTCATTCTTGGCGCGGTTGGCGGCGAGCTCGGCCTCGTGCACGCGCTCCAGTTCCGCCAGCCGCAGCTGCTCGCCGATGTCCTCGACGACGCCCAGCAGCCGGTAGGGCTGGCCCTGGGCATCGCGCAGCAGGCTGACGGTGGCGCGCACCGTGATGACCTGCCCCTGGGCGCCGATGTAGCGCTTGATGCGGCTGTAGCGGCCAAGTTCGCTGCGGATCAGCGCCATGCCCAGCCGGCTGTCCTCCGCCCGGTCGTCAGGGTGGGTGATCGCCATCACCGAGCGCGCCTTCAGTTGCTCGACGCTCATGCCAAGCAGCTGGCAGAAATAGGGGTTGATCTCCTGCGGCCGCGCCTGGAGGTCGCAGGACACCACGCCGATGGGCGCATGCTCGACGATGGTCCGGAAGCGCTCCTCGCTGTCGCGCAGCCGCAGCCGGGCTTCTTCGACGCGACGCGCCACGCGGGCCGTGGTGCCGGTGATGGTGAGCAGCAGCAGGCCGAGCAGCGCGGTGCCGGTGAGGCCTGCGATCGCGAAGGGCAGGGCGGTGCTGCCCTCGAGCGCCGGCAGGCCGGTGGGGCTGTAGACGACCAGGCGCCAGGCCCGGCCGGCGAAGTCCAGTTCGCGCGACTGGCTCGGCAGCGCGGCGGGCAGTTGCAGGCAGCGCGCGTCGCCGGCCAGCAGCGGGCGCTGGCCGCCGGGCGTGGCATCGAGCAGGCAGTAGTCGAGCCGGCTGGCGCGGGCCGGCAGGGCGCCGCGCAGCAGCGCTTCCGGGCGCAACGTGGCGAAGGCCACGCCCAGCGGACGCCGCGGACGCCCGGTCGCGTCGCGCGGCTCGGTCGAACCGCCCTCGTACAGCGCGCGGTAGACCACCACGCCCATCAGGGTCACGCCGACGTCCTGCGACAGCGGGAAGCTCTCGGTGGCCGCCGGCTGACCGGTGGCGATGGCGCGGTCCTGCGCCGCGCGCGCCTGCGGGATGCTGCGGATGTTGGCGCCCATCGCCGCGCGGTTGCGGGCATACGGCGCGATCAGGCGGATGGGCAGCAGCTGGTCGCGGTCGGGCGGCAGGTCGCCGGGCCGGCGGCGCTCGAAGACGCGGTAGTTGAGGTAGCCATCGGCTTGCGCCGCGCGCTCGAACGCCGGCACCTCCTGCGGCCGCAGCAGCGGCGCCCAGCCGACCGCATGCACCGCGCCGCCGGCGCGGGCGCGCTCGGCATGGGCGCGCTCGAAGTCGGCGCGGCTGATGTCCGGGGCCACCAGCAGCAGGCTGTGGTTGGCCTCCAGCGCCGTCAGCGGCATGGACAGCGTGTCGGCCAGCGTGTTCAGCGCGTTGGTCGCCTCGAGCTCGAAGGCCTGGCGGCGGCGGCCTTCCTCGTTGTCGGCGACGTGCCGGGTGGCGGCGAACAGCAGCGCGCAGGTGACGACCAGCGGCAGCGCCACGCTGAGCCGGCGCGGCGCCCAGTGCCGGCGCGGCAGGCCGAACAGCGCCAGCGACACCGGCGCCCCGATCAGCACCCCGATCGCATCGCCGACCCACCAGCCCACCCAGTGCGACGCGACCTGCGACGGTCCGATCGCGCTGGTGAGCCACAGCGCCGCGACGCCGATGCTCGGCGCGACGAGGCAGGCGACGCCGGCGGTCGCGGCAAGGAAGCGCAGCAGCTCGGCGGGCTCGCACAGCGGCGGATGGGGGCCGGTCCAGCGCCGGGCCAGCGCCGCGCCCAGCCAGGCCTGCAGCGCGCCGCCGACGGCAACCAGCAGGGGCTGCAGCAGGTCGAGGTGGCCACGTTCCATGCCGATGGTCAGGCTGACGGCCGCGCCGCCCAGCGCGATGCCCGGCAGCACGGCCGGTCCCCAGCGCAGCGCCGCGGCGACCGCGAGGCCCGCGGCGGGATAGATGGGCGAGACGAAGTCGGGCGGCAGGATCAGCCGCAGCGCCAGCACGCCGAGGACGGCGTAGGCCAGCGCGAGGGCGGCATTCAGCGCCGCGAGCCGCGCCAGCGAGCGCCGCGGCGGCGAATCCTCCGGCGCATGAGGACCGGGAGCGGCGGCGACGTTCGTGGAAGAAGGCGCTTCGGTCATGGGCACCAGCGTAGCGCCGCTGTGCGCATGCCGACACGCAGACTTGCCCGCTGCCGGGAGCCTGTCACGCGAATCCCCGGCACCCCACCGAAGCGAGGGGGCGGGGAGGTCGGTCAGACGTTGAACAGGAAGTTCAGCACGTCGCCATCCTTGACCACGTACTCCTTGCCTTCCGCGCGCATCTTGCCCGCGTCCTTGGCGCCCTGTTCGCCCTTGAACTGGATGTAGTCGTCGAAGCCGATCGTCTGCGCGCGGATGAAGCCGCGCTCGAAGTCGGTGTGGATCACGCCCGCGGCCTGCGGCGCGGTGTCGCCGACGTGGATGGTCCAGGCCCGCACTTCCTTCACGCCGGCCGTGAAGTAGGTCTGCAGGCCCAGCAGCTTGAAGCCCGCACGGATCAGGCGGTTCAGGCCCGGCTCGTCCTGGCCCATCTCGGCCAGGAACAGCGCGCGGTCCTCGTCCTCCATCTCCGACAGCTCGGCCTCGGTCTTGGCGCAGATCGCCACCACCGGGCCGTTCTGCGCCGCCGCGTATTCCTTCAGGCGGTCGAGGAAGGGGTTGTTCTCGAAACCGTCCTCCGCCACGTTGCCCACGAACATCGCCGGCTTGGCCGTGATCAGGCACAGCGGCTTGAGCACCACCAGCTCTTCCTTGCTGAAGTCGATCGTGCGCACCGGCTTGCCCTCGTTCAGCGCCGCCTCGCACTTCTTGAGCACTTCCACCAGGCGGGCCGCGTCCTTGTCGCCGCCGGCCTTGGCCAGCTTCTGCGCGCGCTGCAGGCCCTTTTCCACCGTGCCCAGGTCCGCCAGGCACAGCTCGGTCTGGATCACCTCGATGTCCGAGATCGGATCGACCTTGCCGTTGACGTGGATCACGTTGGGATCCTCGAAGCAGCGCACCACGTTGACGATCGCGTCGGTCTCGCGGATGTGCGAGAGGAACTGGTTGCCCAGGCCTTCGCCCTTGGACGCGCCCGCCACCAGGCCCGCGATGTCCACGAACTCGACGATCGCCGGCACGATGCGCTCGGGCTTGACGATCTCGGCCAGCTTCTGCAGGCGCGGGTCCGGCAGCTCGACGATGCCGACGTTGGGCTCGATCGTGCAGAAGGGATAGTTCTCGGCGGCGATGCCGGCCTTGGTCAGCGCGTTGAAGAGGGTGGACTTGCCGACGTTGGGCAGGCCCACGATGCCGCATTTGAGGCTCATGGTTGGCTTTCGGGGGAAATGCTGTTCGGGCCTGCGGCGACGCGCGCGGGCGAAACTGCCATTTTAGTCAAGCCGCCAGTCCGCGGCCGACGCCCGCTCAGCCATTGCCGGCGATCGGGGCCGTCCCGCTGCCTACAATCCCGGCCCATGGAAAAGTTCGACGTCCTGGTTCGCGGCAGTGGCTGCGTCGGCCGCAGCCTGGCGCTGGCGCTGGGCGCCCGCGGCCTGCGCGTGGCGCTGCTGGCCCGGCCGACCGCCCCGCGGTCCTCCGCCGATGTGCGCGCCTATGCGCTGAATGCGGCGTCGGTCGCGCTGCTCAGCCGCCTGCGCGTCTGGGAAGGCCTGGCCGAGGACGCCCGTACCCCCGTCCACGACATGCGCATCCACGGCGACCGCGCGGGCGCCGAGCTGCACTTCAGCGCCTGGCAGCAGGGCGCCGGCGAGCTCGCCCACATCGTCGACGCGGCCGCGCTGGAGGACCAGCTCGATGCCGCGCTGCGCTTCGCTCCGCACGTGCAGCGCGTCACCGAGGCGGTGCCCGCCGCGCTACAGGCGCTGTGCGAAGGCCGCGACACCGGGGCCGCCGAGGAATTCGGCGTCCATTACGAGCGCCACGACTACGGCCACCTGGGCGTCGCCGCCCGGCTGGTCGCCAGCAAGCCGCACCAGGGCCAGGCCTGGCAGTGGTTCCGCTCGCCGGACGTGCTGGCGCTGCTGCCCTTCGACCGGCCCGAACCGGGCCACGGCTATGGCCTGGTCTGGTCGCTGCCGCACGAGGAGGCCCGCCGCCTGCTCGCCGCGGGCCCGGCCGAATTCGAATCCGCCCTGCTGGAAGCCACCGGCGGCGCCGCGGGCACGCTGCGCCTGGCCGGTGACCGCCAGGCCTGGCCGCTGCAGCTGTGCCGGGCCGACCGGCTGTGCGGGCCGGGCTGGGTGCTGCTCGGCGATGCCGCGCATCTCGTCCATCCGCTGGCCGGCCAGGGCCTGAACCTGGGCCTGGCCGATGTCGAGGCGCTGGTCGACGTGATCGCCCGGCGTGAATCCTGGCGCAGCCTCGGCGACGAGAAGCTGCTGCGCCGCTACGCCCGGGCCCGCGTCGCGCCGACCTGGGCGATGGGCGAGCTCACCGACGGCCTGCTGCGCGGCTTCGCCAGCCAGGCGCCGGTGATCGCCCGGCTCCGCAACGAGGGCCTGCGCCTGGTCGACCGCGCCGGCCCGCTCAAGAAGTGGCTCACCGCCCGCGCGCTCGGCCATTGACACGCCCGCGCCGCCTCCCGACCGTCTTCGAAAGTCCCCCATGAAGTTCACGACCTTCCCGATCTCCCGCCAGTCGCTGGCACTGGCCGCGGCGCTCGCGGTGCTCGGCCTGACCGGCTGTTCGGCCCAGGCCAACGAGGACACCATCCGCAAGAACCTCGCCGCGGCGATGCCCAAGGAGATCAAGATCGACGAGGTCCGCCCCAGCCCGATCGCCGGGCTGTGGGAGGTGCGCATCGGCAACGAGATCCGCTACAGCGACGCGAGCGGCCAGTACCTGATCGAGGGCGACATCCTCGACCTCAAGAACCGCCGCAACGTGACGCAGGAGCGCCTGGAGAAGCTCTCGTCGGTCGACTTCGCCACGCTGCCGCTCAAGGACGCGATCGTCTGGAAGAAGGGCGACGGCAAGCGCCGCATCGCCGTCTTCGCCGATCCGAACTGCGGCTACTGCAAGCGCTTCGAGAAGTCGCTGCAGGAGGTGGACAACATCACCGTCTACACCTTCGTGATCCCGATCCTGGGCGGCGACTCGCCCGAGAAGTCGCGGGCCGCCTGGTGCGCCAAGGACAACACGCTGGCCTGGCGCAACTGGATGATCGACGGCTACGCGCTGCCCAAGGCCGAGGCCGCGTGCGACGTCGCCGCGATCGACCGCAACCTGGCGCTGAGCCAGAAGATCCGCGTGACCGGCACGCCGGCGATCCTCTTCGAGGACGGCACCCGCGCGCCGGGCGCGCTCAGCCCGCAGCAGCTCGAGAAGCGCCTGCAGGCCGTCCAGGCCCCGGACAAGGCCGACAAGACCCCGAAGAAATCCTGATCCGATGAACGACCGCACCGCCCACACCGCCCCGGCCCACGCCGGCTCGGCCGCCGTCAACCCGATCGCCTTGCGGCTCGGCTACGCCGGGCTCATCCCCTTCGTCCTGGGCGCGGCGCTGGTCTGGCTGGTGCGCGCGGACGCCCATCCCTACGTCACCGACGGCCTGTCGCGTTACGCGGCCATCGTGATCAGCTTCCTCGGCGCCATCCACTGGGGTCTGGGCTTCCGCCAGACCATCCCGTCGCCGGCGCCCTTCATCTGGGGCGTGGTGCCGGCGCTGCTGGCCTGGATCGCCTCGACGATGCCGCCCTACGCCGGGCTGGTGATCGAGGGCTTCCTGCTGATCGGCTGTTATGTCGCCGACCGCAAGCTCTATCCCTCGCTGGGCGCGTCGGCCTGGCTGACGCTGCGTTTCCGGCTGAGCGCGATCGCCGCGCTGAGCTGCTTCATCGCCGCGCAGGGCACCTGAAAACCCTGAGCGGCGCCTGAACGAGAACCGCCCAGCCGCATGTCGCGGCGGGCCCAGGCTTGGTAGGCTGTTCCCATGACCGCAAGCCCCACGATCCACTACCGCATCGCCGTCGCCGACCCGCATGCGCACCGTTTCGAGGTCACCCTCACCGTGCCGGCGCCCGAGCCGCGCCAGGCCCTCAGCCTGCCGGTCTGGATTCCGGGCAGCTATCTGGTGCGAGAGTTCTCCCGCCACCTCGGCGCCGTCAGCGCGCGTCAGGGCAACCGCGAGGTCCTCGTCACGCAGACCGCGAAGAACCGCTGGGAATTCGACTGCGCCGGCCGTGGCGCGCTGGTCGTCAGCTACCCGGTGTACGCCTTCGACACCTCGGTGCGCGCCGCCTTCCTGGACGCGCATCGCGGCTTCTTCAACGCGACCAGCCTGTGCCTGCGCGCGCATGGCAAGGACCAGCTGCCGCACCGCGTCGAGCTGAGCGGCCTGCCGGCGGGCTGGGAGGTCGCGACGGCGATGACGCCCATCGAGGGCGCGCCGCTGCAGTTCGAGGCCGCCGACTACGACGAACTGGCCGACCACCCCTTCGAACTGGGACCGTTCTGGCGCGGCGAGTTCATCGCCGGCGGCGTGCCGCATGAGTTCGTCGTCGCCGGCGCGCTGCCCGTTTTCGACGGCGAGCGGCTGCTGCGCGATGCGCAGAAGCTCTGCGAGGCCCAGATCGCCTTCTGGCACTGCGGCAAGGGCAAGCCGCCGATGTCGCGCTACGTCTTCCTGCTCAACTGCACCGACGACGGCTACGGCGGCCTGGAGCACCGCGCCAGCACCGCGCTGATCGCCTCGCGGCGCGACCTGCCGCGGCTGGGGCAGGTCGAGGTGTCCGACGGCTACGTCAAGCTGCTGGGCCTGATCAGCCACGAGTACTTCCACACCTGGAACGTCAAGCGGCTGCGCCCCGACGTGTTCGAGCGCTACGACTACGAGCAGGAGAACTACACCGAGCTGCTGTGGTTCTTCGAGGGCTTCACCTCCTATTACGACGACCTCTTCCTGGTGCGCACCGGCCTGATCGACGAGGCCCGCTACCTGAAGCTGATCGCGCAGACCTTCACCCAGGTGCTGGGCGCGCCGGGGCGCAAGCACCACAGCGTGGCGCGCTCCAGCTTCGAGGCCTGGACCAAGTACTACCGCCAGGACGAGAACACGCCCAACGCGGTGGTCAGCTACTACGCCAAGGGCGCGATGGTGGCGCTGGCGCTGGACCTGTCGCTGCGCGGCGCGGAGAAGAGCGACAAGCCGGCGTCGCTGGACGACCTGATGCGCGGCCTGTGGAAGGACACCGGCGGCGGTCCGGTCGACGAGGCGCGCATCCTGGGCAAGCTCGCGGACCTGGGCGGCGAGGCGATCGCGCAGACGCTGTCGACCTGGGTGCATGGCACCGACGACCTGCCGCTGCCGCAACTGCTCGAGCGCATGGGCGTGCGCTGGTGCCTGGACAAGCCGACGCTGGCGCAGCGGCTCGGGCTGCGGGTGTCGGAGAGCGACGGCGTCGTGACGGTCAAGCAGGTGCTGCTGGACAGCGCCGCGCTGGCCGCCGGGCTGAGCGCCGGGGACGAGATCGTCGCCTGCAACGACTGGCGCGTGCGCAAGCTCGATGACCTGCCGCTGACGCTCAACCACGTCGATCCGCAGCGCCTGGAGCTGCTGGTGGCGCGCGACCAGCGCATGCTGTCGCTCGCCCTGACGCTGCCCACGCAGGACAGCGCCGCGCGGCCGGTCTGCCTGGGCCTGCTGGAGAAGGCGCCGGCACGGGCGCAAAGCCTGCGGCGCGCATGGCTGGGCGGCTGAACGCCGCTTCCGGCGACGTCGGCAGAGGGCCGCGCCTGCGCCGCGGCACCGCCGCGCTGGGCGGGCTGACGGCGGCCGTGCTGGCCGCCCACCTCTGGCTGCTGAGCGGCGCCCGCGAGCTCCACGAGCGCTGGATGCCGGACACGCCGGAGCCGGACCGGATCGAAGCGGTCTTCGTCCAGGAACTGAAACCGGCCGCGCCGCCGCCGCCGGCCACCCCGGAGAAGGCCGGCCCGCCGGGCACGCCCCGACGGATCGTCCCGTCCATTCCCTCGCTGGGCGAGGGCCCGGCGCCGCTGCCGCCCGATCCCGTCGCCAGCGAGCCGCCGCCGGAGCTGCAGGCCCTGGCGATGCCGCCGGCCCTGGCGGTGTCCGATGCGGTCGGCGAGTGGACGCCCGGCATCGAGTGGCCGCTGTCGACCGAACTCGACTACCGCCTGACCGGCGACTACCGCGGCGCGGTCCACGGCGACGCGCGCGTGCAATGGCTGCGGGACGGCTCGCATTACCAGGTCCACCTCGAGGCCTGGATCGGCCCGAGGATCGCGCCGCTGATGTCGCGCCGGCTGAGCAGCGACGGCGAGATCACGCCGCTGGGCCTGCTGCCGCGGCGCTTCGACGAGGTCACCGGCGGACTGGCCGGCGGCAACCGGCAACTGACGCTGCGCTTCGAGGACGGCGGCGTGCGCATGGCCGACGGCCGCCGGGAACCGATGCCCGATGGCACGCAGGACGCGGCCAGCCAGTTCGTGCAGTTCACCTGGCTGTTCCTCACCGGCCGGCAGGCGGCGCAGGGCGACCTGTTGATCCAGCAGTCGCTGGCGCTGCCGCGCAATCTCCACCTGTGGCGTTACCGGGTGACCGGCCTGGAGGAGGTCGCGACGCCGCTGGGGCCGATCCCGGCCTGGCATGTGGACTCGGACATGGACGACACCCGCGGCGACATGCAGGCCGAGTTCTGGCTGGCGCCGTCGCTGCAGTACCTGCCGGTGCGGGTGCGACTCTGGCAGAACCGCGCGAAGGACCCGCGCACGCACATCGACCTGGTGCTGAAGGCGCCGCCGAAGCAGGCCTTGGCTCCCGCGACGGCCGCGCCCGCCGCCAGCGCCGCGGTGGAGGCGGCGTCCACGGCGGGTCGGTGAAGGCGCGCTCCCGGACCAGCGCCCTATAGTTGCCGCCATTCCAAGTTGAAGGAGACCTCCATGATTCAAGCCCTGACCGGCGTCGCGTTCGAGAACATTCTGGTCGAGGTGGCCGGCACCGGCGACCGCAAGACCGGCGTGATCCGGCTGCATCGCCCCAAGCAGCTGAACGCGCTGAGCGATCCGCTGATGGACGAGCTGGGCCGCGCGCTGCTGGCCTTCGACGCGGACGACGGCATCGGCTGCATCGTGTTGACCGGCAGCGAGCGCGCCTTCGCCGCGGGTGCGGACATCCCGACGATGGCGCCGCACACCTTCATGTCGGCGTTCAAGAGCGGGCTGATCTCTAAGAACTGGGAGACCATCCTGCAGGTGCGCAAGCCGGTGATCGGCGCGGTGGCGGGCTTCGCGCTGGGCGGCGGCTGCGAGCTGGCGATGATGTGCGACTTCATCATCGCGGCGGACACGGCGCGCTTCGGCCAGCCGGAGATCAAGCTGGGCATCATCCCGGGCGCCGGCGGCACGCAGCGCCTGCCGCGCGCCGTCAGCAAGAGCAAGGCCATGGACATGCTGCTGACCGCGCGGATGATGGACGCGGCCGAGGCGGAGCGCGCCGGGCTGGTGTCGCGCGTCGTGCCCGCCGAGCAGCTGATGGCCGAGGCGCTGACGGCGGCGGAGACGATCAACGGCTTCAGCGGGCCGTCGACGATGCTGATCAAGGAGCTGGTGAACCTGGCCTACCAGGGGGGGCTGAAGGAAGGCGTCGCGATCGAGCGCCGCCACTTCCATGCGCTGTTCGGCAGCGACGATCAGCGCGAGGGCATGGAAGCTTTCCTGGCCAAGCGGGCGCCGGTCTTCAAGCACAGCTGAAGGGGAAGGGCTTGCACAGGCTGCTGGCCCTCACCCCTTCCCTCTCCCGCAAGCAAGCGGGAGAGGGGGACATACCGGCAGCGGTGCGCTTCTTCCCCCAATCGGCCGTGGAGGGTCCCCATCATTGCGGACCCCGATTGAAACAATCCTTGATCCCGATCGGTGTACGGTTCGCACACCAGCGCAGGATTGTTGACGATCCTTGAATGGATCTTTCCAGAATACCTAGTGTTTCCCCTGAGGTCTGGCGCCTAGAGTTCAGCCCATGGACGACGCGGAGTGCGGAGTCCGGTGCCACGAACCGATAGGAACCGCCATGAACACGCTGACCAAGACCGCCCTGATCGCCGCCGCTTTCCTGAGCGCCAGCGCCACCTTCGCCGCCGAACCGGTGGAAAAGACCCGTGCCGAAGTCATCGCCGAACTGCAAGCCGCCCGCGATTCCGGCGAAGTCGCCGCGCTGAGCGCCGAGCAGGCTGGCGTCGGTGCCCTGAACAACGGCATCAACGCCCCGACGGCCACCCAACTGGCCGCCAAGGCCTCCGCCCAGAAGACCGCCGCCAAGAAGGGCGCGTCGAACGAAGGCAACGCCGCCAAGTAAGGCGTGCCGCTTCCCCCTCGACACTGCCGGGCGCACCGGCCGGCCAGGGGGAGGCCAAAAGGAAAAGGGACACCTCACGGTGTCCCTTTCTGCTTTGGGGCCTTCTTTTCTTACTCCCTCTCCCGCTTGCGGGAGAGGGCAGGGGTGAGGGCCAGCAGCCGTCCGCCTTCGCTCACCCCTCGCGCCGCAGCGCCGGGAACAGGATCACGTCGCGGATCGACGGGCTGTCGGTGATCAGCATCATCAGCCGGTCGATGCCGATGCCGCAGCCGCCGGTGGGGGGCATGCCGTACTCCAGCGCGCGGATGAAGTCCGCGTCGAAGAACATCGCCTCCTCGTCGCCGGCGTCCTTGTTGGCGACCTGCGCCTGGAAGCGCGCGGCCTGGTCCTCGGCGTCGTTCAACTCGGAGAAGCCGTTGGCGTACTCGCGACCGGTGATGAACAGCTCGAAGCGCTCGGTGATCGTCGGATCCGCGTCCGAGGCGCGCGCCAGCGGTGAGACCTCCACCGGGTAGTCGACGATGAAGGTCGGCTCCCAGAGCTTCTCCTCCACCGCCGCCTCGAACAGCGCGAACTGCAGCGCCGACAGTCCCCAGTGCGCCGGCGCCTCTTCGCCCAGCGCCTTCAGCCTGGCGCGCAGCACCTGGGCGTCATCGGCCTCGGCCTCGCTCACGCCGGCGTGCACGATCAGCGACTGGCGCACCGACAGCCGCGTGAACGGCTTCTCCAGATCCACCGGCTTGCCGGCGTAGCTCACCACCGCGCTGCCGGTCGCGGCGCGCGCTGCGTGGCGGATCACTTCCTCGGTGAAGCTCATGACCTCCTGGTGGGTCCAGTAGGCCGCGTAGAACTCCATCATCGTGAACTCGGGGTTGTGCCGGACGCTGATCCCCTCGTTGCGGAAGTTGCGGTTGATCTCGAACACGCGCTCGAACCCGCCCACCACCAGGCGCTTCAGGTAGAGCTCCGGCGCGATGCGCAGGTACATCTCCTGGTCCAGCGCGTTGTGATGCGTGATGAAGGGCTTGGCGTTCGCGCCGCCCGGGATCGGGTGCAGCATCGGCGTCTCGACCTCCAGGAAGCCGTTCTCCACCATGTACGAGCGGATCGACGACACCGCCTTGGAGCGCGCCACGAAGCGCTCGCGCGCCTTGCCGTCGGAGATCAGGTCGGCATAGCGCTGGCGGTACTTCTGCTCCTGGTCGGCCATGCCGTGGAACTTGTCCGGCAGCGGGCGCAGCGACTTGGTCAGCAGCCGCAGCGTCGTGACCTTGACCGACAGCTCGCCGGTGCGGGTGCGGAAGAGCGTGCCCTCGGCGCCCAGGATGTCGCCCAGGTCGAAGTGCTTGAAGTCGTTGTAGACCTCCTCGCCCAGCGCGTCCTTCGAGAGGAACAGCTGGATCGCACCGGTGGCGTCCTGCAGCGTGGCGAAGCTGGCCTTGCCCATGATGCGCTTGAGCATCATGCGGCCGGCCACCGTCACGGCGACCGCCTGCGGCTCGAGCTCCTCATTGGCGAGCTCGCCGTACTGCGCCTGCAGCGGCTGGGCGCGGTGCTGGGGTTTGAAGTCGTTGGGGAAGGCCGCGACGCCCCGGGCTTTGGCCTTCTCGCGGATGGCGGCGAGTTTCTCGCGGCGTTCGGCGATCAGCTTGTTGTCGTCTTGCGCGGGCGCCGCTTGGTCGGCGCCGGTGTGGGGGGCTTGGGGCTGGCTCATCGTGGACCTGGAAAAAGCTGGGCGCGATTTTAGGCTCTTAAAATCGCGCGCCATGCCTCAGTTCCCCATCCTGGACCGCCCGGTCCGTGTCGCCCTCGTCGGTTGCGGCCGCATCTCGAAGAACCACGTCGAGGCGCTGACCCGCCACGCGGGTCGCGCCGAACTGGTCGCCGTCTGCGACACCCGCCCCGAGGCCGTCCAGGCCGCGCTGACCCAGACCGGCCTGCCGCCGGAGCGCGGTTTCGCCTCGCTGGACGCGCTGCTGGCGGGCTCGGACGCCGACCTGATCGTCCTGTCCACGCCCAGCGGCCTGCACGCGCAGCAGGCCATCGCCTGCGCCCAGGCCGGCCGCCACGTGCTCAGCGAGAAGCCGATGGCGACCAAGTTCGAGGAAGGCCAGGCCATGGTCCGGGCCTGCCGCGACGCCGGGGTCAAGCTCTTCGTCGTCAAGCAGAACCGCCTCAACGCGACGGTGCAGCTGGTCAAGCAGGCGCTGGACCAGGGCCGCTTCGGCCGCATCTTCATGAGCACGGTCAACGTGTTCTGGACCCGCCCGCAGAGCTATTACGACGCCGCCCGCTGGCGCGGCCGCTGGGACATGGACGGCGGCGCCTTCATGAACCAGGCCAGCCACTACGTGGACCTGCTGGACTGGCTGGTCGGCCCGGTCGACAACGTGCATGCCTACACGGCCACGCTGGACCGCGACATCGAGGCCGAGGACACCGGCGTGCTGGCGCTGCGCCTGCGCCACGGCGGCCTGGCCAGCATCAACGTGACGATGCTGACTTATCCGCAGAACCTGGAAGGCTCGATCACGATCCTGGGCGAGAAGGGCACGGTCAAGATCGGCGGCACGGCGGTCAACAAGATCGAGCACTGGGCCTTCGACACGCCCCACCCCGACGACGAACTGGTGAAGAACGCCAGCTACGAGACCGCCAGCGTCTACGGCTTCGGCCACGCGGCCTACTACGACAACGTCATCCAGACGCTGCGCGGCGAGGCGCAGGCGCAGGTCGACGGCTACGAGGGCCTGCGCTCGCTGGAGCTGCTGATCGCCGCCTACCGCAGCGCGCGCGACGGCCAGCGCGTCGGCCTGCCGCTGGTGTTCTGACATGGGCTGGTGGAAGCACGACAGCGCCATCGTCGACGACGGCGCGCAGCTCGGCGACGGCACCAAGGTCTGGCACTTCAGCCATGTCTGCGCCGGCGCGCGCATCGGCGAGGGCTGCTCGCTGGGGCAGGGCGTCTATGTCGGCAACGACGTGGCCATCGGCCGCAACGTGAAGATCCAGAACAACGTGTCGGTCTATGACGCGGTGACGCTGGAGGACGACGTCTTCTGCGGCCCGTCGATGGTCTTCACCAATGTGTACAACCCGCGCTCGGCGGTGCCGCGCAAGAACGAATACCGCCACACGCTGGTGAAGCGCGGCGCGACGCTGGGCGCCAACTGCACCGTCGTCTGCGGCGCGACGATCGGCGAGTACGCTTTCATCGGCGCCGGCGCGGTCGTCAAGGGCGACGTGACGCCGTATGCGCTGATGGTGGGCGTGCCGGCGCGCCAGATCGGCTGGATGAGCCGCCATGGCGAGAAGCTGGACCTGCCCGTGGAAGGCCAGGGCCGCGCGGCCTGTCCGGCGAGCGGCGATCTCTACGAACTCAACGGCCGGGCGCTGCGCCTGGTGGATCCCACGGAGCCCCAGGCATGAGCCTTCCCTTCATCGACCTCAAGGCGCAGTACGCCGCCCTGAAGACCACCATCGACGCGCGCATCCAGCGTGTGCTCGACCACGGCCAGTACATCATGGGCCCCGAGGTCCAGGAGCTGGAAACGGCCCTGGCCGCCTACGCCGGCACGCGCCACTGCATCACCGTGGCCAGCGGCACCGAGGCGCTGCTGATCGCGCTGATGGCGCTGGACCTGCAGCCCGGCGACGAAGTCATCACCACGCCCTTCACCTTCGCCGCGACGGCCGAGACCATCGTGCTGCTGGGCGGCGTGCCGGTGTTCGTCGACATCGAGCCGGACAGCTGCAACCTGGACGCCGCGCTGATCGAGGCCGCCATCACGCCGCGCACGAAGGCGATCATGCCGGTCAGCCTGTACGGCCAGGTGTGCGACATGGACGCGATCAACGCGATCGCGGCGCGGCACGGGAACATCCCGGTCATCGAGGACGCGGCGCAGAGCTTCGGCGCGACGTACAAGGGCCGCAGGAGCTGCGGCCTCTCGACCTGGGGCGCGACCAGCTTCTTCCCGAGCAAGCCGCTGGGCTGCTACGGCGACGGCGGCGCGCTGTTCACCGACGACGACGCGCTGGCGCAGGCCGCGCGCGAAATCCGCGTCCACGGCCAGAGCCAGCGCTACACGCACACGCGGGTGGG
Organism: Mitsuaria sp. BK037; assembly: GCF_014193045.1. NCBI lineage: Bacteria > Pseudomonadati > Pseudomonadota > Betaproteobacteria > Burkholderiales > Sphaerotilaceae > Roseateles > Mitsuaria sp. BK037. The sequence continues at coordinate 494,642 of NZ_JACHYS010000002.1, read as the reverse complement.
CGTCGGCGGGCGCATGGACACCCTGCAGTGCGCGGTGGTGCTGGGCAAGCTGGAACGCTTCGACTGGGAGATCGAGCGGCGCCTGGCCATCGGCGAGCGCTACCAGCAGCTGATCGGCGAGCTGCCGCTGCAGCGCCTGGCCGTGCGCGAGGACCGCGATTGCGTCTGGGCGCAGTTCACCGTGCAGGTGGACGAGCGCGAGGCGGTGGTCCAGGCGCTCAAGCAGGCCGGCATCCCGACCGCGATCCACTATCCCAAGCCGCTGCACCGCCAGCCCGCCTACGAGCAGCGCTGCCGCATCGCGACGCCGCTGACGCATGCCGAGGCCGCGGCGCGGCGCGTGATGAGCCTGCCGATGAGCGCCGACCTCACCGAGGCCCAGCAGGACGAGGTCGTCGCCGCGCTGCGCGCCGCGCTGGCCTGAGCGCCGCGCGCGCCCGGGCCGTCACCGATCTCATCCCTTCCGATCAACCCCTGGACAAGGCCACCAACGCGATGCTGCTGGGCTACACGCTGGATGCGGTGCGCGCGCGGATCCGCGCGCGCGTCGCGGCGTGCCTGGGGCTGCGCGTCGGCACACGGGCCCAGATCCATCCCGGCGCGCGGGTGCGCTGCGGCGCGGGCAGCGCGCTCGGCGCGGGATCCATCCTGTACCGCGACGTCCAGCTGCTGGCCAGCGGCCCCGGCAGTTTCCGCATCGGCGTGCGCAGCCACATCGCGCCGGGCGGCTACCTGCTGATCGGCCAGCAGCGGCTCACCATCGGCGACGACGTCGCCATCGGTCCCGGCCTGATGCTGTTCTGCGAGTCCAACGCGGTCACCGCCACCGGCCTCTTCCGCGAGCACTACCAGCGCGCCGACATCCGTATCGGCAGCAACGTGTTCCTCGGCGCCCGCGTGACGGTGCTGCCCGGCAGCGTGATCGAGGACGGCGCGGTGGTCGCCGCGCACGCCGTGGTGCGCGGCCACCTCCCCGGCGGCTGGGTCTACGGCGGCGTGCCGGCCCGGCCGCTCCACCGGGTCGACGGCGCGCGTCCGCCGTCGTCGTCCTCATGAAGGGTCATGTCGCCGGCGCGCTGCGCTGGCGCGACCTGCCGGCGGCGCTGTGGCACTGGCTGCGGCGCGGCACCGCCAGCCTCGAGGACTTCCGCGTCGCCTTCGCGCGCAGCCTGGGCCTGGACCCGGCGGTCGACGGCGAGGTGCGCCTGTTCGGCAGCGGCCGCGCGGCGCTGCACGCCTTCACCGCGTCGCTGGATCTGCCGCCCGGCTCGGAAGTGCTGCTGCCGGGCTACACCTGCGTGGTCGTGCCCAATGTCTTCATGCATCTGGGGCTGGCGGTCCGCTACGTCGACATCGCGCGCGACGACTTCAATCCCACGCCCGATGCGATCTCCGACGCCATCAGCGACGAGACCCGGCTGGTCGTGGTGCCGCACAACTTCGGCCTGGTCACCGAGGGTCTGGACGAGCTGCGCATGCAGCACCCCGACGTCGTCTTCGTCGAGGACGCGGCCCACGCCTGGGGCAGCACCGACGCGGTGGGCCGTCCCGTCGGCACGCTGGGCCATGCGGCCTTCTTCAGCTTCGAGTACTCCAAGCCGCTGACCACCGGCATCGGTGGCGCGCTGGTCATCCATCACCCGCCGTCGCGGGAGCGCTTCGCGACGCGCCTGCCGGCGCTGCGGGCGCCGTCGACCGGCACCATCCTGCGGCAGCTGCTGACGCTGTGCTGGCACCGCTTGACGATGAGCCTGCCGCGCCCGGCGCTGAGCGCGCTGACCGCGCTGCTGCGCGCGCCATCGCGGATGCTGGGCGTGGTGGCGAAGACGCCCGACAGCGAGGTCGCCGGCGACACGCAGCCCGACTACCGCGCCGGCCTGCATCCGCTGAGCGCCGCGGTCGGATGGACGCAGGCGCGTCGCTTCGACGCGATCCATGCGCTGCGCCGCGCGCAGGCCGCGGACTTCGACGCGTTGCTGACGAATCTGCCGGGCTGGGAATGGCCGGTGCGCGCGCCCGGCGCCGTGCTGCTGCGCTACCCGCTGCTGCTGCCCGATGCGGCGTCCCGCGACGCCGCCGTGGTGGCGCTCGAGGCGGCGGGCATCGTCGGCGGCACCTGGTTCGACGATGTCGTCCATCCGCGCGGCAGCCGCCGCTTCGGCTACACCGCGGGCGACTGCCCGCAGGGCGAGCGCGCGGCCCGCACCGTGCTCAACCTGCCGCTGGGCCTGCATGCGCGGCTGAGCGCCTCGCAGCGGGCTGCGGTGCGTGCGATCGCGGAGCGTCACGGAGGCCAGCTCCGATGACCGTCCGCCGCCGCTTCGCCCAGCTCGCCGGCGCGTCCATGCTGACGCAGGCGATCCCGATGCTGATCGCGCCGCTGCTGACGCGCTGGTACGGCGCCGAGGCGCTCGGGCATTGGGCGCTGTTCGTCGCGCTGGCCGCCAACCTCGCCACCATCGCCAACGCGCGCTACGAATTCGCGATCGTCCTGCCGCGTCGCGACGGCGAGGCGGCGCTGGTGCTGCAGCTGGCGCTGTGGATCGCCCTGGCCATGGGGCTGCTGACGGCCGCCGGCGCCGGCCTCTGGCACCTGCTGATGGCCCAGCATGCGCGGCTGGGCGGCCGCTGGGTGTCGCTCGCGCAACTGGATCCGTGGCTGCTGATGCTGGCGCCGGTGGTCGCGCTGGCCGGCATGCAGCAGGCGCTGAGCCTGTGGAACAACCGCCAGGCCCGCATCGACGTGATCGCGCAGGCGCGCGTGCTGCAGCAGGGTGTGATGGCCGCGGCCCAGGCGCTGGCGGCGCTGGGCGGCTTCGCCGGCGTGGCGGCGCTGGTGCTGTCGCAGAGCCTGGCCGCGCTGCTGGCGCCGCTGTGGCTGCTGCATCGCGGCGCGCGCTGGCGCCGCGCGACGCGGCTGGACCAGGCCGGCAAGTCCTGGCATTGGCGCCACCTGCGCCGGCTGGCCTGGCGCTACAAGCAGTTCCCGCTGCTCAACAGCCCGCATGCCTTCGTCAACGCGGCGCAGGAGACGCTGGTGCTGGCGATGATCGCCGCCTGGGCCGACGCCGCCACGGCCGGCTACTACGCGCTGATGGTGCGGCTGGTGAAGGCGCCGGCGACGCTGGTCGGCGGCGCGCTGTCCGAGGCGCTGCTGGGCGAGCTCGCCCGCGACTGGCAACGCGGCGTCGACCTGCGTCCGCGCCTGCTGCGCGGCATCCGGCTGCTGGCGATGGTCGCGCTGCCCGGCATGGCGGTGCTGATCGCCGTCGGCCCGGCGCTGTTCGGCTGGCTGCTGGGCGAGGACTGGACCACCGCGGGCGAGTACGGCCGCTGGATCGCGCCCTACGTCGCCGCGCATTTCATCGCCGCGCCGCTGACCGTCACGCCGATGGTCACCGGCCGGCAGCGCGGCGCGCTGGCCTTCAGTCTGGTCGGCAACGCGCTGTACGTGCTGCCGGTCGCGCTGGTGCTGAGCGCCGGCGGCGCGCTGACGACGGCGCTCGGCGCCATCGCGGTGCTGCTGCCGATCTATTTCGCGATCTACCTGGCGTGGCTGGTGCGCGGCTCGGCGCCGCGGCCCGTCGCCCATGGAGTGCCTGCATGAGACTGGTCCTGATCGGGGACGGCGAGAGTCCCCACCTGCTGAAATGGGCGCGCGCGCTGTCGCAGCGCCGCGAAATCGAGCTGTGGGCCGCGTCCACCCGCGGCTTCGCGCCCGAGTTCCATTTCCTGATCCCCGAGGACCGCCGCCTCGCGCTCAACACCGATCCCGCGCATGGCGGCGGCAACATCGCGGTGCTCAAGCAGCTGCCGGCGCTGGGGGCGTGGCTCAAGAAGGTCGATGCCGACTGGCTGCATGCGCATTACCTGACCTCGCACGGCACGCTGGCCTGGGCCGCGCGCCGCGGCTGGAAGCTGCGCGCGCGGATCGCCGGCTCGGCCTGGGGCAGCGACATCCTGGTCGCGCCCGGCCAGGGCTGGGCCTACCGCTGGCTGACGACGCAGGTGCTCAAGGCCTGCGCGGTGACGACCTCCGATTCCGAATTCATGAGCGCCCGCATGCGCGAGCTGGGCGCGGCCGAGGTGATGACCTTCCCCTTCGGCCTGGAGCAGCTGCCCAAGCAGAACGTGCGCAAGCAGCCCTGGCTGTTCTACGCCAACCGCGGCCTGGAGCCGATCTACCGCCCGCACCGCGTGATCGAGGTCTTCGCCGCGATCGCGGCGAAGCAGCCCGAGGCGCGCCTGGTCGTCGCCAACGACGGCTCGCTGCGCGGCGCGCTGGAGGCGCAGGTGCGCGCGCTGGGCCTGGCGGAGCGGGTCGAGTTCACCGGGCGGCTGGACGCCACCTCGCAAGGGCGCCGCTATGCGCCGGCGCGCTGGTTCCTGAGCCTGCCGGAGAGCGATTCAGTGTCGGTGTCGGTGCTGGAGGCGATGGCGCACGAGTGCCTGCCGCTGCTGTCCGACCTGCCGGCCAACCACGAACTGCTGGGCACCGCCGGCAGCCTGGCGCTGGGGCAGCCCGACACGCTGCTCGGCCGCCATGGCCTGATCCTGAAGGACGACGAGGACCTGGGCGCGCTGCCCGACCGCCTGCGGATGCTGGTCGGCCAGGCCGACGTGGCCGGCCAGGCGGTCGACGCCGACCGACTGGGCGCGGCCAACCGCGCCTGGGTGGCGGCGCATGCGATGTTCGGTCCCGCCGTCGCCCGCTTCGTCGACCGCCTGCAACGCGCCTGAGGCGCCCGACCCGCGAGAGCCTTTCCCCGACGTCCCCATGAAGCTGCTGCTGATCAACCACTACGCCGGCTCGCCGAAACACGGCATGGAGTTCCGCCCGTTCTACCTGGCCCGCGAATGGGTCCGGGCGGGGCACCAGGCGCTGATCCTGGGCGCGTCCTACTCGCACGTGCGCACGACCCAGCCCGAGCCCGGCATGGCCGCGATGAGCGGCGTGAACTACCTCTTCTACGACACGCCCGAGTACCAGGGCAACGGCATGGGCCGGGTCAAGAACATCTGGTCCTTCTGCCGCCAGGTCTGGAAGGACGCCGACATCCTGGCGCGCGAATTCGCGCCGGACGTGGTCATCGCCTCCAGCACCTATCCGATGGACGTGTGGGTGGCGCGCCGCGTGGCCAAGCTCGCGAAGGCCAAGCTGGTCTACGAGGTCCACGACCTGTGGCCGCTGTCGCCGATCGAGCTGTCGGGCATGTCGAAGTGGCACCCGTTCGCGATGCTCTGCCAGAAGGCCGAGAACGACGCCTACCGCGATGCCGACGTCGTCGTCTCGATGCTGCCCAAGGTCCACGCGCACATGGCCGCGCACGGGCTCGACCTGAAGAAGCTGCACATCGTGCCCAACGGCATCACGCTGGATGAATGGTCGGAGCACGGCGAGCCGCTCGAGCCCGCGATCCAGGCGCACCTGGACGCCGAGCGCGCGGCCGGTCGCACCGTCGTCGGATATGCCGGCTCGATGGGCGAGCCCAACGCCCTGGATGTACTGCTGGACGCGGCGAAGCTGCTGAAGGAGCGCGCCGACCCGGCCGCGAAGGCGCTGAGCGTCGTGCTGGTCGGCGGCGGCCATCTGCGCGAGCACCTCGAGGCGCGCGTGCGCGACGAGGCGATCGGGAACGTCGCGATGTTCCCGGCGATCCCGAAGGCGCAGATCCCGTCGCTGCTGAAGGGGTTCGACATCGCCTACATCGGCTGGCAGCGCACGCCGATCTACCGCTTCGGCATCGCGCCCAACAAGCTGATGGACTACCTGATGGCGCAGCGGCCGGTGCTGCACTCGGTGGAGGCCGGCAACGATCCGGTGGCCGAGGCCGGCGCCGGGCTGACGGTGCCGCCGCAGGACCCGAAGGCCGTCGCCGACGGCCTGCTGACGCTGGCCGCGGTGCCGGCCGGGGAGCGCGCCGAGATGGGGCGCCGCGGTCGCGAGTTCGTGCTGGCGAATCACACCTACCCGGTGCTGGCGCAGCGCTTCATCGACGCGGTGTCCTGAGCTGCCGCGAGGACCTTTGCCATGACCCAGGACCGAGAACTCGAGGCCATCGCCCAGCGCTACGCCCGCCGCGACCAGCGGCTGGCCGGCCTGGAGCGCTACAGCCTGCTGCGTCCCGAGGTCTGGCAGATGCTGCACGAGCGCCAGGCGGCGATGCTGCGGCTGCTGGCGGCGCACCGCGCGGCGATGCCCGAGGCCGATGCGCCGGTGAGCGGCTGGCGGATGACCGAGGTGGGCTGCGGCGCGGGCGGCAACCTGATGGACATGCTGCGGCTGGGCCTGCTGCCGCAGCATCTGACCGGCATCGAGCTGCTGCCCGAGCGCCTGGAGGCGGCCCGCGCCGCGTTGCCGCAGCAGGTGCGGCTGCTGGCGGGCGATGCGTCGCAGGCCGAGGTCGAGCCGGGCAGCCAGGACCTGGTGCTGCAGTCGACGGTGTTCTCGTCCATCCTGGACGATGCGCTGCAGCAGCGCCTGGCGCAGGCGATGTGGCGCTGGCTGCGGCCGGGCGGGGCGGTGCTCTGGTACGACTTCATCGTCGACAATCCGCGCAATCCCGACGTCCGGGGCGTGCCGCTCAAGCGCGTGCGCGCGCTGTTCCCCGAGGGCCGGACGACGGTGCGCCGCGTCACGCTGGCTCCCCCGATCGCGCGCGCCGCCTGCCGGCTGCACCCCGGCGCCTACCGCGTCCTCAACACGATGCCCTTCCTGCGCAGCCACGTGCTGGCGCTGATCACCAAGACACCATGAGCCAGAACCCCGACCAGAAGCTCCCCTTCCTGCCGTTCGCGCTGCCCGAGCTGGGCGACGAGGAGATCGCGGAAGTCGTCGACACGCTCCGGAGCGGCTGGATCACGACCGGCCCGAAGGCCAGGCGCTTCGAGCAGGCCTTCGCCGAGTTCCTCAACGAACCGCAGATCGAGTGCATCGCCGTCAACTCCGCGACGGCGGGGCTGCACCTGGCGCTCGAGGCGCTGGGCATCGGACCTGGCGACGAGGTCATCACCACCACGCACACCTTCACCGCCACCGCCGAGGTGGTGCGCTACATGGGCGCGGACGTGAAGCTGGTGGACATCGATCCGAAGACGATGAACATCGCGCTCGACCAGATCGAGGCCGCGATCACGCCGCGCACCAAGGCGATCATCCCGGTCCACTACGCCGGCCTGGCGGTGGACATGCTGACGCTGCTGGACATCGCGCGCCGGCATGGGCTGAAGGTCGTCGAGGACGCGGCGCACGCGCTGCCCACGACGCTGGAGAAGGAGTTGATCGGCACGATGGGCAGCAATGCGACGGTGTTCAGCTTCTACGCCAACAAGACGATGACCACGGGCGAGGGCGGCATGCTGGTGACCCGCGACGCGGAGCTGGCCAAGCGCGCCCGCGTGATGCGGCTGCACGGCATCAACCGCGACGCCTTCGACCGCTTCACCGCCAAGGTGCCGAGCTGGTACTACGAGATCGTCGCGCCCGGCTTCAAGTACAACCTGACCGACATCGCCGCGGCGATGGGCCTGCACCAGCTCAAGCGGCTGCCGGCCTTCCAGCGGCGCCGCGAGCAGATCGCCGCGCGCTACTTCGAGGCGCTGGCCGACCTGCCGCTGATCCTGCCGCCGCAGGCGCCGGAGGGCGACGTCCACAGCTGGCACCTTTACGTGCTGCGCCTGACCGAGGATGCGCCGATCGGCCGCGACGAATTCATCGAGCGCCTGTTCGAGCAGGGCATCGGCTGCAGCGTGCACTACGTGCCGCTGCACCAGCACCCGTACTGGAAGGAGCGCTACGGCCTGACGCCGGAGATGTTCCCCGAGTCGCAGAAGGCCTACGAGCGCACGGTGACGATCCCGCTGTACACGGCGATGACCGACGAGCAGGTCGAGCGCGTGATCGCCGCGGTGCGCCGCGCGCTGGGCGCCTGAGCGGACCGGACGGGACACGGAGCGGGGACGGCCGATGGCCAAGCGACTCTTCGACATCGTCTGCGCCGGCATCGGCCTGCTGCTGCTGAGCCCGCTGCTGCTGGCGGTGGCGGTGTGGGTCAAGCTGGACTCGCCGGGGCCGGTGATGTTCCGGCAGGAGCGGGTGGGGCGCTTCGGCGCGACCTTCCGCATCCACAAGTTCCGCACGATGCGCGTGGACGCGCCACGGCTCGGCCCGCAGATCACCATCGGCGACGACGCGCGCATCACCCGCAGCGGACGCTGGCTGCGCGCGAGCAAGGTCGACGAGCTGCCCCAGCTGTGGGACGTGCTGCGCGGCGCGATGAGCCTGGTGGGCCCGCGGCCCGAGGTGCCGCGCTACGTGGCGCTGTATCCGGCGGAGCTGCGCGAGCTGGTGCTGTCGGTGCGGCCGGGGATCACCGATCCGGCCTCGCTGAGCTTCCGCAACGAGAGCGAGCTGCTGGCGCGGGCGGAGGATCCCGAGCGCGAGTATGTCGAGGTGGTCATGCCGATGAAGCTGCGCCTGGCGGCGGACTACGTGCGCAACGCCAGCCTGGGCGGCGACATCCGGTTGATCCTGGCGACGCTGGGCGCGATCAAGGCCTGAGCACCGGGCACCGGGCACGGAACAAGAGAACACGATGAACTGGTTGTCCCTCGATGCCTTCCTGACGCGCATCCGGCCCTACCGCGAGGCGCTGGCGCTCGCGCTCGACATGGTGGCGGTGGCGCTGGCCTGGCAGGCGACGTATCTGTTCCGGCTGGGCTTCGAGCGCTGGTTCGAAGCCAGGCCGGGTTACGACCACTGGGTGATGCTGGGCATCGTCGCGCTGTACGGGGTGCTGCTGCGGCTGTTCCACGTGCCCAAGGGCATGTGGCGCTTCAGCGGCTTCGGCGAGGTCAAGCGGCTGGCGGCGGTGTGCATCACCGCGGGCCTGGTGGCGGCGGTGGCGGTGCTGATGGCGCAGTTGACCAAGGTGCCGCGGGCGGTGCTGGCGCTGCATCCGGTGTTCACGCTGATGGCGCTGGCGACGATGCGCATGGGCTACCGCATGCTCTACGAGCACATGCGCAGCCGCATCAGCGGCAGCGCGCAGGAGCAGCGCCGGGCGCTGGTGATGGGCGCCGGGGACGCGGGCCGGCTGCTGGTGGCGGGCATCCAGCACCAGCAGGGCTGGGTGGTGGTGGGCTACCTGGACGATGCGGCGGAGAAGCGCGGCGCGCGCGTGGCCGGCGTGCCGGTGATCGGCACCCTGGAGGACGCGGGCCGGCTGGCGGAGATGCATGGCATCACGCATGTGATCGTGGCGATGCCGGCGGCGACGACGGCGCAGCGCCGGCGCGCGCTGGACCTGGCGGGCAAGACGGGGCTGGCGGTGCTGACGGTGCCGAGCAGCCAGGAGCTGCTGGCGGGCCGCGCGGTGAACCAGGTGCGGGACATCGAGCCCGAGGACCTGCTGGGGCGCGAGCCGGTGCAGCTCGACGAGGGCGGCATCAGCGAGTGCATCGGCGGCAAGACGGTGCTGATCACCGGGGCGGGCGGGTCGATCGGCTCGGAGCTGTGCCGGCAGGTGGCGCGGTACGGGCCGTCGAGGATCGTGCTGTACGAGCTGAGCGAGTTCGCGCTGTACCGGATCGAGCAGGAGCTGTCGGAGAAGTTCCCGCATATCCCGCTGGTGCGGCTGATCGGGGATGTGAAGGACCTGGAGCACCTGCGGTTCACGTTCGGGAAGTACCGGCCGCAGATCGTGTTCCATGCGGCGGCCTACAAGCATGTGCCGCTGATGGAGGAGGAGAACGCGTGGGCCGCGCTGAGGAACAACACGCTGGGGACGTATCACGCGTGCACGGCGGCGGCTGAATCAGGGGCCGAGCGGTTTGTGCTGATCTCGACGGACAAGGCGGTGAATCCGACGAATGTGATGGGGGCGACGAAGCGGGCGGCGGAACTCGTCATCAGTCACATGGCGGGGCAGGGGCACGCGACGAAGCTCATGGCGGTGAGATTCGGGAACGTGCTCGGGTCCAGCGGGAGCGTGATTCCGAAGTTCAAGGAGCAGATCGCGAAGGGCGGGCCGGTGACGGTGACGCATCCGGAGATCACGCGGTACTTCATGACGATTCCGGAAGCGGCGCGGCTGGTGGTTCAAGCCGGCGCTATCGGGGAGTCGGGGCAGGTGTTCGTGCTCGATATGGGGGAGCCGGTGAGGATCGTGGATCTGGCGAAGACGATGATTCGGATGTCTGGCCATGGTGCAGCCGATATCCGGATCACCTTCACCGGCCTGCGTCCTGGCGAGAAGCTCTACGAGGAATTGCTCAGCGACAGCGACCGCACCTTGCCCACGCCTTTCGACCGCCTGTTGTTGGCTCGACTGGACGATTCGTCCAGCAGGACTGGCGTCGAGGGCTTGCTTGCCGCCGCCCGGACGCCGGGGCCGCGTGCCGATCCCGAGGCGCACCGGCTCTTGCGCGACGTACTCGGTTCAGAATTCGTCGGAGCCTCGCACCGGGCGGAATGACAATGATGTGAAAATCCTCCCCTCTCAAACACAAGCGACGGCGCCGAGCTTGGCGTGAAAAGTCAGGGGATTGCATGAATGCTCGACATCTCAGTGCGGTGGCACTGATCCTGTGTGTGCCCTTGAGCGCAAACGCCTACGTGGACCCAGGCTCCGGCATGCTGATCTGGCAGGGGTTGATCGCCCTGGTCGGTGCGCTGATCGTGTTCGTGCGCAATCCGCTGGCGTCGGTGAAACGCCTGATCGCGCGCTTCAAACGCAAATGAGGGATCCGGCTGCTCGCCTGGTGATGGAGGCGGATCGCGTGATGCGAGAACTCCGAGAGCCTTTGGGTGCCCACCATTTCCTTCGTTCCGATCTGGCCCGGCGCTGGCGCGAGCGGGGCGACATCGTCGATTTCGAGATCGTCGACGAGCGCAGGGTGGTCGCGCGGCGCGTGCCCTTTATCAGCTTGCCGACGGAATGGTGTGATCTGCAGTTGTTCGAGGCGGCCGAGCTGACCTTGCGCCTGCAGCAAGAGGCGGTCGAAGCCGGCTACGACCTGAAGGACGCGTCCGCCTGGAACGTGATCTTTGACGACGGCCGTCCCGTGTTCTGCGACCTGCTCTCCTTCGACCCTCTGAGGGAACGCAGATGGTGGGCGGCCGGGCAGTTCGCGCGGCACTTCATCCTGCCGTTGCTGCTGTCCCGGCAGCGCGGCCTGCGCGCCCACAAGGCCTTCCAGGCCTGGCGGGACGGTGTACCGCATGAGGTCGCGCGCGACATGCTAGGGGCCAGCCGGTTCCTTGGGCGCTACTGGCCGTTGATGGCCGGTGCCTCTGCCTTGGCGCCCACCGCTCCCGGACCCGTCGAGCCGGTCACCGGGTGGGACTCGACAGCGGAGGATGTCAACCCGGCGGCGATCCGGCGCTTCCGCGAGGGGCTGAATCAATCGCTGTCTTGGATGTTGCGGGGCGTGGATCCGCGCCGGAGCGCCGGTCCCGCCACCACCTGGACACATTACACCGACGAACGCGGCCATTACAGCGAGCTCGACCTGGAGGCCAAGCGGACGCGGCTGACGCAGTGGTTGGCCATGCAGGCTCGGGGGTGGGTGCTGGACTTCGGATGCAACTCGGGCGAGTTCTCGCGCTTGGCGGCGGCGACCGGGGCGCGCGTGATCGCGGTAGACGCCGACCACGGCGCCGTGCAAACAGGGGCGAAGCAGGACAGCGTCCGCATCCACTGGGTCGTGGCGCCGATGGATGACTTGCGCGGCGGCTATGGGTGGGCCGGCGTGGAACACGCCGGCCTGCCGGAGCGCCTGCGCAACAGGGCCGACATGACGCTCATGCTGGCTCTGCTGCATCACCTGGTCATCGGGGCGGCCATCCCGCTGCCGATGGTGGCTGCTTTCGCCGCATCCTGCACGCGGGACGCGCTAGTGGTCGAACTGATCGACCCGACGGATCCCCAAATCGTCCTTATGCGGGCGCAGCGGCGGCGCCAAGATGCGTTCCCCGCGGTGGAGGTCCAGTTGCAGGCCTTTCTCGACGCCGGATTCGTGGCACAAGAGCGGGTGTCGCTGCCCTCCGGGCACCGCGAGTTGGTCCTGCTGAGGCGGGCCCGCTGAGGCGCCGATCTTTCCGAAAATGAAGCATCGGCTGCAGATCCTGGCCGCCCTGGTCTGGCTGTCCGCGCTCGCGGAAGTCGGCATGCGCGACCGTTATCACGACATGCTCGCGCAGGTCGACAATTTCGCATGGCTGGCGGTCTTTCCGCTCCTGGTGGCCGGCGACCTGCTGCTCACCGCGACCTTACGGCGATTCAGGCCGCGCTCAACGGACGGCCCCCGCACGGGTCTTCCGGTCCGGCACTTCCTGCTGGCAGTGGGGCTCTGGTTATGGACGGTGCCGGGGAACGGCCCCAAGCTGACCCACTTCGTCGAGGCGCTGGCCGCATCCGCGGCTGTTTGGGCCCTCCTGGGGTTCTGCGACCACCGCTGGGGCGAATCGCTGGCACGCTGGGCCGCGTCCCGGGGACCGGTGGCGCTGACCGTGGCGGCCATCGCCTTCGTCGCCGTGCCTCCGGTCGCGGTGACCCTCCGTTCCGATCAGCTCACGTGGCCAGACATCGGCAATCGGTCCGGCGCCTCCCTGGCTGCGCAGGCGCGGCAAAACGACGACGGTGGGCCGTTGCTGGTCCTCCTGCTGGATGAGTTGAGCTTCAAGGCCTCGGGACCCGTGGTCCGGGCCCTGGAGGCTCAGGGGTTGGTCGTCTCAAGCCGCGCCGTGACGGCGGTTGGCGATGCCACGGCCAAGGTGATTCCCGCCATGTGGCTACGACGGCCCTTTTCGGAGGCGCGGCCCTGCGGTCCGACGGCGATATGCAGCGGTCTCGATCTGCTGGAGTTTTCAAATGTGAAGGCGAGCTGGCCCGATATCGATGTGGTCGGCTTCTACCACCCCTACTGCGCGATGCAAGGGCTACGCTGGTGCAGGCGCGAGGCGCCGCCATCCGTGTTCAGCGATACCCGCCGTGTCGGCTGCGCGCTGGGTCGAAGGCTGCACATCCCGCTGGCGGCGTCCTGCCTGCGGGCGCAGAACACGCCTTGGCTGGATTTGGTCCGTCGCGTGGAATCGTCTTACTGGGAGGCGCCGTTCTGGCGCGATGGCGGCGTCCTATTTGCCCATCTCCCCGTCCCGCACCCGCCGGCGGCGGGGCCCGAGGCCTCCCTGGCCGAGCACTATGCGGCCGGCGTCGACCACGCGGCCGCGATCGTGGCGCGATCCGCCCGGCAGTTGGCGGCGCGCGCGGGCGGTTCCGGGCCCCGGATCGTCATCACCTCCGACCACCCGTTGCGGGTGCGCGAATGGTGCTCTAACGGGACCTATTCGGCGGCGCGCTGTTCAGGCGCCGAGCTGTTGCGGGACAGCTCGGTGCCGCTGATCGTCGCGGTTGTAGGCCGTCCGGTCGACCTGTCGGCGTATCGTTCGAACGACCAACTGTTCGACTTGGTCAGCGCGCTCCGCGCGCGGGCGCCTTGACGCATACCGACGATCCACGAGGGCCTAGGGTGTCAGGCCGGCAGTTGGCACCGTACCGCGCGGTTGCGCTGCCGGCGTGTGGGGTCGATCAGCCAGCCCCACTTGTTGAAGTACTTGATCGCGGACACGACGTGGTATTTCAGTAGACGGCTGTTGCGATACGAGCCCTTGGCATAGGCGTGCGTCACATGCACCTCGGGTTCGAAGCGGGTCTCTCCCCGGTCCCCCAGCCGGCGCACCAGGTCGACGTCCTCCATGTACATGAAGTAGCGCTCATCGAACCCGTTGATCGCGATCAGGTCGCGCGAGCGGATCAGCAGCATGCAGCCCGACAGGCTGGGCACGTTGCTCGGGCGGTCAAGGGGCAGGTCGCGCAATTCATAGCCGCGATTCAGGCGCTCCCGCCAAGTCTGGGAGGGAAGGAAACGACGGGCGAACAGGTCGGCGGGTGTCGGCAGCAATTTGCATAGGTGTTGCGGCGTGCCATCGGGATAAAGCACGCGGGGCATCAGGGCGGACACCTGCGGTGACGCCGCCAAGGCTTTCAGCAGCACGGGAAGCACGCAGGGGTCGAATTCGATGTCGGGATTCAGCAGCAGGTGCGCTCCATCGCCCGAAAGCTGGCGGATGGCCAAGTTGTGCCCAGCACCGAAGCCGAGGTTACGTCCCACGTGGTGGTAGCGCACCCGCTCATGTCGGAACCAGTCGCTCTTCAGGGGCTGGGGCGAGTTGTCCACCACGTGCAGCACGCCGTCGCTGTGCCCCGCGAGAAAGGACCCAATGGCCTTCTCGAACAGCGACGGGGCGTTGTTGTAGAGAACTAGCGAGGCAGTCAGTTGCATGCGTGGATCACATCAGGAGAAAGAAGACGACATTGCGCACCAAGCCCACCTTGTCGAAGCCTTCGCGCCACGCGCGCCACTGACGCAGCGGCCTCGGCAACTGACCGAGCGAGGCATAGGTCTGCACGAGCGCGCGTTGCGGATGGTCCGCGGGCAGGCGCAGGGCCAGCGCCTCCGCCTGCGTGCGAGTCTGCCGAAGGCGCGACCGGTAGGCGGCTCGTCCGTGACGGGCCTGTCCCAGCAGGTCCATCAGCCCGCCGCGCCGGGCACCGACTTGGTTGCCACCGTGCTGCCGGTAGGCGATGCCCGGCTTGCGCAGATGCGCCACCCGACCGAGCGCGCGCGCCAATAACATCAGCCACCAGTCGTGCATCGCGACCTCGGCGGGGATCGGCAAGCCGATCTTGAGCAGCGACCGATTAATGATCATTGAGCAGCCCGGGGCGACATTCTGCGTGAGCAGTTGCGCCAATGTGGGCACCCGGCGCGAACCCTGTCCCTGCATCTCCAGGAACGAGGGGTGCAACCGCCTGAGCGACGCGTCGACGACCTCAAGGTCGCAGTAGACCGCGATGGGCGTCTGACTGCCGCACTCCGTTTCCAGCCGGCGCATCTCCGTGACGGCGTCCTGGACCTTGTGGGGCAACCAGACATCGTCCTGGTCCGCCGGCATGGCATAGGGCGCATCGGTTGCGGCCAGGCAGGCCGAGAAGTTGCCGATCACGCGCAAGTTGCCCAGCCCATCTTCGACGACCTTCAACGCCCGTCCTCGCTGCTCGCACCAGCGGCGCACGAGGGCTAAGGATCCATCGGTGGAGCCGTCGTCGCGGACGACGAGCCGCCAGTCTTGGAAGGTCTGCTGCTCCAGGCTCTCGAGCAATTCGGGCAGGTAGGTCTCGCCGTTGTAGAGGCCGAGTGCGATGTCAACGGAGTGCATGGTCGCGTGACGGGCGGACCGAGCGGCCCACCAGATAGAACAGATGTGCCGGGATGAGCACGAGGATCGAGGCGAGCAGGATGCTCGACAGCGTGGACAGCGCGTAGTCGAAGTCGCCACTGACGCTGACCAGCGAGAAGTACAGCAGGAAGGCCGTCAGTCCCGCGAAGAAACCGCGGTGCGCGCGCTGGTAGACGTGGGCTTGCAGCCAGCCCACGGCCAGCCCCAGCAGGCCCGAATACACGACGCCCCACCAGCCGAAAAAGTGGAAGCCGAACACGTTGTGGCGCGGATTCGGGCCCGCGAGGTAGTCCAGACCGGGGAAGATGATCTCCGTGAACTGCAGCCCCATGTTCTTGTAAATCCAATCGCCCGGGATGACGCGGAAGGTACTGAGCGCGCCCCCGAACAGCCCGACAACTGGGTTGTCGCCTTGGATGTAGCGCATCGTGTCGTCGACATAAGCGTAGATGTAGATGTCGCCGAAGCTCACCAGCCGGAATGCCAAGTTCACCAGCACCTGTTCGAAGTCGCCTTGCGACTGCACGGCCAGGACGATGAAGGAGAACACCGCGGCTGCGGCGAACGCGATGCCACCGAGCCGGCTTCCCATGAAGCTCGTTTGAGACCGGTCGGAGGAGACCAGCACGCGGACCAGGAAGTAGACCTGCAGGATGCTGAGCAGCGCGCCCTTGGATCCCGAGAACGCGATGTACACCAGCAGCCAGACCACGACCCCCAGCGTCATCCAGGTCGCGCGCGACCGGAACTTCGTCCAGAGCAGCAGGCCGGAAAAGCTAAGTATGAAGAAGGCGCCTGTCTCGAAGCGTTCGATGATCCCGAGCCCTCCCGAGCCGGCGAAGGCGCCGAGCCGCGAGGCATTGAACAGCGGGATGCCGGTCAGCCCCCACTTGACCGCGGTGGCCGAGAAGTGCACGAGCAACGCAAAGAAGACCACCCAGTTCACGAGCGCGTATGGCGGATTGAAGGCCGGCGCGCAAAGGCCGGCGTTCATCCGTTTCACGTATAACAGCGCCGCGTACAGCGCCGCCTGCGAGGCCATGTAGTACTGCAGGTGCTCCGCGCGGATATCGCCGTTGATCCACATGAAGCTGACCAGTGTGAAACCGAACCAGTCGGCCAGTATCACCAGAAACAGCGGGTCGAAGAGGTTGACCGCGAGTCGTCGCGCCAGCCAGTAGTGCAGCGGGGCGAAGAGCAGGAGCAGCGCGAGATAGGTCTCGAGCTGGTCCGAGATGGTGACGAGGTAGAGCAGCGGGCTCATGGGCGCGTCAGCCGGTTCCGTACCTTCACCAGCAGGTTGCGGACGCGCTTGACCAAGCCGTACGGCCAGCCGAGGTGCCGGTCGATCAGCGCCAGTCGCATCGACTCGAACTTCTCGTCGGGCCGGCTGGACGCCCCGGCGTCCTCGAACAGGGAGACAGCAAGCGGCATGTGCCGGAACGGCACGCCCGCGCCCCAGAGCTCGATGTTGTACTTGTAGTCGGCCAGCAGGCCGGCATCGAGGTCGTAGGGCTTGGACCGGAAGACTCCGGCGGGATAGAAGATCGCTTGGTGACAGATGTTCTGCTGCATCAGCCGGTAGGCACTCATCTCGCCGCAATAGGCCCGGCCCGAGGACTTCAGGATGACGTCCCCGTAGAAGACCGCGTCGGCGTCGTCGAGGCGCGCGGCGACGCGTTCCAGGATGTCCGGTGCGGTCAGTGTGTCGTCGGCGCCGAGAAAGAGCAGCCAGCGTCCCCTGGCGAGCGCCAGGGCCTTGTTCATCGCGTCGTAGATGCCCCTGTCGGACTCGCTGACCCAGGTGGTGATGTGCGTCTCGTGCCGCCGCAGGATGTCCAGCGTTCCATCGGTGGAGCGGCCATCCACGACGATGTACTCCATGTCCGCGAAGGTCTGGGCGGCGACGCTACGGATCGTGGCGTCGAGCGTTGCCGCGCCGTTGCGCACCACCGTGGCGATCGTGATCAGCGGGCGATCGCCCCCGGCGGGGGCGTGATGCGGCGAGGCGGCCGGGCGGGCCGGTGCGTCGGTGGCAGTGTTCATGAGACTGGTCGTGTCCGAGGAGCCGCTTACCGGGGGACGGCGTCGCGGTAGAGATCCAGGTATTGTCGTGCGACGGCGTCGTAGGACCAGAGACGTTCAGCGCGCGCGCGCGCCTGGACGGACATCACGCCTCGTCGCGCGTCGTCGCGGAGTACCGCAAGCATCGCGTCGGCCAGGTCCCCGCTGTCGAAAGGGCGGGCCAGCAGGCCGCTCTCGCCGTGGGCGACCACGTCGCGCAGTCCGGTCGCGTCGAAGGCGACGACCGGGCAGCCGCAGGCCTGTGCTTCCGAGCCCGTCTGCCCGAAAGACTCCTGGCGCGAGGGCACAACCAGCAGGTCGGCCGCGCTGTAGAGCGCGGACAGCGTGAAGTCGTCGGACACATGTCCCATCCAGTGCAACGGCAGCCCCAACCGCGGAGGGTCCGACGGCTCGCTCTGTCCAAACAGCACGGCCTCAACGCCCGGCTGTTCGCGGGCCACCTTGGCCAGCGCGGGCTGCAGAAGGTCCCAGCCCTTGTAGGAGAGCTGGGTGCCGCGGATGGCCCCGAATAGGACCAACAGCTTTTCGGCTGGCAGGTTAAGCAGTCGGCGCGCGGCCGCACGGTCCATCGGCTTGAACCGGGACAGGTCCAGCGGATTGGGAATGACCGACACGGGCCATGCGCCCATCAGCGTGCTGTCGGCCACGCATTGCGCCAGCCACCGGCTGGGCGTGACGATGCGCATCGGCGTCCGCCAATGCGCCCGTTTGCGCCGCCATGTCCAACGGTCGACGTCGAAACGGCCGGTTGTCAGGGCGGGGTCGTAGCCGTGGCGCCACCGTGCCCCGGGGCCGTCCTCGGCGAGGTGCTCTGCGCCGCAGAAGGCCCACATGTCGTGCAGGGTCCAGACAACGGGTTTGCGGATGCGACCGATGGTTTCGATGGACAGGAAACCCGCGCAAATCCAGTGCAGATGCACCAAGTCCGTCGGCTCCGCATTGATCGCGGCGGCCCCGATGCGACCCGACCAGCCGGTCGATCGCGGCATGGCGTCGGGCGGAGCGCCCAGCCGCAGCGGGAGCGCATCGAGCGTGGGCGAGAGCACTGCGGCGAGCCGCGAACTCAGCCGGGGACTGGCGCCGCGCACGGTCGTGTCGTCGTTGGTCTTGTCGGCTACTACCATGCGCGAGAAGGCCTCTTGCCGACCCCCAAGTGCCTGATGCAGGCGGTAGGCCGCGCGGGCCGCCCCGCCGAGCCGGTCGCCGGAATAGTGGGTGACGCGCAGTACGCTCATGATGGACGCGTGCTCCTGCCGCGGAGCAGCCGGTAGATCGTCTTCAGCCGAGCAAACGCGCCCGAACGCACCAGCCAATCCGCCCACCTCAGCTTGAGCGCATGGCGGTCGTGGAAAGCCGGGTAGAGCGCCTCGATGTCGAGGATCGACATCCCCGCGGCACGCATAGGCAGGAGGAAGCGCAACGATGCGATCTTGCGATGGAAGGCGCGCTCGAAGCGCAGGTTTGCCCGCTGGGCGCGGCCCGCCGGCAGATGCCGTCGATAGACGGCGATCTCGTAGGGGATCTGCCGGTAATACACGTCCAGCAAGTTGTAGCTCTTGGCCGCCATGCGCAACGCGACCAGCGCGAAGCCGGGGATCATGATCTTCGGTGCCCGTCCGCCAAGGTGCCGCTCGTCGAGCAGTGAAAACCAGTAGCAGCCGTAGCCGTGCGCAGTGCCGAACAGCGCCTCAAAGTGGGCCGCCTGCAGATGCGCCGAACGCACCAGCACCGCGCCGAACATACCCTTGTCCCGCAAGTCGTCGAAAGCTTGGAAGACGTCGTTGTAGGTCCGAGGCGGCAGCTGGAAATGGTTGCCAACTACCCGGTCCTCCGCATCAATGAGGATGCCGTTGAAGATGGCCAGGTCGGGCGCCTCCTGGTCGATCAGCGTCAGCAGCCGCGATGCCTCGCCGTCCAGGAAATGGTCGTCGTCACCAAGGAAGTAGAGATAGTCTCCGCTCGCCATGTTGCGGACGGCATACATGCTGGCGTCGATGGGCAGACGTCGGGGCTGCTTCAGATAACGCACGCTCAGCCCGGGAGGCGCTTCGGCCAGCAGGGCGTGCAATGCGCCGTAGTCCTCTTCCGAGGCGTTGTCGGAAATGCAGACCTCGACGCGCCGGCGGTCCCAGCCGGCGGCGTAGATCGAACGCAGCGCCGCGCACAGGAGGGCGCAGCGATTGAGCGTCGGGATGCAGATGCTCAGCGTCGGCGGTATTGGTGTCGTCGGGCCATTCATGAACGAAGCGTCTTCAGAATGCGCAGCGATCCGCACTGGAGGCGGAACAGGTCTGGGGCCAGCAGGGCGTTGACCAGAAAGGCTTGCACGAATTGCGCGCCGACGGTAGCGATGGCCGCGCCGTATGCGCCGTAACGCGGCGTAAGGATCAGGTTGAGGACGAGGGCGGTCAATGCGCCGCTCAGTGCTTGGTGGAGCGCGAGCCTCGAACGGCCCTCGTTGATCAGCCAGACGCTCTGCATCACACCCAGGCAGACGGGGATGAAGGTCAGCGCGTGCAGGGCCAGCAGCGGTGCTGAGGCCGCGTACTGTGGACCGTAGAGCAGACCGACGAACAGCCGTGCGCCCAGGATGTTCACGACCACCACGGAAAGTGACAGCGCCCACATCCCGGCGAAGGCCTTGAGCAGCGTGCGGCGATGAGCGTCGCTGCCGGCGGCCCGCTGGCGGGAGACGATGGGCGCGATGCTGCTGCCCAGGGCCATCGGGATGAAATACCACATCTCCGACAGCGTGGCCGCGACACCATAGAAGCCCACCTCGGCCGTGCCGGCCGACTCGCGGAGGAACACGATGCTGACTCGCATGTACAGCAGGATCGACAGGCCCGACAGCAGCAGCGGCCACGACTGTGCCAGCAGTGCGCGCGCCAGTGCGCCGTCCCATTCCCAGCGCCGTTCGGTCCGGTAGCCGGCATAGGCGATGACAAGGGCGATGGCGGCGAGCCCGGTCTCTAGGGCGTTGGCCGCAGCGAAGGCCGGAAGACTGGCGCCGAGCTGGATCAGCAGCACCTTGAACACTGCCGTCGCCAAGTAGGACGAGATCTTGGCGACGACAGTACGGCGGCTCTGGATCCGGCTCTGGAACCACAGGTCGATCACGTCGGACACCTGGAACAGGATCGCTAGTCCGGCCAGGAGCACAACGACCGAGACCGTCATGTCCTCGCGCTGGAACAGCACGATCCAGGCGCCCAGCGCCAGATAGGAGATTCCCGCCGCGATGAGCCGCAGACGCAGCGCCGTCCCCAGGACGCGGCCGGCCTGCGCAGGCGAGGCCGCGATGTCGCGCACGATCAAGTTGTCAAGGCCTAGCAGCGACACCGCCTGGAACATGGAGATAAAGGCGATCGCATAGGCCAGGACGCCGTAGCGCTCCGGACCGAGATAGCGGGCCACCCAGGCGCTGACGAAGATGGCGACCAGGAACCGCGTCAGCTTGTCCCCCAGGAGCCAGGCGACGTTCGAGCTAAAGGCCCGGGCTTCGGGCCGGTGCTTGAGGAAGGCGGGGAGACGGATCCCGTTCATGAGAGGGGCGCGTGTGCGGCGCGCTGCAGGCGTCGCGGGCGTGCCGGCGCATGACGACGCTTCACAGCTCGATCGGCGGATGGGCGACGGTGTCGACCGGGTCATAGCGTCGGTCGGTGTAGGCCATCAGAAGGTAGTCGCGACCATCGACGCCGATCAGGGAGTGCGCCACCCGCGGGTTGATCCGAACCGTGCGTGGCACATCGTCGCTAAGCAGCAGCGAGGCCGACTCCCCAGTGTCGACGTGGCGCAGGTTCAGCTTCACCTGGCCTTCCAGCAGGGTGAACCATTCCGTGGCGACATCGTGGTAGTGGTTCGCGCGCGCCTTGCCCTGATCGCCGCGAATCACGTAGATCTCACCGAATTCGACCGGCAAGTCGGGCTCGAGGCCGGTCATCGTCTTCAGGAAGAAGCCGCGTTCGTCGACCAGCTTTCGCCGCTCGATGATTTGATAGAGATCAGTGCTCATGGAGTGCCAGAACGGTCTTGTCGACGGCGATCTGGAGGTCGGTAAAGGTCAGCTCGCCCAGCAGCGTGCTCAGCAGAGCATTGTCGGCCACGCATCGCATCGGGTCATGCGTGCGGTAGGGCAGGGCGCCGAACCTTAGCTTCGGTGCTAGCCCCTGGCGTTCCAGCGCCGCGGCCACGTAGCCGATGAACGTTTTCAGGCTGATGCCCTCGCCCGTTCCGACGTTGAGCGTGCGCAGACCCGACGCCGTGTCGGCTGGGACGTCAACTAGGCGGTGCAGCAGAGCGATGAGGTCAGGTGCGAACATGAAGTCGCGCAGTTGCTCGCCGCCGGTCAGGGGGATCTCCTCGCCGGCGCGCGCCTTGCTGGCAATGAACGGAATGAGCCGCTCCGCTGGTTCCCCGGGGCCGAAGACGTTGAACAGGCGAAGGAAGGTCAGCGGCAAAGCGTCGCCATACTGTTTCAGACTGTGGAACAACGTCGTCTTGGAGATCGCGTAAGGCGACTTCGGCTCCAACGTGGCCGACTCGCTCAGTCGCTGCATCGAATCCGCGTATTCATAGGCCGTGCCGAACAGGAAGGTCTGAGCGGCGAGACCCTCCTCGACCAGCGCGTCCACGAGATGGAGCGCGCCGACTGTGTTGACGGCCAGGAGGTCCGATAAGGTGCTCTGGTCGCGCGTCACGCCCAGCGAGGCGAAATTCAACACGTGGGTGGGGCGTACCTCGCGCACCGCCGCGCGCACGCTGTCCTTGTCGCGGAGGTCGACCGCGAGTCCCGGTACCGGGGCCTGCCTCCGGCCGCCCAGGGCAACGATCTCGGTGCCGGGCGCGGCGGCGCCCAGGAACGCACGCCCCAGAAATCCGTTGGCGCCGGTGAGAAGGAGGCGTCGTGTCATTGCGGGTCCTGGTCTCGAATCAATCGTCACGCTGGAAGGCTTCGATCTGGGCCAGCGTGCAGGCGCGCATGTCCTGCTCCGACAGCCACGCGCGATGCCAGTCGATGATGCGCGCCAGCGCGGTCTCCAGCGTCCAGCGCGGCGCCCATTGCAGTCGCTGTCGCGCCTTGGAGATGTCCAGCTTCAGGAAGCTGGCCTCGTGCGGGTGGTCGCCAGGCTGGAGGGTCCAGCTCGCGCCCTCGCCCCAGGCATCGCACAGGCGCTCAACGATCCAATGCACCGGGCGGGTGTCGTCATCGCGCGGCCCGAAATTCCAGCCTTCGGCATCGGCCTGCCCATGCGTGTACAGCCGTTCGGCCAGCAGCAGGTAGCCAGACAGTGGCTCCAGCACATGCTGCCAGGGACGGATCGCGTGCGGGTTGCGGATCAGCACCGGCTTGCCCGATTGCAGCGCGCCCAGGATGTCCGGGATCAGCCGGTCCAGCGCCCAGTCGCCGCCTCCGATCACGTTGCCCGCACGGGCCGTCGCCATGGCGATGCCAGCCTCCTTCAGGAAGGACTTGCGGTAGGCCGAGGCGACCAGTTCTACGCAGCCCTTGCTGTTGGAATAGGGATCGTGGCCGCCCATGGGCTCGTCCTCGCGATAGCCCCACACCCACTCGCGGTTCTCGTAGCACTTGTCCGTCGTGACGTTGACGATGGCCTTGACCGAACCCACATGACGGGCAGCCTCGAGGACATGTACCGAGCCCATTACGTTGGTCGCGTAGGTCTCAATCGGCTGCTGGTAGGAGAGACGCACCAGGGGCTGGGCCGCCATGTGCAGGACGATCTCGGGCCGAAACTCCTCCATCTGCGCTTTCACCGCGGTGAAGTCCCGGATGTCGGCGATGCGATGCTCCATGCCTTCGGCCACGCGAGCGACATTGAACATCGCCGGCTCCGTCGGCGGATTCAGCGACACGCCGCGTACCACGGCCTTCATCGATTGCAGCCACAGGGAGAGCCAACTGCCCTTGAATCCGGTGTGTCCGGTCAGGAGGACCCGCTTGTCCTTCCAGAAGGTCGGCGAGGTCCGTTGCGTCGAGCTCATGACCACATCTTCCAGGGCGCATTGCCAGATGCCCACAGGGACTCCAGCAGATGCTTGTCACGCAGCGTGTCCATCGGCTGCCAGAAGCCGGTGTGCTCGTACGCCATCAACTGGCCGGTCTCGGCCAAGGTGTTCAGCGGCTCCTGTTCCCAAGTCGTCGCGTCGCCCTCGATGTGGTCGAGGACCGTGGGCGACAGCACGAAGAAGCCGCCGTTGATCATTGCGCCGTCGCCCTTGGGCTTCTCCTTGAAGCTCATGACCTGGTGCTGGCGGATGTCCAGCGCGCCAAAGCGGCCGGGCGGATAGGTCGCCGTCAGCGTGGCGGCTTTGCCGTGCGACTTGTGGAATGCGATCGTGGCGGAGATGTCGATGTCGCCCACGCCGTCGCCGTAGGTGAAGCAGAACGCCTCTTCGTCCTTCACGTAGTCGGCCACGCGCCGCAGGCGTCCGCCGGTCATGGAGTCGTCGCCGGTGTCCACCAGCGTGACGTTCCAGGGCTCGGCACGCTTGTGATGCACTTCCATGCGGTTGTGACGCATGTCGAAGGTGACATCGGACATGTGAAGGAAATAGTTGGCGAAGTACTCCTTGATGACGTAGCCCTTGTATCCGCAGCAGATCACGAAGTCGTTCACGCCATGGTGGGAATACATCTTCAGGATGTGCCACAGGATTGGCTTGCCGCCGATCTCCACCATGGGCTTTGGCCGCGTGGCGGTTTCCTCGCTCAGCCGGGTACCCAAGCCGCCGGCCAGAATCACTGCTTTCATCGGAAGATCCTCAGCATCGAAGCATCGTGCGCGCCGGCGACCACCTCGGACGCCGGCGGGCGTTCATTCGTTGTAGTCGTAGGCCTGGAAGCCGGCGGCCTTGACCAGACTGTCGCGCTTGGCGGACTGGTAGTCGGCCTCGACCATCTCGGCAACAAGCTCGCGCAGCGTGGTCTTGGGCGTCCAGCCCAGCTTCTCCTTGGCCTTGGTCGGGTCGCCCAGCAGCGTCTCGACTTCCGTCGGACGGTAGTAGCGCGGGTCGACCTTGACGATCACGTCACCGACCTTGCAGAACGCGCGTTCGGCGTCGGCCACGCTCGTCACGGTGCCGATCTCCTGGTCGCCTTCGCCGGAGAACGTGATGCCGATGCCCAGTTCGTTGCAGGCGAACTCGACGAACTGGCGCACCGAGTACTGCACGCCGGTGGCGATCACGAAGTCCTCGGGCTTGTCCTGCTGCAGCATCATCCACTGCATCTCGACGTAGTCCTTGGCGTGGCCCCAGTCGCGCAGCGCGCTCATGTTGCCCAGGTACAGGCAGTCCTGCAGGCCAAGCGCAATGCGGGCGATTGCCCGGGTGATCTTGCGAGTCACGAAGGTCTCGCCGCGCAGCGGGCTCTCGTGGTTGAACAGCACGCCGTTGCAGGCGTACATGCCGTAGGCCTCGCGGTAGTTCACCGTGATCCAGTAGGCATACATCTTGGCCACCGCATAGGGGCTGCGCGGGTAGAAGGGCGTGGTTTCCTTCTGCGGGATCTCCTGCACCAGTCCATACAACTCGGAGGTACTGGCTTGGTAAAAGCGGGTCTTCTTCTCGAGGCCCAGAATGCGGATTGCTTCCAGGATGCGCAGCGTGCCGATGCCGTCAGCATTGGCGGTGTACTCCGGCGTCTCGAAGCTGACGGCCACGTGGCTCATCGCGGCGAGGTTGTAGATCTCGTCGGGCTGCACCTGTTGAATGATGCGGATCAGGTTGGTGCTGTCGGTCAGGTCGCCGTAGTGCAGCTTGAAGCGCTGGTTATTGACGTGCGGGTCCTGATACAGGTGATCGACGCGGTCGGTGTTGAACAGACTGGCGCGGCGCTTGATGCCGTGCACTTCATAGCCCTTGTCCAGCAGCAGTTCCGCCAGGTAGGCGCCGTCCTGGCCCGTGATGCCCGTGATCAGGGCGACTTTGCGTTGCGACATGGAGAGATCTCTGGATGAGGTGGATCAGGCGCGGAAAGGAGCGCTGTCGTAGGCGAGACGGATGCCGTCGCGCAGCGAGGTGCGGGCACGCCAGCCGAGCGCGGCGAGCTTGCTGACATCCAGGAGCTTGCGCGGCGTACCGTCGGGCTTGGTGCTGTCGAAGACGATGCGGCCCTCGAAGCCGACGATGTCCATGACCGTCTCCGCGAGCTCGCGGATCGTCACGTCCTCGCCGGTGCCGACATTGAGCAACGGGCCGGCATAGCCCTGCTTCATCAGGTAGACGCAGGCGTCGGCGAGGTCGTCGACATACAGGAACTCGCGCCGTGGTGTGCCCGAACCCCAGACCACGTATTCCGAATCCCCGCGCAACTTGGCCTCGTGCGCCTTGCGTAGCAGCGCTGGAAGCACGTGGCTGTTGGCGAGGTCGTAGTTGTCGTTGGGGCCGTACAAATTGGTCGGCATCACGCTGATGTACTCGCGGCCGTACTGGCGGTTGTAGCTCTCGGCCAGCTTGATGCCGGCGATCTTGGCGATCGCGTAGGGCTCGTTTGTCTGCTCCAGCGGGCCGGTGAGGAGGTATTCCTCCTTGATCGGCTGAGCGCAGTCGCGCGGGTAGATGCAACTCGAGCCGAGGAACATGAGGCGCTGCACGCCGGCCAGGTGTGCGCCATGGATCAGGTTGGCCTCGATCATGAGGTTCTGATACAGGAAGTCCGCGCGGTACTGGTTGTTGGCCTGGATGCCGCCGACCTTCGCCGCGGCGATGAAGACGTAGTCCGGCTGCTCGGTGGCGAGGAACTCGGTGACGGCGGTCTGGCTCAACAGATCGAGCTGGTCGCGCGAGCGGGTGATGATGCGCTGGTAGCCCTCGGCATTCAATTGGCGGACCAGCGCGCTGCCCACCATGCCGCGGTGACCGGTCACGAAGATCTTTGCGTTCGGGTTCATGCGTTGTCGAGCTATGGCAAGGCCGCGACGATGTGCGTCGCGGCTCTGCGGGTTGTCTGCGAAGTCGCGGCGCGCATGGGCGGCTCGCGATCGGTTCTCTTTCGGAAGGGATCGGCTCCGGCGAATCGCCTTCAGGCTGTGGCGCGCCCCGCCCTACGCAGCCAGGACCCCAGAATCCAGATCGACAGCAGGATGAAGGTGCCGACCGCTGCGCCGAGCGCCAGCGCCGCCCGCTTCGGCTTGCTCTTGTACTCCGGTGGCGTGGCCACGTCGACCACCTGGATCACGCTGCCTTCCCGGCTTTCATCGAGTCGAGCCAGTTCGAACTGCTTGGAATACATCTCAAACAGGGCCTCCTGGTATTTGAACTCGCGGTAGCGGCCCAGATAGTCTGAATCATTGGCGCCCGCTGCGTTGCTCTCGAGCTGCGCCAATTGGCCGCGCAGAGCCGACAGCATCGTCAACTGCTGCTGCACCTCAGGCGACGTGTCGGCAAGGGTGCGTCGCATCGTCTGCAGGCGGACCTCCGCGGTGGTGGCTTCGGCCTTGATGCGAGCGTAGGTTTCCGCGGCTGTCCGTGGCTCGGCCTTCATGGCGTTGGCATTGAAGCCGCCCGACTGCAGCGTCTTCTGGGCCTGTGCTAGGCGCTCGTTCGTGCGCTTGAGTTCCGTCTCGAAGAAGACACGGCGCTGCTGCGCCTCCGTCAGCGCGAGTTCGCCGATTAGGCGGCGGAGTTCGGCGACGTACTGGTTGGCGATGTCCGCCGCCAGCTTCGGCTCGTGTGCGTCGACTTCGAGCGTTATCAGCCCGTCCTTCTTGCCCAGCGAGATGGTTGTGCTCTGCTCCAGCCGGCGACGCGCCAGGAAGCGGTATTTGGCCTCATAGAGCTCCATGAGCTTGAAGCGTTCAACCAGACGCTCCTCGACGTTGACGCTGCGCAGTAATGCGATGTACTGGTCCGCGGGGGTCTTGCCGCCCAGTGAGCCGCCAGAGATGCCGGCCAGTGCGCCGAGCGAGGCCATGGCCGCCGTGGCGGCGCTCTGCTGCTGCTGAGGGGGCAGGAACACCGTCTGCGCGGTGAAGGTCGGGCTCATCAAAAACGAGATGCCCAGCATCACGGCTCCCGCGCCGACCGAGCCGCCGATCAGCAGCTTCCAGCGTTGCGCGAGGATCGCGATCAGGTCGACGGGGCCGAAGCCCGCGTTGCCGGCGGGCGCGCCGGCCGGCGCCGTCGCCAGGTGTGGGGTGCTCACAGAAAATTTCTCCTCAACCAGGCGTCAGTTCTTGATCGTCTGCAACGCTGCAATGCCCAAGCCGAAGTTGGCCAGGATCTGCGTCCAGTCCTTCGCGTCCTGGATGAACGTCGTCTTGTTCATTTCCTCCGGAACGAAGACCGTGTCTCCCGGCAGTGCGGACAGGCTCGCCAGGCCGGAGCCGAAGCCCAGCCAGCCACTGCTCGACTGGCGCGCGCTCACGACCGTGCCGTTGGCGCGGATCACGAAGGCGCCGCCCGCGTCGGCGCCACGGGTCGGGCCACCCGCGAGCTTCATGACGTCGTCTACCGACGCCCCATCGCGCAGGAGGAAACTGCCCGAATTGAAGACGCTTCCGAACACCCCCACCGTCGTCGGCTTCGCCGGGATGAGCAAGCGATCGCCATCTTCAACGGTCAACGAGGGCAGTTGCCGCGCATCGGACTCCAGTTGCAGAACCACGCGGCCCGTCGGGCGCACGGCCCGCAGCCGCGCCACCAGTCGTTCGCTGCCAGCGGCGCGCTGCGCATTGCCCGCTGCTTCATCAGCCGTCGTCGCACGCTGCGTGCTGGCGTATTTGGTGAACTCCGTCTCCAGGTCGCGCAGCGCACGGTCGTAGTTCTCCTGCTGAGACTGCCGCACGCTCTCGCGCGAGAAGTCCGTGCCGAAGACATACGCCTGGGGCGTCAGTCCGCCAGCCGCGGCGATCGCGTCCTGCAGGGTGCTCGTCGGCGGCAGCACGTATTCACCGGGGCGGGACACTTCGCCTTCCACCGTCACGCGCTTGTACTGCTTGGCCAGCGGCAGCGCCGTGTTGACGCTGCTGAACACGCGGATCACATCGCCGTTGGACGCCGCGGCCTTCGCCTGCGCAGGCAGAGGCAGCTCCCGCACGCGGCGGTCATTGCGATCGCTCAACTGCTCGATCGAGATGCGCGAGCGGTCCGCCACCGCGCTGAAGCCACCAGCCATCGCCAGCACGTCGTCGATCGTCTCGCCGGGCTTCAGTTCGACGATGCTCTGCTTGTTCACGCTCCCCAGCACCGCGACCTGCGGGCCGATCGGGCCGATATGGATCACGTCCTCGGCCTGCAGCGCGCGGTCGCTGGCCTTGTCGCCCTTGAGCAGCAGGTCATACGCATCGAAGTTGGCGACGACCTGGCCGTTGCGGCGCAGTTCGATCTGGCGGAAGCTGCCGGCCGCCGACGGGCCGCCAGCGCGGATCAGGCCGTTGACGATCGTCGCCAGGCTGCTGACCGTGTAGGCGCCCGGCTTCGCGGTGAAGCCGGTCACATAGATGCGGATCGTGCGCAGCTTGCCCAGCGAGGTGCTGACCTGGAAGTTCTTGAACACCTGCGCGATGCGGGCACGCACCACGTCGTTCAGGTCGCCGTAGCGCACGCCAGCCACCAGCACCGGGCCGACACGCGGGATCGTGACGCGGCCGGCGCGGTCGACGGTCAGGCGCAGGTCGGCGTCCACCGAGCCCCAGGCGGTGACCTGGATTTCGTCGCCGATGCCGATCAGGTAGTCCGAGGGCGCCTGGCGCGGGCCGTCGGTGTCCGAGCCCATGCGGGCATCGAGCATCAGGTCGGCACCCAGGCGCCGAACGATGTTGTCGGTGGAGATCGTCGTCGCCTTCCCGACAGCGCCGGTCTGCGTCTGCGTCACCGTGCCGATTTCAGTCAGGCCTGACTCGGAGCGGCGCAGCTGTTCCAGCGTGAGCGGATCCGTCAGGTCCAGGCCCAGCAGCTTGTTGACGTAGATCTCGAACTCGCCGGGCACGTACTTGGGCGCGCGCGGCATGGCCGATTGCGCCTGCTGCTGCTGTTGCTGCTGCGTCGACGCGTCCTGCGTGCCGCGCGTCGTGGAGTTCAGTCGGACCGGGCCGCTGACATCGCTGCTGTTCTCGGACGAGGTCTGGCCACTTCCCATCGACTGCGCGAGGGCCGGACCCGCCATCAGGCAGGCCATCAACAGCGCCAGCGCGGGCTTTTGGAAAGTCTGGAGGGATCGAGTCATCGTCGACACCGGCGAAGAGGCGCGTTGGGCGCGAAGTTCCATGCGTGATCTCGTCTCTGAAAGGGAGAGCCGCCCCGATGTGCCTTGTGACAAGGGGTGTCGGGGCGGCCAGCGCGGCATTCTATGGCAGCGCTGTTGCGCCAAAACCGCCGGGGACCGGAAGCTGATCGTTACACTGCCGGCCATGTTGTATTTGCTCATCCCGTTCGCACTGGCGGCGGCGATCACGTTGTATGTCGTGCATTCGTCGACCGTGCACGGGCATCTGTCTGCGGACCACGACCTTTCCGGCCCCCAGAAGTTTCACGCCCGCCCTGTGCCGCGCATTGGTGGCCTCGGCATCTTTGTCGGTCTGGTCGGCATGGTCGCGCTGGCCTGGTTCCTCAAGCATCCCCAAGCCAAGACCGGCCTGCTCCTGCTCCTGGCCGGCCTGCCGGCCTTTGGCGCCGGGTTGATCGAGGACTTCACCAAGAAGGTTTCCCCGCGCGAGCGCCTGATCGCCACCGCGATCTCCGCAGCGCTCGGCTGCTGGCTCCTCCAGGCGACCATCAACCGCACCGACATCCCCGGCCTGGACTTCATCGTCGGCACCACCGTGGGCGCGGTGCTGATCACCGTCTTCGTGGTCGCGGGCGTCGCCAACTCGGTCAACATCATCGACGGCTTCAACGGGCTGTCCTCGATGTGCGTCAGCCTCATGCTGTTGTCGCTGGCCTATGTCGCCTACCAGGTGGGCGACACCGAGCTCGCCCTCTGGGCGCTGGCCGGCGTCGGCGCCATCCTTGGCTTCTTCGTCTGGAACTACCCCGCCGGGCTCATCTTCCTGGGTGACGGCGGCGCGTACTTCATGGGCTTCTACCTGGCGGAGATCGCCATCCTGCTGATCCACCGCCATCCGCAGGTCTCGCCGCTGTTCGCGCTGATGGTGTGCATCTACCCGGTGTTCGAGACGGTGTTCTCCATCTACCGCCGCCGCTTCCTGCGCAACACCAGCCCCGGCGATCCGGACGGCATCCATCTGCACTCGCTCATCTATCGCCGCCTGATGCGCTGGGCGATTGGCGCACGCGACGCGCGCCTGATGACGCGCCGCAACTCGATGACCGCGCCCTACCTGTGGACGCTGTGCCTCTCGTCGCTGGCGCCGGCGCTGCTGTTCTGGGATTCCACCCCGGCGATCGCCGCCTGCATGGTGCTGTTCGGCGTCGCCTACGTCGCGCTGTACTGGCGCATCGTGCGTTTCCGCACCCCGAAGTGGATGGTGTTCCGCGGCGATCAGCGCAAGCTGACCGACCGTTCGATGCCCTGATCCGGCAGGCCGATCCTGCACGCCGCGGCCCGCTTCATGCGGTGCTGCACGCGCCGGGATCGGTGGTTTCCCGGGGCTTTCGGGGGCTTGGAGGATAATCCGCGCCCATGACCGAATCCACCCCGACGCCAAGCCCCCGTTTCGACACGCTGCCGCTGGACCCCAAGCTGCTGCGTGCCGTGGCCGACCAGGGCTACGCGACGATGACGCCCATCCAGGCCAAGGCGATCCCGATCGTCCTGTCCGGCAAAGACGTGATGGGCGCCGCTCAGACCGGCACCGGCAAGACCGCCGCGTTCTCCATCCCGCTGCTGCAGCGCATGCTCAAGCACGAGAACGCCTCGATGTCGCCCGCCCGCCATCCGGTGCGCGCCCTCGTGCTGGCCCCGACCCGCGAGCTGGCCGACCAGGTCGCCAACAACGTCAAGGCCTACGCCAAGCACACGCAGCTGCGCGTGGCCTGCGTCTTCGGCGGCATCGACATGAAGCCCCAGACGCTGCAGCTCAAGGCCGGCGTCGAGGTGCTGATCGCCACGCCGGGCCGCCTGCTGGACCACATCGAAGCCAAGAATGCGGTGCTCAACCACGTCGAGTACGTGGTGCTCGACGAAGCGGACCGCATGCTGGACATCGGCTTCCTGCCCGACCTGCAGCGCATCCTGAGCTACCTGCCCAAGACGCGCCAGACGCTGCTGTTCTCGGCGACCTTCTCGCCGGAGATCAAGAAGCTCGCGCAGAGCTACCTGCAGGAGCCGGAGCTGGTCGAGGTCGCGCGGCCGAACGCCACGGCGTCCACCGTCGAGCAGCGCTTCTTCAGCGTCGATGACGACGACAAGCGCGCCGCGGTCAAGCAGCTGCTGCGCCAGCGCGAGATCACGCAGTCGATCGTGTTCGTCAACTCCAAGCTGGGCGCCGCGCGCCTGGCCCGCGCCTTCGAGCGCGACGGCCTGAAGACCGCCGCGCTGCACGGCGACAAATCGCAGGACGAGCGGCTGAAGTCGCTGGAGGCGTTCAAGCGTGGCGAGGTCGAACTGCTGGTGGCCACCGACGTCGCCGCCCGCGGCCTGGACATCGCCGACCTGCCGGCCGTCTTCAACTTCGACGTGCCCTTCAACGCCGAGGACTACGTGCACCGCATCGGCCGCACCGGCCGTGCCGGCGCCTCGGGCCTGGCCTTCACGCTGGTCACCAAGGCGGACGCCCGCCTGGTCGGCGAGATCGAGAAGCTGATCAAGCGCAAGCTGGACCTGGAGCCGATCGAACTCGAAGGCGAGCGTCGCCGCTTCGACCGCGGCGACCGTGGCGACCGCGGCGAGCGGTCCGACCGGGGCGAGCGTGGCGGTGACCGCGGTGGTGATCGCGAAGACCGCGGCGAGCGCCGCGACTTCCGCCGGGAGCGCGAGGACCGCCGCGACGAGGCCTACGGCTCGCACGCCTCGGCGCCGCGCGCGCCGCAGCGCCAGGCCTACGATCCGCTGTTCGACAAGCCCTACGAAGTCAGCGAACGCGCCGAGGCGCCGTCCTGGGAGAAGGGGGGCGCGCAGGCGCCGCGCAGCGGTCTGTCGGCCAACATCAAGCCGAAGAAGAAGGTGGCGGCGCTGTTCGGCGCCAAGAAGCCGCCGGTCACCGCGGACAGCGAGTCCTGAGCGGCGAACGGGCCCGGGCTCGAGCCTGAGGCTCATGGCCCTGAATGACGAAGGCCGGACCGCCGCGAGGCGTCCGGCCTTTGTTCATGGCGCCTTCGGTCAGCGCCTTCGGTCCGTGCGCTCAATCAGTGCGAGCCCAGTATCGAGAACACCGCCGGCACCTTGTCGGCCAGCGCCTTCGGCGCCTTGCGCCACTGCGCCACCGTGGCGGTGTGGGTCCAGGCGTCCTTCAGGCTGAGGCCGCAGCTCACCGATAGCGCGGTCGTCGGCTTCAGCGTCGCCAGCAGCGCCTGCAGCAATGCGCCGTTGCGATAGGGCGTCTCGATCATCAGCTGGGTCTGCTGGTCCCGGGCGGAGGCCGCTTCCAGCGACTTGATGCGGGTCGCGCGCTCCGCCGCGTCGACCGGCAGGTAACCGACGAAGGCGAAGCTCTGGCCGTTCAGGCCGCTGGCGGCCACCGCCATCAGCAGCGAGCTCGGTCCCGTCAGCGGGACGACCTCCACGCCAGCGGCATGCGCCACCGCGACCAGCCGTGCGCCGGGGTCCGCCACCGCGGGCATGCCGGCCTCGGAGATCAGCCCCAGGTCGTGGCCGTCCAGCGCCGGTTGCAGCAGCGCCGCCCAGGCCTTGTCCTCGGCGGCCGCGCCCACTGCGGCGTTCGCCGCCGGAGCGCGACCCTTCGGCGGACGAGGCAGTTCCTCGATCCGCTGCTCCTGCAGCGGCACCGCCAGCGCATGGATCGCGCCGACGCGCTTGAGGAAGGCGCGTGTGGTCTTGGCGTTCTCCGCCGCCCAGTGGGTGATCGCCGCCGCGCGGGCGAGCACCGCGTCGGGCAGCACCTCGCGGAGGTCGACCTCCTGGCCGTCCATGCCGAAGTCGAGGGTGTTGGGAACGAGGAAGAGGCGGCCGCGGGTCATCGGGAGTCTTTGCAATCAGGGTCGGGAAGCGAGGTGTTCAGGTCAGCAGGCCCAGTACGTCGAGCCCACCCTGGCGGAGCAATGCCGCGGTGCGGATCAGCGGCAGGCCGATCAGCGCGGTGGGGTCGTCGGAATCGATGGCCTCGAGCAGCGCGATGCCCAGCCCCTCGGCCTTGGCGCTGCCGGCGCAGTCGTAAGGTTGCTCGGCGCGGAGGTAGCGCTCGATGTCGGCATCGCTCAGGTCGCGGAAGCGCACGCGCACCGCCGCCAGGTCCTCGCCGACGAAGCCGGTCGCCGCGCAGACCACCGCGACCGCCGTCTGGAACACGACGGTGCGGCCGCGCATGGCCTGCAACTGCTCGACCGCCCGCTCATGCGTGCCGGGCTTGCCGATCGGCTGGCCCGCCAGGTCCGCGACCTGGTCGGAGCCGATCACCAGCGCCTGCGGAAAGCGCGCGGCCACGGCCTGCGCCTTGGCCAGCGCCAGCCGGCGCGCGAGCGCCTCGGGCGATTCGCCGGCGCGAGGGGCTTCGTCGACTTCGGGCGCCGCGGTCTCGAAGGGCAGCCGCAGGCGCTCCAGCAGTTCGCGCCGGTAGCGGGAGGTGGAGCCGAGGATCAGCGGGCGGGGAAGGGCGGTCATGGGGCGGGATTCTCCCACCCGGGTAGAGCCGGCTCGTACACTTGCGCCCCATGAAACCGCGTTCGTTCGATCCCCTGAAGCTCGATGTCGAGACCTTCGCCCGGGAGGGTGCCTCGCTCGAGGGCGAGTGGCCCGCCACCAGCCTGCCGCGCCTGGCTGAATCGGCCGCGCCCGAGTCCGATCCCGCCCACTGGCCCCCCGTTCGGTGGACCACCCGGGGGGAGACCCGCACGCCCAAGGGCGGCGAGCCGCAGATCTGGCTGGAGCTCGGCGCCGAGGCGCAGGTCGCGCTGACCTGCCAGCGCTGCCTGAAGCCGGTGCGCGAGGACCTGGCGGTCTCGCGCTGGTTCCGCTTCGTCAAGGACGAGGACATGGCCGCTGAACTGGACATGGATTCGGACGATGACGTGCTCGCGCTGGCGCGCCACCTCAACCTGCGCGAGCTGGTCGAGGACGAGCTGCTGCTGGAGCTGCCGGTGGTCCCGCGTCACGACGAGTGCCCGGAGCCGCTGCCGCATGCCAATGTCGAGGAGGACGAGGCGCCGGAAGAGGAGCGCCCGAACCCGTTCGCCGCGCTGGCCGCCCTCAAGAAGGGTGGCGGCAAGGCTTGAGGCGCGGGACGGGGCGGCTCCGCGCGACCTTGTGCTCGCGAAGCGGCCGCCGATCATGCGACGGGTTCACCGCCCGGATTGCCGCCCGGATGCCCGCTGTGCTATAGTTTCCGGCTTTCCCGGTTCGAAATGGCCGTCCATGTGGGCGGCCCGCCGGGACCGAGGCGTCGGTAGCGGAGCATCCTCGTGGGATCCGCGGCACAGCTCGAGTTCTCTCGAGAGCCCGAGCAAGCCTCGAACCACCGAAGCCAGCCGAAGCCTTTAGGAGAATCAATCATGGCCGTTCAGCAAAACAAGAAGTCCCCGTCGAAGCGTGGCATGCACCGCTCGCACAACGCCCTGGGCACCCCGGGCACCGCGATCGAGCCGACCACCGGTGAAGTGCATCTGCGCCACCACATCAGCCCCAACGGCTTCTATCGTGGCCGCAAGGTGCTGAAGACCAAGGCCGACGCCGCCTGATCGACGCGATCAGCCGGTCAGGAAGCCGCCGCAAGGCGCCTTCCGCCTGGTCCTCACGACAAGAAGAAAGCCCGGTTCAGCGCCTCGCGTTGCCGGGCTTTCGCATTTCCGTCGTCTTCTCACCTTCTTCGCGCGCACCCGGAATGCCCGGGATGCGTGCGCCGGCTGGGGCCGGCTGTCGCGCACGCTTCTTGCGAGGTCGCTACAGTCGCAGCTTCGACCGGTGATTCTTCTCCTCAGGTTTCGATGACCGCACTTCCCGCCACCCGCTCATCGCCCTCCGCCGAGCCGCTCCGTCTGGCGGTGGACTGCATGGGCGGCGATCACGGCCCCGCCGTGACGCTCCCGGCCTGCCGGGCCTTCCTCGCCGCGCATCCGCAAGCGGAGCTGCTGCTGGTCGGCCTGCCCGAGGCGCTCCAGGAAGCGGCCGCCTGGCCGCGCGTGCGCATCGTCCCCGCCAGCGAGGTCGTCAGCATGGACGACCCGATCGAGGTCGCGCTGCGCCGCAAGAAGGATTCGTCGATGCGGGTGGCGCTCTCGCAGCTCAAGCCGGGCAAGGACGGCACGCCCGCGCTCGCGCAGGCCTGCGTCTCGGCCGGCAACACCGGCGCGCTGATGGCGGTCGCCAAGTACCTGCTCAAGACGCTCGAAGGCATCGACCGGCCGGCCATCGCCACCGTCATGCCCAACCAGGTGGGCGGCTTCACCACCGTGCTGGACCTCGGCGCCAACGTCGACTGCGGTCCCGAGCACCTGCTGCAGTTCGCCGTCATGGGCAGCGCGCTGGTGTCGGCGGTGGACGGCAAGGAGAACCCGAGCGTCGGCCTGCTGAACATCGGCGAGGAAATGATCAAGGGCAACGAGACCATCAAGCGCGCCGGCGAACTGCTGCGCGAGGTCGCCGCCCATGACCAGCTCAACTTCCACGGCAACGTCGAGGGCAACGACATCTTCAAGGGCACGACCGACGTCGTCGTCTGCGACGGCTTCGTCGGCAACGTCGCGCTGAAGACGGCCGAAGGGCTGGCCAGCATGATCTCCAGCTTCATCAAGGCGGAGTTCACCCGGACCCCCTGGACCAAGCTCATCGCGCTGCTGGCGATGCCGGTGCTGCAGCGCTTCAAGAATCGCGTCGACCACCGCCGCTTCAACGGCGCGGCGCTGCTGGGCCTGCGCGGACTGGTCTTCAAGAGCCACGGCTCGGCCGATGCCTTCGCTTTCGAGCAGGCGCTGAACCGGGCGTATGATGCGGCCCGCAACCGGCTCCTAGACCGGGTTCACGATCGCATCGTCGCGACGCTGCAGGCGCTCCCCGCGCCGGCCAATGAGGAGGGCGTCGATGCTGGAGACCAGGCGGCCGCCGCCGCCCACGCTGCATGACCACTGCTTCCAAGCGCCATACCCGCATCCTCGGCACGGGCAGCTACCTGCCCGCCAACCGCGTCACCAACGCGGCCCTCGCGGAACGCCTCGCCCGCGACGGGATCGAGACCTCCCATGAATGGATCGTCGAGCGCACCGGCATTCACGCCCGTCACTTCGCCGACCCGCAGGTCACCGCCAGCGACCTCGCGCTGCCCGCGTCGCTCGCGGCGCTCGAAGCGGCCGGCGTCCGCGCCGATGAGATCGACCTGATCATCGTCGCCACGTCCACGCCGGACATGGTGTTCCCGTCCACCGCCTGCCTGCTGCAACAGAAGCTCGGCATCCACGGCTGCGCCGCCTTCGACGTGCAGGCCGTGTGCTCCGGCTTCGTGTATGCGCTGACCGTCGCCGACGCGATGATCAAGAGCGGCGCCGCGACCAAGGCGCTGGTGGTCGGCGCGGAAGTGTTCTCGCGCATCCTCGACTTCAAGGACCGCACCACCTGCGTGCTGTTCGGCGACGGCGCCGGCGCCGTGGTCGTCGGCGCCAGCGACGAGCCCGGCATCCTCGCGAGCGAACTCCATGCCGACGGCCGCCATGCCGACATCCTCTGCACCCCGGGCACCGTGTCCGGCGGCGAGGTGCTGGGCCATCCGCTGCTGAAGATGGACGGCCAGGCGGTGTTCAAGCTGGCCGTGGGCGTGCTCGAGAAGGTGGCCCGCTCGGTCCTGGACAAGGCTGGCCGCACCGATGCCGACATCGACTGGCTGATCCCCCACCAGGCCAACATCCGGATCATGCAGGGCACGGCCAAGAAGCTGAAGATGTCGCTGGACAAGCTGATCGCGACCGTCGACGAACACGGCAACACCTCCGCCGCCTCGATCCCGCTGGCCTTCGACGTCGCGGTGCGCGCCGGCAAGATCAAGCGCGGCGACACGGTGATGCTGGAAGGCGTGGGCGGTGGTTTCACCTGGGGCGCGGTGCTGCTGGATTACTGATGCCTGCTTGAAGCCGGCTTGTCCGGCCCCGTCCGACGTGTCGCCTTGAACGCGACACCGGCCGCTCCACGGTCGCGTCGACGTGCGACGCGCGCGGTTGCCGGTCCCCGCGCCGTTCCCTTGTGCTCCCTCTCTGCCCCCTCTGATTCGTTAGCTTCGGACCCAACCGCCATGAGCAAGAACTTCGCATTCGTCTTCCCCGGCCAGGGCTCCCAATCGGTGGGCATGCTGGACGCCTGGGGCGATCACCCGGAAGTCGTCCGCACGCTGGCCGAGGCCTCCGCCGCGCTGGGCGAGGACATCGGCGCGCTGATCAAGAACGGTCCCAAGGAACAGCTGGACCTGACCACCAACACGCAGCCGGTGATGCTGACCGCCGGCGTCGCCAACTATCGCGCCTGGATCGCCGAGACCGGCCTGGTGCCCTCGGCCGCCGCCGGCCACTCGCTGGGCGAGTACACGGCGCTGGTGGCCGCCGGCGCGCTGAGCCTGTCCGACGCGCTGCCGCTGGTGCGTTTCCGCGCGCAGGCGATGCAGGAAGCCGTGCCGGTCGGCACCGGCGCGATGTCCGCGATCCTGGGCCTGGACGCCGCCGTGGTGCGCGAGGTCTGCCAGCAGGTCGCCGCCGCATCGGGCGAGGTCGTCGAGGCGGTCAACTTCAACGACCCGAAGCAGACGGTGATCGCCGGCTCCAAGGCGGGCGTGGAGAAGGCCAATGAGGCGCTCAAGGCCGCGGGCGCCAAGCGCGCGCTGCCGCTGCCGGTGTCCGCGCCGTTCCACTCCAGCCTGATGAAGCCGGCCGCCGACCGCCTGCGGGAGAAGCTCGCCGTGGTCGCCTTCCAGCCGGCCGCCTTCCCGGTGATCAACAACATCGACGTCGCCGTGACCGACGACATCGAGGCGCTGCGCGACGCGCTCTTCCGCCAGGCCTTCGGCCCGGTGCGCTGGGTCGAGGTGGTGCAGGCGCTCAAGGCGCGCGGCCTGAGCACCGTCATCGAATGCGGCCCGGGCAAGGTGCTGGCCGGCATGGCCAAGCGCATCGATGCCGAACTGGCCAGCGCCACCGTGCTCGACCCGGCCTCGCTGGTCGAGGCCAAGGCCCTGCTGGCCTGAGGCCTGAACCCCTTTTCCCCGAATCCCTTCCGAGGTTCCCCATGTCCGACAACAAGCAAGTGGCGCTGGTGACCGGCGCCAGCCGCGGCATCGGCCGCGCGATCGCGCTGACGCTGGCCCAGAAGGGCTTCGTCGTGATCGGCACCGCGACCAGCGAGTCCGGCGCGCAGGCCATCACCGAGGCGCTGGCGCCGCACGGCGGTCGCGGCGCGGTGCTCAACGTCAATGACGGCGCGGCCGTCGATGCGCTGATCGACGCCATCGTCAAGCAGGACGGCGGCATCCAGGTGCTGGTCAACAACGCCGGCATCACGAAGGACATGCTCGCCATGCGCCTCAAGGACGAGGACTGGGACGCCGTCCTGGACACCAACCTGAAGGCCGTCTTCCGCGCCAGCCGCGCGGTGATGCGGCCGATGATGAAGCAGCGCTACGGCCGCATCGTCAACATCACCTCGGTGGTGGGCGCCTCCGGCAATGCCGGCCAGGCCAACTACGCGGCCGCCAAGGCCGGCGTGGCGGGCATGACGCGTGCCCTCGCACGGGAACTGGGCAGCCGCTCGATCACGGTGAACTGCGTCGCCCCCGGCTTCATCGCCACCGACATGACCGACGTGCTGCCCGAGGCGCAGAAGGCCGCGCTGCTGGCGCAGATTCCGGCGGGCCGCCTGGGCGACCCGGCCGAGATCGCGCATGCCGTCGCCTTCCTGGCGTCGCCCGAGGCGGGCTACATCACCGGCGTCGAGCTGCATGTCAACGGCGGCATGTACATGAATTGAGGTGGAAGCCGCCCCTCGCGGGCGGGCCACCCACCGGATTCACCCGGCCGGTGTGGGGCTGATAGAGTGCGAGCGCGCGCCGTATCCATCGAGGAAGGCGCGCCTCGGGAGGTCCGAACTAGGGGCGCCACTCTAAGGCCTTAGAATCCCGGGTTGTTCTAGCAAACCCCTCCTGGAGGAGTCATGAGCGATATCGAAGCACGTGTCAAGAAAATCATCGCCGAGCAACTCGGCGTGCCCGAAGCCGATGTGACCAATGAAAAGGCCTTCGTCGCCGATCTGGGCGCTGATTCTCTGGACACCGTGGAACTGGTGATGGCCCTCGAAGACGAGTTCGGCATCGAGATCCCGGACGAAGAGGCCGAGAAGATCACCACCGTTCAACTGGCGATCGACTACGCGGTCAAGCACCAGAAGGCGTAAGCAAGCAGCATGAGCCGTCGTCGCGTCGTCGTCACCGGTCTCGGCCTGATCTCGCCCGTGGGCAACACGGTCGAGCAGGGCTGGGCCAACATCGTGGCTGGCAAGTCCGGCATCGACACCATCACCCGTTTCGATGCCAGCCCCCTGGCCTGCCATTTCGCTGGCGAGGTCAAGGACTTCAAGGTGGATGACTACATCCCCGCGAAGGAAGCCCGGCACATGGACACGTTCATCCATTACGGGCTGGCGGCGTCGCTGCAGGCGATCCGCGACTCGGGTCTGCCCACCGGCGACGCGCTCAGCCCCGAACTGGCGGAGCGCATCGGCGTGCTGGTCGGCTCGGGCATCGGCGGCCTGCCGATGATCGAGGAGACCCACGCGGAACTGACCAATCGCGGCCCGCGCCGCATCAGTCCGTTCTTCGTGCCGGCGTCGATCATCAACATGATCTCGGGCCACGTCTCGATCCAGTGCGGGTTCAAGGGCCCGAACCTGGCGATCGTGACGGCGTGCACGACGGGGCTGCACAGCATCGGCCAGGCCGGCCGCATGATCGAGGCGGGTGACGCCGACGTCATGGTCGCCGGCGGCTCGGAGTCGACGGTGTCGCCGCTGGGCGTCGGCGGTTTCGCCGCGGCCCGCGCGCTGTCCACCCGCAACGACGACCCGAAGACCGCGTCCCGTCCCTGGGACAAGGATCGCGACGGCTTCGTGCTGGGCGAGGGCGCCGGTGTGCTGGTGCTCGAGGAGTACGAGCACGCCAAGAAGCGCGGCGCGAAGATCTACGCGGAACTGGTGGGCTTCGGCATGAGCGCCGACGCGTACCACATGACCGCGCCCGACGTGGACGGCCCGACGCGCTCGATGCGCAACGCGCTGCGCAACGCGGGCCTGAACGCGGACCAGATCCAGTACATGAACGCGCACGGCACGTCCACGCCGCTGGGCGACGCCAACGAGACCAACGCGATCAAGCAGGCCTTCGGCGCGTATGCGAAGAACGGCCTGGTGGTGTCGTCGACGAAGTCGATGACCGGCCACCTGCTGGGCGGCGCGGGCGGCATCGAGTCCGTCTTCACCGTCAAGGCGATCCACGACCAGGTCGCTCCGCCGACGATCAACATCTTCAACCAGGATCCCGAGTGCGACCTGGACTATTGCGCCAATGAGGCGCGGAAGATGCCGATCGAGTACGCCGCGAAGAACAACTTCGGCTTCGGCGGCACGAACGGCACGCTGATCTTCAAGCGGGTCTGATCCAGGACCCTCGACACGGGCGGCGACCGATGACGCCGGACCGATCGACACCACGCCGGGCTGCTGCCCGGCGTTTTTCATTGCCGCGCGATGCGCGCTGGGAGCGCCTGCAGCGCGCCGTGCTCGCTGCAGGTGCCGCCGCGGTCGTGGCCGCCGTGCTGCGGCAGGCGGGTTTCTTCGCGCAGGCGTCCGACCTCGTGATGCTGCTTGGCCCCCTGGGCATCGCGCTCGTGGCCGCGGCGCTGCCGGTGCGCGCGCATGCGCCCGACGTCCTGCGGTGGGACGGCGCGCAATGGTGGTGGCTGCGGGCGGGCGAGCCGCTTGCCGTCACGCCGGACGTCTTCATCGACATCGAACGGTGGATGCTGCTGCGGCTGAACCCCGCTGGGGCGGCCGATGGCGCCACCCGCCGGGGCCGGCAGCCGGTGCGCTGGGTCGCCGCTTCGCGCGGCGCGCTCGGCGCCCAATGGACGCTGCTGCGGCTTCACCTGTTCCTCGCTCGAGGCTGACTCATGCCCGTTTCGAAATGCGGGCATGATGTGAGCCTTTCGACCCTGCATCGCCACCTGCGAGTGTTCATGCCCAACTCCGATCGTTCCCGCACCCCTTCACGTCTTGCCCTGGCGATCGCCAGCGCCGCCCTGATGAGCGGGTCGCTGGGCGTCAGCGCCCAGACCACGACGAAACCCGCGCCCCCCGCCGCCGTGCCAGTCGCCACGCCCGACCTGGCGCGCGCGCTGCCCGACTTCAGCGCCCTGGTGGAACAGGCCGGGCCGGCCGTCGTCAACATCCGGACCTCGGAGAAGGTCAAGGCCGCGAATCCGCAGGTCGATGAACAGATGCGCGAACTGCTGCGCCGTTTCGGCATCCCGGTGCCGCCGCAGCGCCGGACGCCGCCCGGCGCCACGCCCGCGCCGGCCCCGGACGACGACGAGGATGACGATGCGCCGCAGCGTCGCGGCCTCGGTTCGGGCTTCGTGATCGGGGCCGACGGCTTCGTGATGACCAATGCGCATGTCGTCGACGACGCCGACGAGGTCATGGTCACGCTGACCGACAAGCGGGAGTTCAAGGCCAAGGTCGTGGGCCTGGATCGCCGCACCGACGTCGCCGTGCTGAAGATCGAGGCGAGCAACCTGCCGCTGCTGCGGATGGGGGATGTCGGCAAGCTCAAGGTCGGCGAATGGGTCATGGCCATCGGCTCGCCTTTCGGCTTCGACAACACGGTGACGGCCGGCATCGTCAGCGCCAAGGCGCGCGACACCGGTGACCTGCTGCCGCTGATCCAGACCGACGTCGCCATCAACCCCGGCAACTCCGGGGGGCCGCTGCTGAACCTGCGTGGCGAGGTGGTGGGCATCAACTCGCAGATCTACAGCCAGTCGGGCGGGTTCATGGGGATCTCGTTCGCGATCCCGATCGACGAGGCGATGCGCGTGGCCGATCAGCTCCGCGCCAGCGGACGGGTGACGCGCGGCATGCTGGGCGTGTATCCGGATGACGTCAGCAAGGAGGTCGCCGAGGCCATCGGCCTGGGCAAGCCGCAGGGCGCGCTGATCAGTCGCATCACGCCGGCGGGTCCCGGCGAG
The DNA here is from genome assembly GCF_014193045.1 of Mitsuaria sp. BK037. NCBI lineage: Bacteria > Pseudomonadati > Pseudomonadota > Betaproteobacteria > Burkholderiales > Sphaerotilaceae > Roseateles > Mitsuaria sp. BK037. The sequence goes on along the minus strand of NZ_JACHYS010000002.1, from coordinate 451,954 downwards.
AAGGCCGGTCTCCAACTGGGCGACGTGATCACCAAGTTCGACGGGAAGACCGTGGAGAAGGCGGTCGACCTGCGCCGGCTTGCCGCCGCGACCAAGCCGGGCACGAAGGTGCCGCTGCAGGTGTTCCGCCGCGGTGCCTACAAGGACCTCGTCGCGACGCTCGATGCGCTGCCGGATGACCGCACGCCCGCCGCGCCGGAGGCTGAAACACCGGCCGCCACCGGCGCGCAGGCCTGGGGCCTGACCGTCAGCGAGCTCAGCGAAGCGCAGCGCAAGGAACTGAAGGTGGACGGCGGCCTGCGCATCGACACGGCCGAGGGGCCGGCGGCACGCGCAGGCCTGAAGGCCGGCGACGTGATCCTCTCGACCAACAACGCCGAGGTGAAGACCATCAAGCAATTCCAGGCGGCGCTGGCGAAGGTCGAAAAGGGGAAATCGCTGCAGATGCTCGTCCGCCGGGGCGAGGTCGCCACCTATGTCGTGCTCAAGCCGGGCAAGGGGTGAGCGCGCTCAGCGTCAACCCAGCGCCGGCCTGGGGCTTTCCGCAATGCGGAATCCCAGGCCGGTGATTCGTGATGAGCGGCACGTCCGGCCGTCGGTTGGTGCTTGCTAACGGCTGTGACCAAGGCGAGGCATTGGTGCCTCGCTCCGCTACAATCCGGGCGCGTTCGGGCAGCTTTGTCGCTGTTCCGACGGTGAATCGGAAGGCTCCATTTTGATGGGCTCAGCGATCCACAGGATGCCCCCAAGTTTTGTGGATAACCTGTGCATGAAATCGCTGTTGGCGAAGGGCAACGCGCGAGAAGCTCGCATCCATGCGGTTTCCAGGGCGGGGCTTTTGGCTACAATGAAAGCCCAACAAGCAGTTGCCATACGTTTTGTTGGAAGGCGCGTCACCGTTTCGACGTGCCTTTTTTTTATGTCCCGTTCAGGTCCTGAGAAGGACCGTGCAACACCGCCCGACCGACCGTCCGCAGCGTCGTCTCAGCGTGCCCCGCTCGAGGGTCGCTGGCGTGGCGGGCGAGTTCGCGGTCTCCGTCCGAGTCCATGAACCACATCCGCAATTTCTCGATCATTGCCCACATCGACCACGGCAAGAGCACGCTGGCCGACCGGATCATCCAGCGCTGCGGAGGTCTGTCCGACCGGGAGATGGAAGCGCAGGTGCTGGACTCGATGGACATCGAGCGCGAGCGCGGCATCACGATCAAGGCCCAGACCGCCGCGCTGCAGTACAAGGCGCGCGACGGGCAGGTCTACAACCTGAACCTGATCGACACCCCCGGCCACGTGGACTTCTCCTATGAGGTGAGCCGCTCGCTGTCCGCCTGCGAGGGCGCGCTGCTGGTGGTGGACGCGAGCCAGGGCGTCGAGGCCCAGACGGTGGCGAACTGCTACACCGCGCTGGAGCTGGGCGTGGAGGTGATCCCGGTCCTGAACAAGATGGACCTGCCGCAGGCCAATCCGGACGGCGCCAAGGCGGAGATCGAGGACGTCATCGGCATCGACGCGACCGACGCGATCCCGTGCTCGGCCAAGACCGGCATGGGCATCGACGACATCCTCGAGGCCGTCATCGCCCGCATGCCGCCGCCCAAGGGCGTGGTCGAGGCGCCGCTGCGCGCGATGATCATCGACTCGTGGTTCGACAACTACGTCGGCGTCGTGATGCTGGTGCGCGTCGTCGACGGCACGCTGAAGAAGGGCGAGCGCATCCGGATGATGGCCACCAACGCCGTCTACCCGGCCGAGCACCTGGGCGTGTTCACGCCGAAGTCGGAGAACCGCGACCAGCTCAGCGCCGGCCAGGTGGGCTTCATCATCGCCGGCATCAAGGAACTGGCCGCGGCGAAGGTGGGCGACACCATCACGCTGGAAAAGAAGCTGCCCAACAACCTCGGCCCCGCTGCCGAGGCGCTGCCCGGCTTCAAGGAGATCCAGCCCCAGGTCTTCGCCGGCCTGTACCCCACCGAGGCGAGCGAGTACGACCAGCTGCGCGACGCGCTGGAAAAGCTCAAGCTGAACGACGCCTCGCTGCGCTTCGAGCCGGAAGTCTCGCAGGCGCTGGGCTTCGGCTTCCGCTGCGGCTTCCTGGGCCTGCTGCACATGGAGATCGTGCAGGAGCGCCTGGAGCGCGAATTCGACCAGGACCTGATCACCACCGCGCCGAGCGTGGTGTACGAAGTCCAGTTGGGCGACGGCGAGGTGATCGAGGTTGAGAACCCGTCCAAAATGCCCGAGCAGAGCAAGATCGGCGAGATCCGCGAGCCGATCGTGACGGTCCACCTGTACATGCCGCAGGAATACGTCGGCCCGGTGATGACGCTGGCCAACCAGAAGCGCGGCGTGCAGCTGAACATGGCGTACCACGGCCGTCAGGTCATGCTGACCTACGAGATCCCGCTGGCCGAGATCGTGCTGGACTTCTTCGACAAGCTGAAGTCGGTCTCGCGCGGCTACGCGTCGATGGACTACGAGTTCAAGGAATACCGCGCCTCCGACGTCGTCAAGGTCGACATGCTGATCAACGGCGACCGGATCGACGCGCTGTCGCTGATCGTGCACCGCTCGCAGTCCCAGTTCCGCGGCCGCCAGGTGGCCGCGAAGATGCGCGAGATCATCCCGCGCCAGATGTACGACGTGGCCATCCAGGCGGCGATCGGCGCCAACATCATCTCGCGCGAGAACATCAAGGCGCTGCGCAAGAACGTGCTGGCAAAATGCTACGGCGGTGACATCACCCGCAAGCGCAAGCTGCTGGAGAAGCAGAAGGCCGGCAAGAAGCGCATGAAGCAAATCGGTTCGGTGGAGGTGCCGCAAGAAGCCTTCCTGGCCATCCTCCAAGTCGAAGAATGAAAGCCATGAGCGCATTGACCGGGCTGCTGTACGCCGCCCTGATCGCCTACCTGGGCGGCTGGTACACGGGCTACTGGAACGGCAACTTCTCGCTGCTGCTGCTGATCCTCACCACGGTGACGCTGGCCTACTGGCTGGCCGAGCGCTTCCACTTCGAGCCCGCGCGCCGTCGCGCCGCGGTCCGCCTGGGCGAGAGCGACGCGGCGCGTCGCGCCTCGCTGGCCGCGCAGGGCATCCAGCGCGTCGACGGCGACGTGGAAGGCGCCCGCGAGGAACTGCTGCGCCAGCCCTGGTGGCTGGACTGGACCGCCGGCCTGTTCCCGGTGATCCTGATCGTGTTCCTGCTGCGCTCGTTCATGTTCGAGCCGTTCAAGATTCCCTCGGGCTCGATGGTGCCGACGCTGCTGATCGGCGACCTGATCCTGGTGAACAAGTACCACTACGGCATCCGTCTGCCGGTGATCAACAAGAAGATCATCAGCAACAACGATGTCCAGCGTGGCGACGTGGTGGTGTTCCGCTTCCCGCAGAACCCCAGCGTCGACTACATCAAGCGCGCCGTCGGCCTGCCCGGCGACGAGATCGCCTACCTCAACCAGAAGCTGTACCTCAACGGCAAGCTGGTGGAGACCGTCTCGCAGGGCGAGTACTTCGACGAGGATCCCGGCTCGATGCGTTTCCGTCCGCGCTTCACCGAGAAGCTGGGCGCGGTCGAGCACCAGATCCTGGTCGCCCCGGAGTCGCCGGGCGTCATCCGCAAGCAGTGGGACTTCCCGTACAGCGAGAACTGCACCTACACGGCCGAGGGCGTGACCTGCAAGGTGCCGGCCGGTCATTACTTCATGATGGGCGACAACCGCGACAACTCCCAGGATTCCCGCTTCTGGGGATTCGTGCCGGATGAGAACATCGTCGGCCGCGCCTTCGTGGTGTGGATGAATTTCGGCAACCTGAAGCGCATCGGCAGCATCCGCTGAGGCGGCGCCGGCGACGATCGACTACTTTGTTCCAACGACTATTTGCGGAGCGACGCGTGATGAGGGCACGGAAGATTCAACGAGGCATCAGCCTGCTGGGACTGCTGTTCTGGGCGGTGATCATTGGCGGCGGATCGGTGATCGTGCTGCGGGTGGTGCCGACCGTGATGGAGTACTACACGATCCAGCGCGCGATCGACAAGATCGCCAAGGATGGCCCGTCCACCGTGGCGGCGGCGCGCGACTCGTTCGAGCGCACCAAGCAGATCGAATACTCGATCGTCAGCATCGAGCCCAAGGACCTGAACATCACCAAGGTCGACGACAAGGTGAAGATCAGCTTCGCGTACGACAAGGAAGTGCCCCTGTTCGGCCCGGCCTTCCTGCTGATCAAGTACAAAGGCGAGTCGCACTGACCCGCCCGCACGGCACACCTCCGCCCATGACTCCGCAAGCGCTCGACGCCCTCCAGCAACGCCTTGGCTACCGCTTCACGCAAGCGGGACTGCTGCAGCGCGCGTTGACGCACCGCAGCTTCGGCCAGCAGCACAACGAGCGCCTGGAATTCCTCGGCGACGCGGTGCTGAACCTGGCGGTGTCGGCGCTCTTGTACGAGCGTTTCGCCGGGTCGGATGAAGGCGACTTGACCCGCATCCGCGCGCACCTGGTGCGCGAGGACAGCCTGCATCGCCTGGCGCTGCAGCTGCAGATGCCGGAGGCGCTGCGGATGAGCGAGGGCGAGGCCCGCGGCGGTGGCGGCCAGCGGCCGTCCATCCTGGCCGACGCGCTGGAAGCGGTCATCGGCGCCGCCTTCCAGGACGGCGGCTACGAGGCCGCCCGCGAGATCGTCCGCCGCCTGCTGGGCGAGACGATCGCCGCCAGCGGCATCGACCAATGGGCCAAGGACGCGAAAACCGCGCTGCAGGAATGGCTGCAGGCCCGCAAGCTGGCGGTGCCGGCCTACCGCATCGTCGAGACGCGGGGCCAGGCGCACGCGCAGACCTTCACCGTCGAGTGCGAAGTGGCCGCGCTGACGCTGTCGCGCCGCGGCGAGGGCCGCTCGCGCCGGATCGCCGAGCAGGAGGCGGCCCGGCAGGTGCTCGATGAACTGCTGGCCGGCGACCGGCCCGGCACCGGCCTGCGCGACTGACGCGGAGCCCGCGATGAACGCACCGAGACCCCCGAGGACGCCGCCGACGGCGTCCTCGTCCGATTCCCTTTCTGTTTCCGAATCCGTTTCCGATTCGCCGCCCGAATCGACGTCCGCCTCCCCGGCCGGCGCCCCCCTTCCCAAGGACCCCGCTCTGAACGCCCCGCACGCCCCCGACACCCCGCTGGACCCCAACGCCGCCGCCGCTCCCGAAGGCGGCGATGACCGGGACGAGGACCTCGATGAGGACCTCGACGACGACGGGTTGCCCGAGGTGCAGGGCGGCATCGGCGCGCCGCCGTACGAAGGCGACCAGCGCTGCGGCCTGATCGCGATCGTCGGCCGGCCCAACGTCGGCAAGTCCACGCTGCTGAACGCGCTGGTCGGGCAGAAGGTTTCGATCACCTCGAAGAAGGCGCAGACCACGCGCCATCGCATCACCGGCGTGCGCACCGTCGACGAGGCGCAGTTCGTCTTCGTCGACACCCCCGGCTTCCAGACCAAGCACAGCACCGCGCTCAACCGCAACCTGAACCGGACGGTGCAGGGCGTGCTGGCGGACGTGGACCTGGTGCTGTTCGTGGTCGAGGCCGGCCGCTTCGGCCTGGACGATGCCAAGGTGCTGTCGCTGCTGCCGCAGGACAAGCCGGTGGTGCTGATCGCCAACAAGCTGGATGCGGTGCACCGCCGCGCCGAGCTGATGCCCTGGCTCAAGAGCATGCAGGAGCGCCGCAACTTCAGCGAGTTCGTGCCGCTGTCGGCGAAGAAGGACTCCGACGTCCAGCGCCTGTTCCAGATCCTGAAGCCCTACCTCCCGAACCAGGAATGGTTCTACGAGGAGGACGCGCTGACCGACCGCAGCGAGAAGTTCCTGGCCGCCGAGATGATCCGCGAGAAGCTCTTCCGCCTGACCGGCGACGAGCTGCCCTACGAGGCGACGGTGATCATCGACCGCTGGGAGGAAGAGGGCAACCTGCGCCGCATCGCCGCGACCATCGTGGTCGAGCGCGACGCCCAGAAGGGCATGGTCATCGGCCAGGGCGGCGAGCGCCTCAAGCGCATCGGCTCCGAGGCCCGCCAGGAGCTCGAGACGCTGATGGACGCGCGCGTGTTCCTGGAGCTGTGGGTGAAGGTCCGCTCCGGCTGGGCCGACAGCGAAGAGCACCTCAGAAGCTACGGCTACGAGTGAGCGCGCCGCGCGCTCGCTGACGGTCCGCGCCCATGGCCACCCGCGCGCCGAAGCCGCCCGCCACGCAGGCGGCTTTTGTCCTGCACCACTACGACTGGAGCGAGACCAGCCTGGTGCTGGACCTGTTCAGCCGCGAGCATGGGCGGCTGGCGGTCGTCGCCAAGGGCGCCAAGCGGCCCTATTCGCAGCTGAGATCGGTGCTGCTGCCCTTCCTGCGCCTGCAGGTGACGCTGTCCAAGCCCTCGAAGATGAACGAGGACGGCGCGGCCGAGGTGCAGTCGTTGCGCGGCGCCGAGTGGGTCGGCGGACAGACGCTGCCCAGCGGTGCGGCGCTGTTCAGCGGCTACTACGTCAACGAGCTGCTGCTGAAATTCCTGCCGCGGCAGGATCCGCAGCCGGGCCTGTTCGACGCCTACGCGGCGCTGCTGCCGCGCCTGGCCTCGGTGGACGATGCACAGGCGGCGCTGCGCGCCTTCGAGCTGACGCTGCTGGCCACCTGCGGCCTGCTGCCCGACCTGAGCGTGCTGGCCACGACGCAGGCGCCGCTCGATCCGGAGCGTCCCTACATGCTGGCGCCGGAGTCCGGCGTGATCGTGCCCACGCATGACGCGCCGCAGCTCACCGGCATGGCCTTCATCCAGATCCAGGCGGCGCTGCTGCATGGCAGCCAGGCGGCGCTGCAGCAGGCCTGCGAACTCGCCGGACCGACCCTGAAGCCGCTGCTGCGCGGCCTGCTTCACTATCATCTGGGCCATCGTCCTCTGCGGACGCGGCAGGTGCTGCTCGACGTCCAGAAGCTGCTCACATGAATCCGCTGATCGCTCCCGAATCCGGTCGCCATGACGCGCGCTGCGCGCTCTCGGTCAACGTCAACAAGGTCGCGCTGCTGCGCAACACGCGGCACCTGGGCATCCCCAGCGTGACGCGCGCGGCGCAGCGGTGCCTGGAGGCCGGCGCGCAGGGCATCACGGTGCATCCGCGGCCCGACGAGCGCCACATCCGCGCGCACGATGTGCGCGAGCTCGCCGCGCTGATGAAGGCCTGGCCGCAGGCCGAATACAACATCGAGGGCAACCCGACGCAGAACCTGATGGACTTCATCCGCGAAGTCCGTCCGCACCAGGCGACCTTCGTTCCCGACAGCGAGGACCAGTTCACCTCCGACCACGGCTGGAACCTGCCGGCCGATGCTGAGCGGCTGCGTCCGATGATCGCCGAATGCCGGTCGCTGGGCGTGCGGGTGAGCCTGTTCATGGACCCGCTGCCCGAAGCGATGGCCCACGTGGCGGCGCTGGGCGCGGAGCGCATCGAGCTCTACACCGAGACCTGGGCGAGCGCCTTTGGCACGCCACGCGAGGCCGAGGTCGTGGCCGGTTTCGCCGCCGCGGCGCGCGCGGCGCTGGCGCAGGGCCTGGGCATCAACGCGGGCCACGACCTGAACCGCGACAACCTGACGCGCTTCCTGCGCGAGGTGCCGGGCGTGGCCGAGGTCTCGATCGGCCACGCGCTGATCGCGGATGCGCTCGAGCTCGGTTATGCCGAGACGGTGCGGGACTACCAGCGCTGCATCCAGCGCGCCTACGTCTGATTGCATTTGCGCACGCAAGCACCACGCAGCAGGCACGAGACGCGCACCGGGCGCGCATGAAAGGGTCGCGATGATCTACGGCATCGGCACGGACGTCTGCGACATCCGGCGCATCCGCAGCACTTTCGAACGGCGCGGGGAGCGCTTCGCCGGGAAGGTGCTGGGCCCGCACGAGATCGAGGTGTTCCGCGAGCGGTATGCCAAGGTCCCGGCGCGGGGCATCGCCTACCTGGCGACGCGGTTCTCGGCGAAGGAGGCGTTCTCGAAGGCGATCGGGCTGGGCATGCGCATGCCGATGACCTGGCGCGCCTGCGAGATCGTCAAGGCGCGCAGCGGCAAGCCGGAGGTCCGGCTGCACGACGGCCTGGCCGAGTGGTTCGAGGCCAAGGGCCTGAGAGCCCACGTCAGCGTCAGCGACGAGACGGACTACGCCACCGCGTTCGTCGTCGTCGAGACGCGGGACTGAGCCGCGCCGGCGACGCCGCCTTCGCCGCGGCCGCGACGATCAGAAACCATGCGGGCGCGACGACGCCTGTTCAACGAGAGAGACAGACCAATGACCGATTCCCTGCATTCGCCGGTGATCCTCGACATCGCGGGCACCACGCTGACCGCCGACGACCGTCGCCGGCTGGCGCATCCGCTGACCGGCGGGATGATCCTGTTCGCGCGCCACTTCGAGAGCCGCGCCCAGCTGACGGCGCTGTGTGCCGAGGCCAAGTCGCTGCGGCCGGACCTGCTGATCGCCGTCGACCAGGAAGGCGGCCGCGTGCAGCGCTTCCGCACCGATGGCTTCACGGCCTTGCCGGCGATGCGCACGCTCGGCGAGCTGTGGATGGACGACGCGATGCGCGCCGTGCAGGCCGCGACGGCTACCGGCCTGGTGCTGGCGCTGGAGCTGCGGGCCTGCGGCGTGGACATGAGCTTCACGCCGGTGCTCGACCTGGACCACCAGGACGCCTCGCGGCAGTCGGTGAGTCCGGTGATCGGCTCGCGCAGCTTCCACGCCGATCCGCGGGTGGTGAGCCTGCTGGCGCAAAGCCTCATGCAGGGCCTGGCGCTGGCCGGCATGGGCAGCTGCGGCAAGCACTTCCCGGGGCACGGCGCGGTGAGCGTCGATTCGCATGTGGGCGTGCCGGTGGACACGCGCTCGCTGAAGGCCATCCTGGCGGAGGACGTGCGGCCCTTCGAGTGGCTGAGCCTGAGCCTGTCGGCGGTGATGCCGGCGCACGTGATCTACCGCAAGGTGGACAGCCGGCCGGCGGGCTTCAGCCGCCGCTGGCTGCAGGACATCCTGCGCGACCGGCTGGGCTTCGCCGGTGCGGTGTTCAGCGACGACCTGGGCATGGCGGCGGCACGCGTCATCGAAGGCCGGCCGGTCGGGTACACCGAGGCCGCGCTGGCGGCGCTGGGCGCGGGCTGCGACCTGGTGCTGCTGTGCAACCAGAGCCTGGAGCAGGGCGGCCGCGCGATCGATGAGCTGCTGGACGGCCTGACCGTGGCGCAGTCGACCGGGGCCTGGATGCCGGCGATCGACAGCGAGGCGCGCCGCGCGGCGCTGGTGCCGCAGTCCGCGCCGCTGACCTGGGATGAGCTGATGCTCGCGCCGAGGTATCTGGAGGCGTTGGCGCGGCTGCCGTGAGGCAGTGCGGCCTTGGGGCCGCGACGGCCAGCTAGACTCCGCCCCAACTGACCGGACAACGATCAATCAGGGAGCGGGCCAGCATGACGCTGACCATGGAGGGAGTGCTGGCGCTGGCGCCGGACGAGGCATCGGCGAAGGCCGCGCGCGGACTGACCTCGCCGGCCAAGTGGCCCTTGCTCGGCGCCGATGACGCCGCCGTCTGGGGCGAGTGCCAGGGCAGCGGCTCCAAGCCGTACCAGACGCAGGTCGACCTGAGCGGTCCCGCCTTCCGCTGCTCCTGCCCCAGCCGCAAGTTCCCCTGCAAGCACGGCCTCGCGCTGTTGATGCTGCGCGCGCAGGACGCGTCGAGGTTCAACAGCGGCGAGCCGCCCGCCTGGGTCGCCGAATGGCTGGCCTCGCGTGGCGAGCGGGCGCAGAAGAAGGACGAGCGCGACCAGAAGGCCGCCGACCGCGCCGCCGAGCGCGCAGTCCAGCTCGCCGACGGCGTCGATCCCGCGCAGGCCGCCTCCGCGCTTGCCGATCCGGAGGGCGCGACGAAGCGCGAAGGGCAGCGCTGGCGTCGCATTGAAGAGGCCGCCGGCGAACTGCAACGCTGGCTCGGCGATCAGATCGGCCGCGGCCTCGGCGCGCTCGACGACGCCGCGATCCGCGGCTGGCGCACGATGGCCGCCCGCATGGTCGATGCGCAGGCGCCCGGGCTCGGGCAGCGGCTCACCGCGGCCGCCGATGGCTGGCGCGCCGGCGCGGACTGGCCCGAGCGCATGCTCGCGCGCCTGGGCCTGCTGCAGCTGGCTTGCGAGGCGATCGGCCGGCGCGAGGCGCTGCCGGCCGCCGTCCAGGCGGATCTGCGCACCGTCTGCGGCTGGCCGCTCGACCAGGCGGAGGTGCTCGCCACGGGCGAGCGCCTGACCGATCGCTGGACCGTCATCGGCGTCATCGTCGAGGAACGCGATGCGCGCCTCAACGAACGCCGCGTCTGGCTGCACGGCGCGCGCTCCGGCCGCCGCGCCTGGCTGCTCGATCACACGCATGGCGGACGCGGCTTCGAGGGGCTGTGGCTGCCGGGTTCCGGCAAGGACCTCACGCTGGTCTTCTATCCCGGCGGCGCGCCGCTGCGCGCGCTGGTCGCGGACGAGGCGCCATCGACGGAGCCGGCCTCCACCGAAGCCGCCGCGGGCGTGACCCCGCAGGCCTGGAGCGCCGAATGGGAGCGCGTCGCGCAGCGCATCGCCGCGCATCCGTTCGCGTCCCTGCATCCCGTGGTGCTCGCCAACGCGACGCCCGTCGCCTCCGACGCAGGGCCGCATCTGACCGCCGAGGGCCGCGCCGTGCCGCTGCGTCTGGGCGATGAGGACTGGTGGTCGCTGATGGCGGTCTCCGGCGCGCATCCGCTCGACGTCATGGGCGAATGGGACGGCGTGCGCCTGAGTCCCTTGACCGCATGGGCCGCCGGATCGGCGCGGCCCCTCTGGACGCGGAGCGCCGCATGAGCGCCTGGACGCCGCTGCTACCGATCGCGATGGTCGGCACCGAACGCCAGCCGGGACCGCTGCCCGAATGGTCCGGCGAAATCGGCCAACTCGCGTCGCAAGCCGCGCTGGCTGCGGACGGCCCGTCGAACCAGGTGCTGCGCGCGATGGCGGTCATCGCGGCCTGCGAGGCCGCCGGTCTGCAGGACCGCGCCTGGGCCGCCGCGCCGCCGGAACCGGCCGCGGCGGACCGCCAGCCGGTGGTCCCCGACAGGCAGGGCGAACACCTGCGGTCCTTGCTGCGCTGGGCGCTCAGCGAAGCGCCGACCCGGCTCCAACAGCAGCTCTTCGCGGACCTGGCCGCCGCCGGGCTGCGCCTGCCCGAGACGCTCCTGCCGCAGGCGCTCGAACTCGGCCGGCGCTCGGTGGCGCTGCGGGCGCCGCTGCTGCCGGTGCTCGGCGAACGCGGCCTGTGGCTTGCCCGCCAGCGCGAGGAGTGGCGCTATGCGGCCGGTGTCGGAGGCGAGGCCCTTGACGACTCGCAGTGGACCGAGGGCACGCTCGAGCAGCGCCGCGCCTTCCTTGCCCGCGAGCGCGCGGCTGATGCCGCCGCCGGCCGCGCCCGGCTTGAAGCCGCCTTGGCCGAACTGCCCTCGAAGGAGCGCGCCGATCTCGCGTCGCAGCTCGCCATCGGGCTGTCCATCGACGACGAAGCGCTGCTAGACCGCCTGCGCGCCGACCGCAGCCGCGAGGTGCGCGACGTCGCGCTCGGCCTGCTGCTGCGCCTGCCCGGCGCGGCGCATCCGCGACGCGCCATCGATCGCCTCGCACCGCTGCTGCGCAGCGAGCGTGCGCTGCTGCGCCAGCACTGGGTCATCGACGCGCCGGCCGCTGCCGGCAGCGATTGGGCCGCCGATCAACTCATCGCCGAACGCCCTCAGCAGGAGAAGCTCGGCGAGCGCGGCTGGTGGCTGTTCCAGCTGGTGCGTCAGGTGCCGCTGGCCTGGTGGACCGAAACGACCGGCATGACGCCCGCCGAGCTGCTCGGCTGGGCGCGCAAGACCGACTGGTCCGAGGCGCTGCAGCGCGGCTGGTTCGACGTGCTCGGCGCCACGCGCGAAATCGACTGGTGCGAGGCCTTCCTCGACCACGCCTTCGGCGACCTCGGCGCCGGCATCGAGTCGCACCGCGCGGCGCAGGTGCTGGGCTGGCTGCCGCAGGCCCGCCGCGAGCGCTACTGGCTGCGCCATCTGCAGCAGGGCACGCTGCCCTTGTCCGCGCTGATCGCGGCGGCAAGCGGTGGCGAGACGCTGGGCCCGCTGCTGTCGCAGGCGCTGACCGAGCAACTGCTCACGCGCGCCCGCGCCGGCACGCTCAAGGACGACTACACCGTGCGCGCGATGCTGGCCGACTTCGGCGCCGTCGTGCATCCCGACTGCCTGTCCGCCTACGGCTCGATCGCCGACCAGCGCGCGGCCGGCGAGACCGCCGCCTATGCGGACATGCTGCAGGCCGTCGTGCAGACGGCCGCGCTGCGCCGCGCCCTGATCGCTCTTCAACCGGATCCGACCCCGAGGACCCCATGACGACCACGCCCGACACTTCCGCCGCCTCGCAGGTCCTGCGCCGCCACGCGGAGCACCAGTACGCCGAGGAGCTCGCCGAGCTCAAGCGCCAGGACACGCGCCCGCGTCCCGAGAACTGGGCGATGTCGCCCTGGGCGGTGCTGCGTTACCTGATGGGCGGCACGCTGGAGAACGGCTTCGAAGTCAGCGCCAAGTACATCGGCGACGAGCGCCTGATGGAGATCGCCGTCGCGACGCTCGCCACCGATCGCGCGCTGCTGCTCTACGGCGTGCCGGGCACGGCGAAGTCGTGGGTCTCGGAGCATCTGTCGGCGGCGGTCAGCGGCGACTCGACGCTGCTGATCCAGGGCACCGCCGGCACCGGCGAGGAACAGCTGCGCTACGGCTGGAACTACGCGCAGCTGCTGGCCAACGGCCCGAGCGAGGCGGCGCTGGTGCCGAGTCCGCTCATGAAGGCGATGCGGGCCGGCAAGATCGCGCGCATCGAGGAGCTGACGCGCATCCCGGCCGACGTGCAGGACAGCCTGATCACGGTGCTGTCGGAGAAGACTCTGCCGATTCCGGAGCTCGGCGGCGAGGTGCAGGCCACGCGCGGCTTCAGCGTGATCGCCACGGCCAACAACCGCGACAAGGGCGTGAACGAGCTGTCGGCCGCGCTCAAGCGGCGCTTCAACACGGTGGTGCTGCCGGTGCCGGCGAGCGAGGACGCGGAGGTGTCCATCGTCGTCAAGCGCGTCGCGGAGCTGGGCGCCGCGCTGCAGCTGCCGGCCGAGCCGCCGGCGCTGAAGGAAGTGCGCCGCATCGTGCAGATCTTCCGCGAGCTGCGCAACGGCCGCACCGAGGACGGCAAGACGCAGCTGAAGTCGCCCAGCGGCACGCTGTCGACGGCGGAGGCGATCTCGGTGATCAACAGCGGCATGGCGCTGGCGGGCCACTTCGGCGACGGCGTGATGCGCCCGCGCGATGTGGCCTCGGGCCTGCTCGGCGCGATCGTCAAGGACCCGGTGCAGGACCAGGTCGTGTGGACCGAGTACCTCGAGACCGTCGTCAAGGAACGCGCCGACTGGAAGGACCTGTATCGCGCCTGCCGCGAGCAGTCCTGAACGCGGAGCCGCGAGAGGCCATGAGCGATCCGGTCCATTACTTCGGTGTCCGGCACCACGGGCCCGGCTGCGCGCGCAGCCTGCTGGCCGCGTTCGAGGCATTGAAGCCGGACTGCGTGCTGATCGAGGGACCGCCCGAGGCGGACAGCCTCGTCGCGGCGGTGCTCGAGGCCGACATGACGCCGCCGGTGGCGCTGCTCACGCATGGCGTCGAGGACGCGAGCCGCGCGGTGTACCACCCGTTCGCGAGCTTCTCGCCTGAATGGCAGGCCCTGCGCTGGGCGGCCGGGGCCGGCGTGCCGGCGCGGTTCATCGACCTGCCGGTGGGCGTGTCGCTGGCGCTCGAGCAGGCGGGTCAGCTGAACTCGGAAGACGACAAGCCGGACGAGGACCAGCCGGATGACGAGCAAGCGGGGGCGCAGCAAGTCGGGGCACAACAAGCGGGGGATCAGCAGGCGCAACCCGTCTCCGCCGAGACGCCCGATCCCGCGCCGTCGCGCCGTGGTGACCCGCTGGACTGGTTCGCGCGCGCGGCGGGCTACGCCGATGGCGAGGCGTGGTGGAACCACATGGTCGAGGAGCGCGGCGACGGCGAGGATCTCTTTGCCGCGATCGGCGAGGCGATGACCACGCTGCGCGCCGAATCCGGCGACGACGAGACGCTCGATCCGAAGACGCCGCGCGCGCGCCGCGAGGTGCTGCGCGAGGCGCACATGCGGCAGTGCATCCGCGCCGCGCGCAAGGAGGGCTTCGAGCGCATCGCGGTGGTCTGCGGCGCGTGGCACCTCGGCGGCCTGCAGGCGGACATCACGATGAAGGCGGACCAGGCGCTGCTCAAGGGCCTGCCCAAGCTGAAGGTCAGCAGCACCTGGGTGCCGTGGACCTATCGCCACCTGGCGCGTGAGAGCGGCTACGGCGCCGGCATCCATTCGCCGGGCTGGTACGAGCACCTGTGGCTGAGCGGCCTCGATGGCGAGCGGCGGCCGCGCGCGATCGGCTGGCTGGCGCGCGTCGCGCGGCTGATGCGCGAGCGCGACCTGGACTGCTCTTCCGCCCACCTGATCGAGGCCAGCCGGCTGGCCGACACGCTGGCCGCGCTGCGTCAGCGTCCGGCGCCGGGCCTGGACGAGTTGCACGAGGCCACGCGCGCCGTGATGACGCTGGGCGACGAGGCCGTGCTCGGCTTCATCCGCGACGAACTGGTCATCGGCGACCGACTCGGCCAGGTGCCGGCCGGCGTGCCGACGGTACCGCTGCAGCGGGATCTCGAGCAGATGCAGAAGTCGCTGCGGATGAAGCCCGAGGCGACGCAGAAGACGCTGGACCTGGACCTGCGCCAGCCCAACGACCTGGCGCGCAGCCATCTGCTGCACCGGCTGCGGCTGATCGATCTGCCGTGGGGCGAGATCGCGCGCACGGGCAAGTCCTCGCGCGGCACCTTCCACGAGCTGTGGTCGCTGCAGTGGCAGCCGGAATTCGCGCTGCGCCTGATCGAGGCCAGCCGCTGGGGCCAGTCGGTCGCGCAGGCGGCGACGGCGGCGGTGGCCGAGCGCTGCGGCGGCGAACGCACGCTGGGCGCGCTGGCCGAGCTCGTGGACCGCGTGCTGCTGGCCGATCTGCCGCAGGCGGTGATCGTCGCGTCGCGCGCGCTGCAGGATCACGCCGCGGTGACCGGGGATGCCGATCAGCTGCTGGCGGCGTTGCCGCCGCTCGCCAATGTCTTCCGCTACGGCAACGTGCGGCAGACCGACGCGGCGATGGTGGGTCATGTCTTCGACGGTCTGGTCACGCGGGCGGCGATCAGCCTGCCGCTGGCGGGCGATTCGCTCGACGACGCGGCGGCCGCGCAGTGCCGCGATCGCGTGCTGGGCGCGCAATCGGCGATCCGCCTGCGCGATCCGGGGCGGCAGACCGAGCCCTCCACGCAATGGCGAGCCGCGATCGCGCAACTCGCGGCGCGTGAAGGCGCGCATGCCTTGCTGCGGGGACTGTGTACGCGGCTGCTGCTGGACGACGGCCTGATCACGGCGGAGGACGCCGGCACGGCGATCTCGCTGCATCTGTCGCGCGCGGCCGAGCCGGGCAAGGCGGCGGCGTGGCTGGATGGCTTCCTCAACCGCAACGCGGTGGTGCTGCTGCATCACGATGGCGTCTGGCCTTTGGTCGATGCGTGGCTGAGCGGGCTCGACGAGGAGCACTTCATCCGCGTGCTGCCGCTGGTGCGGCGGACCTTCGCGCATTTCGACGCGGCCGAGCGCCGCGACCTGGGTCAGCGCGCGGCGCGCAAGGGCGGCGGCACGGCGATGGTCCCGGCGCGGGCGGAATGGGACGAGGCGCGCGCGGCATTGCCTCTGCCGCTGCTGCGCGCGATGTTGGGAGTGGACGCATGAGCGGCTCGGATGAGAGGAACGACGCGGATCGCCTGCGCCGCTGGCGGCTGGTGCTCGGCGGCGAGGCGCAGGACAGCTGCGGCGCGCTGAACGGCGACGCGGCGGAGATGGACCAGGCGCTGAGCGCGCTCTACGACGACCACGGCGGTCTGGGCGATGACCGGCGGGGGGGCCGGGGCAACTCCGCGCCGCGCGTGGCGCGCTGGCTGGGCGACATCCGCAAGTACTTTCCGAGCACGGTGGTGCAGGTGATGCAGAAGGACGCGCTGGAGCGTCTGAACCTGCGCGACATGCTGCTGCAGCCGGAGATGCTGCAGGGCGTGCAGCCGGACGTGCACCTGGTGGCCAACTTGATGGCGCTGTCGCGGGTGATTCCGGCGGGCACGAAGGAGACGGCGCGCCGCGTGGTGCGCCAGGTCGTCGACGAGTTGATGAAGCGGCTCGAGGAGCCGATGCGCGCGGCGGTGACGGGCGCCTTGGACCGCAGCCAGCGCAACCGCCGGCCGCGGCTGGCGGAGATCGACTGGCACCGCACCATCCGCGCCAACCTGCGGCATTGGCAGCCGACGCATCGCACGGTGATCCCGGAGACGCTGCATGGCTTCGGCCGCAAGGCGCGGCGGCCGCAGCGCGAGGTGGTGCTGTGCATCGACCAGAGCGGGTCGATGGCGAACTCGGTCGTGTACTCGAGCATCTTTGGCGCCGTGCTGGCGTCGCTGCCGGCGGTGAGCACGAAGCTGGTGGTCTTCGACACGGCGGTCGTCGACATGACCGAGCAGCTGGACGATCCGGTGGATCTGCTGTTCGGTGTCCAGCTGGGTGGCGGCACGGACATCAACGGCGCGGTGGCGTATTGCCAGTCGCTGATCCGCGAGCCGCGCAACACGATCTTCGTGCTGATTTCGGATCTCTATGAAGGCGGCGTGGAGCCGCAGCTGCTGCGCCGCGCGGCGTCGCTGGTCGAGAGCGGCGTGCAGTGCGTGGCGCTGCTGGCGCTCAGCGACGAAGGCGCGCCGGCCTATGACCGCGCGCTCGCGGCCAAGCTGGCGGCGCTGGGCGTGCCGTCGTTCGCGTGCACGCCGGATGCGTTCCCGGGCCTGATGGCGGCGGCGATCCGCCGGGACGACATCGGCGCCTGGGCGGCCGGGCAGGGGATCGTGACGGCGGCGAAGGGCGGTTGAAACGCGGTTGAAGCAACCGGGCCGCGACGCTCAGCGTCCTTCGCCCTGTGCCATCTTCGCGAACCAGGCCGACTGGCCGGTCTTGTTCAGCTGGTACCAGGCCTCGAGCGTCTGGTGCTCGTAGACGTCGAGCGTCTCGAAGATGGCGCGCGCGAAGTCCAGCGCCGACATGCCGCCGGCGGTGATCAGCCCGCGGTCGATGACGACGGGCTCGTCGACGTAGCGGTCGCTGCCGCCGTATTCCGGCACGCCCTTCAGGTAGGCCAGCGCGTTGCTGGTGTGCTGGCGGTCGTCGAGCACGCCGAGCCGCGCCAGGCCCGCCGTGGCGCCGCAGATCGCGGCCACGCGCTTGCCGGCATCGAGGAACT
This sequence comes from Mitsuaria sp. BK037, assembly GCF_014193045.1. Lineage (NCBI taxonomy): Bacteria > Pseudomonadati > Pseudomonadota > Betaproteobacteria > Burkholderiales > Sphaerotilaceae > Roseateles > Mitsuaria sp. BK037. Next base: position 434,452 of record NZ_JACHYS010000002.1, on the reverse strand, counting down.
CCTTGGCCTTCTTCGCTGCTTCCAGGTGCTCGCCCTTGTCCCAGCCGGCGCCGCCGGGAAGGATCAGCAGCTCGCTGTCGTCGGGAAACAGCGTCGAGAGCCGGATGTCCGGCATCACCGACAGCCCGCCCATCGATCGCGCCAGGTTGGCGCCCGCGGCGGCGACGGTCTTCACCTGCCAGGTGCCTGGCGATTTCTGGAATTCCGGCGTGTTGATGCCGGCGACCGCATAAGCGGCCTCCCAGTCGGCGAAGCCCTCGAAGAGGTAGAGATGGACGGTGCGGGATGGAGCGTTCATGCCGCAAGGGCGGCAAGGTGCGTGCCCGCGGCTCGGCGTCCAGGGGAGATCAGACGCCGGTTTTCTTCACCATGAAGCACTTGGAGCCCGCCGCGCCGTGGCCGGGGATCTCCAGCTGCATCGTGTAGCCGAGGCGCTCGTAGAAAGGGCGCGCCTGGAAGCTGAAGGTGCTCAGGTAGAAGGTGTCGCAGCCGCGCTCGATGGCGCGCTGCTCGAAGGCGCGGACGACGGCGCTGCCGACGCCCGCGTGCCGATGCGCGGCGTCGACCCAGAGCCGCTGGAGTTCGCAGCACCGCCCGAGCGTGCGCCCGACCGCGCCGGCGATCATTCGTCCGCCGCCGTCGTAGGCGGCGCTCGAGATCGGCTGCTGTCCGTCGAAGGCACCGCGATCGCCGAAGGCATCGTTGTACTGATCCAGGCCGGCGTCGACGAGCGCCTCCAGCCCGGGCTTGGGAACGTCGAACGTGGTGATGGTGAAGGGCGTGGTCATGCGCGGGCCTCGAGGGTGAGCGGCTTGGCGAGACGGACCATGAGGGTCTGCGTCAACTCGTTGGGCGCACGCTCGACTTGCACGAAGCCGTTGCGCGCGTAGAGCGCGATCAACGGCGCGTTCGTCGATGAGGTCCAGGTGCAGCACTGGGGCAGGCCATGCCCTCGGAACCACGACTCGGCGCGCGCGAGCAGTTGCTGCGCGACGCCGAGCCGCCGTGCCTGCGGCACGACGTAGGTCGTGGAGACGAGGCCGAAGGGCGTGTCGTCCGGGCCCGCTTCAATCCGATAGATCGTGTGCCCGACGATCGCGCCGGTTGCATCCTCGGCGATCACCACTTCAGCGGCGCGCCCGTCCAGATGCCACCGTACGCGATCGCGCAGCCAGTCCATCGAGTACATGCCGCCGCCGGCCTCCTCGCCTTCGACCTCGACGAGCGTCGCCCGCATGCGCTGCGCGATCAGGTCGATGGCGGCGGTGTCGTCGAGCGCGATGGTGCGGAGTTGCATGGGGACATACGAGATGAAGGGTCGGAGGATGTTACGTGCCGACGCGACGAGGACCGCCGGGAAAGCGCGGAGACACCCGTCGAGTCGCGCGCCGATACTTGCGGCCATGGACCTCACAGCCTCCTTGCGCAGCGGCGAATCGCTGGGCGACCGCCTTCTGAAGGTGAACCATGCTGGCGAGCATGGCGCCGTCCACATCTATGCGGGCCAGATCCTGGCCGCGCGATGGACCGCAGCGTCGATGCTGCCCGCCTTGCGTGAATTCAAGGCGCATGAAGAGCAGCATCGCGGGATCTTCTGGACAGAGCTGAAGCGGCGTGGCCGCCCTCGCTGTCGGAGCTACTGGCTCTGCGCGGCGGGCAGTCTGTTGCTAGGGGCCGTCACGGGCCTGCTCGGACGCAAGGCCATCGCTGCGACGACGGTGGCGGTCGAGCGCGTCGTGCTTTTTCATCTCGACGAGCAGGTCCGAGTGCTGCAAGGCCACGATGACGCTGCTGTGGCCGCAATCTCCAAGATCGTCGCGGACGAGCGGGAGCATTTGAGCGCCTTCGCCGAAGACGCCGACCGGCCTAGCGCATGGACACCGCTCCTGACGGTCATCGTGTCCGCATCCACGCGGACCGTGATCTGGCTCGGCTTGCGGCTGTGAGTTTGAAGGCCTCGATGGACCGCTTCCCATTGCTGCCGGCGCCGATCGCGTTGCTGTCGCGACTGGGGTTCGAGCCGCTCCAATCGAACTCGCCGAGACCGTGGACATCGAAACGACCGATCGTCTCTACCAGCGACTGCACGGCTCAGCGCAGCCGCGTCAGCATCGCCTGAAGGGCAGGCTCCGACAACTCGCCGGTGCGCTTGGCCACCAGGCGGCCGGATGCATCGAAGAGCAGCGTCGTCGGGTAACCCGCCTGCTGGAAGGTCGCGCTCGCCTGGCGCCGTTCATCGATGGCGACGTTGTCCATCGTGAGGCGCTGAGCGCCCAGCCACTTCGCGACATGGGGCGCGTCCTCGCCCTGGTTGATGAACACGAAGCGCACGTCGGGGCGATCGCGCTGCGCCTGCGCGAGCATCGGCATCTCGCGCACGCAGGGCCCGCACCAAGTCGCCCACAGGTTGACCAGCACCGGCTTGCCGCCGTGCGTGGCGAGGTCCAGGCGCTCGCCGTTCAACTGCGTGAACTGGAGCGCCGGCAGCGGCGCGGAAGCGGGCTGCAGCGCGAGCTGGATCTGCCCCGCGACGATCAGCGCCGTCCCGATCGCCAGCGGCACCGTCGCCGGCACGCGCAAGCCCGGCGCGTTCCTCAACCGGAAGGTCGCGTACATCCACATCGCGATGATCCCGATCTCGGGCGACCAGCCGCCATCACGGAGGTTGAGGACGCTGAGCGGATGCTCGACGTAGAGCTCCTTGTATTGATAGAGGAAGCCCAGCCGCGCGAACAGCAATGCGACGAGCAGGCATCGCCAGAGCAGCGGCCCGGCATCCAGCTGCCGCCGGCGGGCAAGCACCGTGGCCACGGCGCTCGACACCGCGACCGCGATGCACAGATGGACGAAGGTCCACGGCAGGACCAGGGGGCCGATCGCGACGGCATCGCTCATCGCGTCCCTCCGGGACATTGCGGGCCGCTCATCGATCAGGTGGCGAAGATGCCGTCCGTCGACGCGAAGCCCTTGATCTCGATCGGGTTGCCCGAGGGGTCGAGGAAGAACATCGTCGCCTGCTCGCCCGGCTGGCCGGCGAAGCGGACGCTGGGCTTGAGCACGAACTCGATGCCGCGCGCCTCCAGCTGGTCCGCGAGCGCGCGCCACTCGGGCATCCGCAGGATCACGCCCAGGTGCGGCATCGGGACCAGGTGATCGCCGACCTTGCCGGTGTTGCCGGTCTTGAACGGCTCGCCCAGGTGCAGCGAGATCTGGTGGCCGAAGAAGTCGAAGTCGACCCAGGTGTCGGTGCTGCGGCCTTCCTCGCAGCCGAGCACGTCGCCATAGAAGGCGCGGGCATCGTCGAGGTCGCGCACGTGATAGGCCAGGTGGAACAGCGATCGCATGGGGCACTCCCGCTCGAGGGTCAATCGATCGGGCGATCCTAGCTGCGAGAACGCCGCCGTTAACATCGCCGCTTCCTGTGTCGTGCGCTGGGAGTTCGTCGTGGATGTGACCGCTTGGTTGGGCTTTGTCAGCGTGGCGCTGTTCGTCACCTTCACGCCGGGACCGGCCGTGCTGATGGCGATCTCGAACTCGCTCAGCGTCGGGCCGCGGCGCGCGATGGTCGGCTCGCTGGGCAATGCGATCGGGCTGCTGGCGGTGTCCGCCGCGACGACGGCCGGGCTGGGCGTGCTGCTCAGCACCTCGGCCAAGGCCTTCCTCGTCGTCAAGCTGCTGGGCGCCTGCTACCTGATCTGGCTCGGCATCAAGCAATGGCGCCAGGGCGAGCGCATGGCCTCGATCGCGGACGGCGACGCGGCCGCGGCCGAAACGGCGGGGCTCTCGCGCCGGGCGCTGTTCCTGCGCGGCATCCTGGTCGCGCTCACGAATCCCAAGGCGATCCTGTTCTTCACCGCGCTGTTTCCGCAATTCATGAATCACCCGGAGACGGCGATGCGCGACTTCGTCGTGCTGACGGTGACCTTCTCGCTGTGCGCCGTGCTGGCGCATGGCTTCTACGTCGTGCTGGCCCGCGCGCTGCGCCGCGGCCTGGCCTCGCCTCGCCGCGTGAGGATCATGAACCGCAGCTTCGGCGCGTGCTTCGTGGCGCTGGGCGTGAGCCTTCTCGGCTGGCGCGGGCGGACGCAGTAAGCGCGGCACCGCCATGTTTTCCCACGTGTTCATCGGCGTCGGCGATTTCGACCAGGCGCTCGCGTTCTACACGCCGCTGATGGCGGCGCTCGAGCTGCCGCAGCGCTTCTGCGACCCCTCGCGGCCCTGGGCCGGCTGGCAGTCGGTGCCGGGGCCGCGACCGCTGTTCCTCATCGGGCGTCCTTTCGACGGCATGGCGCACGCGGCGGGCAACGGCCAGATGACGGCCTTCATGGCCGACTCGCGCGCGATGGTCGATGCCGCCCATGCGGCGGCGCTCGCGCACGGCGGCCGCTGCGAAGGTCCGCCAGGCCTGCGGCCCGAGTATCACGAGCACTACTACGGCGCCTACTTCCGCGATCCCGACGGGAACAAGCTGTGCGTGGCCTGCCATTCGCCGCCGGCGCCCTCGCAGGATTGACCCGAGCGGCTCTCGCACGTCGATTGCCCTGCCAGGGACAGGAGCCGACATGTTGCCCATCCCCCGCACCGTTTGCTGGATCCCGAGCTGGAGCGCTTCGCATCCGGACGTCGGCATCGAACATCTGCGCCTCTCGGAGGGGCAGGCCGACGGGCTGGTCGTTGCGATCGACGACGAGCGCGGACCGTTCCGCCTCCATTACCGCTTGAACTGGGACGCGCAGTGGTGCCTGCGTGATGCGGCGCTGTCGCTGATCGTCGGGGAGGGTGTCGCCGCACGCACGATGGGCCTCGCCACCGATGGGCAGGGGCACTGGACCGACGACCGCGGCGCGGCGCTCCCCGCGCTGGAGGGCTGCCTCGACATCGACATCTGGCCCACGCCGTTCACCAACAGCTTCCCGATCCGGCGCGTGTCCCTGGCGGTCGGCGAGCGGCGCGAGTTCCGCATGGCGTGGGTCGATGGCACGGCGTTGACCGTCCGCCCTCAGGCTCAGGCCTATACGCGGCTCGATGAGCGGCGCTATCGCTTCGAGTCGCTGGATGGGTCCGGCTTCACCGCGGACCTGGAGGTCGACGAGCACGGCCTGGTGGTGGATTACCCGGGACTGTTCCGCCGCGTGTGAGCCAGCCGCTTCGCGCCACAATGCGCCGCGATCCGGGCCGGCCCTGGCGCCGGCCTTCCTTGCCTTCCGTCCGACACGACCCCATGAGCCTGCGAGCCACCTTCATCGACTACCTGCGCCGCTACGAAGCGAAGGACCTGGACGGCATCGCCGCGATGCTCGCGCCCGAGGTGACGCTGCGCGACTGGAACCTGTCGGTGAAGGGCCGCGACGCCGCGGTCGCCGAGACGCGCAAGAACTTCGAAGCCGCGGCGTCGATCCGCATCGAGGTGCTGCGCGTGCTCGAAGGCGACCGCTCCGTCGCCGGCGAGCTGCGCATCGTCGTCGACGGGCACATCGAGCTGTTCGTGGTCGACGTGCTGGACTTTGACGACGAAGGCCGCATCACCGCGATCCGGGCCTACCTCGGTCGCGGAGACTGATCGGGCCCGCGAGAGGCGGTATTGGCGAAGGGGCGGGCACCCGTGATAAGGTCGCGGCGCGGCTATGGGGGTTCTTCCTTCTCTTCCACTGATCTAGAGCCTCCGCTTTCCGCCCTTCGCCTGCCGTCCGGCAGGCGTTGTTTTTTCCGGAGCGCCCGGGGAGGGGACGACCTTGCACGCCATCTTTGTCCGCCGTCGATCGAAGCTGCATGTGGCCGCCGGCGGAGGGGCGGCGACGTCCACGCAGCTCGCCACGCTTCAGAAGGAGTTGACGGGGCTGGGCTACGTCATGTCCCAAGCGCTGTCCGCGCGCCTTGCCACGCTCGATGCGTCGCGGCTCGCGTCGGTGTCGCGCGATCTCCTTCGCGAGCTCCACCAGCTCACCGGCGCGCATCAGGCGCACCGGCCGTTCTATCCCGGCTTCCCTGACCAGGTGATGGCGGCGTCGGACGCGGAGCTGTTTCTCAACGCGATCCATCACTACCTCACGCACAGCCGCTTGCCGGATGACGAGCCGCGCCGTGAAGCGGCCCTCGAAGGCCAGCGGCCGCGCGTGCTCGATCTGGGCAGTCCGGAGGAGTTCGAACGGATCTTCACCCAGCTGGCGGGCGCGCCCACGTCGCTGTCGCAGCAGGATCGCGAGGATGTGACCTGGTTCATCCGCCAGTACCGCGAGGGCATCTTCCGCCTCTTGCCCGCGAAGTTCCCCTTCAAGGAAAACCTCGCGCTGGTGGCCGCCATGCTGCTGCGGGAAGTGCCGGGTGAGCGCGCCAACGCCTTCCTGCTGGCGCAGTGCGGGACTGCCACCGACCTGCTGCGCGTCGCGGTCTCGCTCTTCGAAGGCGACGCGTCGCTGGCGGCGCCAACCCGCTTCGGCCGCATGGGGCGCGCCTGGCGCAAGCTGATCCTCCAGGCCCTGGAGGGCATGCACCGTCCGGTCGAGGACATGATGCGCTGGCGTGAGCCCTGGAAGCGATTGGGCGAGCGGCTGCATCCCGGCGAGTTCGCCGAGCGCTTCCCGCAGGCGCACGAGGCCTTCCAGCAATTGCGCAACGACACGGCGCCTCCGAACTGGGCCAGCGGCGTCGAACGCGCGCTCGCGACGGGCGATGTCGCCACCGCCGCGGCCCGGTTGGCGGAGCGCCCCGGCGAGTACGCGCGCAAGCTCGACGTCCTGCTGCGCTCGCCTGCCGCCACGCCGGAACTGGCGGCCCGCTTCGCGGCCCTCGCGCCGCGCGTGTCGACGCCCGTGCTGCTTCAGGTCATGACGCACTTCCGGCATCGCGCGGCACCGCCGGCAATCCGCGCGTTCACGCCCAAAGGCGAGATGTCGAAGATCTTCTCGATCGCGGACCGGAGGCCTGCCGTGCCGCAGGCGCTGGCCGCCACCATCGTCGACGCCTGCGAGCAAGCGCTGCTGGCGCGGTTCGCCGAGCTGGCGCCACTCGGCCCGAGCTACATCGATCCGGCGCTGCGCACCTACATGATCCCGTTGGCGCAGCGCAGCGCCTCCAAGTCGCTGCGCACGCTCGCGCGCGGGAGCCGCGTGCCCTTGCCCATGGGGGAAACCTTGCGCTTCTTCCTGTGGTGGAAGAACGGCCGGGGCCGCACCGACATCGACCTGTCCGCGGCCATGTTCGACAGCGAATACCGGCTCGTCGAGGCCCTCGGCTTCTACAACTTGCGCGGGACGGGGGGCTACGGCGTGCACAGCGGCGACATCGTCGACGCGCCACAGGGCGCGGCGGAGTTCATCGACCTGGATCTCCCGAAGGTGCATCAGCGGGGCGCGCGTTTCGTCGTGATGTGCATCAACAGCTACACGGCCCAGGCCTATTGCGACCTGCCGGAATGCTTCGCCGGTTGGATGTCGCGGCGTCATCCCGGCTCGGGCGAGGCCTTCGATGCCCGGACGGTGGTCGACAAGATCGACATCAGCGCCAACACGAAGATCTGTCTGCCACTGATCCTGGATCTCGAACGCCACGAGATGCTCTGGGCGGATCTGGCGCTGACCGAGCATCCCCATTGGCACAACGCGGTGCCGGGCAATCACGGCCGCATCTCGCAGATGCTGCGCGCGATGCACGAGACCATCCGGCCCGACCTGTACACGCTGTTCGACCTGCACGTCCGGGCTCGCGGAGAACCGGTGCAGCAGCGCGAACAGGCCCGCACGATCTTCAGCGTCGATGAAGGCATCGTGCCGCTGGCCCTCGACGAGATCCGCGCCGCCTTCCTCTGACGAGAGACGCGGGGTGCTTGCCCCGCCAGGCGCCTCACTCGTCAGCCGTGAGCCGCACGACCAGCGCCGCGGCGCTCGCGACCGTCGCCAGGCCGGTCACGCCCAGCCAGCCCCAGTGCGCCAGCAGCAGGCTGCCGAGCGCGGCGCCGGTCGCCATGCCGATGAACATGCCGGTGAACAGCAGCGCGTTCAGGCGGCTGCGCGCGGCCGGGTCCAGGCTGTAGACGATGGTCTGGTGCGCGACCAGCGCCGCCTGCACGCCGAAGTCGAAGACGACGGCCAACACCACCAGCACGGCGATCGCCGCACCACGGTCCAGCCAGGCGGTGACCGACATCGCCGCGAACGACAGCACCACCAGCAGGGCGCCGAGCCGCGTCACCACGCCGGGACCGCGGCGGTCGGCAATGCGGCCGGCCAGCGGCGCGGCCAGCGCGCCCGCCGCGCCGGCCAGTCCGAAAGCGCCCGAGACCGCGCTGCCCAGGCCGAAGCGTGCGTGCAGCATCACCGCCAGCGTCGACCAGAACGCGCTGAAGGCGACGGCCAGCAAGCCCTGCGCGATCGCGGCGCGGCGCAGCGTCGGCCAGGCGCGCCACAGGCCGCCCAGCGAGCGCAGCAGGCCGCCATACGTCGCGCGCATCGCCGGCGGCGAGGACGGCAGCCAGCGCCAGCTCGCCAGGCCCGCGACGGTCAGGGCCAGCGCCGCCAGGCCATAGACCCAGCGCCAGCCCAGCAGGTCCGCGATGACGCCGCTCATCACGCGCGACAGCAGGATGCCCAGCAGCAGCCCGGTCATCACCTGGCCGACGATGCGCCCCCGGTGCTCGGCCGGGCTCAGCGCCGCGGCCATCGGCACGACGTCCTGCGCCAGCGTCGCCGTCAGTCCGAGCAGCGCGCTGGCGACCAGGAAGGGCGCGAAGCCCGGTGCGAAGCCGCTCATCAGCAGGGTCGCGATCAGCAGCACGAACTTGGTGAGGATCACGCGGCGGCGGTCGAAGCGGTCGCCCAGCGGCGTCAACAGCAGGATGCCGGCGGCGTAGCCGAGCTGGGTGAGCATCGGCACCGCGCCGATGCCACCGGTGGAGGCGTGCAGATCCTCGGCCAGCGGGGCCAGGATCGGCTGGCTGTAGTAGAGCGACGCGGCGCCCAGGCCGGCCGATGCGGCCAGCAGGACGATCAGCGGCGCGGAGGGCGTTGCGCCGGCATCCGGCGGCGAGGCGGTCGAGGTCGTTGTCACGGTGGGTGTCGAGGTCGAAGTCAGCGGCAGGGCGGACATGGCAACTCCGGAAGGGTAACGAGGAAGCGGGAATCGGTGGGCGGCGGCGCGCCGGCACCGGGATGCCTCGCATTCTTCGGATGGGCGCCCGCCCGCGGAACCGGCCCCGCACGCACAGCGGCCATACGCCCGGCGTATAAAGCGCCCCATGAAAGACCTTGTCCGGGACGGCGGCCAGGACCGCCTCGCACTGCTGCAGACCTTCCTCCGTGTCGCGGAGGCGGGCAGTTTCTCCGCGGCGGCGCTGCAGCTCGCGACCACCCAGCCGACGGTCAGCCGCCGGGTGCAGATGCTCGAATCGCTGCTCGGCGCGCGGCTGGTGGAGCGCTCGACGCGCGGCCTGCGCCTGACCGAGGAGGGCGAGCGCTGCGCCGCGCAGGCGCAGGAACTGATCGATGGCTGGCAGACGCTGGCCGAGGAGATCGACGGCGGCGAGGAGCTCTCCGGCACGCTGCGGCTGCGGGTGCCGCATGCCTTCGGGCAGAGCCAGCTGATCGAGCCGCTGGCCGCCTTCCTGAAGCGCCATCCGCGGGTGTCCGTCGAATGGATGCTGCAGGACCAGTTGCCGGACTTCAGCCGGGAGAACGTCGATTGCTCCCTGCTCGTGGGCGAGATCAGCCAGCCTAATCTGATCGCCACGCAGCTGGCGGAAGTCCCGCGGGTGCTGGTGGCCGCGCCGTTGCTCGCGAAGAAGCTGCCCAAGGGCCTGGACCGGAAGACACCGGAGGAGATCGCGGCGCTGCTCGGCGCGCAGCCCTGGCTGGCGCTGCTGGCCTTCTACCGGGACGGCATCGACCTGCGCGCGGCGACGGGCGACGCGAGCCTGCACATCGGCTTCCGGCCCCGGCTGGGCACGGACAGCCTGTTCGCCTTGATCGAGTCAGCGCGGCGCGGCCTGGGCCTGGCGCTGGTCTCGCAATGGGCGGTCATCGACGACCTTGCTCAAGGACGCCTGGTGCGGCTGCTGCCGGACTGGTGCGCGACGCCGCTGCCGATCTCGCTCGTGTATCCGTCGCGCCGCCTGCAGCCGGCCCGGCTGCGCGCGTTCCAGCAAGTGATGCGCGAGGTCATCCCGACCTTGCCCGGCATGCGCGAACTGCGCCGGCGGTGAGGCAGCAGCGTCCCTCCAGGGGCGCGCCTTCAACGACGCATGGATGGGCCAGTGAAACCGAATCCGCTTCCGCCTAGATTGCCTCGCTCGTGAGATCCCTTCCGTTCCCCTTGCCAGGAGCCATGCAATGAACGTTGAGACGACGAGGACCTTGATCAACGCCGGCGTGAGCGCGCAAGAAGCGCTCGCGATTTCTCAGGCGATCCATCTGGAGGTTGCGAACGCGAAAGCCGACATGTCGGTGAAGCTCTTCGAGAGCGAGCGATGGCTTTGCTTGGCGCTAATGGCGACCTTCCTGTTGTCGCTGTTCTGGGCTGCCGCTCTCGATCGCTGACGCGCTCAAGAAAAAGGACCGCCCTCGGGCGGTCCTGGTCACGGCGCCGCCGGGCCCCCGGCGCGCATCAGGCGCTCAGCTCTTGCTGGCGGGCTTGGCCGGCGTGGCCTTCTCGACCTTCTTCTTCACAGCGGGCAAGGCCTTGCCGGTGCTGGCCATGTTCATCTGCGTGTCCATGCGCAGCAGCTTGCCCTGCGGTCCCGCCATGTCCATGCCCATCGTCATCGACATCGTGCTGCGCAGCATCAGACGGTCGGCCAGGCGCACGTCCATCTTGCCGCTGCCGGTCGCGGTCATCGAGCCCTTCACCTCGGCCGGCGCGGATGCGGCCGGCGCCGGGGGAGTGGCCTCCGTCGCGCTGGAGGCGGCGGCAGAGGTGGCGGCCGCCGACGCCGGCGCGGACACCGGCAGCGCGACGTCCATGGCCATCGTCACCGCGACATCGAACGACGCCACGCCCTGGCGCACGCCGGTCAGGGTGTAGCGGCCCACCACCTTGCCCAGCTGCTTGGACGCGCCCATCGGCAGGTTCATCTCGACCGGCACCTCGATCGATTCGCCGACCTTCAGCGTCACGCCGTTGAACTTGCGCATCCAGTCGAAGCTCTGGTTGAAGAGCTGCTCCTGCAGCTCCTTGCTCAGCGCCTGGGACGCGGCCGTGGCAGGCAGCTGCATGTCGATCTGCTCGAACTGGTCGTCCTTCAGCCGCGCGTTGAAGCGGAAGGTCATCGGCGGCGGCAGCGGCTGAAGCTGACCGGACGCATTGCGCATCTCGGTCTTGAGCGTCGCCATCTCCGCATCCAGGGTGTAGCCGCCATCGGCCGCCTTGGCCGAGGTCGACAGCGTCTGGCGCATCGCCATGGTCATCGTCAACGGCATGGCGGCCTTCAGCTGCTCGGCCTCGGCGCGCGCCTGCTCGGGCGCGTCCGCCGGCAGCCGCATGGACATGTTCATGCGGGTGTCCATGGTCAGGTCGACCTGTTGCCGCGTCGACGGCAGCGGCACCAGGTTGAGCTTGACACTGGTCTGCGCCAGCGCCGCCGGCGTCGCGATCGCGGCATGGAGGGCCAGCGCGGTGGCCAGCGAGAGAAGTCGATTCATCGTTGTCGCTTCCTTGAGGAGGTGGAGCCTCAGCCCCGGTAGTTGTCCTGCATGCGGTAGCCACGCGCGTAGAGCGCGAACAGCAGCGCCGCCAGCAGCGCGAAGCCGGCGAAGAAGAACATCTGGAAGGCCGTCACGCTGGTGCCGGTCGACTGGATGTAGGCCGTCACCGTCGCACCCTTGACACTCGAATTCGCCAGCAGCACCCACAAGTTGCCGATGGTCACCGACAGGTTCCAGAAGCTGGTGATCACGCCCTTCATCGCCAGCGGCGCCTGGCTGTAGGCGAACTCCAGGCCGGTCGCCGACACCAGCACCTCGCCCAGCGTCAGCAGCGCGTAGGGCAGCACCTGCCAGGTGATGTCGACCGCGTGGCCACCGTCGATCCACAGCTGCAGCCCGCCCACCACGATCCAGGCCAGGCCGGCGAACGCGATGCCCGCGCCCATGCGGCGCAGCGCCGTCACCTTCAGGCCCAGGCGGGCCAGCAGCGGGTACAGCACCAGGTTGTTGAACGGGATCAGGATCATGACCAGGGCCGGATTGAGCGCCTGCATCATCGAGGACTTGAACCACTCCGGCTTGGCCATCTGGTCGGCCTGCAGCACCCAGGTCGACGCCTTCTGGTCGAACAGGGACCAGAAGGGCGTGACCAGCGCGAACAGCACCAGCAGGCGCAGCACCTGGCGCACGCCTTCGACGGCCTCGGCCGGATGCACCGCGCGGGCGCGTTCCAGCTGCATCCAGGCGCCGATGCCGCCGAAGCCCATGACCAGCACCAGGGCCGAGCAGAAGGCGATCACGAAGCCCAGGTTGGGCGTCAGGGCCAGCGCCCCGATCGCCAGCACCACGCCCAGGCCGGCCACGATCAGGCCGCCGCGCCCCTGGCCCGGTGCCTGCGTCAGCAGCGCCGTGCGCACCACCTTCAGGAAGCCATGGGGATCGCGGTGCGACTGGCCCGCCGGCACATGCGTGTACTTGCGGCGGCCGCTCCAGAAGATCAGGGTGGCCAGGAACATCAGCGCGCCCGGGATGCCGAACGCGACGCTGGCGCCGAACCTGTCCAGGAAGATCGGCATCAGCAGCGAGGCGAAGAAGGAGCCGAAGTTGATGATCCAGTAGAAGGCGTCGAAGACCTTCTGCGCCAGCGTGCGGTTGCTCTTGTCGAACTGGTCGCCGATGAAGGAGCTGACCAGCGGCTTGATGCCGCCCGAACCCAGCGCGATCAGGAACAGGCCGAAGTAGAAGCCGCGCAGGTTGTTCTCGAAGATCGCCAGGCAGGCGTGGCCGGCGCAGTACACCAGGCTCAGCCAGAAGATGGTGTTGTACTTGCCGAAGAAGCGGTCGGACAACCAGCCGCCCAGCAGCGGGAAGAAATAGACGCCGATCACGAAGGTGTGGAACACCTCCTTGGCCTCGCCCTTGCGCAGCGGTTCAGGAATGGCCAGCAGCAGGCTGGTCATCAGGAACACCGTCAGGATGTTGCGCATCCCGTAGAAGCTGAAGCGCTCGCAGCCCTCGTTGGCGATGATGTAGGGGATCTGCGGCGGCATCTTGGGCGCGGCCTGCGCGGCGCTGCCGGCGGTGCCGCCCGGGGCAGCGATGGTGGAGGTGTTCAAGGGAAGTCTCCGTCGTGTCGTCGGGCGCTTGTGACGCCCCAAAAGGAAAGCCGCCGGGGGTAACTCGGCGGCTCCTGCGAAATCAACTCGTGCCTCGATGACACCCTCTCCCCGCGGACGGGGAGAGGGAGGGGTGAGGGGTCTTCAGGTGCACCTGCGGAGACCGGCCCTCACCCCTTCCCTCTCCCGCAAGCGGGAGAGGGAGTTCATGCGGGCGATCAGGCCTCGAAGGGCAGCTTGAACTGGCTGAGGTCCTTGCGGGTCTCGACCAGCACCAGCGGGCCGTCGTCGACCACCACGACCGGTGCCGGCTCGCGGCCCAGCGGTGCCGGGGCAGGCTCGGCGGCGATCGCGGCCTGGGCGGCGGCGATCTTGTCGGCATCGCTGTTGACCCAGACCAGGCCGGCGCCATCGGCGACGGCGCTGAGCTCGGTCATCGGCAGCTCGAAGCGCGGCACGACCGGGGCGGCGGCGGCCGGAGCCGGCGCGGCGGCCACCGGTGCGGGCGCGGCGGCTTGCGCCGGCGCCTGCTTCGGCGATTCGCCCAGTTCCAGCTGCTTCGGCGCGGCACCCGCGTCCAGCACGATGCCGTCCAGCGCGGCCACGGCCGGCGAAGCGACCTCGCCTTCCGCGATCAGGCCATTCGCACCCTCGCCGCCTTCGGCGGGAGCGCCTTCGCCTTCGCGGCGGTCGCGACGATAGCGGTCGCGACCCCGGCCACGGCGGCGGCCTTCACCGCGGCCTTCGCCTTCGGCGCCTTCAACGGCTTCGGCGGGGGTTTCGCCCTCGACCACCGGCGCGGCGGCGGACTCGGCGCCCTCGGCGAACGAGGCCTCGCCCGCTTCCGGCGCCTGGCCTTCGACCAGCGTGCCTTCGACCTGCTCCGCGCCCTCGATGCCTTCGGCGCCACGCTCACCGCGGTTGCCGCGACGGCGACGGCGACGGCCTTGACGCTCTTCGCCGGCCTCGCCCAGCGGCGTCTCCAGCGGCTGGGTGTCGGCGAAAGCGATCGGCGACTCGGTGTTGGCGGCCTCGGTGCCGGCCAGCGGCGCGAGTTGCTCCTGCGTCACCTCGGCGGCGCGCTCCTCGCGGCGGCGGCGGCCTTCGCCACGCTCGCCACGATCACCGCGCTCGCCCCGTTCCGGACGATCGCCACGCTCCGCGCGTTCCTGGCGCGGTGCGCCTTCGACGGCCTGCTCCGGCTTGTCGGCGCGCTCGTTGCGACGGTTGCGCTCACCGCGCTCACCGCGTTCGGCACGGTCGCCGCGCTCGCCACGCTCGCCACGCTCCGGACGCTCGCCGCGGCCTTCCTGCTGCGGCTTGCCTTCGCCGCGCGGCTTGCCGTCACGGGCCTTCTGCTCGTTGCGGTCACTACGGTCACCACGCTCGGCACGGTCGCCGCGTTCACCACGCTCGCCACGGCGGTTGCGGTCGCCGCGCTCGCCACGGGCGTTGCGGTCACGATCGCCGCGCTCGCCGCGTTCCTTCTTGGCCGGCTCGGTGGCCTTCGCTTCCGCAGCGGGCGCCGGGGCCGGCGCGGGCGCGCCGCCGAACAGGTTCTTGATCCAGCCGAAGAAACCACCGCCCGCCGCGACCGGCGCCGCGGGAGCCGCCGGTGCGGGCGCCGCGACCACCGGTTCCGCCGCCTTGGGCGCGGGTGCCGGCGCGGGCATCGGTGCCGGCTGCTCCGGCATCAGGCCCTTGATCACCGGCTCCTGCTTGTTCTTCTTCTCGGCGCCGCGGCGGGTGATGCCCACCTCTTCCTGCGGCTCCTCGATCATCGTGTAGCTCGCCTGCAGGTTCTCCAGGCGCGGATCGTCGTGGCGCAGGCGCTCGAGCTTGTAGTTCGGCGTCTCCAGATGCTTGTTGGGCACCAGCAGCACGGTCACGCGCTGCTTGAGCTCGATCTTGGTGATCTCGGTGCGCTTCTCGTTGAGCAGGAAGCTGGTCACTTCCACCGGGACCTGCACGTGCACGGCCGCGGTGTTGTCCTTCATGGACTCTTCCTGGACCATGCGCAGGATCTGCAGCGCCGACGATTCGGTGTCGCGGATGTGGCCGGTGCCGTTGCAGCGCGGGCAGGTGATGTGGCTGCCTTCGCTCAGCGCCGGACGCAGGCGCTGGCGGCTCAGCTCCAGCAGGCCGAACTTGCTGATCGAGCTGAACTGCACGCGGGCGCGGTCCTGGCGCAGCGCGTCGCGCAGGCGCTGTTCGACCTCGCGGCGGTTCTTGGACTCCTCCATGTCGATGAAGTCCACGACGATCAGACCGCCCAGGTCCCGCAGACGCATCTGGCGCGCGATCTCGTCGGCGGCTTCCAGGTTGGTGCGGGTGGCGGTTTCCTCGATGTCGCCGCCGCGGGTGGCGCGCGCCGAGTTCACGTCCACCGAGACCAGCGCCTCGGTGTGGTCGATCACGATGGCGCCGCCCGAGGGCAGGTTCACCGTGCGGCTGAAGGCCGTCTCGATCTGGTGCTCGATCTGGAAGCGGCTGAACAGCGGCGCGTCGTCACGGTAGCGCTTGACCTTGTGTGCCGTCTCCGGCATCACGTGGGTCATGAACTGATGGGCCTGCTCGAAGATGTCGTCGGTGTCGATCAGGATCTCGCCGATGTCGGCGGTGAAGTAGTCGCGGATCGCGCGGATCACCAGCGACGACTCCTGATAGATCAGGAACGCGCCCTTGCCGCCCTGGGCCGCCTCGTCGATGGCAGTCCACAGCTTGAGCATGTAGTTCAGGTCCCACTGCAGCTCGGCGGCGGAACGGCCGATGCCCGCGGTGCGCGCGATCAGCGACATCCCCTTGGGATATTCGAGCTGGTCCAGCGCTTCCTTGAGTTCCTCACGGTCCTCGCCCTCGATGCGGCGCGAGACGCCGCCACCGCGCGGGTTGTTGGGCATCAGCACCAGGTAGCGACCGGCCAGCGACACGAAGGTCGTCAGCGCCGCGCCCTTGTTGCCGCGCTCTTCCTTCTCGACCTGGACCAGCAGTTCCTGGCCTTCCTTGATCACGTCCTGGATCTTGGCCGAGCGCACGTCGGCGCCGTCCCGGAAGTACTGGCGCGAGATCTCCTTGAAGGGCAGGAAGCCGTGGCGGTCCTCGCCGTAGTCCACGAAGCAGGCTTCCAGCGACGGCTCGACGCGCGTCACCACCGCCTTGTAGATGTTGCCCTTGCGCTGCTCGCGGCCTTCGATTTCAGTCTCGAAGTCCAGCAGCTTCTGGCCATCGACGATGGCCAGGCGACGCTCTTCCTGCTGCGTCGCGTTGATCAGCATGCGTTTCATCAGTTCTCCTCCACGCCAGGGCCAAGCCGCTGGCGCGCATCTTCAAGTGAACCGCTGCCGGCTATTCACCGGCGGGCGATTCGACCGATGCACGAGAAACGCGAAAGAACCAATGAAAGGATCGCCCTGGACTGCAATTGAACGGCGCGTTGACCGTTCAGCGCTGCAGCGTTGGCGCGTGCACCGCAGGCCCCGGGTCGTCTGTTCCGGTCCGCCTGCGCGCCGCTTCAGGCGCGACCCGACCACGGCCGGAGCCCGGCGTGTGGACGAAGCCAACACGCGCTCGCAGGCGGCGGGGGGTGGGAAAGACCGAGGAAAACATCCGGAAACGGGGCCTGGGTGCTGACGTCAGCGCCGGGACTTGCGCCCCCTCGCTGACGTCGTGAAACCTTGTTGTGCTGCCCGCGCCGCCTGCCGACATCCGAGGATGCGGTCGACCGCGTGAGCAATGGTTCTGACGACGTTGCTCTGCCATCCGGCCCTCGTGACTGCCCGCTCGCTTTGGGAAGCGGACTCGACGCGATGACCTGATGTTGCATCACCAAAAGTAATGAGCAGCCTACTCACAATGGCCGCTCAATGCCACGTTCTCGTCGGACTCGAACGCTCACGTCCGAGTAAAATGAGAAAAATCAAATACTTACAACGCAAACGTGGCAAGCAGCATTATAGGGGCTAAAGCCCGCAAGGCCGCCCCAGGGACTGCCCGCAGTGCCACGAGGGGGGTGAGCCCCGTCAAACCGGGACGCGCCAAGGGCGCTCCGCCCCCGGTCACCCGTCCCGCGGCGCGAGCCACCACGGCCCCGGTGCCGCCGGCGCCGGCCGTGTCGGAGTCGGCTTCGGCCCCCGCGCAGGTGCGGCTGCTGACGGTGGACGACGGCTCCGCCGGTCAGCGCCTGGACAACTTCCTGATCCGCGAGCTCAAGGGCGCGCCCAAGACGCTGGTCTACCGGATCATCCGGTCCGGCGAGGTGCGCATCAACAAGGGCCGCTGCTCGGCCGATTCGCGACTGGAAGTGGGCGACGTCGTCCGCGTGCCGCCGGTGCGGCTGGCGGAGAAACCCGCCGAGCCCGCCATCCCCGCCCGCGAATTCCCCATCGTCTTCGAGGACGAGCACCTGATCGTCGTCGACAAGCCCGCCGGCGTCGCGGTGCATGGTGGCTCGGGCGTCAGCTTCGGCGTGATCGAGCAGCTGCGTCGCGCGCGGCCGCAGGCGAAGTTCCTGGAGCTGGTGCACCGGCTCGACAAGGAAACCTCCGGCCTGCTGATGATCGCCAAGAAGCGCAGCGCGCTGACGCACCTGCAGGACCAGTTGCGCGACCGCGAAACCGGCAAGACCTACGCGGCGCTGGTGAGCGGCGCCTGGGCGAAGTCCAGGAAGGTGGTGGACGTCCCGCTGCTCAAGTTCGTCGGCAGCGACGGCGAGCGCTGGGTGCGGGCGGTCCCCAACGCGGGCGATCCGCAGGCGGACCAGGCCAAGCGCTCGATCAGCCTGGTGAAGGTGATGGAGGCCCTCCCGGGTCGGACGCCGGACGACGCCGGCTACAGCCTGCTGGACGTGACCATCAAGACCGGGCGCACGCACCAGATCCGGGTGCACCTGGCCCACGAGGGCCATCCGATCGTCGGCGATCCGAAATACGGCGACTTCGAAGCCAACCGCGCGCTCGCGCGGGGCGCGCTGCGCTTCGACCGGATGTTCCTGCACGCGCGCCAGCTGCGCGTCACGCATCCCGCCACCGGCGAGACCTTGACCTTGAACGCGCCGCTGCCGCCCGAGTGCGAGACACTCCTGGCCGCGCTGCGCCGCCCGGCGCCCTGACGACCCGCCCCTGACGACCCGCCCCTTGACGCCATGCCTCAACGCTTCGACCTGATCGTCTTCGACTGGGACGGCACCCTGTTCGACTCCACCGCGCTGATCGTGCGCTGCATGCAGGCGGCCGCCGCCGACCTGGGCCTGGAGCCGCCCTCGCGCGAGCGCGCCGCCTACGTCATCGGCATGGGCCTGATCGAGGCGCTGGAATATGCGCTGCCGGGGCTGGACCGGACGCGTTATCCGGAGCTCGGTCAGCGTTATCGCCATCACTACTTCGCGTCCGCCCACGAGGTGACGCTGTTCGACGGCGTGCCCGGGCTGCTGCGGGACCTCAAGGCGCGCCACCACTGGCTGGCGGTGGCGACCGGCAAGAGCCGCCGGGGCCTGGACGAGGCGCTGGCCGCGGTCGAGATGACGACGCTGTTCGACGGCACCCGCACCGCCGACGAGACCGCCGGCAAACCCAACCCGCAGATGCTGCTGGAGCTGATGCGCGAGTTCGGCGCCGATCCCGAGCGCACGCTGATGATCGGCGACACGACCCACGACCTGCAGCTGGCGCGCAACGCGGGCTGCCCGGCGATCGCGGTGACCTACGGCGCCCATGCGCACGAGTCGCTGCGGGACTTCGAGCCGCTGCTGGTCGCGCACGACGTGCCGACGCTGCGCGACTGGCTGCTGGCCCATGCCTGAGGGCCCATGCCTGATTCCCCCGACCGTTCCCTCCCCATGCCCCCCGAGCAAGACCCGTCCCCCGTGCCGCTGTGCGCCTCCGCCGAGCTGGAGGAGCGCGGCCGCGCGCACACCTTCGACGTGCTGCACTTCCGCCAGCCCGCGTCGGCCTTCACGCTGCGCTTCGACGGCGAGGTCGTCGGCTACCTCAACCGCTGTGCCCACGTGCCCACCGAGATGGACTGGCAGGAAGGCGAGTTCCTGGACAGCCGGAAGGAATACATCATCTGCAGCATCCATGGCGCCGTGTACCACCCGCGAGACGGGCGCTGCGTCACCGGCATGTGCGGCCGCATCGGCCTGACCAAGCTCGACGTGCGCGAGCGCGACGGCCAGGTCTTCTGGTATCCCTCCCGCGACACGCGGCCAGCCTTCGAGGATTGAATGAGCCAAGACAACGACTCCGACCTGCCGCGCCCGATTCCCGACGCGACGCCGCGGCCCGAGGACATGCTGAAGCCGGCGCCCACCCCGGCGTCCGCTCCCGCAACCGCATCGGCCGCGCCGGCCGCGCCAGCCTCGGCGGCGTCCGCGACCGGCCTGCCCGGGCGTTATGAACACGTGATCGAGCAGTTCGCCCATGACTACCTACGTGACCGCCGCAGCGACCGGCGCTGGAAGACCTTCTTCCGCTTGATCTGGGTGACGCTGTTCCTGCTGCTGGTCTGGTCCATGTTCTCGACCCGGCACCACGGCGGCGCGACCACCGGCCCGCACACCGCGCTGGTGGAGGTGCGCGGCGAGATCGCGCCGGACACCGAGGCCAGCGCCGAGCTGATCAACGCCGCGCTGAAGGCCGCGTTCGAGGACCAGGGCTCGGAGGCGGTGGTGCTGCGCATCAACTCGCCCGGCGGCAGTCCGGTGCAGGCGGGCATCGTCAACGACGAGCTCAAGCGCCTGAAGGCGCTGCACAACAAGAAGGTCTACGCGGTGGTCGAGGAGATCTGCGCCTCGGGCGCGTACTACATCGCGGCGGGCGCCGATGAGATCTATGTCGACAAGGCCTCGGTGGTGGGCTCGATCGGCGTGCTGATGGACGGCTTCGGCTTCACCGAGGTGATGAAGAAGGTCGGCGTCGAGCGCCGGTTGATGACCGCGGGCGAGAACAAGGGGATGCTGGATCCGTTCTCGCCGGTCACGCCCAAGCAGCAGGCCTATGCGCAGGCGATGCTGGACCAGATCCACCAGCAGTTCATCGCCGTCGTGCGCGAGGGCCGCGGCGCGCGCCTGAAGGAAACGCCGGAGATGTTCTCGGGCCTGTTCTGGAACGGCGAGCAGGCGATCAAGCTGGGCCTGGCCGACGGCACCGGCAACCTGGACTACGTCGCCCGCGAGGTGGTGAAGGCCGAGGAGGTCGTCGACTACACGCCGCGCGACAACGTCGCCGAACGCATCGCCAAGCGCTTCGGCGCCGCGATGGGCGAGGGCGCGGTGAAGGCGATGCGGTCGGTGATGACGATCCGTTGAACGGCCGGCGCACCGACGCACCCATGCGCTGAACGCGGGAGCTGGTCCGGCCCCGCGCGGCGGCGACAATCCGCCGCTGACCCTCCGCCCGACCCAGCCATCGCTCGGCAGGCCTGTTCCCGTTTCCCTGTCTTCCAGGATCGACCATGAACATCGCCTTCCGTAGCGCCGCGCTGTCGCTGGTCCCGCTGCTGCTCGCAGCCTGCGCGTCTTCGACGACAGCCACGGCCACGGCACGCTCGGCGGCCTCCGCCTCCGCCTCCGCCTCCGCCTCCGCCTCCGCCGCCTCGGTGGACTTGCGCTCGGCGCCGACCGTCTCGGCGCCGGCCGCCCGGTCCGAACCACCATTCGTCCTGCTCGGCGAGCTCCACGACAACCCCGACCACCACCGCGCCCGCGCCGAGCAGCTGCGCCGCCTGATCGCGCAGGAGCCGCGCACGGTCGTGGTGTTCGAGCAGTTCTCGCGCAGCGAGGATGCGGCGGTCGCGCGCGCGCGCCAGGCGGCGCCCGGCGACGTGAATGCCGTCATCGACGCCGCGAAGCTCGACCGCAAGAGTTGGCGCTGGCCCCTGCACCAGCCGCTGTTCGAGGCCGTCTTGCAGTCCGGCGCCGAAGTCCGCGGCGGCAACATCGATCGCGACCAGGTCCGCCGCATCGTCCGTGAAGGCGACGCGGCTTGGCCCGCCGACCTGCTCGCGCTGCGCGAGCGCACCGCGTGGAGCGGCGCACAGCAGGACGCGCTGCGCCAGGACATCCAGGACGGCCACTGCGGCGCGATGCCCGAGGCGATGCTGCCCGGCATGGTGCAAGCCCAGCGGGCCCGCGATGCGGCGATGGCGCGGGCGATGCTCGACGCCCGGGAGGCGGGCGCGAAGCGGGTGGTGCTGATCGCCGGCAACGGCCATGTGCGGCGCGACCTCGCGGTGCCCGTCTACCTGCAGGCGGCCGGCGTGCCGTCGACGGACATCGACGCCATCGCCTACCTCGAGCCCGGCAGCGCCGCGCCCGCCGGCGGCTACGACCGCGTCGAGCGCGCGCCCGCGCCGTCGCGCGAGGATCCCTGCGCGCAGTTCAAGCGCTGATCGGGCCCGCGGGCCGCGCGACGCCGGGCCGTTCAGGCCAGCACGACCTCGACGCCGCGGCGCCGCAGCTCGCCGACGATGGCCTCGTCGGCGTCCTTGTCGGTGATCAGCAGGTCGAGCTGCTCGACGGGCGCGATCACCGACAGGTTGCGCTTCATCAGCTTGGACGCATCCGCGACCGCGACCACCTGGCGCGCGATCTTCATCATCTGCGCGTTCAGCTGCGCCTCCAGCAGGTGCGGTGTCATGACGCCGATCTCCGGATCCAGGCTGTCCACGCCGAGGAAGAGCCGATCCGCGTAGAGGCTCTGCAGCGCGGTCACCGCCTGCGGGCCCGACAGCGAGTACGAATTCGGCCGCAGCAGCCCGCCCGGCATGATCACGTTCACGCCGGGCACCGTCGCCAGCAGCATCGCGATGTTCAGCGCATTCGTGATCACGTTCAGCGACTGCAGCCGCAGGCCGCGGATCTGCTTGGCGATCTCCTCGGTGGTCGAGCCCGAGTCCAGCATCACCGTCTCGCCGTCGCGGATCAGCTTCGCGGCCTCGATGGCGATGCGCACCTTCTGCTCGTGATGCAGCTTCTGCTTGACGCTGATGGGCACCTCCTCGGTGTCGCGATGCGCCAGCGCGCCACCGTGCGTGCGCAGCAGCGCGCCGCCGGCGGCAAGCGCGTTGAGGTCGCTGCGGATGGTGACCACCGAGATGCCGAAACGCTCGGCCAGTTCCTCCACCGTGACCCGCCCCTGCGCCTGCACCTGGTCGCGGATCAGCTGGCGCCGCTCGTCGATCAGCAGCGAGGCGTCGCGCTTGTCGGCGGACGTGGGACTCGGGGCGCGGGTGGTGGACATGAGGATCCGGAAGACGTGAACTTTCGAATGATATCGAGGTCGCTGCGTTCGGAAGCCACCGAGAGGGCGCCGAAGCGGCGGCCGGACGGCGCTCGCTCAGCGCGCCAGCGCGGCAACGGCGTGCGTGTCCGGCTCCAGGCGCGCCCCGGCCAACCGCGCCGCATACATCGCCGCGCCCAGCTCCGGTCCGAACTTCGGTGCCACGAGCACCGCATTCGGCAGCGACTTGGCCATCGCCGCGCGCAGCGCGCCGGTGACCGCACCGCCGGCCTCGAAGACCCCGCCGGTGTACGACACCTCGACCGCTGCTTCAGCCGGGAGATCCAGCTGCCGCGCCACGCCGGCCGCGAGCAACGCCAGTTCCTCCCCCGCGCGTGCCAGCAAGGTCGCGGCCCGCGCATCGCCCTCGGCCGCCGCAGCCGAGACCAGCCGCGCCAACTGCGCGAGCCGGCTGCGCGCCGCGGCGCCGTTGACCGCCGCGCAGACATCGAGGTCGTGCGCCAGTCCGAAATGCCGCCGCACCAGCGCGAGCAAGGGCCCCGGCGCCGCGCGCCCATCGGCCATGCGCGAGAACAGCGCCAGGCCCTCGCGCGCCAGCCAGTAGGCCGAGCCCTCGTCGCCGAAGACCTCGCCCCAGCCGCCGCTGCGCGCGCCGCGGCCCCGCCACTCGCCATAGGCGATGGAGCCGGTGCCCGCGACCAGGCTGATGCCGTCGCGCCCGCCGAGCGAGCCCGCCCAGCTGCACACCATGTCGTTGCCGACCCGCGCGAGCGGCAGGTCCGCGAGCAACGCGTCGAAGGCCGGCAGCAGCGCGCTGTCCTCGCCATGCGCCGGCAGCCCGGCGAAGGCCGAGCGCACCGACGCGCGCCCGAGGCCCGCCTGCCGCAGCGTCTGGGCGATGCCTTCGTGCAGCAGCGCGCGCAGCGCGTCGAAACCGATCTCCAGGTAGTAGCTGGTCGTCGACACATGCCGCGCCAGCAGGCGGCCGTCGCCGGCCAGCAGCAGGAAGCTGGTCTTCGTGCCGCCGCCGTCGATGCCGAGGTAGACCGCGTCGCGGTCAGCCGCGCGCGGGTGCTCGTCGGCGATCGTCGATGTCATCGCGCTCATCGGGAGTCAGCCCTGCGGATGCGGGTGGATGGTGACGCCGCTGACCACGCGGGTCACGGTGCCGGATGCGCTGGGATTGTCCGGCGTGATGCCCAGCTTGAGCGAGGCCAGCAGCGCCAGGCACTGGCCGAAGACCAGCGCCACCGGCGCCAGCGCCAGGTCCAGCACGTTGGCCGGCAGGTCCAGCAGCACGTCGTCCTCGGACAGTGCGTCGGTGCCGTTGAGCGCCGCGGTGCTCAGCGCGACGACGCGGCCGCGGCCCTGGCGACGCAGCTCGCGCAGCAGGTCCTGATCGTAGCGGCAGGTGTAGCTGTCGTTGGACATCAGGATCAGCACCAGCGTGCGCTCGTTCAACACCGTCTTGGGCCCATGCCGGAAGCCCAGCGGCGAATCCGCCAGCGCCACCAGCCGGCCGTCGGTCAGCTCCAGGATCTTCAGCGCCGCCTCGTGGGCCAGGCCCTTGAGCCCGTTGCTGCCCAGCACGACGACGCGCTCGAAGGGTTGCTCGCTGAGCGCCACCAGGCGATCCGCCTCGCTGGCCAGCAGCCGCGTGGCCGCGTCGCCCAGCGCCTGCGGCGTGGGCAGCGGCAGCCCGAAGGCCCAGGCGGCGGCGAGCAGCATGCCGGTGAAGCTGGACGTCATCGCGAAGGCGCGGTCGTGGGTCTCGTCCGGCAGCAGCAGCACCTGGGCGCGCGCATGCGCGTCGAGCCGCCGCGCCAGCGTGCCCTCGGCCGCGCAGGTGACGGCCAGGTGGTGGCATTCATCGACCGTGGCATCGGCCAGGTCGACCGCGGCCAGGCTCTCGGGGCTGTTGCCCGAGCGCGCGAACGACACCAGCAGCGTCGGCACGCCGGGCTGCAGGCATTGGGCGGGGCTCGAGACGATGTCGGTGGTGGCGATCGCCTCGACGCGGATGCCGGGCCGCGCGCCCAGCTGCTGCAGCAGCGCCGGGGCCAGGCACTGCCCGATGAAGGCCGAGCTGCCGGCGCCGGTGAGCACGATGCGCAGGTCGGGCCGCGCCAGCAGCGGCTGCAGGAAGGCGTCGAGCGCCTCGCGCCGGGACGCCACCAGCGCATGCACGGCGCGCCACACCTCGGGTTGCTGGGCGATCTCTCGGGCGGTGTGGGCCGCGCCGCGGCGGTCGAGGTCGGCGGGGGCGAAGTGGAGCAGGCTCATCGTGGCAGGTCGGGTTCTGGAGGAGGGCGCCCGGCGCTCAGGCGGCGCAGGCGGCAAGGTAGGGACGCAGCGACTGCGCCGCGCCGTCGCGCAGCAGCTCCGCCGGACGGTTGCGCAGGCGGCCGTCGCGGATCGCGTCGTACTGGCGCGGCAGGAACTGGCTCAGCAGCGTCAGCGGCGGTGGGGAGTGCTCCAGCCGGTCCAGCAGCGCCGCGCAGGCGGCCTGGACCTTGGGATGCGCCCAGTAGTAGCGGATGCGGTCGCTCAGGCTGTAGGCCAGGTCCACCTGCAGGCGCGCGGGGTCCTGGTAGTAGGGGCGCCAGTGCTCGGGCTCGGCGCGCATCACGCCGAGCACCGTGCCGATGAGGCCGTCCTCATTGGCGTCGCGACCGCCGCGGCCCAGCCACTCGTGCTCCACGGCGGCCAGCGCCCACAGCGTCTCGCGCAGCGCGAAGGTGGCACCGGGCCCGACCTTGAGGATCGCGAAATGATCGCGCGCCAGTTGCGCCAGCCGCTGCGGCGTCTGGTAGTCGGTCGAGTGCGCCTCGAAAACCAGGCCCGGCTGCGATTCGATGAAGGCGCTCAGCGCGCGGGCCTTCTCCGGCCGGTAGTCGATGACCTTGTGGTGGTCGAACTCCACCCCCGGCTGCACCACCATCGCGATCACCCGCGCCCAGGCCGCGTCCAGGCCGGCCGCGGTGAAGGCCTCGCGGTGCAGCGCCAGCGTCGCGCCGGCCGCCTCGGGCGAGGTCACCGCCAGCTCGTCCAGGTCCTCGTGCGCGCCGCCCGGCACCGGCACCTCGGTGCCGATGACGTAGACCGGCGGCTCGCCGCGGTCGGGCGCCTCGCGCCAGGCCTGCTCGGCCGCCAGGCACAGCCGCACCGCGCGGGCCGCGATCTCGGGCTCGGGCAGCGGCACCGGGTCGTCGGCGCAGGACATGGAGCAGTCCAGGTGGATCTTGCGGAAGCCCGCCGCGACGTACTGCGCCACCATCACCTCGGCCTTGGCCATCGCCTGCGCCGCGGGCAAGCGGCGCCAGGCGTTGGGCCCGAGGTGGTCGCCGCCCAGCACGAGCAGCTCCGGCGCCAGGCCCTCGATGCGGGCCAGCGATTCGACGAAGCGGCGGAAGTCGATCGGCGTCATGCCGGTGTAGCCGCCGTCCTGGTTGACCTGGTTGGAGGTCGCCTCGATCAGCGCCGGCCGGCCGAGCGCGGCGCACTCGCGCAGCGTCGCCGCCAGCACGACCGGATGCGCCGAGCACATCGAGGGGATGCCGACGGCGGGGCCGTCGGTGGCGGCGGAGATCGCGGCGGGGAGGGTGGCGGAGATCGCGCTGGCGGACGCCGACTGCCGGTGGCGCCGCACGAGATCGAGCATGAGCTTCAAGGGAGGTCCTTCCGAGGGGGCATTGCGTGGGGACGTGGTGTGGCTGGGGCGTGGCGGGGCCGGGACCCGGCGGTCAGGCCTTGGCCTCGCCTTCGGGTTGGAGCGCCAGCAGCAGCGCGGCGAGCAGCGCCAGCGCCACGCCGGCGAGCTTGGTGCCGCCGGGCGCGCTGCCGCTCATCGCCATCGAGGCCAGCGCCGTCAGCAGCGGCGCGCCGGCGTTGACCAGCGGCGAGACCACCAGCGCCTGACCGTGGCGGAAGGCGTAGACCAGGGTCAGCGCGCCGATCGCGTTCAGCACCTGGATGGCGGCCGCCAGGCCGGGGCCGTCCCAGCCCCAGGGGATGGGGCGCGAGAAGTCGGTCATCCACAGCGCGGCCGGGATGCACAGCAGCGCGCTGACGGTCATGTAGAAGAAGACGCTCTCGGCGCTGGCGGCGTTGTTGGCGGTCTTCAGGAAATAGGCCTGCAGGCCCCAGGCCGCCATCACCACCAGCGCCAGCGCGAACCAGGCGCCCAGCGGCTGGCCCTGCTGGCCGGGCTGGAAGTCGAACAGCGGCAGCGCGCACAGCGCCAGCACGATGCCGGCCACGCCGAGCTTGCCGGTGCGCTCGCGCAGCAGTCCGAAGGACAGCGCGATCGTCACCGCCGGCGACAGCGACACGATCGGGAAGATCAGATAGGCCGGGCCGCTTTCCACCGCGCGGAACAGCAGCATCTGCCCGCCAGCGCCGAGCAAGCCCACCGTGAGACCCTGCACCACCGCGCGCCGGTCGCGCTGCAGCCGCCAGCCGGCGCGCGCCAGCACGATCAGCGCCGGCGGGACCATGGTCAGCGCCCACACGACGTAGACCAGCGTGTCCGGAAAGCCGCGCGCCGAGGACAGGCCGGTCAGCGCGCCCCAGGCGCCCCAGAACAGGGTGGTGATCAGCGCGTAGGTCAGCCAGGGTCGTTGCATGAATCGCTTTCGTCTCGCTCGAAGGATTGAGCTTTCGAACGAAAGAATAGTGCAGCGAAATTGAAAACACAACGGAAGAAGGGCCGGCGCGGCCTGAAAGGCGCGATTTCGAGGGAAAACCCGTGGATATCGAGGTCGCAGCGGGGAGGCATGGCGCCACTACGCCGGCCAAATTCTTTCGTCAAAGTGATAAGCGAAAGACAAAACGTCGGTAAAAACGATATGCGAAATCATTCGAAAGACTGCGTAGACTTGCCGCAAGCCGCCAGCCAACACAAGGAACCCTGAGATGCGAGCTCCCCAGTCCACCCTCCTGATCGCCCGATTCGCGCCGCGGCCCGTTGCCGCCGCCGCGGCGATCGCCGCGCTGGCCGCCATGGGCGCGGCCCAGGCGCAGGTGCAGCCACCGGCGCCGGCGGCGTCGGAAGCCAAGGCCGACGCCAAGGCCAGGGACGCCGACCAGACGCTCGAGCGCGTCGAGGTCACCGGCACCCGCGCCAGCCTGCAGCGCTCGCTCAACCTCAAGCGCAGTGCCTCGGGCGTGCAGGACAGCATCAGCGCGACCGAGCTGGGCCGCTTCCCGGACGACAACGTGGCCGACTCGCTGAGCCACATCACCGGCGTGTCGATCTCGCGCACCGCCGGCGGCGAGGGGCAGAAGGTCAGCGTGCGCGGCCTGGGGCCGGAATACACGCTGACGACCTTCAACAACCGCATCCTGGCCACCGACGGCGAGGGCCGCGATTTCGCCTTCGACGTGCTGCCGTCGGACATCATCAGCGGCGCCGACGTGGTGAAGTCGGCGCAGGCCTCGGTGATGGAAGGCGCGATCGGCGGCCTGGTCAACCTGCGCTCCGCCAGCCCCTTCGACCAGCCCGGCCAGCACGCCCTGCTGCGCGTCGAGGGCGACCGCAACCTGATGTCCAGGCTCAACGGCGGCAAGCTCTCGGCCACCTACAGCAACACCTTCGGCAAGGAACTGGGCGTGCTGGTCGGCCTGGTCTACGCCGACCGCAAGGTCCGCACCGACACCGCCGGCAACGACGGCGGCTGGACCCGCAACCCGATCGCCGACCCGGCCGCCAACTGGACCGGCAATGCCTGGGGCGGCAACATCGATCCGAACGGCAATGGCGTGCTCGACCCCGACGAGGAAGGCCTGATCGGCCCTGGCCAGTTCCGCGTCGGCACCATCCAGGAGCAGAAGAAGCGCACCGCGCTGTCGGGCAAGCTCGAGTGGCGGCCCAGCGAGCAGTTGAAGGTCACCGTCGACGGCATCAGGACGCGGCTGGACTCGCCGCAGGTCGGCTACCAGCAGTCCTTCTACACGCTGTTCGCGCCGGGCCGCTGGTCCAACATGCAGATCCGCAACGGCGTCGTCACCGGCTTCACGATGGACAACCCGGACCCGGAGCAGCGGCTCAATCCGGAGCTGCTGAACCTGACCACCCATCGCGTCGTCGACAGCGCCTTGTACGGCGTCAACGCCGAGTGGAAGGCGACCGAGACGCTGAAGTTCAGCGGCGATCTGTACCAGTCGACCTCCAAGCGCCATTCGGGCGGGCAGGACACCTACACGGTGCTGCGCATGAACCAGCCCAATGTGACGACGGTGCAGCTGACCGGCTCGCAGGTGCCCAGCATCAGCACGACCTTCGCCGACGGCCGCGACCTGATCAACGGCCTGGCCGGCGGCCAGTTCGGCGCCAGCGACTTCAACACCCACTACCTGGGCCTGAGCGGCGACAACATCGACGACAAGATCCGCGGCCTGACGCTGAACGGCGCGTGGTCGGTGGACCGCTTCAACGTCGACCAGATCCAGTTCGGCGTGCAGAGCACCCGGCGCGACAAGCACCGCGACCTGGTCGACAACGCGATCAACGGCGGCGAGAACTACTACTCCGGCGCCAACGCGATCAACGTCGGCCAGCTCGGCGGCAACGTGCTGGACCAGCACCTGAGCCCGCCCAACTTCATGAACGGCGTCAGCGGCAGCTTCCCGCGCAGCTTCCTGGGCTTCGACGTGCCCAACTACCTCGCGGCGCTGCAGGCCTACAACGGCAAGCCGCGCCCGGACGGCGGCAGCTACGACTTCAGCCTGGCCGCGCCGGTGTGGAACCCGCTGCAGAGCTACCGCGTGCGCGAGAAGACCACTTCCTTCTTCATCGAGGCCGACCTCTCCGGCGAGCGCTGGAACGCGGACATCGGCGTGCGCCTGGTCAAGACCAAGACCTCGGCCAGGGCCTGGGACGCCAAGATCGAGAGCCTGACCGAGAACGGCCCCTTCAACTACACCGCGGTCTATGCCGCGCCGACACAGATCGGGCAGGACGCCTCGTACACCTTCGGCCTGCCGTCGGCCAACTTCGTCTGGCACTTCACCGACCAGCTGCAGCTGCGCCTGGGCGCGGCCAAGACGATGGCGCGGCCCTCGGTCGAGCAGCTCGCACCCACCAGCACCACGGCCAGCGTGGCCTGGGGCGACTTCACCCAGGTCTTCGGCGGCAACGCCGACCTCAAGCCCTACAGCGCCAAGCAGTACGACGCCTCGCTGGAGTGGTACTACGCCCGCAACTCGGCGCTGACCTTCGCGGTGTTCCAGAAGGACATCAAGAACCAGATCACCACCAGCTGGCAGACCGGCGTGGACATCGGCGTGCCGGGCCATCTCTTCAATGTGATGAAGCCGATCAACGGCGACAAGGCCAAGGTGCGCGGCATGGAGATCGGCTTCCAGCACCTGTGGGACAACGGCCTGGGCGTGCGGGCGCAGTACACGCGCAACCGCTCGGACAGCTGGGTCGGTGGCGAGAAGCGGCCGCTGGAGGGCATCGCGCCGGCGACCTCCTCGCTGAGCCTGCTGTACGAGAAGGGCCCGTGGAGCCTGAGCGCGACGGCCGACCACACCGACGACTTCGTCTCGGCGATCAACGTGATCGGCCCTGGCTTCAACGAGCGCGCCAAGGCGATCACCTGGGTGACCGCGCAGGCGTCCTACGAGTTCAACAAGTGGCTGAAGCTCTCGATCGAGGGCCGCAACCTGACCGACGCCAAGCAGGAGTACACGCTGGGCAACGGCTCCATCACGCTGCCGCAGGGCTACAACCGCTGGGGCCGGGCGTTCACCATCGGCGCGAGCATCAAGTTCTGACGCCGGCTTCCCGGAGAGGACGTTGGGGGTTCCACAACACCCGGGCCGGCACACGGCCCGACCCACAGGAGAACTCATGAAACGATCGCTGATCCGTTCGATGGCCACCGGCCTCGTCGTCGCCGCCGCCGCGCTCGCCGCCACCACCGGTGCCCAGGCGCAGTCGTGGTGGAAGCCCGGCGTCGCGACGACCTGGCAGTGGCAGCTGAGCGGCACGCTCAACACCGGCTACAACGTGGCCGTGTACGACATCGACCTGTTCGACACCTCCGCGCAGACGATCGCGCAGCTGAAGGCGCAGGGCCGCAAGGTGCTGTGCTACTTCTCGGCGGGCAGCTCGGAGAACTGGCGGCCCGACTTCAACCGCTTCAACGCCGCCGACATGGGCAACGCGCTGGACGGCTGGGAAGGCGAGAAGTGGCTGGACACGCGCTCGGCCAACGTGCGCGCGGTGATGCTGAGCCGGCTGGACCTGGCCGTGTCCAAGGGCTGCGATGGCGTCGAGCCGGACAACGTGGACGGCTACACCAACGGCACCGGCTTCCCGCTGACGGCGGCCACGCAGCTCGACTACAACAAGTACCTCGCCAACGCGGCGCATGGCCGCGGCCTGGCGATCGCGCTGAAGAACGATGTCGACCAGCTGGCGCAGCTCGAGCCCTACTTCGACATGGCGGTCAACGAGCAGTGCAACCAGTACGACGAGTGCGGCGGCTACACGGTCTTCACCAACAAGAACAAGCCCGTGTTCAACGCCGAGTACGCGTCCAAATACCGCAAGAACACGAACGGCGCGCGCGACAAGCTCTGCTCCAAGATGCGGGCCGCGAAGATCCGCACGCTGGTGCTGCCGCTGGACCTCAACGACGCCTATCGCTACAGCTGCGATTGATCGCCTGAACCTGCATTTCCCACGATGACCGACACGACGAGAACTCCCTCCCGCGCCGCGCCGCCGGCCTGGCTGGCCGCCAGCCTGATGGCGGCGGCGATGGTCGCCTCGATGGGCGCCGTCCCTGGTGCCCAGGCGGCGGCCGCTGCGGGCGAGGACCGCTACACGATGGCGGACTTCGCCAAGGTGCCCAAGATCGACGCGCACGTCCATCTGCACAACGCCGATCCGGCGTTCGTCGATGCCGCGCGGCGGCTCGGCTTCCAGGTGCTGACGATCAACGTTGACTACCCCGACTTCCCGCCGCTGGACGAGCAGCAGCGGGTGGCGGTCGCGCTGCGCCAGGCGCGGCCGGCGGCGGTGGCCTGGGCGGTGAGCTTCTCGTCGGACACGTCCGACCGGGCGGGCTGGCTCGATGCGACGAAGCAGCGCATCGATGCCGGCCTGCGCGCCGGCGCGGTCGGGGTGAAGGTGTGGAAGAACATCGGCATGAGCCTGCGCGACCCGCAGGGCCAGCTGGTGATGATCGACGACGCCCGCTTCCAGCCGCTGTTCAGCTGGTTCGAGGAACGCGGCATCCCCATGCTCGGCCACCAGGGCGAGCCGCACAACTGCTGGCTGCCGCTGGACCAGATGACGGTCCTCAACGATCGCGACTACTTCGCGCATCACCCGCAGTACCACATGGCGCTGCACCCGGAGATGCCCGGCTGGGAGGACCAGATGGCCGCGCGCGACCGCATGGTGGCGGCGCATCCGAAGCTGAAGTTCATCGGCATGCACATGGCCTCGCTGGAGCGGAGCGTCGACGAACTGGCGGCCTTCCTGGACCGCTTCCCGCTGGCGAAGGTGGACCTGGCCGCGCGCATCGGCCAGCTGCAGTACCAGAGCCAGCGCGACCGGGAGAAGGTGCGCCGCTTCATGATCCAGTACCAGGACCGCCTGATGTATGGCACCGATGTCTCGCAGCCGCCGCAACAATCGGGCGCCGAGCTGCTAAAGGAAGTCGAGCCGGTGTGGCGCATGCACTGGCGCTACTTCAACACGGAGGAGACGTTCAAGGTGTCCGATCTCGAGCAACCGGTGCAGGGCCTGGGCCTGCCCAAGGCCGTCGTGGACAAGCTGTACCACCTCAACGCGGCGCGCAGCTTCCCGACCGCGTGGAAGGCCGCCCGATGACCGGCCGCCGCGCCTTCCTCCAGTGGCTGGGCGCCGCGCCCGTGGCCACCGTCGCACCGCGTGTGGCGTTCGCCGCGACGGCGGGCGCCGCCGCGTCGGCCCGCGCCGCGGACCTCGGACGCGGACACGTGCGTCTGCAGGATGAGCGGCTGTCGCTGCACTTCGACGACCGGATGCGCAGCCGTCTCGTGCGCCTGGGCGGCCCGCGGCCGCTGGCGCTCACCGGCTTCGATGCGGGCGAGTCGATCGTGATCGTCGATGGCCAGGGGCTGGCAGGAGATCCGGCCACGCCAGGCGGAGCGGCGCCGGCGGCCGGTGCCACGCCGGCGGGCGGTGCGGGCGCCGCTGCCGTGAAGACGAGGACGCTCGACCGCTTCGCGCTCGCGAGCGCCGTTCCGAGCAGCGGTGCGACACCGTTCGGCGCGGGCCAGCGACTCGTGCTGACCGGCCGTGCCGAGGGAGCGGCCGTCGCGAAGACAGTCACGGTGACGCTGCTGGACGAGCACCCCGGCGTCGCGCTGATGGCGGTCGCTTTCGTCAACCGCTCGGACAGGCCGCTGACGGTGCAGGGCTGGACGGTGGCCGCGCACCGGCTGCTGGCCGCGCCCCGGCATGCGGGCGGGTGGTGGACCTACTCGGGCGCGACGCACACCGACCGGCGCGACTGGATGCAGCCGGTCAAGCGTGGCTTCCAGCAGCGCAACTTCCTCGGCATGGATTCGTCCGACTACGGCGGCGGCACGCCGCTGGTGGACGTGTGGCGGCGCGACCTGGGCGTGGCGATCGGCCACCTGGACACGCTGCCGCGCCTGGTCTCGTTGCCGGTGAAGGCGGTGGGCGAGCAGGTCGACATCGCGATGCGCGGCGACGAGCCGCGCACGCTCGCGCCGGGCGAGACGCTCGCGCTGCCGCTGGCTTTCATCGCCGTGCATGAGGGCGACTGCTTCGTCCCGCTGGACCGCTACCGGCGGTTGATGAACGCGCAGGGCCTGGCCGCCCCCGAGCCGCCGCGCAGCGCGCATGAATCGGTCTGGTGCGCGTGGGGCTACGAGCGCGACTTCTCGCTCGACCGCGTGCGCGCGACGCTGCCCAAGGCGCAGGAACTCGGCCTGAAGTGGGCGGTGCTGGACGACGGCTGGCAGCGCCATACGGGGGACTGGTTCGACATCGACCTCAAGAAATTCCCGCGCGGCGAGGAGGACATGAAGGCGTTGGTGGCTGACATCCACGCGCGCGGCATGAAGGCGCGGCTGTGGATCGCGCCGCTGGCGGTGGCGCCGGGCAGCGACGAGCTGCACGAACACGCGGACCTGCTGCTGCTCGACCAGAACGGCGCGCCGCAGATGATCACGTGGTGGAACTGCCTCTACCTGTGTCCGGGCGCGAAGGAGACACGCGAGCGCACGGCGACGATGTTCCGCAAGATCATCCAGGACTGGGGCTTCGACGGGGTGAAGGTCGATGGCCAGCATCTCAACGGCGTGGCGCCGTGCTTCAACCCGAAGCACCGGCATGCGAAGCCGGAGGATTCGGTCGAACAGATGGCCGATTTCTACCGCGCGATGTTCGAGGCCGCGCATGCGGTGAATCCGGAAGCGGTGGTCGAGGTCTGCCCCTGCGGCACGAGCTACGCCTTCCACAACATGCCGTGGATCGACCAGGCGCCAGCGTCGGACCCGCTGTCGAGCTGGCAGGTGCGGCACAAGGGCAAGGCGCTGAAGGCGCAGATGGGACGCTGGTCGGCCTACGCGGGCGACCACGTCGAGCTGTCGACCGGCGGCATGGATTTCGCGTCGGCCGTCGGCGTGGGCGCGGTGGTGTCGACCAAATTCACCTGGCCGGAGGATCCCAAGCCCAAGGACTCCTTCCTGCTGACGCCGGAGCGCGAGTCACATTGGCGCAAGTGGATCGCGGCGCACAACGCGAAGGGCCTGTCGGATGGCGTGTATCGCGGCGAGCTCTACGACATCGCCTTCGACAAGCCGGAGACCCATGTGGTCGAGAAGAACGGGGTGATGCATTACGCGTTCTATGCGCCGAGCTTCGACGGCACGGTGACGCTGCGCGGCCTGGGGCCGGGGACGTGGCGCGTGCGCGATTACGTGAATGGCGTGGACCTTGGCCGCGTCGACGCCGCGAGGCCGACGCTGAAGGCGGCGTTCCGCGAGCACCTGCTGATCGAGGCGGTGCTGGAGACGGCGGTCGAGCGCCCGCTGGCACGCGCGGCGCGCCTGCCGTCGCGGCTGATCGGGCGGGACGGCTTCGCGCTGGCCTCGGCCTGGGAGGACGCGCCGGCGATGTTCTTCGCCCATGACTGGCGCGGTCGGCCGCTGGCCGGGACGCAGTCGACGCGGGTGCAGCTGATGCATGCCGACGGCGCGCTGCACCTGCGCTTCAGCAGTCGCTACAACGCGCTCAGCACCTTCGATCGCGAGCTGTCCTCGACGGAGATCTGGCCGCTGTGGCAGCGCGACGTGGTGGAGGTCTTCCTGCAGGCGCCACAGGACGCCGGGTCGGAC
Source organism: Mitsuaria sp. BK037 (assembly GCF_014193045.1). Lineage (NCBI taxonomy): Bacteria > Pseudomonadati > Pseudomonadota > Betaproteobacteria > Burkholderiales > Sphaerotilaceae > Roseateles > Mitsuaria sp. BK037. The sequence continues at coordinate 399,601 of NZ_JACHYS010000002.1, read as the reverse complement.
CGCTACCGCGAGGTGGAGGTGTCACCCAACGGCTTGGTGATGGACCTGGAGGTGCGCGGCGCCGGGCGCCGGCGCCTGGTCGGCGAGAGCCGGGCGCGCACGGCGGTCGATGCTGTCCATCGCATCTGGACGGCGGAGCTCGTGGTGCCGATGCAGCGCGGCCCGCAGCCGCTCGACGGGTGGTGCATCAACCTGTTCCGCATCGAGGGGAACAAGGAGACGCGGCAGTTCAGCGCGTGGAATCCGACGGGCAGCGAAAAGCCCAACTTCCACGTGCCGGCGGCGTTTGGACAGCTGCGGCTCGAGGCTTAGCGGGATGGCGCCCCCGACTCATCGGGGGGCGGCCTCAGGGCGCGGGGTCCCCGCCCGCCAGGCCGTCGCAGCTGGTTTCCTGGATCCCGCAGAGGCGGTCGACCCAGGCCCGGAAGCGGCCCGGCGGCAAGCCGGCGCGCGCCGCGGCATCGATCTTCAGCGAGCTTCGATCCTTGGCGGCGAAGCGTTGGTCCGCGAACTCCACCTGGGCCCACTTGCCCTTGCAGTCGGCGAGTCGTCCGGCCTCGATGACGACGTCGTTGTCGAAGGTCTCGTTGTCGCCGATGCGCAGGACGACGGGCGCCTTCGGGCTCGGCCGCGCGCGGCCGACGTCGGCCTGTGACTTCACGGTCAGCTTGCTGCCGCTGACCCAGCCTTCGCCCGAGAACATCGGACGCGCGGGGCGGTCGGTCAAGGCCTCGTTGTCGCGGGCGTTGCGGATCAGGAACCAGCCGCTGCGCGCGCCGACGACGTCGACTTCGACCCGCACGCCGTAGTTCATCGAGGGTTCGACAAAGGTGGGCGGCAGCTTGCCGAGGACCTTGGCGGTGGCATTCGGCGCGCTGCGGACGTTGAGTCCGGCGGGATCGGTCTCGGCGACGAAGGCGCCGAAGCTGCAGGTGCTGGCAGGCGGCTCGGCGGTCGTCGTCGCGGGCAGGGCTGGGTCGCCCGTGCCCGCGCAGCTCGCCAGCGTGGCGAAGCCGGCGGTCGCGAGCAGCAGCGCGGCGTTGCGCAGGCGGTGATCAGTAGCCATCGACGAGGACATAGTGAAGGCCCTCGCGGGCGTCGACTCAAGCGCCCGCCGCCACCTTCTTGCCGGACTCCCCCGCCTTCTTCATCGGCACCGGATCGGGCAGCTCCTTGGCCTGCAGCATGCGGGCCTGGACGACGAGCTGGTTGTGCGCATCCAGGAAGGCGGCGGCGATGACCTTGCCCTCGTTGCTGTTGGCCCAGCCCGCGCCGGCCGCCCCGCCGAGCTTGCCCAGCACCAGGCCGCCCATGCCCAGGTCGGTGACGCGGACCGAGCCGGTCGCGGCCGCGACCTGCTCGGTGGTCTCGTTGTCGGTGAGCAGCAGCGCCACCTGCGCTTCCTTGAGCTTGATGTGCTCGGCCGCGCCGACGAACTTGTTGAGCACCGGAATCATCCCGAGGATGCCGCCCACCTGCCGGCCCGCATCCTGCTCGCTGAAGGTCAGGCTGGGGATCAGCGTGTACTGCGCCTCGTAGCCCTTGCCCTTGTGGACCGTGCTGCCCTGCTGGCGCAGGATGCCGCTGTCCTTGAGCTCCTGCTCCCGGATCGTGGCCTTCAGCCCGGAGTTGCGGTCGACGACGCGGAAGCAGCCGCTCTGCTGCGCCAGCAGCCGCACCAGCGGCAGCGGCGAATTCGGCAGCCCGTTGGGCGCGCTGATGGTGTAGCCGTTGGGGTTCTCCATCAGCGACAGCGTCGCCACCGGCGCCTCGCACTTCATCAGTTCGCGGTTGGCCTTGTTCGCGCCCGCCGGACCGGCCGAGCCGGTGATCTCCGAGCTGCCGTCCCCCAGCGTCGCGCCCTGCTTGCCGCAGGCGGCGAGCAGGGCCAGCGCCACGCCGGCGGCGACAAGGCCGCCCACCCGGGGCAGGGAAGGGCCGAAGGAAACGAGGGAGCGCGCGATTGCCATGCCGATCTCCTGAATGCAAGGGCTGCGATTGCCAGAAACGGGCGGGACCATAGCGGCCCCCACCGATGGGTGGTCGCGTCGCTGAATGTCGTGTCCTGACGGCGTCTTTACGGCTGGTTACCGCGCCGCGGCGAGAATCCGCCCCTTCGGTCCGAGCGACCGCCCAAGAACCCGACCATGAACGACAAGTCCCCGAGCCGCGCCATCGCGTGGCTGGTGTGCGCCCTGGTGGCCGCGTCGCTGTACGGCAACTACTACGTCTACGACTCGATCGGCCCCGTCGCCGACGCGCTGCAAAGCCAGCGCGGCTTCAGCGACCAGCAGATCGGCCTGCTCAACGCGATCTACAGCCTGCCCAACGTCGTGCTGATCCTCGTCGGCGGCGTGCTGGTGGACCGCTTCGGCGCCGCGCGCATGACGCTGTGGACCGCCGCCGTCTGCCTGCTCGGCGCGCTGCTCACCGCGCTGAGCCCCGGCTTCGCCGGCATGGCCGCCGGCCGGCTGCTGTTCGGCATCGGCGCCGAGACCTTCGGCATCGCCACGCTGGCGGCGCTCGCGCAGTACTTCGTCGGCGGCAAGGTGGCGTTCTCGATGGGACTGGCCCTGTCCATCGGCCGGCTCGGCTCCTTCTCGTCCGACATGTCGCCGACCTGGTTCCCCCACGCCTACGCCCAGGGCTGGCAGCCGCCGCTGCTGATCGCGGCGGCGATGGCGGCCGCCTCCTTCGGTGGCGCGCTGCTGTACTGGTGGCTCGACCGACGCGTCGCCGCCGCCGACAAGGGCGCCGCGCAGCAGCAGGCGCAACCCTTCGCCTGGCGCGACCTGCTGCACTTCGGCAAGGCCTACTGGTTCCTGCTCGCGCTGTGCGTGCTCTGGTACTCGGTGATCCTGGCCTTCCGCAGCACCTTCGCGATCAAGTACTTCCAGCATGCGCATGGCCTGGATCTCGCGGCCGCCGGTGCGATGAACAGCTACGTGTTCCTCGCCGCCGTCTTCGCGACGCCGGCCTTCGGCTGGCTGTGCGACCGGGTCGGCCGCTACGCGCCCTTCCTGGCCTTCGGCGCGGTGCTGCTGCCGGTCGCGATGGCGCTGATGGCGCTGACCACCACCAGCCTGTGGGTGTCGACCGCGCTCATCGGGGTCAGCTTCTCGCTGGTGCCGGCGGTGATGTGGCCGCTGGCCAGCCGACTGGTGTCGCCGTCGCGCTTCGGCACGGCGATCGGGCTGATGTGGGTGGCGCAGAACGCGGGCATCGCCGGGGCCAACCTGGTGGCCGGCTGGCTCAACGACCGCGCCGGCGCCAGCGCGCAGAACCCCGCCGGTTATGAATCGATGATGCTGTTCTTCGGCCTGGCCAGCGTCAGCGGCGCGATCTTCGCGCTGGTCCTGTGGCTCACCGCCGGCCGTCGCTCGCAGGAGCAGGTGGCGACGGCCGGTTGAGTTGGCGCGAGCCGCGTGGAGCGCCGTCGCGGTCCGTCGAGCCGACGAGCGCCAGCGCTGATCAGGGTTCGAGCACGTACAGCGATGCCATCGTCGCCAGCTGCTCCGGCGTCATCGCCGCGTAATGCGGCTGCAGCGGCAGCGACTTCGCGAGCTGGCGCGTCGGCTCGTGGACCATGTGTTCCTCGACCGTGACCCGATAACCGGCCTCGGCGAAGAGCGCCGGGTACTCGTGGTAGCGCAGGCGGTTCTCGCCTTCGCGCGTCAGGCGGTTGACCCACGCATGCTTGCGCTCGGGCCAGGTGAGGAAATTGATCTTGGTGATCGACTTGTCCGAGTGCTCCAGATGGTCGGAGTGGTCCACCAGGTGCACCATCCGGCCGCGGGCCGAGAGCTTGGGCCACAGCGCCTTGAAGAGCTGGACCAGGTCGCCCGGCGGGATGTGCTCGAGCACCGTGCGCGAGGTCACGAGGTCGATCGAGCCGTCGGCGAGCTCGTTCACGTCGAACGGGGCGAGGTAGGTCAGCGGCAGGTCGGCGCGCGTCTGGATCGCGCGCAACCGCGCCTCGTCGGGACAGGCCTGGCGCAGGAACGCCAGCGTCGCGGCGAAGCTGACCTCGTCCAGATGGACGTTGAGGTCGGACATGTAGACCCGCTGGGCGCCCTGCAGGCATTGCAGGACGGGGATGGTGGGGAACCAGCCGGTGCCGATCTCCAGCACGGTGGCGCCTTCGATCGCGCCGCCGGAGCGCTCCAGGCCCCGACGCATCTGCGTCCAGGCCTCGATGGTGCTGCGCAGGTTGTCCTCGTCGGGCTGGTAGCCGAACAGCTGGCGCTTCGCGCGTCGAAGGCCCTGCCCGAACGGCAATCGCGCCAGGACCGCTTGCCGACCTACCTTGAATCGCCAGTCCATCTGCTGCCCCTGTGCCGGTTGCGCCGGTTGCGCCGATGGAGGCGGATTCTGGCCTGTCCGCCTGCGCGACTGACGGGGAGAGACCCCAGGGCCGGGTGGGCCTCAGTCGCCCCCGTCCCGCGTGCCGTCCCTCGCTCCGAACCGCCGCGCCGCCGCCGCCAGGTGCGAGCGCACCACCAGCACATGCCCCGGCAGGATCAGCGCGAGGTAACACCGTCCGAGCCGGTTGTGGCAGTGCACGACCGTGGTGACGACGGCCTCCCGGCGCGTCGATCCGTCGACTTGGCGGATCAGGATCGACAGCTTGAAGTCCAGGTGCCGGTCCTGCTCGCCGAAGATCGCCTCCCGAGGCGAGGCCTCGAGCACCCGGAAGATGTCGACATGGGCGACGCCGATCTCGTCGAGGTGCCGGCGCATCGCCGCCGAGGTCTTCAGTCCGAAGGGCCGGACCGCGGCGTCGCGGATCGCCAGCAGCGCGCGGAACCAGGACGGTGGGTCGGCCAGCGCCGCGCGGGCGAGCGCCATCGCGTCGTCGGGCGCGCCGTCCGACAGCGTGATGGCGAAGGCGTCGGCCAGGTTCGCGCCGCCATAGGTCGGCGCGAGCCGGCTGTCGAGCGGTGGGAGCACGCGGCGGACGGGGGAGGACATCCGCCGCATTCCATCACGACTTCACCTCGCGACTTCAGCGATCACGATGTCGTGATCTTCACGTAGCGCAGATTCCACCCTGGCCCATTGGCCTTCACCGCGATCTGCTGCTGCCCGGCGGGCAAGGTCACGCGGTGCGAGACCGTCGTCCAGTTCTGCCAGCCGCCGGTCGAGGGCACGCCCACCGCGCCGTACACCGGCGCGCCGCCGGCCATCTCCAGCTGCAGACTGCCGCCGCCGTTCAGGCTGGCGACGCGGTACTCGACGGTGTAGGTGCCGCCCTGCGGCAGGTTGAGGTTCCACACCGCCCAGTCGCCGGCTTCGATCCAGCCCAGGTTCTGGCCGCCCTCGCTCGAGGCCTCCAGCTGCATGCCCGACTGCAGCGCGAAGTCCGAGGCCTGCAGCGTCGTCGTGAAGGCCGGCGTGCCGCCGTCCTTGCGGTAGACGCGCACGTAGTCGACGTACATCCGCGCGGGCAGCCGGCTCTCGTCGATGTTCCATTGCGGCCAGTTGCCGCCGACCGCCAGGTTCAGCAGCAGGAAGAAGTCGCGATGGAATTCCTCGGTGCTGTTGACGCTGTTGGTGATGTCGACGACGTGGTACTCGCGCCCATCGACGAACCAGCGGATGAAGCGCTCGTCCCACTCCACCGCGTACACGTGATAGTCCGCGACGTTGGTGGCGGTGTGCCCGCCGTAGGACGCATGGCCGCCGTCCGGCCCCTGCCAGTGGATGGTGCCGTGGATGTCGGGATCGGCGTTGACGTGTTCCATGATGTCGATCTCGCCGGAGGCCGGCCAGCCCACCGAGGTGATGTTGCTGCCCAGCATCCAGAAGGCCGGCCACATGCCCGAGCTCGACGGCGACTTGATGCGCGCTTCGACGCGCCCGTACTTGAAGCTGGCCAGGCCCTGCGTCGTCATGCGCGCGGAGGTGTAGCGCATGCCGCCGAAGTCCTCGCGCCGGGCGGTGATGACGAGCTGGCCGTTCTCGACGCTCGCGTTCTCGCGGCGGTAGTACTGGAGCTCGTTGTTGCCCCAGCCGCCCGAGCCGGTGCCGGTCTCGAAGCGCCAGTGGGGGCCGATGCCGTTCGTGAACTCGTCCTGCCAGACGAGTTGCCAGTTCTGGGCCTGCGCCGCCAGGCCCGTCAAGGCAAGCGCGGCCGCGGCCAGCGATCGAATCCAGCGTGTCATTGGGATCTCCTCGGAACCAGTGGAGGAGACGCGCGCGAGGTCACGGCGTCTCCGGATCCCGGTCCGGCGGACCGGGCGTCGACGCCCGAATGCAGCGGTAAGCCTGAAGGGCCGCTGGCGCGCGATGGCGCGCCGCGGCCTCTGGGTCCCAACTATCTGAAAGCGCTTTCAGAATGTCTCGCGGGAAAACCCGCAGGCGCAGCGCGCGTTGGTGACAAGCGGTTGCCGCGGCGACGCGCGCGCGGCCTGGACGATCAGCGCCGGACCTTGCCGTCCTCGGTCAGGATGGTCATGTCTACGTAGCGCGAGCCGGCGTGGCGCTGGCTGGAGAAGTTGATGTAGAAGCCGCCCAGGTTGAGCTCGTTCTGGGCTTCCAGGCCGCTGATGACGCTGTCGGGCGTCGGGTTGTTACCGGCGCGGCGCAGGCCTTCCACCATGGTCTTGGCGGCGATGAAGCCTTCCATGCCGGTGTAGCCCAGTTCCTTGTTGGCGGCCTTGCAGCGCTGGATGTATTCGCCGGCCACCGGCGTGAGGCCGGAGAACGGGAAGGGCACGACCTGCGACACCACCACCCCGCGCGCGTCCTTGCCCAGCTCGGCCGCCAGCGCCTGCGCGCCGACGAAGGAGAGGTTGTAGAAGTTGCCCAGGAAACCGGCTTTGCGCGAGGCGCGGATGAAGGCGGCGCAGGACTTGTAGGCGGCAATCTGGACCACGCACTCCGGCTGGCCGGCCATGATCGAGCCCAGCGCGCCGCTGACGTCCACCGAGTTGCGTTCCACCGTGCCCTGCGACACCGGCGCCAGGTTGTGCTGCTTGAGCGCCGCCGTGACGCCGGCCAGGCCCGACTGGCCGTAGCTGTCGTTCTGCAGGAACACCGCGACGCGCTTGATGCCCACCGCCATCAGCTGCTTGACGATCTCGGCCGCCTCGTCGTTGTAGGACGCACGGATGTGGAAGAGGTGACGGTTGAAGGGCGTGCGCAGCGCCTCGGCGCCGGTGAAGGGCGCCACCAGCGGCACCTTGGCGGCCGTCAGCAGCGGCACCGCGGCCAGCGTGGTGGGCGTGCCGACGTAGCCGAACAGCGCCGTGACGCCGTCCTCGATCAGACGCCGGGTGTTGGCCGCGCAGCGCTCGGGCTCGTAGCCGTCGTCCAGGCTGCGCAACTCGATGCGCCGGCCGTTCACCCCGCCCCGCTGGTTGACCTGGTCGAACACCAGCATCGCGCCTTCCTTGAACTGCTCGCCCAGTTCGCGGGCCGGGCCGCTGAAGGGCGCCGACTGGCCCAGCAGGATGCGGGTGCTGTCAGCGAAGGCCGGCAGGCTGCCGGCGCCTGCGAGCGCGGCGAAGTTCTGGAGCAGGTGACGGCGGTTCATGGGCGTGGCACTTCCTGGCACTTCTGAAAAGGGCAGGATCTTCCGTGATGCCGCCGACAGAAGATGTGCGTACTTGTCACAACTCCGGATTTTCCAGATTGACCGTGGACAAATTCACGACGGTTTCAATCCGCGGCGGGTTCCGCGGGCGACACCGGCCGCACCAGGCCCCCGGCGAGCAAGGCCTCGACCTGCGCCGGCGGGACCGGCTTGCAGAAGCCGAAGCCCTGCATCAGGTCGCAGCCCATGGCGATCAGCGCCGCCTCGTCGGCGTCGAGCTCGACCCCTTCCGCGACCACCGACATGCGCATCGCATGGGCCACCCGCACCATCGACTCCACCAGCATGCGCGAGTCGTCGTTGGCCGCCAGCCCGTGCACGAAGAGCCGGTCGATCTTGATCTTGCGGCAGCGCAGCCGGCGCAGGTAGGCCAGCGAGCTGTAGCCGGTGCCGAAGTCGTCGATCGCCAGGCCGTAGCCCAGTCCCTGCAGGGTGAAGACGAAGGAATCGGGCTTGTCGATGTCCTCGAAGCTCAGGCTCTCGGTGAGCTCGAACTCCACCTCGCCCGGGCCGAGCTGCAGCGCCTTGAGCTGCTGCAGGAATCGCTCGCGGTGCTGCGGCTTGCGGCACTGCTCCCAGGACAGGTTGATGGCCACCGGCGGGCAGCCCAGGCCCTTGGCCTTCCAGCCGTCGAGGTCGCGGCGCAGCTGGCCGAGCATCGCCAGGCCCAGCTCCACGATCAGGCCGGAGGATTCCGCCACCGGGATGAAGTCCGCCGGCGAGACCCAGCCGCGCTCCGGATGGCGCCAGCGCGCCAGCGCCTCGAAGCCGCGGATGCGGCGCGTGGCGTCGTACTGCGGCTGGTAGGCGAGCTGGAACTCGCCCTGCATCAGGCCCTCGCGCAGGTCGTTCTCGAGCGCGAGGCGCGACTGCAGCGCCTCGCCCAGCTGCGGCGTGAACAGCTGGAAGGTGTCCTTGCCCATCTGCTTGGCCTGGCGCATCGCCGCGTCGGCGCAGCGCATCGCATCGCTGGCGTCGTCGGCCTGGTCGGGCAGCAGCACGGCGCCGGTGCTGGCATGCAGGTGCAGCCAGTGGCCGTCGAAGAACAGCGGCTGGGCCAGGCCCGCCTGCAGGCGCTGCGCGTAGGCCTGCAGCGCGGCCGCGTCGGGGCGTGGGGAGAGCAGCACCGCGAATTCGTCGGCCGACAGCCGCGCGGCCGCGTCGCCGGGCCGGCAGAGCTGGCGCAGGCGCTGGCCGGTCGCCTGTAGCGCCGCGTCGCCGGCGGCGTGGCCGAACTGGTCGTTGATCTGGGTGAAGTTGTCCAGGTCCAGCAGCAGCAGCGCCGCGCCGCCGTCCTGGCGCAGCGCCTTCTCCAGCAGCCTTCGCAGGTGCTCGCGGTTGGGCAGGTCGGTGAGCGCGTCGAAGCGGGCGAGGTAGCGGGTGCGGCGTTCCGCCTCCTGCATCTGCGCGCGCAGCCGCTTGGACAGCAGCCAGGCCAGGCCGGCGGTCGCCGCCAGCGTGCCCAGCGTCGCGCCGATGAACTGCGCCAGGTCCCACCACATCGGCAGCCGGCTGGCCTCGACGGACAGCGTGCCCACCGCCTGGCCGTCGGCCATCACCGGCACCTCCAGCGCCACCTGTCCGACCCAGGCCTCCAGGCGCGAGCGCTGCGCGGCCGGCCGGGTATAGACCGCGGAGGGCTGGCCGTCGCGCTTGAGCAGCCGCGCCCGCAGCGTGGCGGGATTCTGGCGCAGCGCCTGCAGGATCTCGCCGGCCTCGTCGCGGCTGTCGAAGACCAGCGCGGCGGAGGCCGTCTGCGCCACGATGCCGGCCTGGGTGCGCAGGTCCTCGAGCTGGCGCTGCTGCAACCGCCAGTACTGCATCACGCTGAGCAGCAGGGCGAAGGTGAGCAGCGCGGCCAGCGACACGGCCAGCTCGCGCCAGCGTTCCAGCGCGTCGAGGATCTTGGCGTTCATGGCGAAGTGGCGGGGTGACGCACGTAGCGCGCCAGGCGCAGCAGCTTCGCGCTGATGGCCAGGCCGGCGCGCCGGACGGCGTCGAGGTCGACGTCGAAGACGATACGCCCGTCCTCGATCTGGAGGTTGAGCATGGCGCCCTGGTCCAGCATGCCGGCCTGGTCGGACAGCACCAGCACGGGCTGGCGGTCGAGCAGGGCGCGCCAGGCGGGTTTGGGCTCGGACAGGTAGAGCAGGTGGCAGCCGGCGAGCTGGTCCGGGCGGGCGAGGCGGCGCACCTCGATCGCCAGGTGCCGGATCGAGCGCCCGGTCAGCCCCTGCAGGGCCGTCTCGAGGCCGCTGTCGCCAGCGGTGCACAGCTGCAGCGCGCGGCCGTGTTCCCGCTCCGCGGGCCAGTTGACGAACATCAGCGCGCGGTAGACCACCTCGGCCTTCAGGCCGTCCGGTCCGGCGGCCTGCGCCGCGACCGGGCGCAGCGGTGCCGCCGCTGCGAGCGCGAGCAGCAGCAGCGCCGCCATGCGCCAGGGGCGCAGGTCGGTCGGTCGTCGAAGCAGGCGAGCGCGCATCGGCATCGTCGGCGGCTCAGAAGGCGGTGCGCCACGCCAGGCGCCAGGCGCGGCGCGATTGCGGGATCGCGCTCAGCGCGGCGTCGGGGGATGAGGGATCGAGGTTGTCGCGGTCCAGCAGGTTGTCCACCTGCAACGCCAGGCTCTGGCGCGCGTCGATGCGGTAGCTCAGCTGGGCGTTGACGAAGCAGGCGGGCGGCACCTTCACGCGTCCCAGCCGCGTGCCCAGCGCGGTCCACTCGACGCCGAGCTGCCAGGCCCGCCAGGGCGGCGTGATCGCATGGCCCTTGACCATCCAGGTGGGCGCGTTGCTCAGGCGCCGGCCCTGCTCGTCGCGGGCGTCCATCCAGGAGGCGCTGGCGCGCCACAGCCAGCCGCCCTCGACGCGCTGCTCCACGCCCAGGTCCAGGCCGCGCAGACGCACGCGGCCGCGGTTGACGTACTGCACCACGGCGTCGGGGTCGTCGCTGAGCGGCACCTGTTCGATCAGGCGGTTCAGGCGGGTGTCGTAGAGGTTGGCGCTGAGCGCCTGGCCCGAGGCGAGCAGGTATTCCCAGGCGAGCTCGGCGGAGCCGAGCCGCTCGGGCTTGAGCCCCGGATTGGCCAGCTGCGTCTGGCCGCCGTCGTCGTAATAGCGCTCGTAGAGGTTGGGCGAGCGGAAGGAGCGCGCCCACATCAGCTTCAGGGTCTGGCGTTCGTCCGGCCGGAAGACCAGCACCGTGCGCGGCGACAGCGCCGGCGAGAAGCCGCGCGCGTGGTCCAGCCGCAGGCCGGTCGTCAGCTGCCAGTGCTGCGACAAACGCCACTGGTCCTGCACGGACAGCGCGGCGGAATCCTGGGAGACATCGCTGTCGAGCCGCGACTCGTAGGGCGCCACTTGGTAGTTGCGCTGGATGCCGTAGGGCGAGGTGCGGATCTCCGCGCCGGCCATCAGCTCATGGTTGAGCAGGCCGCGCCAGAGCACGCGTGCGTCGAGCGTGAGCCACTGGGCATAGGCCTCGTCGCGGTCGACGACGTCCGGCGACTGGCCGAAGACGTAGCGGCCGCGGAAGTCGTACTGCGACAGCCCCAGGCGCAGGCTGCGCCGCAGGTCGTCCTGCCAGCCCTCGTCGTAGGCGGCCTCGACCATCAGCTGGCGGTCGGTGTAGCGGGTGCCGGACACGCCGGGCAGGGTGCCGTAGGGGGCGGTCGGCGCGTCCTTGTCGCGCTGCACCGCGGCCATCGACAGCTTCCAGCGGCCGAGCCGGTACTTGGCCAGCACGGCGGCCTGGCGCTCGCCGTCCAGGCCGCGGATCCAGCCGTCGGCGGTACCGAGTTCCGGGAGGAAGAGCGTCTCGCCGGCGGTGCGCTGCAGGTTCAGTCCGATGAAGAGGTCGCCGCCCGCGGCGTCGGTGGCGCCGTAATGCATTTCGACCCGGCGCTGCCCGCGCGAGCCGGCGCTGCCGAGCACCGACAGGCCCGGCGCGTCGGCGCCGTCCAGCGTGACGACGTTCACGACGCCCAGCAGCGCGTTGCTGCCGTAGATCGACGACCCCGGCCCCTGGACCAGCTCCACCCGCTTGGCCCATTCCGCGACGACGGGGAATTCCAGCTGCGGCAGGCCCTGGTCGTAGATGGCGTCGTTGACGCGCTGGCCGTCGATGGCCATGAGCACGCGGGAGTTGTAGTCGCCGGGCCGGTTGAACCCGCGCACGCCGAGGTTGCTGTAGCTGCGCGTGTTGCCGAGGTAGACGCCGGGCAGGCGGCTGAGCATGTCGCCGATGGTCTGGTGGCCCAGCGCGGCGGACTCCTGGCGGGTGATCACGCTGACTGCGGCGGGCGCGTCCATCAGGCTCTGGGCGTAACGCGACGGGCCTTGCACCTCGCGCCGGAGCAGCGCCTCGAGCTGGTCCTCGTCTTCCGCGCCCGGCGCCGCATGGGCGCCCGCGTGCGTGAGCAGGCCCAGCAGGCCGCATGCGGCCGATGCGATCAGGTACTTCACGAGGCAACGCCGTGCGGCGGCAACGGCGGTGGTGGTGGTGGGGAGGTCGCGAAGCTTAGCGACGGAGGGCGGAAAGCGCGCTGTCAGACTTCACGGAAGCGACATGAACGGCGGGGACGGTTGCACTGTTCGGAAGCCGGACCTCGGTCGAGCGTCGCCGCCGCTCGCCGCGAAGGCCCATGGCGTGACGCGAGCTCCGCGGTGCTCAACGCACCAGCCGGCCGCCGACGCCGAGCACGGCGAAGTCCACGTAGCGCGACGGCGCCTGGCCCTTGCCGAAGGTCAGGCGGTGGCCGCCGACGTCGGTCTCGAAGCCGCGTTCCAGCGTCTCGGTGAGGGCGGCCGCGCCGGGGGCGCTGCGCTCCAGGGCGCGCACCAGCGCCTTGGCGGCGATGAAGCCCTCCAGCGAGCGCGAGGACAGTTCCGGATCCTTGGCGTTCTGGCTCAGGCGCAGGTAGTCGCGCACCACCTCGCGGTCCAGGCGGTCGTCGGTCGGCAGCACCAGCGAGAAGGCGAAGCCGCGCGCGCGCTCGGGTCCGAGCTTCTTGAGCAGCGCCTGCACGTCGATGATGGACATGCCGTACAGCCCGGCGCGTCCGCCGGCGGCCTGGTAGCGGCTGGTGAACTCGATCGCGGCGGCGGTCGTGGCGGCGAGGAAGATCACGTCCGGCGTCTGCTTGACCATCTCGTCCACCGCCTTGCCGACCTCGGTGGTGTTGCGCGCGTAACCCGACTGGGCGACCAGCGTGAGGCCGTGGGTCTTGGCCGAGGCCTGCGCGCCGGCCAGCGCGTCGCGCCCGAGGCCGTCGTCCTGGTAGACGACCGCGACGCGGGTGCGGCCCATCTCGCCGAGCTGGCGGAACAGGCGTTCGACTTCCTCGCGGTAGCTCGCCTTGACCGGATACATGCCGCGCGCCGTGAGGATGCTGGTCGCGCCGGAGATCGCGCCGACCATGGAGACGTGGGTCTTCTCGAGCACGCCGTCCTGCTTGAGCGCTTCCAGGTTGGAGGTGCCGACGGTGCCGATCAGCGCCGTCGGAGCGTCCTGGGCGATCATTTCCTTGACCAGCCGCACCGTTTCCTCGGGCTTCTGCGCGTCGTCGCGGGTAACGAACTTGATGCGCTGGCCGCGGACGCCGCCGCGGGCGTTGACCTCGTCGATCCACAGCTTGGCGCCGGCGCGGATGGCCTTGCCGGTGACGGCCTGCGGTCCGCTGAACGGGGCGACCTGGCCCACGACGATGTCGGCATGGACCGCCGGCGCGGCGGCCAGGCAGAGGAGGGCCAGCAGGCGGCGGGCAGCGCGAGGGAGGGCGAGGGTCATGGTCGTGACGGCGGGCGTGCGGGGTCCCGCATTGTCGTCAATGCGGCCGCGGGAGTCATAACGGCTGGGCGAGGGGAGGACGCGCAGTGCTCAAGGACCGGTCGCGACCCCGGCCGCCGTCCCGTCAAGCGCAGCCGCAGCGGCTAGCTCCCGCTCCCGGCGAGCAGCCGGTCGCCGCCGCGAGATCGACGCGCTTGGCCAGCGCCGCGGCGCTCTCCTTGCGCTCGCTGTAGCGGTCCAGCAGGTAGGGGCCCAGGTCGCGGGTCAGGAGCGTGAACTTGAAGAGCTCCTCCATCACATCGACCACCCGGTCGTAGAACGCGGACGGCTTCATGCGTCCCGCCTCGGTGAACTCGGCGAAGGCCTTGGCGACCGACGACTGGTTCGGGATGGTGAGCATGCGCATCCAGCGGCCCAGCACCCGCATCTGGTTCACCGCATTGAAGGACTGCGATCCGCCCGACACCTGCATCACCGCCAGCGTCTTGCCCTGCGTCGGACGCACCGATCCCGTCGACAACGGGATCCAGTCGATCTGCGACTTCATGATCCCGGTCATCGCTCCGTGGCGTTCCGGCGAGCACCAGACCATGCCCTCGGACCAGGCGGCGAGCGCGCGCAGCTCCTGCACCTTCGGATGCGACTCGGGAGCGTCGTCCGGCAGCGGCAGGCCGGCCGGATTGAAGATCCGCACCTCCGCGCCCATCGCCTCGAGCAGGCGGGCGGCCTCGAAGGTCAGCAGCCGGCTGTAGGAACGCTCGCGCAGCGAGCCGTACAGCATCAGGATGCGCGGCCGATGCCGCGACGGCGCCGCCACGGTCAGGCGGTCCTGGCTGGGCACGTCGAACAGCGCGCCATCCAGCGCGGGGAAGTCGGCATCGGGGAAGAGGGTGTCAGACATGGGGCGCGGGTGTCGAGGTGGGGGAAGGGGTGTCGCGGAGCTCGCCGGGAGGCGGGGACAGGCAGCGGTCCACGGCCACGGCGAGGACCGCGCCGATGCGAAGGCCCTCCGCGAGCAGTCGGCGACGCAGGTCCATCGCGTCAGCTCCGCGAGATGGCGGCCAGCGCCTGCTGCAGTTCGGCCCGTCCCATCGTCGCCAGCGGCAGTTGCAGCAGCTGCAGCATGCGGTAGCCGATGGCCTGCCGCGTCAGCTCGAACGCGCGGCGCTTGCCTGGCTCGCCCCCCTCGGCATCGGACGGATCCGGGTATCCCCAGTGCACCTTGACCGGTTGACCGGTGCCGCCGAAGAAGACCGGACACTGCTCGGCCGCGGCGCTGTCGCACACGGTGATGACGATGGACAGCGGCGTCGCGTCCGTTGAGGTGAACTCGTCCCAGCTCTTGCTGCGGCAGCCCGCGGTGTCGACGCCGGCGGCCTGCAGCGCCTCGAGGGCGAGTGGGTTGACGCGGCCGCTGGGCGCGCTGCCGGCGCTGAAGGCCCGCACGTCCTTGCCGAGGTGCTTTGCCCAGTGATTGAGCATGCCCTCGCCGAGCACGCTGCGCGCGGAGTTGTGGGTGCAGAGGATCAGCACATGGACAGTCATGGTTCAGCGGCTTCCGGGAGGTGAGGGCGACAACGGCGTGGGCATTCAGCAACCGCAGCCGGACGGGGCCGACGGCAGGGCGCAGGACGCGCCCTGGCAGCAGTTCTCGGTGAGGTAGCCCAGCAGCTCGTTCATGCGGGCGTAGGCGGCGCGGTAGATGAGGTTGCGGCTGGAGCGCTCCTGCGTCACCAGCCCCGACCCCACCAGCTCCTTGAGGTGGAACGACAGCGTCGCGGCCGGCACGCCCAGCCCCTCCTGGATCGCACCGGGCGTCAGGCCGCCGTCGCCGACAACGACCAGCGCGCGATAGATCTGCAGGCGCAGCGGTTGGGCCAGGGCGCCCAGCGCGCGGACGACGTCGTCTTGTTCCATTTTTCGAGAATAGTCGAAATGATGACGGCGAGCAATGCCCCCGATCCCTCGGGGTAGGAAATCACGGGCAAGCGCCGTGGCTAGGCACTGCCCGAAGCGACCCGTCCGAGGAAGTCGCGCAGCAGCGGTACGACCTCGTCGAGATGCGTTTCCAGCAGCCAGTGGCCGCCGTCGAGCAGATGCAGCTCGGCGTCCGGCAGGTCGCGCAGGTAGGCCCTCGCGGACTGCTCCGGCATGTAATGGTCGTGCGGGCCCCAGACGATCAGCGTGGGCGGACGGTGCTCGCGCAGGTACTGGCGATGCTTCGGGAACCAGGCGCGGTTGTCCTTGAGACCCGCGATCAGGTCGATGGCGATCTTGCGGCGCTGGGGCGTCATCAGCGACCAGTGCAACTGCCACAGGTCCGGGGTAATGCGCTCGACCAGCGGTGCGTCGACCGCGTTCAGGAATTCCTCCTTGAAGACCGGCTCCTGGATCGCTTCCGCCAGCTTGGCGCGCATCTCGTCGGCGGGGAGCGTCCAGGTCGATTCGATCTCCGCGTACTTCGGGCCGAGCGCATCTTCATAAGGGATGTCGCCGTTCTGGATGACCAGCGCTACGACGCGCTCCGGCGCGCGGATCGCCAGCCGGGTGCCGATCGGCGAGCCGAAGTCGTGGAGGTAGAGCACGTAGCGCTCGAGCCGCAGCGTCCGCACGAATTCGTCGAGGAAGGCGGCGTAGCCGTCGAAGCTGTAGTCGAAGGACTCGGGCGTCGCGCTGTAGCCGGCGCCCGGGTAATCGGGCGCGATGAGCCGCCAGCGATCCGCCAGCCGCGGCATGAGGTTGCGGAACTCGTAGGACGAGCAGGGGTAGCCATGCGGCAACAGCAGGACCGGCGCCTGCGCCGGTCCTGCCTCGCGATAGAAGGTGTCCACGTCGCCAACCTGGATGCGACGGTGTCGCACGCGTGTGTCCATGGGGAACTCCTGTCTTGCTGCTGGATCGGGTACCGTAGCGGGTCGTCCCCGACGACACCACCGAAATCCCTGGACGAAGTGCTGGATCTCTCGGATGACGCCGCTGCGCGCCACCACCGGTTCGCTCGATACCGAACTCGTCACCGGCCCGCCGCCGACCGGGTCGATGTCGCAACTGGCCGGACGCGGGCAGCGCATCTTCCCTGACCTCGCTCGCCGACACCGGCGCTTTCCGAGCCTTCGCGCGACATCGCACATGACCTTTGTCTAATGCGTCGGTGCGGCCGCATTCGCAGAATTCCCGCCACTGGTCATCCGGACCGTTTCGGTACTGCCGCCATGAGCCTCGCCCAGACCCTCATCGACCCCGACCTGGACCAACTGGCCGCCACCTTCGCCGCCAGCGCCGTCCAGGACGCTTCCGCCGCCTTGCGAGCCTGGGAGGACGGCCTCGCGCAGCTGGACGCCCCGATGCGCGAGGCCGCTCACCGCCTCGCCGAGGCTCGTCTGGCCTGGCCCGCGCGCCTCGCGCTCAATGCAACCCCGGAAGGCTCTGTCGTGCTGCGCCAGTGGGCCGCTGATCGCCAACAGCGGCCGGCGCTGCCCCGGCTGCCCTTCCTGTCTCAACGCGCGGCCTACCAGTACTGCGCCAGCCTCGTGCAGCAACGCGGCTCCCGTCAGGCCGCCAATGCGCTTCGCCAGGGGCGACTGCTCGTTCTCGGCCTGCGCCGCGACACCAGCACGCTGGTCAACAAGGGCCGCGGCAGCTATGACGATCACATCGTCGTGCTCAATGGCTGGCAACGGCGTGGCAGCGTCGCCTTCTTCCCTGGCAATACCGAACCCTCGGCCCAATACGCGCATCGCGCCCAGCTCAAGGCCGGCAAGCCGATCGATGATCGCTACAAGGGCGTCGCGTTCAAGAAGGCCTCCCTGGTGGCAGGCGAAGACGTCAATGCCGACGGTCTCAAGGATGCGGGGCGGCTGCGTGCCGGCACCTACTTCTTCAAGGAGAAGCCCGACGGCTTCCTGGACGCCCGCGCCTTCAGGTCGACGGAAAACCAGACCGTGGAGCGCGACACCGACGGCGACGGCCGCTTCCTGCTCAACGACGCGGCCCGCATCGATTCGAAGCTCGTGGGTCGGACGATGTACATCCATTGGGGTGGCGCTGACAATGTCCCCGTCGTGAATACCTGGTCCGCCGGTTGCCAGACGATTCCCAGGAACCATTACGGCAGCTTCCTTTCGGCCGTCGGCCGCAACCCTTCCTTCTTCTACGTGCTGATCGATGGCCAATGACCGGACCCTGTCCTTGCTGCCGAGCCGAACGCTGATCCTGGCGATCGGTCTCGGGATCGGTGGAGCGGCCCTGGCTTCCGGCGGTCCGCCGGAACCGGCCAGCTGCGACTTCGCCGCCTTCGTCGAGGAGACCGATCCCGCCGGGCTCAACGTGCGCGCGGAACCGTCGAGTGCCGCGCCGGTGCTGGGCAAGCTGCCGCCCGTCTGGACCGATGGCTCCGGCATGCGCGCGCGCGTGCTGGTGAAAGTCACCGCAAGCTCGAACGGCTGGTTCCGCATCCGCGACGCCTTCGACGATGAAGCCTTGACGGGCCAACCGGCGCGGCCGGTCTACGAAGGCGAGGGCTGGGTCAGCGGACGCAAGCTCATCGTGAAGTCGCAGGCCAACGCCGGCCGCACCCGCCCCGATTCCAAGGCGCCCGTCGCCGTCCAGCTCAAGGACGGCCTGGTCTTCGACGGCAGCAGCACGATGACGGCGGGTCGTCTCGTCGATTGCCGCGGCAGCTGGGTGCAGGTGGATTACGACGAATCCCGCTTCTCCGCCGAGATGCGGCCCTACCTGCAGGTTTCGCCCGCCGCGCGTGCCGGCCAACCCAAGGGCCGCTTCCGTGCCTGGCTGGATCAGATCTGCGGCATCCAGGAGACCACCTGCGACGGGTCGTCGTCGCTCGACGCGAAGTAGCGCACGGCGCGGGCTCCCACCCATCATGACTCCCATCCTCACGCTCACCCGCGTGACGCCCGCTGACGCCGCGCTCCTCGACAGGCTCTGGCAGTTCTACGAACTCGAGTCGTCGTTCTGGTCCGGCGAGGACATCGACGAGACGGGTCGATTCACCTCGCTGGACGACTTCCTCGAGCGCCTGGGCACGCCCGACCCGTTCGACTGGGCCTACCTGATCCGCCATGAAGGCCAGCTCGCCGGCCTGCTGCTGGTCGGCCACCAGAACCTGCGCGGCCAGTCGATCATGGAGTTCTGCGACCTGTATGTGCTGCCCAGGTTCCGCGGTCGCGGCCTCGCCTCCGAGGTGGTCCGCCAGGTGGTGCTGGCCTCGGACCACCCGTGGCTGATCTGCGTGTTCCGGGCGGATGCGCAGGCGCTGCGCTTCTGGCGTCGCGCGTTCGAGCGCCTGCCGTTCGCCTCGGTCCACGAGGAGTCGCCTTCAGAGGATCCCGACCTGCACGAGTTCATCGTCATGCCGCCCGCGTGACGGTGCGCGCGCGGCGGCACGGCCTGCCTCGTCAGGCCTTCTTCAACTGCTCGGCGACGAAGGCCTGATACGTGCGCATCGGTCGGCCGAGGATCGCTTCCAACTGCTGCACGGCGCCGTCGGCCGGGATCTGGCCGACCTGCTGGATGCGCTCCATCATGAGCCGCAGGTCATAGGCCATCCAGGGCGGGACATGGTTCTGGACCAGTTGCGCTTCAAAGGCACCGACGTCATCGCCGCCGTAGTGGATCTGGCGGCCCAGCGCCTGGCTCCAGACGGCCGTCGCTGATTCCCCGGTGAACAGTTCCCGGCCGGCGACGTCGAGGGCGACCGCGGGCAGCGGTCCTTCCGCGCGGTCGCGGCGCAGCAGTTCCGCCACGGCGATGTCGGCGATGTCGCGCGCGTCGACCATCGCGACGCCGGTGGCGCCGATGGGCATCGGGAACACGCCGTAGCCCTCGATGACCGGCTGGATGCCGATGTCGTTCTGCATGAAGTACGCCGGACGCAGGACCGTCGCGGGCAGGCTCAGCCGGTCGATCATCCGTTCCACCGTGTGCTTGCTGGTGAAGTGCGGCACCTCCGGATATTTGTCGGCGTTGATGACCGACAGATAGACGATGCGCCGGATGCCGGCCTCGCGCGCCACGTTCAGCGCCTGCAGCGACTGGGTGAGCTCGTCGGCCACCAGTGCGTTGAGCAGGAACAGGGTGCGCACGCCGGTCATCGCCGCCCGCAGGGAGGCGACGTCGGTGAGGTCGCCGACGACGGCCTGGACGCCTTCAGGCAGCGACGCCTTGCCGGGTTGACGGACCAGGGCGCGGACCTGGGCGCCTTGCTCGGCCAGGCCGCGAACGACGAGGGAACCGATGGTTCCGGTGGAACCGATGACGAGGATGCTCATTTGAAACTCCGTTTGAAGAAGGGGTGTGTCGGGGTGACGGACGAAAGATAGGCCGTTGCAGGCGATGAACACAGCCGCCAGAATCGAGACATCCCGTCTCGGATCCGGAACACATGGACCTCAATGCCCTGATGGACTTCAACCTGGTGGCCACCCACGGCGGCTTCGGGCGCGCCAGTCGCGCCAGCCGCCGCTCGAAGGCCACGCTGTCGCGCCGTGTGGCGGATCTGGAAGAGCAGCTCGGCGTGCGGCTGATCGAGCGCAGCGCCAAGGGACTGGAGCTGACCGACGCTGGCCGGCAGTTGCTCGGCCGGACCGCGGGTCCGATGGGGGAGGTGCTGGACGCGATCACCGCGACCCGGGAGGGCGACGGGCAGGTGGCCGGCCGGCTGCGGGTGGCCGCCCCGGTGCTCTTCTCGCAGCTCGCGATGGGGCGCCATTGCGCCGAGTTCCGCCAGCGCTATCCGGGCGTCACGGTCGAGGTGGTGGCGGAGGATCGGGTGGTGGACCTGGTCGAAGAGCAATTCGACGTGGCGATCCGTCCGAGCCCCCGACCGGATACGACGCTCGTGGGCAGGAGCTTCGCCAAGGACCGGCTCGTCGTGGTGGCGGCGCCGTCGATCGCGAAGCCGCGGCGAAGCAGGACGCCGGTGCGGGTGCCTGCCGTGGTCAATGCCTTTCGCGACGGCGAGACCTGGCCCCTGGACGGCACCGGCCTGACGCTGGAGCCGGTGCCCGTGTTGCGCCTGTCATCCATGCTGATGCTGCGCGACGCGGCAATCGCCGGGGCCGGCGTCGCGCAGGTGCCGCAATCGATCGTGTGGGACCAGCTCGCGAAGGGCGCGCTGGTGCAATGGGGCGCGACGGGCGGCAAGGAGGTGGATCTGTGGGTGCTCCACACCTCGCGACGACTGGCCAGCCCGAAGGTCAAGGCCTTCGTGGATTTCATGT
Organism: Mitsuaria sp. BK037; assembly: GCF_014193045.1. Taxonomy (NCBI): domain Bacteria; kingdom Pseudomonadati; phylum Pseudomonadota; class Betaproteobacteria; order Burkholderiales; family Sphaerotilaceae; genus Roseateles; species Mitsuaria sp. BK037. The sequence continues at coordinate 378,976 of NZ_JACHYS010000002.1, read as the reverse complement.
CATCCCGCTATCCCGATGGCCAGCTGGTGCTGGCCGGTTAGACGGCGCGGGGCAAGGGCTTCGCCGGCAAGCGAGAATTCGCCGGCCGCATCGACGGCACCCGAGCGCCAACCTGTCGCGATCCTCGCGAATGACGGCGCCCAGTCAAAGTCCGGAAGTATTCAGAAATGATGGAATGGATCCCGATCGTCCTGGTGACGTTCAAGCTGCTCGTGTTCGGCACCGGCATGTTCTTCGCCATCAAGTGGCATTACGACAAAGAGAAGAAGAACCGGAAGAAGTGATGAGAGCGGCGCTCTAGCACCCTGTCGCGCGATGCCCACCAATCCCTCCGCTCCAGCGTCAGTCCTCTTCAAGACGGCCAAGGCCTTCGAGACTTGGCTGAAGAAGCACCACGCCAGCTCCGACGGCCTCTGGCTGATGATCGCCAAGCGCGGCGCCGACGAACCCAGCGTCACCTATGCCGAGGCGGTGGAGATCGCCCTGTGCTGGGGCTGGATCGACGGGCAGAAGCGCGGACTCGACGATCAGCACTTCCTCCAGCGCTTCACGCCCCGGCGAGACCGTAGCGTCTGGTCCAAGGTCAATGTCGACAAGGTCGCCAAGCTCATCGAGGCCGGCCGCATGCAGGTGCCCGGACTTGCCCAGGTCGAGGCAGCCAAGGCCAACGGCCGCTGGGCACAGGCCTACGACAGCCCGCGCGTGGCGACGGAGCCCGAGGACCTGCTGGCCGCGTTGAACGCCGAGCCGAAAGCCAAGGCGTTCTACGCGACGATCAATGCCGCGAATCGTTATGCAGTGCTGTGGCGCATCCAGACCGCCGTGAAGCCCGAGACCCGTGCCAGGCGCATCGCGCAGCTGGTCGACATGCTGGCGCGGGGCGAGACGGTTCATATCTTCAAGCCCAAGATCAAGCCGAAGGAATGATGGGACAACTGATCGCGTTGATCCCCGGAAGCAGGTTCCCCCAGATATGAAGATCCATTCCCACAGCGATCGTGCATTCAGCGTAAAGGACTTTCTCTCCAGATCGGAGTGCTCGGAACTCGTCGCGCTCGCGGAAGCGAACAGCTTCGTTCCAGCAGCCGTTCGTACCGATCACGGCGAGCGATTCATGCAATCGGTCCGCAACAACGACAAGACGCTTGTCGAGCATCCGCAATGGGTTGGGCGATTGTGGAGAAGCCTCGACGCGTTGCCTTTGCCGGATATTGGCGCAGAACGCGCCGTCGGATTACCGAGGGCCTTGCGCTTCTACAGATATTCGCCGGGGCAGCGTTTCAAGATGCACAAGGACGGACCGTGGCGGGAGGATGGGCTGGTGAGCAAGTTGACCCTGCTCGTCTATCTCAACGACGACTTCGCGGGTGGCGCGACGGATTTCAGGAATTTTGTCGTGACCCCCGAAGCTGGGATGGCGCTGCTGTTTGTTCACGACACATGGCACGAGGGGCAAGCGGTCATTGAAGGGCACAAATACGTGCTGCGGTCCGATGTCTTGTATGCCGGAGCGGACCTTTCTCCCTCACCCTTCCGTCCAATGAATGCCTCCAGCGAGGGGCAGTCCTGACGATCTGCCGCTGAACGACACCCGCACCACCGCGGGAACGCAGCATGCCGCTCAGCCTGCGAGCGGGCCCGCGTCGTGGCCCGGGAGCAGGCCATGTCCGAAGAAGCAAGTTTCGCCTCGCCCTCCGGTGAACTCGGGCCACTCGTCGATGTCGGCGACCCGGGGCAGGTGGACGCGTGGGCCAGGAAGCTCGATGTGTCGCCGCAGCAGATCCGGGAGGCCGTCGCCGCCGTCGGGACCTCGGCCGCCAACGTCGAGGAGTACCTCAAGGGCACTCGCGCGACCACGAATGCGGACAGGACGTCCAGTGCCGGGACGAACTGAGGTCGCGAGCGACTGCCGGTCCCGCTGCGGTCGCGCCGAAGGCGAGCGCTGAGCTCGGGGGCTGCCGCATCGCGTAGTCAGCGCCGCGGCGTGGGGTCCTGCGCGCTCCGTGGCGAATTGCATCCCACCTTCGAGAGCTGGTGTCGCTGCAGGGCTGCGTGCCACGCCGGGCTGCAGGCCACCGCTTCCGTCGCGGCGAGCAGCCGGTCCGTCACCCGCTCATCGGGCACCCGGATGACCACGCGGCGCACGATGACCTGCGGTTCCGGGAACGACCGCCACTTGAAGGGCTGAAAACATCCCGCGAGCTCGCCGCTGCCGGCCAGCTCGGAGCGGCTCATCACCACGAAGTCCACCCGTCCCAGGCAGAGCTTCTTCAGGTTGGACACGTGGTCAGGCGCATCCTCCCGCTTGATCTTCCGCGCCTCGACATACGGCCCGAGCACGCGATAGATGTGCCCGGCAATCGCGCCGAAGCGCATGCCGACGAGGTCCTCCAGCGAAGACATCGGCAGCGGGCGCAGGCTCACCAGCACGTTCTCGTCCACCAGCAGCGGCACCGACCATTTGCCGGCCCTGGCTTCCTCCGACAGGAACTCGGGCGCGAGGAACACGGCGAGTCCCTGAAACCGCGGGCCTTCGAGCCTCAACTCCAGGCGCTTGCGCGGCACGGTCTCCAGCGTCAATGGCACCGGCAGCCTGGACGCGTCTCGCAGCAGCCGGACGAAAGTCGGCGCCAGACCGCTCTCGGCGGCCTCGCCCGCCTGGACGAAGGGCGGCTGGGAGTAGCTGTTCAGGACGACGTAGCCGGTGCCGGGATCCTGGGCGATCGCCGTCGCCGGCATCAACAGCGCGGCGAGGAGCAGACCGACGGCGGAGGGGGCTCCCCAGCGGCTCGGCGCTTGGGGCGTCGCGAAGGGACTTGCCGAGGCGATCCGGCCGTCCGTCCGGGCGGACGGGTCGGCGTCAGCTGCGGAGCCCCGGCGCAGCATCACGGCCTCCGCTCGGCATCTCGCGACAGCAAGGTGCTCAGCTCCCGCTCGAGGTGGCTGAAGTCCACCGGCTTGAGCCAATAGGCGGCGGCGCCCGCCTCCAGCGCGCGGCGCCGGTCGGTCTCCGCGGAGAAAGCCGTCACCATGGCCACCGGCACCCGGCTGTCCGAGGGCAGGGAACGCAGCCGGCGCAGGACCTCGAGGCCATCGCAGTCCGGCAGCTGCATGTCCAGCAGCATGACGTCCGGGCGGAAGCGCTGGAATCGCTCGACGCCATCGGATCCCGTTTCCGCCACCTCGAAGTGCAGGCCGGGGAACCGGGTCGCCCACTGCTGCATCACCAGGATGTTGACGGGGTTGTCCTCGATGTAGAGGACCTTCCCCACCAGGTCAGTCTTGGAAGAGTGTCGCGCCTCCATCGCCATTCCTCACCTTCAGCGCAGTTCGCGGCGGCAATGGCAGGCATGCGGCAATCCCGGTGCCGGGCCTCGGTACCCGGCCGTCGTCGCGGCTCCTCAGGCGAGGGACAGGTCCACGCGGAAGGCGATCTCGATGAGTTGCTCGCGGAAGGCGAGGCGGGACACGCCGATGAGGTTGCTCGCGACGGCTGGCGTCGGTCCGTAGACCCGGCGCCGAACCTCGCCCGCGACCGCGAAGGCCGCATCCACGTCCAGCACGAAGAGCGTCTCCTCGACGACCTGGTCGAAGGTGGCGCCGAAGTGGGACAGCAGCCGGCGGGCGTTTTCGTAGGTCGTCTGCATCTGCAGCGCCATGTTGGAGAAGTCCTTGGGTCGGCCGTGCTCGTCCAGGGGCGCGGGCCCGACCAGGGCGCCGGCGGCATCGTGGCTGAGCTGCCCGGACACATGGATGATGTTGCCGACCTTCACCGCCTGCGCGTAGCCATAGGCCTGTTCCCAGGGCACGCCGAGGTTGGCGACTTCCTTCACTGCGGTGCCTGCTTTGTCGGACATGACGTTGACTCCATCTGGATTCGGGGGGATGAAGAGGCCATGCTGCCGCGCCAGGCACGCGCGCGCCAGCCCACTTGGAGAGAGGGGAACTCGCTCGAAATGGGCGGATGCCCGCGGGCGTTGCCATGCAGGCCGGCGCGCAGTGCACGCTGATAATTCCGCGCATGAAACTCGTTGTCGCAGTTCATTTCGATGGTGCCCAGGCGAATGCCGCGGCGGTGGCTTTCGACGCCTGGGATGCGGCGGAGCCGATTAAGACCTATGTCTCGCCCATCGCGCCGGTCGAGAAGGCCGTCCGGCGTGCCGTCGACCTGAGGGAAGTCAGCTGCGTGATGCAGCTGCTGCGCGAGCACAGCCTTACTCCCGAGCTCCTCCTGATCGACGGCTTCGTCCATCTGGATACCGATGAAACGCCGGGCGTGGGCGGGCATCTGCATGAGGCGCTCGGCGGTGCGATCCCGGTCGTCGGCGTGTCGAAGAAGAGCCTGCCGGGCTTGTCGGCGCAGTCGGAGGTTCTGCGGGAAGACGAAGCGCCGCCTTTGGTGGTGACCTGCGCGGGGATCGACATTGGCGCGGCGAAGGTGCGGCTGCGGTCAATGCACGGCCGGAAGCGGGTGCCGACGCTCATGAAGCTCGCGGCACGTCTCGCGAAGAACAAGGAGTGAGGCCGGGCGGCTCGGCCGCCCGATGCCGATGTCACGCCTTCATTCGCGGCTGGGCTTCCACATCGAAGCGCTTTGCTGGTCGCGGGGGATCGTCTCCGCGTCCGGACTCCACCCGCCACCGAGCGCCTTGAAGGCGCCGACGGCGGCGCGCGCCGAGCCGGTGCGTGCCTGGACCTGCGCATCGGAGGCGCGGAGCAGGTTCTCGTCGGCCTGCAGCACTTCAATGAGGCTGACGACGCCCTTCTGATAGGCGGCGAAGGAGGCCCCGCGAGCGCGCCGAAGGGCATCCACGCCCTGGGCGAGCACCGCCGCCTGCGCTTCGCGCTTCACCAGGGCGGTGAGGGCGTTCTCGACGTCCTCGCCCGCCTGCAGCACGGCCAGGCGGTACGCGGCGAGCATCTCGGCCTCCTGGCCCCGCGCCAGACGGATCTGCGCGTCGATGCGGCCGAAGTCGAACAGCCGCCAGCGCAGGCCGACGACGCCGGCCGCCTGGCTCGCGCCGCCGCTGAAGAGCTGGCCCGCCGACACCGACGTCGCATTGCCGATCAGGCCGCTCAGCGAGAGCTTGGGGTAGTACTCGGCCATGGCCGCGCCGATGCGCGCGTTCGAGGCGGCCAGATGCCGCTCGGCGACGATCAGGTCGGGGCGCCGCTGAAGCAGGTCGGCCGGGGCGCCGATGCCGGCGATGCCCGGCGCGATGGGCACCTCCGCGTCCGCGAGCCTGGCCGCATCGGTGCCCGCCGGGCTCCCGAGCATCACGTCCAGCGCGTTCCTGGCCGCGTCCAAGCCCTGCTCGAGTTCAGGAATGGTGGCCTGCGCCTGCGCCAGTGCGCCTTCGGCCTGGCTGACCTGCAAGTCGGCCGCCAATCCCTTCCCATTCAGCAGACGGACGGTGGACAGCAGGTCCTCGCGCGTGCGGACCTGGTCCCGGGCGATCGCCAGGCGCGCCTGCAGTCCGCGCAGGGCGATGTAGAGATCGGCCGTCTGGGCGGCCACGGCCAGCCGCGCCGCGACGGCGCCGGCCTGCGAAGCCTGGTATTCCGCGATCGCGGCTTCCCGCTCACGGCGCAGGCCGCCGAAGATGTCCAGTTCCCAGCTCGCGTTGCCATTCAGCTCGTAAGCGCTGCCGTGGCGATCGAATCCCGGTCGCGAATCGAGGATGCGCCCGAGCGGGGTTTCGACGGACTGGTAGGCGCGCGCCGCCTGACCGCTGACGCTGCCGATGGGCAGCAGTGCGGCGTTGGCGGCGCCCACGCCCGCTTGCGCCTGGGTGACACGCGCTGCCGCGCGGGCGAGGTCCAGGTTCTGCGCCAGCGCCAGCGTGACGACCCGCGTCAGCTGCGGGTCGCCGAAGCCTTCCCACCAGCGCACCAGGTCGGCGTCCGCCGCCGCCTGTCGCTGGTCCAGCTGGGATTGCCCATGGAAGCGCTCCGGCAGGACGGGCCGGGGCTGGACGTAATCGGGACCGACGGCACATCCGGCCAGGCCGGCCGCCATCAGCGATGCAACAAGGGATGCGGCGGCGAGGCTGCGCGACATGGGGGACCTCTCAAGAGCTGGATGTGATCTGAATGTTTCGAGTGACTATATTACCAAATGGTCACTCGTTGTCCATTCGGGTCGGCTCGCGTAAGCTTTCCGTGATGAAACCGACTAGCAGTTCCCCAACCCCCTCGCGCGGCCCCGTCGACCACGAGGTCCGCGACCAGGTCGTCGCCGCGGCCACCGAGCACTTCAGCCGCTATGGCTACGAGAAGACGACGGTGTCCGACCTCGCCAAGGCCATCGGCTTCTCCAAGGCCTACATCTACAAGTTCTTCGAGTCCAAGCAGGCCATCGGCGAAATGATCTGCGCCCAGTGCATCGCGGAGATCGAGGCCTCGGTCGCAGCCTCGCTGGCGGACGCGGCATCGCCGCCAGACAAGATCCGCCGCCTGTTCAAGGCCTTCACCGAGGCCAGCCTGCGGCTGCTCTTCCAGGACCGCAAGCTCTATGAGATCGCCGCCTCGGCCGCCACGGAGCAATGGGCCGTGGTCGCCGCCTATGACCAGCGCGTGCAGCAGCTGCTCCGCGACGTGCTCCAGGAAGGCCGCGCCAGCGGCGACTTCGAGCGCAAGACCCCGCTCGACGAGACGGTCATGGCCATCTACCTGGCCCTGCGTCCCTGCTTCAACCCGCTCATGCTCCAGCACAGCCTGCATCTGGCGGAGGAAGCGCCGGCGCATCTCTCGAGCCTCGTTCTGAGAAGCCTGTCACCCTGAGCCTGCGTTTTTTCTTCGAGTGACCGTTGACTAAATTGGTCACTAGTTCCAGAATGAAAGCCTGATCACTCGTCATTGGGGCTTTCATGCGCCGGCGCCGCCTTCCCGTTTCCACGCTTCTTCTCAGCCTGCCGGTCCTGCTCGCGGCCTGTGGCGAGAAGCCCGTCGCAGATCCCCGGACCGAGGCGCCGCTGGTGCGCGTGGCCACGGTGCAGACCGCGGCGCCCGCGACCCGGTCGTTCACCGGCACCATCGGCGCCCGGGTCCAGAGCGATCTGGGTTTCCGCGTTCCCGGCAAGGTGCTGGAGCGGCTGGTGGACGCCGGGCAGACCGTCAAGCGCGGCCAGGCGCTGATGCGCATCGATCCCGAGGACCTGAAGCTGGCCGCCCATGCGCAGCAGGAGGCGGTGGCGGCGGCGCGGGCGCGGGCCCGGCAGGCCTCCGAGGACGAGGCGCGCTATCGCGATCTGCGCGGCACCGGCGCCATCTCCGTGTCCGCGTATGACCAGGTCAAGGCGGCGGCCGACGCCGCGCAGGCCCAGCTCAGCGCGGCCGAGGCCCAGGCCGATGTCGCCCGCAACGCCAGCCGCTATGCGGTGCTGCTGGCCGATGGCGACGGCGTCGTCATGGAGACGCTGGCGGAACCGGGCCAGGTCGTCGCGGCGGGACAGCCCGTGCTGCGCCTGGCACACGCGGGACGGCGCGAGGCGATCGTGCAGTTGCCCGAAACGCTGCGCCCGGCCCTGGGCTCCAGCGCCCAGGCGACGCTTTTCGGCCGCGGCGGCGACGCATCGCCCGCCAAGCTGCGGCAGCTCTCGAACGCGGCGGATCGGCTGACCCGCACCTTCGAGGCCCGCTACGTGCTGGAGGGCGAGCTCGCCAGCGCGCCGCTCGGCGCCACGGTCACCGTGCAGATCCCGGAAGGGCCGGCGTCGCCGGCCGCCGGCGCCTACGTGCCGCTGGGCGCGCTGTTCGACGCCGGCAAGGGGCCGGGCGTGTGGGTCGTGCAGGGGGAGCCGGCCAAGGTGTCCTGGCGGCCGGTCGCGGTCCAGCGCCTGGACGAGGAAGGCGCGCACATCGGCGGCCAGATCAAGCAGGGTGACCGGATCGTCACGCTCGGCGCGCATCTGCTGCGCGAGGGCGAGCAGGTCCGCGTCGGCTCCGGCGCGGCGGTGGCGTCCACAGCGGGAGCCCGTCCGTGAGCGAAGGCCGATTCAACCTGTCGGCCCTCGCCGTGCGCGAACGGGCCATCACGCTGTTCCTGATCCTGTTGATCTCGCTGGCGGGCGTGGTCTCGTTCTTCAAGCTGGGGCGCGCCGAGGATCCCTCCTTCACCATCAAGGTGATGACCATCATCACGGCCTGGCCCGGCGCGACCGCGCAGGAGATGCAGGACCAGGTGACCGAGAAGATCGAGAAGCGTCTGCAGGAGTTGCGCTGGTACGACCGCAGCGAGACCTACACCCGCCCGGGACTGGCCTTCACGACGCTCACGCTGCAGGACAGCACGCCGCCCTCCGCGGTGCAGGAGGAGTTCTACCAGGCCCGCAAGAAGATCGGCGACGAGGCGCGCAACCTGCCGCCCGGCGTGATGGGCCCCTTCATCAACGACGAGTATTCGGACGTCACCTTCGCGCTGTACGCGCTCAAGGCCAAGGGCGAGGAGCCGCGCCTGCTGGTGCGCGACGCCGAGACGCTGCGCCAGCGGCTGCTGCACGTGCCGGGCGTCAAGAAGGTCAACATCGTCGGCGAGCAGTCCGAACGCATCGAGGTGCAGTTCTCGCAGGAGCGCCTCGCGACCCTGGGCCTCTCGCCGCAGGAGGTCTTCGCCGCGCTCAACAACCAGAACGCGCTGACGCCGTCCGGCTCGGTGGAGACGCGCGGGCCGCAGGTGTCCATCCGCCTGGACGGCGCCTTCGACGAGCTGCAGAAGATCCGCGACACGCCGCTGGTGGCGCAGGGGCGCACGCTGAAGCTGTCCGACATCGCCACGGTCAAGCGCAGCTACGAGGACCCCGCGACCTTCCTGATCCGCAACGGCGGCGAGCCCGCGCTGCTGCTGGGCGTCGTCATGCGCGAGGGATGGAACGGGCTGGACCTGGGCAAGGCGCTGGACCAGGAGGTCGGCGCGATCAACGCCGGCCTGCCCCTGGGCCAGGCCCTGACCAAGGTGACCGACCAAGCCGTCAACATCGATGCCTCGGTCGACGAGTTCATGGTCAAGTTCTTCGCCGCGCTGATGGTGGTCATGCTGGTGTGCTTCGTCAGCATGGGCTGGCGAGTGGGCCTGGTGGTCGCCGCGGCGGTGCCGCTGACGCTGGCGGTGGTCTTCGTCGTGATGCTGGCCACCGGCAAGAACTTCGACCGCATCACGCTGGGCTCGCTGATCCTGGCGCTGGGCCTGCTGGTGGACGACGCCATCATCGCCATCGAGACCATGGTGGTGAAGATGGAGGAGGGCTACAGCCGCGTCGCGGCCTCCGCCTACGCCTGGAGCCACACCGCCGCGCCCATGCTCTCGGGCACGCTGGTCACCGCCGTGGGCTTCATGCCCAACGGCTTCGCGCGGTCCTCGGCCGGCGAATACACCGGCAACATGTTCTGGATCGTCGGCATCGCGCTGATCGCGTCATGGGTGGTGGCGGTGGTCTTCACGCCCTACCTCGGCGTGAAGATGCTGCCGGAGCTCAAGCGCGTCGAGGGCGGGCATGACGCGCTCTACGGCACGCCGAACTACCAGCGCTTCCGCCGCATGCTGGGCTGGGTCATCGCGCGCAAGTGGCTGGTCGCCGGCTCGGTCGTCGGATTGTTCGTGCTGTCGGTGCTGGGCATGGGCGCGGTGAAGAAGCAGTTCTTCCCGGTCTCGGATCGCCCGGAGGTCCTGGTCGAGGTGCAGATGCCTTATGGCTCGTCGATCGCCCAGACCAGCGGCGCCGCCGCGAAGGTCGAGGCCTGGCTGGCCAAGCAGGGCGAGGCCAAGATCGTCACGTCCTACATCGGCCAGGGTGCGCCGCGCTTCTACTTCTCGATGGGCGCGGAGCTCCCCGATCCCTCGTTCGCGAAGATCGTCATCCGGACGGACAGCCAGGACGAGCGCGAGGCGCTGAAGCTGCGCCTGCGCCGGGCCATCGCCGACGGCCTCGCGCCCGAGGCCCAACTGCGCGTGACGCAACTCGTCTTCGGCCCCTACTCGCCGTATCCGGTGGCCTACCGCGTCAGCGGTCCCGACCCCGAGGTGCTGCGCGGGATCGCCGCCGAAGTGAAGCAGGTGATGAATGCCAGTCCCCTGATGCGCACGGTGAATACGGACTGGAACTCGCGCGTCCCGGCGCTGCATTTCAGCTTGCAGCAGGACCGCCTGCAGGCCGTCGGCCTCAGCTCCAGCGCGGTGGCGCAGCAACTGCAGTTCCTGCTCAACGGCGTGCCGGTCACGGTCGTGCGGCAGGACATCCGCAGCGTGCAGGTCATCGCCCGCGCCGCCGGCGATTTCCGGCTCGACCCGGCCAAGCTCGGCGACTTCACGCTGACCGGCGCGAACGGGCAGCGCATCCCGCTGTCCCAGCTGGGCGAGATCGAGGTCCGTCCCGAAGAGGCCGTCATGCGCCGGCGCGACCGCGTGCCGACCATCACGGTCCGGGGCGACATCGCTGAAGGCTTGCAGCCTCCGGACGTGTCGACGGCCATTTCGCATCAGCTGCAGCCGTTGATCGCGAAGCTGCCCAGCGGCTATCGCATCGAGCAGGCCGGCTCGATCGAGGAGTCGGGCAAGGCGACGACGGCGATGCTGCCGCTGTTCCCGATCATGGTGGCGCTCACGCTGCTCATCATCGTGCTGCAGGTGCGCTCGCTGTCCGCGATGGTGATGGTCTTCCTCACCAGTCCGCTGGGCCTCATCGGCGTCGTGCCCACGCTGCTGCTGTTCCAGAAGCCATTCGGCATCAATGCGCTGGTGGGGCTGATCGCGCTGTCGGGGATCCTCATGCGCAACACGCTGATCCTGATCGGGCAGATCCACCACAACGAGCAGGCCGGCCTGACGCCCTTCCACGCGGTGGTCGAGGCCACGGTGCAGCGCGCCCGCCCGGTGATCCTGACGGCGCTGGCCGCCATCCTGGCCTTCATTCCGCTGACCCATTCGGTGTTCTGGGGAACGCTGGCCTACACGCTGATCGGCGGGACCCTGGCGGGGACCGCGATGACGCTGGTCTTCCTGCCCGCCATGTACGCCATCTGGTTCAAGCTCAAGCCGGGCGATGCCACGGTCGAGTCCACGTCTCCTCTCTTTCCCGCTGCAAAGGACGCCCATGTCTGATTCCCAAGTTGTCGTGATCACCGGCGTGTCGTCGGGCATCGGTCGCGCAAGCGCTGAACTCTTCGCCAAGCGCGGCTGCAAGGTCTTCGGCACCGTGCGCAATGTCGCCAAGGCCTCGCCCATCGCGGGCGTGACCCTGGTGGAGATGGACGTCCGCGACAGCGCGTCGGTGGAGGAGGGGATCCTGGCGGTCCTGAACCAGACCGGCCGCATCGACGTGCTGGTCAACAGCGCCGGCGTGACGCTGCTCGGGGCGGTCGAGGAGACCTCGGTGGAAGAGGCACAAGCGCTCTTCGACACCAACGTGTTCGGCGTGCTTCGCACCACGCAGGCGGTGCTGCCGTCGATGCGCAAGCGCCGCGCGGGCAGGATCGTGAACGTCAGCTCCGTGGTGGGCTTCCTGCCGTCGCCGTACATGGGCGCGTACTCGGCGTCCAAGCACGCCGTCGAGGGCCTGTCCGAGACGATGGACCACGAGCTGCGCGCCTTCGGCATCCGCGTCGCGCTGGTCGAGCCGTCGTTCACGCGGACCAACCTGGACCTGAACGCACCGCAGGCGGCCTCGGCCATTTCTGCCTATGACGCGGAGCGCAAGCTCGTGGTCGCCGCGATCGAGAAGAGCGTCAGGAAGGCGCCGGAGCCGGACGGCGTGGCGCGGACCATCGTCGACGCGGCGCTCGGTCCGTGGCGGATGCGGACCACGCCCAAGGGCGAGGCCACGCTGCTGAAACGGCTGCGCCGCTTCATGCCGGCGGGTCCCGTCGATGCGGGACTGCGAAAGAACTTCGGACTGTCCTGATGCCCCGGACGCCGTGCGCGTCCGGTCTTTTCGTTCCTTGATGAGGAGGTTCCCATGCGCCTGGTCACTGCTTCAGCCGCCGTGCTGCTCTCACTTGTGCCCCTGCTGGCGATGTCCCAACCCAAGACGGAGCCAGCGCCTCCCAAGGTCGCCAAGAGCTGCCGCAACGTCAGCGCGGAGATCCGCTCGGGCGCGCCGCTGACCCGCGAGGCGGTGGTCGCCGAGATGGTGCGCGCTCGCGCGGAAGGCGAGATGGACTACCACATCAGCTCCACACCGCCTGCGGGCGCGCGACCCCTTTGCGAATCGTCGCCGGCGGCGTTGGCCGCATCGGCGCCTGCCGCGAGCGCTACCGCCCGTTGACGATCGAGGTGCGCTCGATCGGCGACGAGCCAGCGTGATCTCCCTCCGCGCCGTCTGTCCGACCTCGCATCAGCAAGGTTGAGGATGGCGCGCCCCTGAGCGCGGCGCCGCCCCCTAGATGTCAAGTTGAGGGGCCTCCCGGTGACGCCTAGATTGGCAGTCGAGTGGCGAGTCGTGGCCGGATCCTCCGGTCACGAAGCCCGCCGCTTTCGACGCTGCTTCTGGTGCGTCAATGAACAGGGAGACTTCAATGAATGAGCCGAAAGTTGGCCTGGCGAATCCCTACGCGGTTGCTGAACTCGCGTTGGGCAGGAACGTGCGCTGGAGTGCGGTCACGGATCGAGATGCCTTCGTGAAGAAGACGCTCGGTGCGTCGGTCGAGGAGCTGTGCAAGCCGGTCCCCGGCAACCTCCTCGTGAGCGGCCTGGCCGACTCTCAGGGATCGCTCGCCGGCGTCCAGGAGATGAAGCCCGACCAACGGGCCAAGGCCCTGGGGTCGATGGCCAAGGGCAGCCCGATGGAGGCGGTGCTGTCGAAGCTGTCTCCGGACGCCCTGCAACGTGTGGTCGGCGCGTTGGCCGGCGGGGACAAGGGCAGCGCGCCGTCGGCCACCGCGGCCAAGGGCGTCACGGCGCCCGGATACACGCCGCCAGGGGCGGTCTGGGCCGATCCCGGCGACTTCTTCGAAGAGGCTGCCGAGTACTTCGACCCGGTCCAGGGCGCGCTGGGCGACTGCTACTTCATCGCCGCGCTGTCGGCGGTGGCGTGGTCGCGTCCCTACGTGATCATGCAGCGCTCGCGCGCCACCGGCGCCGCGGCGGCGAGCTTCGTCGATCGCATCGACTTCTATTCCGGCGGCCTGAAGACGATGGAGGTGTCGGAGCGCGTGCCGCTCGTGACGAGCACGAATGCCTGGATCTATGCGCGCTCGTCCGAAGCCGGCGAGATCTGGCCGGCGGTCTACGAGAAGGCCTTCGCGAAGTGGAAGACCAATGACGCGACCGACGAGCCGAACTACGGGCCGATCGCCGGCGGCTGGCCGGTGCAGGCAACGACGGAGTTGACCAATCTGACGGGCGTCACCAAGACCTGCTCGGCGCTCAGCGAGGACGACATCTGGACGGCGGTGCGGTCCAACTGCCTGTCGTATCGCACCTTCAATCCGATGACTGCCTGGACCTTCTGCCAGACGCCATCGCCGGTGGAATACAGCGGCACGGGCATCGTCGGTTATCACGCCTACACGATCCTCGGCTGGGCCTACGTCAACAACACGAAGTACATCGTGCTTCGCAATCCGTGGGGACACAACAGCCCGGTCATCAACAGCCTCCCGGGCAACTGGTCGGCGTATGACACGAGCTTCTGGCGCTCGGTGCCCTTGAATGCCGGCGGCGTCTTCGCGATACCCGCGGGCACCTTCAAGAAGTACTACTGGCAGTTCGGCTGGGCGAGCTGAGCGCACGGAGCGCATGGCTCCAAAAGCGGGTCCCGTGACGGCCTCCGCGCTTGGCTCCATCCAGGCGCGGAGTCCGTTGTCGTCGCGCCGATTCGCCGACCGGCGTTGACATCGGAAAGGCGCCAGGATGGTTCCAGTGCTGAGCGTGGGCGACAACGGCAAGACGATTGACCTGCGAGTCGGTCATTCGGTACTGCTGCGCCTGCCTGAGAACCCGAGCACGGGATACGGCTGGACCCTCGATGCCGATTCCCGTCTGGTGGAGGTCGGCGAGAAGCGCTATGTCCATTCGTCGGAGACGGTTGGCAGCGGCGGCGAGTCGCAATGGTCGATCAAGGCTATGGCACCAGGCACGACGATGCTGAGGCTCAAGCACTGGCGGGAATGGGAAGGGGAGGGGGCGGTGACGGAGCGATATGAAGTCGGACTGGTGATTTCGGCTTAGCGCTGGCTATGAGTGACTGGTACTGCTCTTGGCGAAATGGCGCTCTCGGCCCACAGCGGGCACTCGAAACACCGAGCAGCTCGCCGAATAGCGGCCGTTCAACGTTTGAGGTGGGCGACTCGCTGGTGGCGCGCTGCAACACAGCCGCTGATGCGCCAGCCCAAAACTTCCTTCATGCGGAAACGGCGGGCATCGGAACGAACGGTAGATGACTTCGGCGTGTGGACAGCCTACGGACTCAGCCGCGCTCCAAACTCAGCACTCGCGGAGCCTCGCGCGCGGCGAATTCCTTGAGTCCCAGTTGAAGTTTTGCCGGGAGCGGCACAGATGAGTTGAATCGAACGCGCTATGACGATTCCTCGCCACTGTGATTGATTAGAAGATCGGCAAGGTGTAGGTGAAGATCATCGCTCCCGGTGTCCCCTGCAGGTATGGCCTCACGGCATGAGCACCCACCGCAGCTTCGGTCGTCAGCTCGAAGGATAGGCCTTCGAACCTGCCCCAGCCGATGAAATCGATCTTATAGGCGCCGCCAATCTGCGTGAAGCCGGCACCGGTGCTGGCCGGGTGCGCGATGTTGATCTCGTTCACGAGCGCCTCCATCGCATTCCCCGCCAACGTTCTCGCGAAGGCCGGTTTGTACGACGCCGCGCTGAGCTGTCTCATCGTCACGGCCGCTCCCGTATGAGTGCCGCCCAGTTGCTGAATCATGTGCGGGTGCGCACGCAACGTCGCCTCCGCCAACCGCACTGATTCCTGGAATCGAATCGCGGCCTCCTCGGCGACCGACGCCGGCGGCACCGTCGGCATCGGTTCCATCGACACGTTCGGTGCTGCAGGAATGTGAATGGGCAGGCTACTCGCGTGCGACTTGGATCCGAGCGCACCCATGTTTTTTAGGAGCAGCGCCGACGCGCTCTTCTCGGCCTTCGTTCCCACGCCGGGCAACACTGTCGAGTAAAGCTTCGACGGATCGCCGCGGAACGCCATCCCGCCCTCGACAATGCCGCCGGCCAAGGCAAACCGATGCGACACACCGACGTCGCCGCCGCTGATGACCATGCCCGTAGTGCCGAACACCAGCTGCGCCGGTGATGCCGTCAGGTCGAAGACGTAGTCGAGCTGACCGCTCATGCGAACCGTCTCAGTGCTGTCCGCGCCGCTGATGGCGAGCGTAAAGCCCGACAGGAACTGCGTGCCACCGGCAGCCATGCCCATCGCACCACCCAACGGCAGCAGCACGCCTCCGGAGCCGTAACTGGCAATGCCCGACGCCGTCGCCACGAACGCTCCCGTCGCCATGTGGCCGAGCCCTGTCAGCACCGCCGAATGCTGAACCTCCAGCGGGTGATCGCGCAACTGGTTGACCTGAAACCCGAGCTTGTATTCGTCACTGCTCGCCACCGCCACCGCCTTTGAGGCGATCTCGTGCATGTCGACCTCGGTCGGCCCGACGACTTTCCCCTTGCCCTCCATGACGTTCAGGATCGCGACGTAACTCTGGTCCAGCTCCGCCTGGATCTCGTTGGCGACGCTCGATTGATTGGCGTCGCTCCTCATGGGCGGAGCGCACGACGTTCGGTTCTGATTGCAGTGGCGGACATCGTTCTCGGCAAGGAGATGCGGAGAGGAGAGGAGACCCTTCTGCCGTGGCGCCGTGAGCGGCGCCACACTCCACCAGCGCACGGGTGGTCCTGAATCCGCGAACGGATCGGCACTGGGCGCTCCTGTGAACGGGTCGGGATTCTCGATGCCGGCGCGAAGGCCGGAGTAGACGTCGATCTCCCGGCCGGCAAAGTCGAAGAGAGGCCGGTGTGGCACACGCTGAGCCGTGTCTGGCGGCGCCATGAGGGCCTCGAGGTGGTTCGTCGAGTGAGGAACGTCCTTCTCTGGCAGCTTGGATCCAGCCGGGCCGATGTTGTCGCCGTAATAGCCGGCGTTACCGGTGTAATCACCGTCCTTGCCGAAATTGATCCCGTAGATGTAGTCGAGAATGGCGCCGAAGTCGCTGGCGTTCGGACCGCTACCGTTGGAGGGTCCGTTGCCTGGTACTAGAGGGGTTTCGCTGGGCGGCATGGAGCGTTCCTCACTGCCACATCAAATGATCGTCACATCCGTGTATTCCGGGTCGAGCCAGTAGTTGAGCGGCAGGATGTAGTTGCCGGCGCCGTCAACGTTGTCGACCTTGACGATTACTTCCCAGCGGCCGCTGCCGGCGAGCCCGCGCGCCGCAATGACCTTTCCTGTCACCGATATAGGCGGTTTCCCGGCGCCCAACGTCGACGTTAGGGTCGCCGTGGCCCCGATCGCGATGAAATCGTGGGAGGCGAGAGTCGCTACGAGGTGCACGATACGGTGATTCTCAACGCGCAGTACCGGCTCGCCGGCGCTCACCGCGTCGCCCGGATGCTTGTAGATGCCGGTGACGACGCCCTGGAACGGGCAGATCAGGAACGAGCGCAGCAACGCCACCTGCAGCTGGTAGACGTCGTTGTCGATGGAGGCGAGCTCGTTCTTGAAGATCTGCTCGAGATGCGGCATGTTCTGTTCGAACATGTACGACTCGAAACGCTGATCCATGAGGCTGATCTGCGCGCGGTTTTCTTTCGCCCGTGACTCGAGATGCGGGATCCGGTACTCGTAATCAACATGGGTCGTCGACTGCGCTCCGGCGGCCCGCCCCCAGTTATCCGACGGTTCAAAATTGGAACCCACCGTAAGTGCGCTGTTGCTCGGATTTCTCGACTTGAAGCGCAGGTCCAAGTTGGTTGGCGGCAGCGGCATCGCGAAGGGGATTGTGGTGTTCGCCGGCACCATCCTAGGCACACTATGCTGAGTAAAGAGCGAGGTCCGATTGCCACCGCCGCTGCTGCTCGTGCTCGATTCCATAGAGCTACTCGTCGCTTTCACGACGCCGACTCGATCGTCTTCCTCGTATGCCTCCGAAAGCGCCACCATCTGCTGATTGGCGAGATCGCTCAGCATTTCAAGCCGATTCACCTTGGACGTCGGTGAGGTCCGCCAGTAGTACGCTCGCATAGTCGAAATGATGGCGGGCGCATTGGCGTGCTTGGCGAAGTAGATGTTTTGGCGGGTATTGATGGCGCTGTCGAGCGCGGTCTTGCGGTCTTCGTTTCTCAGCGTCGCCAGCGCGAATTTCTTGACCAGATCGATGATGCCCGCCGAGTCAGCCTTCAGGCGTGATCCGTCGCCCGCGACCGTGCCATACCCTCTTAACAAGTCGCAGAGCTTCTGGTATTGGATGTCCCGTACGTCCTCGCCCAATTCAGCCTGGCGCGTGTCGAGAATGCCGCCGACCTCGAAGCAGAGGAAGGCGACGTGGGCAGCTTGAACATTCAGCGAAACGACCTTTGCAGTGCCCACAGTCGATCGTCCTCTTTGAACCTGGCTCAGTAGATCAGGCAGTGCACGAGCGAATCTGTCGTGCACTCGGCATAAACACCGCAAATGTCCTCCACCGGCACGGAGAGACATTCACCCGGCGCGATCGTGCCCAGGTCGGTCTCGTTCCCTGCGGCTACGCGAATCCCGATCGTCACCGGCTCGCCGGCTTGGTCGTTGGCAATGTGGAGAACGAATGGTTTGCCGAACGTCAGATTCGTCGTGAGCCCCGCCGAGCCCCAGAGATACCTGGTGCCGCGCACTTTGACCGAATACGACGGGGCATTCCAGAAGTTGTTTGGCTCACCGAGTTTCAACACATCCATCACCGGTCATCCCCGCGGTTTGGTGACTTCGCTTTGGCCGTTGAGGGCGCCGCCTGCGACGCAGGCAGCGTCGCAACAGCATCGGGTACATCGACGATGGGTGCCTCAGACGTTCGGCTCAAGTACACACTTAGGCGCCGCGGCGACGTCAGGGAGATGGACAGGTTCGACGACACGTCAACCTCGAGCGTGGCGCCGGTCACCATAAACTTGAGATCGTTCTCCTCGGAGTCCGCCTCTAGTTCAGCTTGCACTGCGGCCAGGAACTCCGTTAGGCCGAGCGTGGGCTTGGATTCGAGAGGCTTCGCCATGTCCAGTTTCTCCCGAAGCACACCACTCGCGTGGCAAAAATGTCCTCGATCGTTGGTCTCTAGACGTTGCCACCGCCTTGCACGCTGAACAGGCCGTCATTGCCGGTGCACTTCACGGTCACACCGTAGACAACATGCAGCTGATTCGGTACAGCGATGCGTCGTTCCTTCGTCATGTCGGTGACGGTGAATTGCCCAGGCCCGATGGGGTCGGCCATAATCCACTGAGCGCCCTTGTCCTCAAAATTCGGATAGGTCACGTTGACACCGATCTGATTGCCAGCGCTGAGGATAAAGGGCCCGTCGGCCGGCACAAGATGGTTGAAGGCCATGGTCAATCCGTTTTGGTCTCGTTGATCGGTTCGAGATAGGTGCCGCTGGCATGTACTGCATGCTTGAGCACTGCTCTCAGCCTCTCGTGCGGGTGTAGTGCCTGCAACTCTGTCGGCACTTCGACTTCGTGGATTTTCTGACCTTCGAGCGCCCGCAGTTCTACCTGCATCCCTGGGCTGGTATGCACGTCGCCGACGGAGATCCGGCTTGCGTGCGTCGCCGCAATGATCTTTCCAGTGGGATCTGTGACGACATGCATTCGCATGATGTTTCTCCCTCGAAGTGACGAATCGCCCACTTCCTTCATTCTGGCGGAGAAGCCTACCGGGTCCGAACTTGGACCGCAAGCAAGAAGCTTCCAAAGCGTGTTCGCAAGTTAGGGGGTAGGGGCAGGTACTCGCTGACTAGCGATGCTGCGTAGAACACGCTAGAAAAGAGCGCGGTCTCATAAGCCGACCGTGGCGAATGTCGGCTCTTGGCCGCTCAGCGCCATCGGCGCGCGGCCAGATCCAGCGTGAAGGATCGTGTGTTGATCGTCGAGATCTCTTCATCGCCCACCTGCGACAGCACCTTACCTCCGATCACGGCGATTTCACCATTTCCAACCAGAACGGCACGGTGCTTGTGAATCCATCCTGGACCTTCGCCGGAGACTGAGATGTGTTCAATGCGCCAGTCGTCGATGCTCAGCGCGAAAACCGGCGTCGTCCCATAGACGCGGCTGCCTTGGTAGCCCAGTGAGCCGATCACGATGATGCGGTCGCCCACGAGAGTCGCCGTATGGAAGTCAGTCGGTGGGAACAGGGATTCCGGATAGCCAATGATCTCCAGGCGGCCATCGGGATGGTGGACGAAAACGTCGTTGTAAATGCAGAAGTCGGGGTCGTAGCCATCCTCATGCTCGCCAGCGACTTGCACGACGCGTCCGTCCGGCAGCAGTGTGAGTGACTGACCTATGCGGTTCGCGCACCAAACTGGCCGGGTGCGGTCGAATGTGTCCGCGCCAAAGTGATTGGCGGCTTGGTAGCCGGTCAGCCCCGAACGCACCATCGCGACCCAGAAAGGAACCTGCATCGCCTGCGCATTACGCTGACCGAAACGACGCGTGCGATCACGCTCAAATTCGGCCAAGCCCAGTCCTTCGAACGGATCGCTTGCAGTTCCGACCGTTGCCTCCAGGAATAGGCGCTGCTGCTCGTAACGCAAGGCGGAGGGATCGGCTCCAGCTTCCAGCAAGCGGATCGCCATCGCGGGAGATTCGACGCAGCCGAGCGCAGGAAAGCCGACTTGCTCGTGGTTCGGATCGGCACCGACGGACAGCAAAAAGTCCACCATCGCATGGTCGTCTGCTTCTACCGCGTCGAGGAGCGAGGTGCTCCCGCCATGGTCGGTCGCATCCACTACCGCACCTCGCTCGAGCAGCCAACGGACGACGTCCGTCCGCCCGGACATCACCGCATGAAAGATCGGAGGTCGACCGACGTGATCGGTTGGCTCGCGCACTGCTCCAGCTTCTAGGAGCATCTCGGCTACATCGAGTCGCCCCAGTGCAAGTGCGAGCACAAATGGCGTTCGCGACCAACGATCCTTTTCCTCCAGCTCATTCGGAGAATGAGCCGCACGGACTCGAACATCCTCAAGCGTGCCAAACGCTACTTCGCGGCACAGCGGCGTCCAAGCCAGCAGGTCTTCGGGTGCTCCGATCTCCAGCAAGGCTCGAATGGCGTCGAAACGGCATTGCCGCGACAGAACGCTCAGAGCTGATTCGCCATGCGACGACTGACCATCGAGACGCGCGCCGTGCGCGGCCAGCAACCGAAGTAGGTCTGGCATCTCGTCGTCGCGAGTCGCGCCGCATCCGACTGTCACCGTCTGCATCGCATCGTAGCCATGCTCGTCACGAAAGCTCGCCACGTCGGCGCCCGCACCGATCGCAGCTTGGATCTCGGCAAGCGTGCCGGCGCGCAGTAGTTCTCGGAGGGACGGGCTTGGATTTGAATGAGTCGGAAGATTCGACATTGCCTGGATGTCAGCGCTGCGGCCCTCGAGCATACCGTTCGGAGACGTTTTACCAGGTGCTCCGTGGGCTCCGCTGCGCCGAGCGGTGAAGCCCTCTGACTTTCGGGACAGCACGCAGTGCCGATGCGTCGGTTTTCACCACAATGCAACGCGGAAGATCAAACTGTCATCAGACCGCATCTCGATCGGACGTCCACCAGCCGGCTTCGCCGCCTGGCGGCCGCCGCTCTTGTTCGTTATGCGGCCTGCCCCCAACCGCCGAGGCCAACCAGCCGGTGCTTCTGGAGATTGCTATGCACGAAGGCTCATGTCACTGTGGCGCGGTCCGACTGACGCTGCCGTCAACTCCCACGGTCGCTACGGACTGCAATTGCTCAGCGTGCCGTCGCATTGGCGGGCCATGGGTGTACTTCGAGTTCGGTACCGTGAGGATCGAAGCGCATCCAGAAGCCACCGCCGAGTACATCTGGGGCGACAGAACGCTTCGCAGGATTCACTGCAAGACATGTGGCTGCGTCACGCATTGGGAGCCGCTGGAGCCCATTGCGGGAGCCAGGCATGGAGTGAACCTAGGGAACTTCGATCCCAAACTCATCGCCTCTGTGCGCGTTCGTCGCTTCGACGGAGCGGACACCTGGAAATTCATCGACGAGTAGGCCTGCAGGGCCGTCTAGCCCTTCGCTCCACCCGACCTGCCACAGCGGGCTGGTGAACTCACACGTTGAACGTCCACTCTGTATAAGAAAGGTAATCCTCTTCCTGATCGCCTGTCTGCTGGTCGCGGCGATCCTGGCCTTCGCGCATCAAGCGCCTCTTCGATCTTGTGCTGCATCGCTACCCACCGACCCGCCAGGCAGCCCGACTCGTCAAGGCGAAACGGCGGCCGTCGCGGCGAGGATCGCCGCCGCCACGTCAGCCGGACGCGACAGGTGCGGCGCATGGCTGGCCGGCAGCGTCATCACGGTCGCTTGAATCTTCTTGGCCAGGGCGCGCTGAAGATCGGGCTGGAGCATGTGGTCCTGCTCGCTGATGACGTACCAAGAGGGTTTCGTCTTCCAGGCCGCGACGGACACCTTGGTTTCGAAGTTCTTCCCTTGGGTGAGATGCTGCGTGGCGGCG
Organism: Mitsuaria sp. BK037; assembly: GCF_014193045.1. Classification (NCBI taxonomy): domain Bacteria; kingdom Pseudomonadati; phylum Pseudomonadota; class Betaproteobacteria; order Burkholderiales; family Sphaerotilaceae; genus Roseateles; species Mitsuaria sp. BK037. The sequence goes on along the minus strand of NZ_JACHYS010000002.1, from coordinate 357,305 downwards.
ATGACCTTGGTGCGGTCCTCGGGGAGGTCCTGGGCCAGGTACTTGGAGACGCCCTCCGGCGTGAGGGCAAGGAAGCCATCCTTGTCCGCGACGAGCGTGGTGAGTCCAGGAGGCGTGGGGTAGTCCTTGTTCAGCTCGGCAATCGACTGGTTCTCGGACGGGGCGTAGGCCGCGACATAGACCAGCGCCTTCACGTTTTCCTGTTGTCCCGCCTCGGTGATGACGACGCCTCCGTAGGACCAACCGACCAGGACCACGGGACCCGTTTCCCTGTTGAGGACGCGGCGCGTGGCGGCCACATCGTCCGCCAGCGAAGTCAGGGGATTCTGGGCGGTCACCACTTTCAGGCCCTTTGCCTGGAGGAGCGGGATGACCTGGCTCCAGGTGGAGCCATCCGAGAACGCGCCATGGACGAGCACGACGGTAGGTTTGACCGTCCCGACCTTTGCCGTCGTAGCGGCAGTGGATGCGAGCGCGGACGCGCCAAGGGCGGTTGCGAGGATGGCGGTCTTGACCACGGACATGAGTTTTCCTTCGGTGAACTGGATGAAATCAGGGGGCTGGCATCGATCGATGGACGCAACTCTAGATATGAGCCGTCAATGATTAAATGGCGCCCGCGACTCATCACATAGTCCGGAGCGTTTCAAATGGATCGACTGGGTGCCATGCAGGTCTTCGTCAGGACGGTGGAACTTGGTTCCATGTCCGCGGCCGCGGCCGAACTCGACCTGTCATCTCAGTTGGCTGGCCGGCAGGTGCGGGCGCTGGAGAGCAGCTTGGGCATCAAGCTGCTGAACCGCACCACCCGGCGACAAAGCCTGACCGATGGCGGACGACTCTTCTATGAGCGGGCAAAGAACATCCTGGCCGAAATGGAAGCGGCACAAGCGCAGATCGACGAGTCCAGAGCGCTTCCCAGTGGACGTCTGCGCATCAGTGCGCCCATCACCTTTGGAAGCAGGGCGCTGGCGCCTCGACTGGCGGAGTTCATGAGCCGATTTCCGGACGTGTCGGTGGAACTCAGCCTCACGAATCGAACCGTGGATCTCGTGGATGAGGGCTTCGACGTCGCTTTTCGGACCGGCGATCTGCCCGACAGTGGATTGATGGCCAAGCGCCTGGCGCCTCATCAACTGGTCTTGTGTGCTTCGCCCGCCTATCTGAAGAAGCGGGGCCATCCCCGGACGCTGGAGGACCTCCGCAGGCACGAGTGCCTGGTGTTCGCGCACACCTCCTTGCGAACCGAGTGGTCCTTCGAAGGCCCTGAAGGCGTCGTCAGGGTTCCCATCAAGGGCAAGTTCCTGACGGACAGCGGTGAGGCCCTTCGTGCCGCGGCAGTGGCAGGCGTCGGCGTCATCCTGCAACCCACTGAATTGCTGGCCGAGGACATCCAATCCGGTCTGCTGACCAGGATCCTCAAGAAGTACCAACCGATCCCACGGCCGCTGCACATCCTTTACGTGCCCGACCGCCGAATGACGCCAAAGCTTCGCTCGTTCCTGGACTTCGCGTCTGACACGTTTGGATCGAGCGGCAGAGCGCATCCCGTGTAGCCCGGCGTCCGGCCGGCTCGGGATTGCCGCGAGATCCACGGCGGCACCCAATCGCCCGATCGCCCCCCGCGAGCGATACGATCCGCGCCAGCCATGAAATTCCTCCTCTTCCTGATCGCCTGTCTGCTGGTGCCGGCTGTTTTGACCATCGCGCATCAAGCGTGGCTGTTGCGGCAGGAACTCCGGGCCCCGGTGCAAGCAGGTGGAACGACGGTGGAGTGCCGCGCCAGCCCGCTTTATGGATTCCTCGGCGGCGCGTGGACCATGTTCTTCGGCGGCATCCTCTGGTCCTTGCATCGGTCGTCGCCGACGGGGCTGGGCGAGGGGGAGGCGTTGTTTGGCGCACTGGCGGCACTGGCGGTGCTGCTCATCTGGCTGTACCTCATCACCAAGGTCACCGCCAACGAACTGGGTGTGCGCCAGCGCGGCATCCTCGGCTGGTGGCGATCCGCCGCCTGGACACAGATCGTCAAGGTGGATCACACCTCCCAGCCGCGCGGATGGTTTCGGCTGCACACCGCCAGCGGGCGCGTGATCCGGGTGGACCCCGGCCTGACGAACATGCCGCAACTGTCGACCATGATCCTGACCCACACGCTCGTGCACATCATTGAGCCCGACACGCTCGAAATCCTGAGACGGAGCGCGCTGGGCGAGAAGATCGGCAACGAACAGCTCAACCAGCGGCTCTATGTGCGGTCGGCTCCGATGCTGCGTCTTGCTGGCGGGCTGGCGTTCGTCGGCTTGGTGTGCGGCGTTGCAGGCTGGTACGGCTTCGCGCACGAGGACCAGGCGCAGAGATGGGCAAGCCTTTCGGTCATTCAAGGCGTGCGCCAGGCAGCGATGTCGCTGGGGCTGACTTTCATCCTCTGGAGCTTGTGCTTTGCCGCGGGTGCCGCCGTGATGGCCATCAAGCGCGCGCGGCAGCGCAGGCGCGATGCCGCCGCCAGTCCCGGCGGCACGGCGCAGATTCAGTAGCGTGGGATTCGCTCCGGCTCAAGCCGGCGGCGGCGGCGCGGGATTGCGCGACGGGTATTCGGCGATCTGCAATTGCGCGTCCGCCCCCTGCGTGCGTCCTGCCTTGATGACGACGTTGATCCCGTCGATGGCCGAAGACCTGCCGCGCTCGAAGAGGTTCATCGTCGAGCGCCGCCACGTGGACGGCTCGTTCAGCAGCTGATCGCGGTCGGCCTTCACCGACTGGGCCATCGCGTCGTTGCCGGTCACGCTGGCGACGTCCTTGAGCATGTACAGCGTCTCGAAGTGCCCAGAGGCCTGCGGCATCATCGTGTCGTGGATGTTGTAGTGCGCGAAGTTGCTGGTCTGCAGCGCCTGGGCCTGCTCGAGGAAGCGGTCGAGGTCGCGGTGGGCGAGGTCCCGGCCCTGGGTCTGCTTCTGCCCCTCGGTCCAGCCGCTCAGCGTTTCCAGGTAGCGCTGGATCCACTGCTCGCGATTGAGCTCGACCTCGGCCATCAAGGGCTGCGGTGAGTTGTAGAAGCGGTCGTGGTCCGCATCGATGGTGCCGGCGAAGTCGAGCACCGTCACCGACACCTTCTCGTAGGACTGGCCGAATTCGCGGGTGCCGGAAAGGAGCATCGGCCCTTTCACGCCGGTGATCCCGGTGGATTCCGGCGGCGCAGCCGCGGGAGACGGCGCCGGAGCATGGGCCGATGCATGGGCCGGTTCCGCGTGCTGGGCATGCGGCGGACGCGGGTAGTTGTTCGGGTCGCCCACGTTGGCCGTGAGGCTGGCCGTGGCGCGGAATTTGTGATGCGCGATCGACACCTGTTCATTGAGCACGCGCACGTTGCCCGAATGGTCCGCATAGAGCTGCTGCTGCCGCTCGGTCGACAGCTGCACCGAGGCATTCGGCCCGAAGGTGGCATTGCGCCGGCCCGGGCGCGGGTCACCCACGCTGAGGCCGGCGGACGCCGACAACTCCAGCACGCTGCTCGAGGTGTCCTGCGTCATGTCGGAAATGATCAGCTTCCCGTTGCGCGCCAGCAGGGCGGCGACCGCGTCGTCGAAGGGCTGTCCGCGTTCGTCCCGCAGCGTGTCCCATTGGGCGAGGTCGCGCACCACGTTCTTCAGGTGCTCGATCATCTCGGGCAGCCGCCCTGGCTCGCGACGGATGCGCATGATGGCGCCATCGACCTGCGTGCTGTTGTAGCCGCCCTTCAGGCCACCGGAGAGGCGCAAGCCCAGCACGTCCTCGGCGAGCTTGAAGGTCGGGCCCGCGCTCAGCCCCACCTCGCCCCCGGTCTGCCGGATCGAGCCGGCGGTGATCTGCAGGCCCTGCATGGGATGGAAGATGTCGATGAAGGCTTCGCGCTTGACCTGGGCGCTCGCCACGGGCGTGATCAGCGGATGGCCCGCCGCCGGCGTTGAGATCGACATGTTCGACAGCAAGCCCGCTCCGATGACGCCACCGTCGCTGGCGCGCAGCCGGGTGCGCAGGTCCCAGCCGTCGAGCTTGGCGCACAGATCGTCGACGAAGCGCTGTCGAGCATCGGTCGCCGGAGACAGCAAGCGATGGGCCGCCGACAGGCCTTCATTCGCCCGGGCCACCAACGCGGCCGTCTGCGCCTCGTCCTGCGTCGCGGGCCGCGGGGAGCGGGCCGAGACGGCCTGCAGCATGGCGGCCGCGCGCATCGCCATGGCCAGCAGCGACCCGGCGGGCGGCATGGGCACCGGCGCGCCCTGCAGGGCCTCGCGAGCCTGCGCCCGGATTGACGCCATCTCGGCGCTGGTCGGCGTGTGCGTCGGAGGCAGGTCGGGGTGCGCCTGCATGAAGGCACCGAGCGCGCGGCCGAGGGCGATCTCGGGCGATGGGGCCTCTCGCCGCGCGAAGGCCTGGTCGATGAGCTGGCCACCGGCCTGCTCCAGCGCATGGGCGGCGGCGACCAGGTGCTCGCGCACCTGCACCGACGGCGTGCGCACGCCAACGGAAGCCCCCACCGTGTCGAGCCGCTCCAGCACGCCGGCACGCAGCGGCGTCTTCTTGCCCAGCGGATTCAGGGTGGGCGGGTCCAGCTCCTGTCGCTGGCGCGTGGTACCCCGCTCGAGGTCCGCCGCGGACGCACCGCCCAGGCCGAGCATCTGCTGGATCCGGCTCGCCATTCCAGCCTCGGGCGCCTGCGCCCGGTCGATCCATTGCGTGACCATCTTGGTCAGGCGCTTGTTGACGCGGCCGTAGTGCGAGTCCGATGCATTGGAGACGAAGCCCATGCGCACCGCGCGCAGTGCCGCCAGATCGCGCTGGCTGATCAACGCGTCCGCGCCCGATTCGGCGCTGGCCATGGCCGCGCGTTTGGCGCCTTCGAGCCACGCTCGCACGGGTTCCGAGGATTCCTGGCGCTGTGCCAGATCGGCGCGCCAGAAGGCCCGCACATCGAGCGACTGCGGCGCCACCTCCGCGATCGTGGCCTGGTCGCGCGCCGCGAGCATCAGGACCTCGGTGCCGCGGTGCACGCCGCTCATCAGGCGGAACAGCGCCTGCACGTCGGCCTCGGCCTGCGCAGCCCCATCAATCCCGGCGGTCGATATCCAGCTCAAGGTGGGCGCGTCCATCAACGCCCGCAGCGCGTCGGCACCGCGCGCGGCGTCGCCGCCCGTCACATGCGCCAGCATGCGGGACGTGGCCTCGACCATCGACGACCGCGACATCGCCTCCTTCAGCGGCTGATTGGGCAACCGATGCGCCAGCGCCCTCAGCTGGGCGGTGAGCGCGGGGGTGGGCTCGGTGGCCATGAAGCCAGGCGGATGCGCCTGCATCAACGCCACCAGGCGATGTTCGGCCGCATTCAGTGCCGCGTCGTGATACTCCTGGATGTGCTGCGCGCCTTCGGCCGCCGCCTGCATCGCCGGCCGCTGACGTTTCACCTCCTCGAGCGCCGGTCGGTGCCCGGGACCGGCCGCACCGAGCTGTTGGTCGACGCGATCGAGCTCGCCGACGGCGAAGTCCAGCCGTACTCGCGTCGCCGTGTGCATGCGGGCTGCCGCTCCGAGATTGCGCAGCTGCGCCGAAGACAGCACCGCATCGAGATCGGCGGCCGCCGCGCGCAGTGCGTCGTGCGTGTCTCCTCCCGGCGCGGCCCGATGCTTGTGGGCCGCGGCATCGAAGGCGTCCTTGGCGGCATCCAGCCGTTCGCTGAAACCGGGGTCGACCGGCGCGCGCACCACCTCCGCCGCGCGGCTGTGGTGGACGGGGTGCATGCCACCACTCGACTGATGCGCCCCCAGCGGCACCGGGGTGCCGTTCTTCTCGCCGGTGAGAAAGCTGGACATCGGCGCCGGAAAGGCCGAAGGGATCAGCCCCGCCGGCGAATGAGCGGCCACGCGACGACGCAACTTCGAGCTGCCTGGCCGGTCCATGTTCGACGGCGCATCGGCCATGGCCCGTCCTGACACCTTCAGCACCTCGGCCTGATCGGGCTCGCGCTGCGCGCGTGAGCGCAGGGGATGGTCGGCGTCGCCCAGCAGCTTCGGGGCCGCGGGCTGCTCGGGGTGTTCCCGCGTGCGCTCGGTGCCCGGCACGACGAGGGTGGCGCTCAGCGGGCGCGCGTTGAGCCATTCAGGCATGGGTGCTCCTTGACGGAGCAACAGTAGGCGGCTTGCCTGCCCGACGCCGGGCGGCAGCGAAGGCGAGGTGCCTATTGCGAAGTGGGCTGATTCATCCTGCCGCGGAGCGCCGGCGGGAGGTTGGGGCAGCGGGCCGTCGGGCGGCTACATGGCTCAGGTCGGACTCAGTCTTGATGACCCGACTGAACGACCGTCGCTTCCGCGTGGTCCGTTTGACCCAGTGACCCGAGCGCGCGGCGCAGGCCGCTCGCGCTCGGCTTGTCCACGAAGACGCACTGCTTGTTGTGCCGCTTGCAATGGTCCTTCACGCGCCAGTACGCGTCGTGGCTGATGCAGCCGGTCTGGCAGATCACCAGGTCCGCGGCGGCGAGGCTCGCGTCGAGCTTGGACACCGCGTCCTCCTCCCCGCCGTCGTGATGCAGGAAACGGCCGCCGGTGCGCTCGATCAACTGGCGGTAGATCGGCACCACCGCCGGCCGTCCGCCGACGCACAGCACCGAGCGCTCATCCAGCGACGGCAGCGTCGACGTCGTGACGTCGTGCGCTTCCTGGATCGGTTGCTGGAACTGCCGCTCCGCCAGCGCGAGCGCCTGCTGCAGCTCGTCCGCGCGCCGTTGCTCGCGCTCGGCCTGCTGGCGGGCGGTCAGCAGCGCTCGCTCCAGCTGATGGATGCGCTCCTGCTGCGTCTGCAGGTGCTTGGCCTGTTCGTGCCGATGCCGCAGTCCCGGGATGCTGTCCTCGAGCTGCTGCAGCTCCTCGCGCAGCCCCGCTGCCAGGGTGTCGCGCGCCATCAGCTCGCCGCGCAGGCGCAGGCATTCGGCCTGCGAGGCTTCGAGCTCGCGTGCCCGCTCGGCCAGCAGGCGCGTGCTGCGGGACTGGGCCTGCGCCAGCTCGCGCGTGAGGACCGCGTGCTCGTCCTGCAGTTCGTCGAGCCGCTGCAGGTCCGCGCGATTCGCGGCGCCGACCTGGTGCTGGAGCATGTGGATGTCGCGCAGGATCTGCTCCTGCAGCGCGGCGTCGCAGCGCGCATGCGTCAGCGCACCCCACAGCGCGCCACCGACATCGTTGCCCTGCTGCGCGGCATGCCACCAGCGCGTCAGCGCCTCCGCGGTCTTGTGCTGCGACGACTGCCGTAGCGCGATGGCGAAGCGCTGGTCCAGTTCCTTCTGAAGCATCTCGGACACCGGCCCGCGCCGCGCGCACTCGTTGATCGCGCCGCAGTGCATCTCGTAGTCGTTGCTCAGGGCCTGACCGCCGAGCAGCTTGCCCAGCTTGCGGCGCAGCACCGGCATCGGCAGGCACACGCCGATCACCGGGCACAGGGCCTGCGACGGCAGTTCCCACAGGCGCCGACGGCGCGAGCCGCGCGGCACCGGCGTGTCCTCGGCATTCGGCGCCGCGGTCGACGCGGGAGCCTCGCCGCGTGCCAGCGCCTGCGCGAGCGGAAGCCCCGCCACCGCGGCGGGCACGGCCTCGCCTTCCTGCATGAAGACGCCGGCGCCAGTCACCGGGCTGCGGGTCGCCATCGGCAACGGGGCGTCGCCCGGCGCCCCGCCGAGGCCGGCGTCGGCGCGGGCCAGCAGGCTCAACAACGAAGGGGAAGTGGACTTGTCGCACATGGCGAGGACTCCTTACTGCAAGGGGGCGGCCTGGAGCGCGAAGCGCACCGGGTATTCGATCCAGCTCGCCAGGCGTTGGTCGCCGCGGCGGGCCGGGGTGTACGGGCAGGACTCGGCGACGCGACGCGCCGCTTCGTCGAGCAGGCGCCAGCCGCTGCCGCCAGCGATGACGACCTCGGCCGCGCGCCCCTCTGGATCGACCTTCACGCGCAGTCGGACCAGGCCCTGGATGCCGCGATCGCGCAGCAGTGCTGGGTAGTGGCGGGCCGTCTGGCGCTCGCTGCACAAGCGGTGATCGGCGGGCAGCGTGGCGGGGAGGTCGGTGGCAGTCGGTGAGGGTGGCTGCACCACGGCGGGCAGCGGCGCCACGGCCGTGGTCGTTGTCGCCGCCGCGGCTTGGCGCGCGGGCATGGCGTTCGTCTCGACAGCGACCGCGGCGCCGGCGGCAGTGTTGGTTGCGGTGCTGGTGGCGCTGGTGATGCCGGTGGTCGCCACGCCGCTGGCCACAGGGGTATCCAAGCGCGATGAGGTTTGCGGAGCGGGTAGGGGAGTCGCAGCGATCTCGACGAGCGGCGGCGGCAGATCGGGAACCGGCGGTGCATCGAGCGCGGAGCGCGGCAAGGCGATCGGCGCGATCGTGGTCGCCGATGGCGCCATCGACGTGGCGGTGGGCGTCGGAGTGAACGGGAGCAGCCTCGCGCTGATGCCCATCGGCGCCATCGAGACCGGCGCGGAGCGCTGCGGTGCGAGGGCGCTGGCGAGCGCGAGCAGCATCGCCGCGTGGACCGCCGCGGTCATCGCCCAGCCGCTCCAGCGCGGCGCGAGTCCGTGCAGGTGCAGGGCGGACGCGGTCACGCGCGTGCTCCCGTCGGATGGCCCAGCAGCGGCAGGATCGCGAGCCCATGGTCGTCGGCCAGCAGGCGCAGCCGCGTGTCGTAGAGCTGCTCCAGCAGCGGCAGCGTCGACGGCAGCGCGTCGCAGTCGGCCAGCATGCGGCCGGCCTTCAGCAGCCAGAGCCGGTCGAAATGGTTCAGCGCCAGGTTGAGGTCGTGCAGCACCGCGACCAGCGCATGGCCGCGCGCCGCGGCGAAGTCGGACATCGCGGCCATCAGCGAGACGCTCAGGCCGGGGTCGAGCGCGGCGACCGGCTCGTCGACGAGCAGCAGCCCGTCGCGCGCATCCCAGGCCTGCGCGAAGACGCGCGCCAGCTGCACGCGCGCCTGCTCGCCGCCGGACAGGGTGTCGAAGCGGCGGCCGTGCAGGTGCTCGGCCTGGGCGTGCGCCAGGGCCTCGCGCACGATCCGGTCCTGGTGGCCATCGCCCTGGCGCGCCACGCGACCCAGCGCGACGACCAGCTCCACCGGTAGCCCGAAGGCGACGCCATGCTGCTGCGGCAGCACCGCGCGGCGTCGCGCAAGGTCGGTCGGGGACCACGTGGCCAGCGGCCGTCCGTCGAAATGCAGCAGGCCGGCCGAGGGACGCAGTTCCCGCGCGATCAGGCGCAGCAGCGTCGACTTGCCGGCGCCGCTCGGACCGAGGATCGCGATGCGTTCGCCGGGCTCGACGCGCACCGTCACCGGCCCGATCGCCGTGCCGCCGAGCGTCACGCGGACGTCCTGCAAGGTCAGCAGCGAAGCCATCACGCGCTCCCCATGCGACGCACCGCGCCGCGCAGCAGGACCAGGAACCACGGTGCGCCGATGAGCGCGCTGAACACGCCCACCGGGATCTCCGCCGGCACCGCGAGCGTGCGCGCGAAGCTGTCCGCGACCACCAGCAGCAAGGCGCCGGCCAGCATGGCGTTGGGCAGCACCCGGCGCTGGTCCGCGCCGACGAGCTGACGCGCCAGATGAGGCGCCATCAGGCCGATGAAGCCGATGCTCCCGCACCAGGCCACCGCGAGCGCCGACAGCAGCGCGACCATGCCGATGCATTGCCAGCGCAGCCGCTCGACGTCGATGCCGACATGCGCGGCCGCGGCCTCGCCGAGCGCGAGGGCATTCAGCCGCGAGGCGACGCGCAGCGCGAGCGCGCCCAGCACCAGCAGCGCGCCGCCCATCACGGCGGCCATGATCCAGTTCGCGCCGGCCAGCGATCCCAGCGTCCAGAAGTTGATCGCGCGCAGCTGCTCGTCGTTGGCGATGAAGCTGCACAGGCCGACGATCGCGAAGGTCATCGCCTGCAGCGCCAGCCCGCACAGCAGCAGCGCCGCGATCGACCCGGGCGCCAGCCAGCGCGACAGCCGGTCCAGCGCGAAGCACACCGCCAGCGCGCCGCAGAAGCCCACCAGCGGCAGCAACCACAGGCGCACCTCGGCCGGTAGCGCGGCGTGCAGGCCGGCGAAGACGGTGAGCGTCAGGGCGACCGCCGCCGCGGCGCCGCTCGTGACGCCGAGCAGGCTGGGCTCGGCCATCGGATTGCGGAACAGCGCCTGGCTCAGCGCGCCGGCCAAGCCGAGCGCCGCGCCCACCGCCAGCGTGAGGCCCAGGCGCGGCAGTCGCAGCTGCCACAGCACGTGCGCGCCACCGGTCTTGGGCGCGTCGCTCCAGGGACCGTTCAGCCAATCGGCGGCCGAGATCGGCACCGCGCCGAACTGCACCGCCGCGAGGACCGCCAGCACCAGCGTGAGCGCGAGCAGCACCGGTCGCGACCAAGCGCGGCGGACCGGCGCCACGGCGACCGGCGACGGCAGGGCGGATCCGACGGTGCTCATCGCGTCGTCCGTCGATCGACGTTCACGCCGGCTGGCCCGTGCCCGCCGGCGCATGCAGGCCCCGCGCCAAGGCCGCCAGCGCCTGAGGCGCGCGCGGTCCGAAGCCGAGCAGCGCCATCGTCTCGAGGACGAGGACGCGTCGATGCTGGCCCGCCGGGGTCTGGGCCAGTCCAGGCAGCTTCAGCAGCCCGTCGACACCACCGCTGGCTTCCACGCCTTGCGTGGTCGCCAGGATCACGTCCGGCGCTGCCGCGATGGCCGCCTCGGGCGAGAGCATCTTGTAGCCCTGCGTGTCGCCCAGCGCGTTGACCGCGCCGGCGTAGCCGATCATGGCGTCCGCGGCCGTCGCGGCGCCGGCGATGCGCGCCTGGTTCGCCGCGTTCGACAGCACGAAGAGCACGCGCGGCGCGCGGTGTCCGGCGGCGAGCTGGGTGACCTGCGCGCGGCTGGCCGTCCACTCGGTCTGCAGCTGCTGGGACAGCGCCGCCGCCTGTTGCGGGCGGCCCAGCAAGTCGCCCAGGCGCCGGGTGCGCTCGAGCACGCCGTCGAAGCGGTGCTCCGCGCGCAGCACGTGCAGCGGCACCTGGGCCGCCTCCAGCTGGCGCAGCACCGCGGGCGGCCCGGCCTCCTCGGTCGCGACGATCATCGTCGGGGCCAGCGACAGCAGCCCCTCGGCCGCGAGCGTGCGCGCATAGCCGACATTGGGCAGCTTCGTCGCCGCAGCCGGATACAGCGAGGTGCTGTCGACGCCGACGAGCTCGGCCTGCGCGCCCAGCGCGTAGATCAGCTCGGTCAGCGCGCCGCCGACGCTGATGACGCGCCGCGGCGCGGCCAGCGCCGGACCGCCGATCGTCAGCAGCGCCGCGGCCGGCACCAACGAGAGCAGGTCGCGGCGGCTCAGCATGGCACCGCCTCCGGCGCGCCTTCGACCAGGCTCTCCAGGAGGTTGCGCCAGTCGCAGCGCTCGGCCTGTCCCGGCTTGCGTTCGCCGAACAGCATCGCGATGGTGCGGCCCTCGGCATCGAACAGCTCCAGCGAGCACACCAGGCCGTCCACCGTCGGCTTGCGCACCAGCCAGGCCGCGGCGATGTGGTCCTCGCGCAGGTGCAGGTTGAAGCCCGGGTCCAGCACGTTGATCCACGGTCCCATCATCGCGACCTTGTTCACCGGGCCGCTGTGGATCTGGATCATCCCGGGATTGCCGACGAAGACCATGAGCGAGACGCCTTCCTGCGCCGCGCGGCTGAGCAGCTCCTGGGCGCTGGACGGCGCCACCGGCTGGGCGAAGCGCGGCTCCGCCAGGCGCAATGCCTGCGTGCGGCTCAGGCCGTGGCGCCGGAGCAGGCCGAAGAAATCGTGGGTGTCGCGCAGCGAGGCCCACTCCGCGCGGAAGGCGGCGACGTCGACGCGGGCATCGGGCGTCGGCGTCGGTTCCCGCCAGGCCTCGCCGGGCTCGAAGCCGGGCTGTTGATCCTCGGCCAGGAAGCGCGCGACGAGCGCCTCGTAGGCGGCCAGGTCGCTCTCGGGCTTCATGAAGACCTTGTGGATCGCCTGCCCCGCCGCGTCGAAGAACTGCAGGCTGCGTTGCACCGCGCCGTCGGACAGGCGCTCCGCCACCGCGAAGCCGTGGCGCCAGTGGCTGTAGAAGACGCGCAGGTCGATCGCGCCGCCCAGCACCAGGCCGACCAGGCGCTGCGGCCCCTGCGCGCTGACCTCGCGATAGACGCCGACCTTCTCGTGCACGCAGGACTCGTTGCGGGTCAGCGCCATGACGGGGCCCAGCGGCTCGAGCGCGGCGACGAGGTCCTGCCAGTCGGCGCGCAGCCGGCGCGCGCGCAGCGGGGACTCGTCCTCGGCGAACGAGCCGGCGTGGGCCGCGAGCAGCTCGCCTTCGGAAATGCTCAGGGCGCTGGCGATGTCGCGGTGGCGGGCTTTGCGCTCATGGCGCGCCGTGGCGAAGGCCTGGCGCAGGGCGGTGAAGCTGGCATGCATGGGAAGAGCTCCTGATCAGAAATCGGCGCGCAGCGACACCTGCACGGCGCGGCCCGGGGCGGTGAAGGCGTCGACGACGGCCAGGCCGGCCGCGTTGCCGGCCGCGCCCTGGACGTCGCTCCAGCGCCAGTACTTCTTGTCGAAAAGGTTGGTCACGTAGGCGGCCAGCGTCCAGGTCGGCGAGAGGCGGTAGCTGCCGCCCGCGTCGACGACGTCGTACTTCGACGGCGCGTACTGGGTCATGCGCGGCGCCACGTAGATGTCGGACGGCTTCTTGCCCGAGCTGTGGACCCAACTGGCGTTGGCCGTCCACGGGCCCGATTCGTAGCGCACGCCGAGCTGGCCGCGCAGCGGCTGGACGCTGTTGAGCGGGCGTCGCTCGCCATTGAAGTCGCTGTGGCCGCGCGACTTCGCCACGGCGGCGTTGAGGCTCAGCCCCGGACGCAGGTCCCAGACCGCGCGCGCCTCGACGCCCTTGATGCGCGCCCGCGCGAGGTTCACGTACTGGAAGATCGCCGGGTCGGCCGGAGTCAGCGAGCCGCTGACCTGCTCCTGCGAGATGAAGTCGCGGTAGCGGTTGTCGTAGGCGCTCAGCTGCCAGCGCAGGACCTGCTCGAAGCGCCCGCGCAGGCCGAGCTCCCAGCTGGTCGAGTGCTCGGCCTTCAGGCCGGGATTGGCGATGGAGCGGTAGCCCTGCAGCGGGTTTTCGAATCCGCTGTTGACCTGGTCCGGCGCCGGCGCGCGGAAGCCCTGCGCCCACTGCACATACGGCTGCAGCGCCGGCACCGCGCGCCAGATCACGCCGACGCGCGGCGTCACCGCGTGGTCGCTGAGCGGGGCCGCGTTGCCGCTGTAGCCGGCCGACTTCGGCTTGAGCTTGTAATGCTCCAGGCGCAGCGCCGGAATGACGCTGAAGTCGCCCGCCTCGATCTCGTCCTGCACGAAGGCGCCGGCCAGCGTGTAGGTCGTGTCGGGGAAGGGCTTGCTGGGGAAGGTCTCGCCCGCGGGCGGCACGGTGCCATCGCGCACGCCCTCGATCGTGTTGCGGCTCACGTCGACGCCGTAGCTCAGCCGCTGACTGGCGAGCTGCGTCTGCGCCTGCGCGCTCAGGCCGACCAGGCGCTCCTTGTAGGTGCCCAGCCGGGTGCGGTCGGCGGCGCCGTTGCGGTCTTCGAAGGAGGACTGCCGCGTTTCGCTGTCCTGCACGTACAGGTGGGTGGTCGCCTGCTGCAGCCAGGTCGCGTTGAGGTCCTCGTAGCGGTGTTCGATCGAGGCGCGGGTGCGCTCCGACCGGTCGCGCGCGGTGAGGCCCAGCACCGCCGTGGCCGGCAGCGTGCCGCTGGCCGGCGGCGCGGTGATGGCGCTGAGCACGTCGGTGTCGACCTTGCGCTCGCGATGCTCCAGCGTGCCGCTCAGCCGGTGGTTCGCGTTGACCCGATAACCGACCTTGGCCATCACGCTGTTGCTGTCGACGTCGGCGGGATTGGGGCGGGTCCGGTTGGCGTTGCGCGCGTCGTTGTCGCCTTCGTTCTTCGTCTCGTGACCGCGGCGGACGCTGGCCTGCACCAGGCTGCTCCAGTCGCCGCTGCCGAAGGCGACCGCGGCGCTCGCCTGCCGGGAGTTGTCGACGCTCGCCGCGCCCAGGCGCGCGAAGCCGGCGAAGGTCTTGCCGTTCACCAGCAGGTCCTCCGGCGACAGGGTGCGCAGGCTCAGCGCGCCGGCCAGGCCGTCGCTGCCGTAGGAAGTCGAGGTCGGGCCGCGCAGGACCTCGACGCTCGACAGGCTGTTCAGGTCGACGAAGTCGGCCCGGCCGCTCGCGAACGCGCCGAACGCGTAGCCCTGCGGCAGCCGGATGCCGTCGACCATCATCAGCACCCGGTTGCCCTCCAGGCCGCGGATGTTGAGGCCCTCGTTGCCCGGCCGGCCGGTGGATGCGCCGGCGGCGGTGAAGCGCGGCGCCGTCGCCTTGACGTCGAGATCGACTTCGTCGGACAGCAGGTCCTTGAGGTCGCGCGCATCGCGGCGCTCGAGCTGCTTGCGGTTCTTCACCGTGACCGTGTTGGGCACCGCGTCGATCGAGCGTTCGGTGCGGGTCGCGGAGACGGTCAGCTCGCCGAGCGGCTGGGGGGACTCGGCGGTCGGCGGGTTCGTGGAAGCCGGCGTCTGGGCGAAAGCCAGCGGGAAAGCCAGCGGAAATGCCAACGACAGGGCGAGCGCGACGGGCGTCGGGCGCAGGTGCATGGTGTCGAAATCCTTGTAGTTCTTGGATCTCGCACGGGCTGGCGCGGCGCGGGCTGGTGCGGGCGGTCCTCTCGGACGGCCGGTTCGGGACAGGGGAACGGGAACGCGAGCGGCGGGGCGGTCCTCGTCCGGCCGCCGCTCAGCGGGGTCACTTGGTCAGGATCAGCTTGCCCAGCGACGTCACGCGCAGGCGGTAGAGCTGGCCGGCGTGCTCGATCTCGACCTCGCGGTCATTGCCCATCAGCGCCTGGCTGCTGATGCGCCGGCGCTGGACCAGCGGAGCCGCTTCACGCGGCGAACCTGCGGCGACCCGGGCGCCATCCAGCGCAACGGCTTGCAGGGCTTCGATCTGGGAGAGGTGATGGGCATTCATGCGAAGCATCTTAATGAGAACCATTCGCAATAGCAACCGAGAATCGCGGCGATGGCTTTTTTCTTGATCGATGGCGACTCGCCGGAGCGAGGAACGTGCTGCGAATACTTCGCATGCAGAGCGGACGGGGCGGGTCTTGTCCCCATTCGTCGTAGGGATGAGGACAATGCGCGCCATTCCGTACGATTTCCAGGAGAAGAACATGAAGGGCGATGCCAAGGTCATCGAGTACTTGAACGCGCAGCTGAAGAACGAGCTCACCGCGATCAACCAGTACTTCCTGCATTACCGGATGCTCAAGAGCTGGGGCTTCGAGAAGCTGGCCAAGCACGAGTACGCCGAGTCCATCGAGGAGATGAAGCACGCCGACAAGCTGATGGATCGCATCCTGATGCTGGAAGGCCTGCCGAACCTGCAGGACCTGGGCAAGCTGTACATCGGCGAGAACGCCGTCGAAGTCCAGCACTGCGACCTGAAGATCGAGATGGGCAGCCATCCGCTGCTGAAGGAAGCCATCGCCTATTGCGAGTCCGTGCGCGACTACGTGTCGCGCGAGGTCCTCGAGGAGATCCTGTCCGACACGGAGGAGCACATCGATCATCTGGAAACCCAGATCGAGCTCATCGCCCAGGTCGGCGAGCAGAACTGGCTGCAAAGCCAGATGGGCGACGCCAGCTGAACGCCAGCCACGCCCATCCTGGGGCCCAGCCGTCGCCAGGGACCCCGAAGCCCCGCTTGCCGGGGCTTTTTTCGTCCGCGCGTCGGCGCAAGGCGGGGTGATGGAGGCGCCGTGTCGCAGTTCACCGACATTGGCCGGACGCCGCGCAGGGGCTCTGTGACCTAATTGAGAGGAATTCGCGTTTGCGTTAGTATCGCGGCCATTCCAGGTTCGTTCCTGTTTCGCCGCCATGATCGTCTGCCTCTGCCACCGAGTTTCCGACCGCGACATCCGCCGTACCGTGGCCGATGGCGTGCACAACTTCGAGGTGCTTCAGGACGAGACCCAGGTGGCGTCGGCCTGCGGCAGCTGCCACGACTGCGCCCGCGAGATCTTCGATGAAGCCCGGCGCGCCTGCGCCGCCGCGCACGGCGTGACCTGCGCGAGCAGCGCCCGCGTCATCCCAATCGCCCAGATGGCTGCGGCCTGATCCAGCGTCGGCACGCGGCCTCAGGCCGCTTCCGGCCAGGCGCCGGACAAAGCAAAACCGCAGACCGGTCACCCGGTGCTGCGGTTTCTTTTTTTGGAATCGCCGAGGACGTCGCCAGCGACGTCCTCACGCCATCACCGCTTACTTGGCGGCGGAAGCGCCTTCAGCGGGCTTCTCGGCCTTCTTGTGGGTCTTGTGCGTCGCCTTCTCGCCGGTGGCCTTCTCGCCGGCGGCCTTGTGGTGCTTGGCGGTCTTGTGCTCGGCCTTGGCATCGGAGGCCGGGGCGGTCGTCGCGGCCGGAGCGGCCTGGGTCGCGGGCGCGGCCGGGGTGGTGGTGCCTTGGGCCATCGCGGCGCCGGCGATCAGCAGGGCGGGAATCAGGGCCAGGGTCTTGACGGTCTTGAAGGCTTGCATCTGGTTTACTCCAGCAGGTTGAACAAGGTGAGCGAACAACGACGCCGCATGTGTGTGTGTTGACATGGGTTCGCAGCTTTGCAATGGGTTACGCAATCCGCACGGGTCCTTCACGCGTCAGGTCTTGCGCGCTGTCGGCGGCGACGGCCATCGGGCAAGATGCCCCGCACCCCTACAGGAGACATCCCATGACCGCCCCCGCCCATGCCTTCGACTGGACCCGCGGCTACTCGAGCCAGCGCAGCCCGGTCTTCGCGCGCAACGTCGTGTCGACGTCCCACCCGCTGGCCGCGCAGGCGGGACTGCGCATCCTGGGGCAGGGCGGCAACGCGGTCGACGCGGCGATCGCCACGGCCGCCTGCATGACGCTCGTCGAGCCTTGCAGCAACGGGCTCGGGTCCGACGCCTTCGCCATCGTGTGGGACGGCCGGTCGCTGCAGGGACTGAACGCCTCCGGCATCGCGCCGCAGGCCTGGACCCCCGACTACTTCGACCGCAAGCACGGCGCCGGCAGCGCGATGCCGCGCCGCGGCTGGGATGCAGTGACCGTGCCCGGCGCGGTGGCCGGCTGGGTCGCGCTGAGCGAGCGCTACGGCAAGCTGCCTTTCGCCGACCTCATGGCGCCGGCCATCGAGATCGCCGAGCGCGGCTATGCCGTGCCGGTGATCGTGCAAAGCAAGTGGCGCATGGCTTCCGAAGTGGCGGACCTGGTCGCGCAGCCCGGCTTCGCCGAGGCCTTCCTGCCGCGCGGACGGGCGCCCGAGGTGGGCGAGCTGTTCCGCTTCCCCGGCGCGGCGCGCACGCTGCGCCTGATCGCCGCGACCAAGGGCGAGGCCTTCTACCGGGGCGAGGTCGCCGAGGCCACCGCCGCCTTCGCGCGCGAGACCGGCGGGGCGATCACCGCCGCGGACTTCGCGGCCTACGCGCCGCAGTGGGTCGACACCATCTCGATGGACTACGCCGGCCACACGCTGCATGAGATCCCGCCCAACGGGCAGGGCATCGCGGCGCTGATCGCGCTGGGCATCCTGAAGCAGTTCGACATCGGCGCCTTGCCGGTGGACTCGACCGCGTCGCAGCACCTGCAGATCGAGGCGATGAAGCTGGCCTTCGCCGATGTCTACCGCCATGTCGGCGATCCGCGCACGATGAAGGTCCAGGTCGCCGAGCTGCTGGATCCGGGCTACCTGGCGAGCCGCGCCAAGCTCATCGACATGAAGCGCGCGCAGGACTTCCAGGCCGGCAATCCGGTCAAGGGCGGCACCATCTACCTGACCGCCGCGGACGAGAGCGGCATGATGGTCAGCTTCATCCAGAGCAACTACATGGGATTCGGCTCAGGCGTCGTGGTGCCGGGCTACGGGCTGTCGCTGCAGAACCGCGGCCACGGCTTCACCCGCGAGGCTGGGCATGCCAACGTCGTCGCGCCGGGCAAGCGGCCGTTCCACACCATCATCCCGGCCTTCCTGATGAAGGACGGCCAACCGCAGATGAGCTACGGCGTGATGGGCGGCAACATGCAGCCGCAGGGCCACCTGCAGACGCTGGTGCGGATGCTCGACTACCGCCAGCATCCGCAGGCCGCCTGCGACGCGCCGCGCTGGCGCTTCAACGAGGGCCTGTCGATCAACGTGGAGCCCTCGATGGCGCCGCAGACCATCGACGGCCTGCGCGCGCTCGGCCACCAGATCGGCGACATCCACGACAGCTACCAGGACTTCGGCGCCGGGCAGTTCATCTGGCGCCTGGGCGATCCGGCGGTGGAGGGTTACGTCGCCGCGAGCGACCCGCGTCGCGACGGCGCCGCCGCGGGCTGGTGAGCGGGGACGGCCGAGGCGGCCGGGCCGGCGGTCGGCGCCCGGGTTCCCCTGTCTTTCCTCACTTGTGGCGGCCGGAAGGGCGCTGATAGCATCGGCGCCTTCTTCCTCCCCGGAAGCTCTCACGCCACGATCCCCGATCGGAGCCGACCCCATGACCAAGCTGCTGGACCGCACCAAACACGACGCCCGGGCGTCGGTGCGCGCGCTTGGGCCATCCGGCTGGGCGCGACGACCGTAGGCGTCTGGACGACGCCCGCCGGCCTGCCACGGCCGGTTCCCAGGTCCCAGGCTTTTCGCGACGGCGACGCCCACCGCGTCCCGCTCGCCCGATCCGCGCCCGGCGCACGACGCCCCGCGCGGACCGCATCCGGAGTGTCAACATGCTGCCGATCAAGGCATCCACGTGGGTCGACCGTCTGCTCGACCGCTTCCTCGATCTCCTGCGCCTGCCCGCCGGCGATCTGCTGCGCAACCTCGTCTACCGGCGTCTGTGGACGTCGATCCTGATCAGCTCGCTGGGCGGGCAGATCACACTGCTGGCGCTGCCGCTGACCGCGGCGGTGCTGCTGCATGCCTCGCCCACGCAGATGGGCGTGCTGACCGCCATGGAGCTGGCGCCCTTCGTGCTCTTCTCGCTGCCCGCCGGCGTCTGGCTGGACCGGGTGCGCAAGCTGCCGGTCTACATCGTGGGCGAGCTCACGCTGGCCGTCGCCGTGGGCAGCGTGCCGGTGGCCCACTGGATGGGCTGGCTGGGCATGCCGTGGCTGTACTTCGTCGGTTTCCTGCTCGGCACGGTCTACACGATCGCGGGCAGCGCCTCGCAGATCGTGCTGACGCAGGTGGTGAGCCGCGACCGCCTCGTCGAGGCGCATGCGAAGAACGCGCTGGCCTCGTCCGGCGCCGAGGTCGCGGGCCCCGGCGTCGCGGGGGCGCTGATCAAGCTCGTCGGTGCGCCGCTGGCGCTGGCGGTGGATGCGCTGCTGCTGGTGGCGTCCGCGCTCATCCTGCGCGGGGTGAAGGTCACCGAGACGCTGCATCGCCTGGACGGCGCCGACTTCTGGCGCGACCTGAAGGCCGGCGTCGCGTTCGTGCGCGGCAAGCGCATGCTGGTCGCGCTGGCCTGCGCGGTGGGCGGCTGGCAGATGTTCAACCAGGCCGCGCAGGTGGTGCAGATCCTCTTCGCGACGCGGGTGCTGGGACTGTCGGCGCAGAGCGTGGGCCTGTCCTACATCGCGCTGGGCGCGGGCACGGTGCTGGCGAGCGCGCTGGGCCACCGCATCAGCGCGCGCTTCGGCCCCGGCCCCAGCCTGATCGGCGGCTTCGCGATGTGCGGCATCGGCTGGGCGGCGCTGTGCGTCGCGCCGGCCAACGCGGTCGGCGTCGCGGCCTTCGCCTTCACGCTGTTCATGTTCGGCGTCGGCGCGGTGCTCATCTTCATCAACTTCCTGTCGCTGAGACAGGCGGTGACGCCCGCTCCGCTGCTCGGCCGGATGACCAGCACCATGCGCTGGCTGATCCTCATCCCCGCCGGTCCCGGCGCGCTGATCGGCGGCTGGCTCGGCGAGCATGTCAGCCTGCGCGCCGCGCTGGCCTTCGCGGGCGTCGGTGCGTTGCTGCTGGCGGTGCTGGCCTGGCAGGTCCAGGCGATCCGCCTGGTGAAGGTGCTGCCCAAGGTCGAGGGCGAGGATCCGCCGCTGGGCGCCGAGGCCATGCCCGGCGTGACGCCGGCCCCGACCGCGGGCACCGCGCAGCTGCAACCCGCCAACGGCAACTGAGGTCCCCATGCGCGTTCAAACCGCCCCCGATCCGCTCCTGGTCGAGGTCCCCGAGCGGATCGACACCGCCCGGCTCGTGCTGCTGTCGCCGCGTGCCGGGCTCGGCCCCGCGCTGAACCGCGCGGTGCTCGAGGCCCAGGAGCATCTGAAGCCCTGGATGCCGTGGGCGCACGAGACGCCCACCGTCGAGCAGTCGGAGGGCGTCGCGCGGCGCATGCAGGCGCAGTTCCTGCAACGCGAGCACCTGGGCTACTACCTGCACGAGCGCGGCGCCGACGGGCGGCCCGGGCGCCTGATCGGCGGGGCGGGGCTGCATTCGCCGGACTGGCAGGTGCGCCGCTTTGAACTGGGCTACTGGATCGTGCCCTCGCACACGGGGCGGGGACTGGTGGTCGAGGTCGTGGCCGCGCTGGTGCGCCTGGGCTTCGAGCAACTGCGGGCGCGCCGCCTGGAGATCCGCACCGACTCGCGCAACGCGGCCAGCCGCGCGGTGGCCGAGCGCTGCGGCTTCACGCTCGAAGGCGTGCTGCGGCGCGACGCGCTCGACGTCGAGGGCCAGCCCTGCGACAGCTGCGTCTACGGCATGACGGACCTCGCCGACCTGCGCCAGCCCGCGCGCTGACCGGCTGACAGTCCTGGCGGCCTGTGACGGCCTGGCGCCTTGGCGGCTTCGCGGACCGTCAGGCGGTCGGGCTGAAGCGGTCCACCGCGTCGGTGATGATGCCGTCCACGCCGTTGGCGATCAGCCATTGCGCGGCCGCGGCATCGTTGACGGTGTAGACCAGCGCCTTCATCTCGGCCTCGCGCAGCCGCGCGACCAGCGCTTGGTCCATCAGCGCGTAATGCGTGATCACCGCGCGGCAGCCCAGCGATTGGGCCAGCTGCAGCCAGCCGTCGCCGTCGAGCTTGTCGAGCAGCAGCCCGCGCGGCACCTGCGGCGCCGATTCGCGGGCGCCGCGCAGCGCCTCAGGCTGGAAGCTGCTGAACAGCACCGACACCGGCGCCGTCTCCTCCCACAGCCGCAGGACCTCCCGACCGACGATCTCGCCGGTGCGGAACTCGTCGCCGGGCGTGGGCTTGATCTCGATATTCAGCGCATGCTGGTTGCGGCGCACGAAGGCCGCGACGCTCTCCAGGCTGGCGGGCGGCTCGCCGGCGAAGGCGCGGCTGTGCCAGCGTCCGGCGTCCAGTCGCGACAGCTCGCTCCAGTTCCGGTCGGCGGCGCGGCCGCGCGCGGTCGTCGTGCGGTCCAGCGTCGCGTCGTGCAGCAGGAAGGGCACGTCGTCGGCGCTCAGCTTCACGTCGCACTCGAAGGCGCGATAACCATGCCGCGCGCCTTCCCGGAACGCGGCCAGCGTGTTCTCGGGCGCGAGCTTGCCGGCCCCCCGGTGGGCCACCCAGAAGGGCAGCGACCAGGGCCAGCTGGGTTCGTCGAGGGCATGCGTCGAGACCGTCATGTCGTTCTCCCTGATCGCTGTCGCGGATCGTTTGTCTGTGGCCGCCGGCCGCGGTGGAGGGCGCGTCGATGGCGCCGCGCGTCAGTCGACGCGCTGCCCGGTCGCCGGGTCGAACCAGTGCAGCCGCTCGCCGGGCGCCTGCAGCAGCACCTCGTCGCCGGGCCGCGGCGGCGTGTCGGTGCCATCGATGCGCAGCGTGAAGGCGGCCTCGCCGAGCCGGCCGTAGACCAGGCGCTCGGCGCCCAGCATCTCGACCATCTCCACCTTCAGCGGCCAGGCGGTGGCGTCGGCGGCGACAGCCTGGCCGTCGTGAGGCAGCGCATGCTCCGGCCGCAGGCCCAGGGTCAGCTCGCCCTCGCGCGGCGCCGCCAGCGGCAGGTGCAGCGAGGTGCCGCCGACATGGAAGCGCCGGCCCTCGACGCGGCCCTTGAGCAGGTTCATCGCCGGCGAGCCGATGAAGCTCGCCACGAAGGTCGTCGCCGGACGGCCGTAGACCTCCTCCGGCGTGCCGAACTGCTCCATGCGCCCGCCGTTCATGACGACGATGCGCTGCGCCAGCGTCATCGCCTCGACCTGGTCGTGGGTGACGAAGAGCGAGGTCACGCCCAGCTCGCGGTGCAGCTTCTGGATCTCCAGCCGGGTCTGCACGCGCAGCTTGGCATCGAGGTTGGACAGCGGCTCGTCGAAGAGGAAGACCTGCGGGTCGCGCACGATCGCGCGGCCCATCGCCACGCGCTGGCGCTGGCCGCCGGACAGCTCGCGCGGCCGGCGCTGCAGCAGGTGCGACAGCTCCAGGATGCCGGCCGCCTTGTCCACGCGGGCGCGGATCTGCTCGGGCGGCAGCTTGCGGATCTTCAGGCCGTAGGCCATGTTCTCGAAGACGCTCATGTGCGGGTAGAGCGCGTAGTTCTGGAACACCATCGCGATGTCGCGATCGGCCGGCTCGATCTCGTTGACGACGCGGTCGCCGATGGCGATCTCGCCGCCGCTGATCTCCTCCAGCCCGGCGACCATGCGCAGCAGCGTGGACTTGCCGCAGCCCGATGGCCCGACGATGACGACGAACTCGCCATCCGCGATCTCGGCGTTGACGCCGTGGATGACCGGGTTGGCCTTGGCGCCGGAGCCGTATTGCTTGACGACCTTGCGCAGGGAAATGCTTGCCATCGATGTCTCTTCTCGTGTCTTTACTTCTCGGCGTCGACCAGGCCCTTGACGAACCAGCGCTGCATCAGCACCACCACCAGCGCGGGCGGGATCATCGCCAGCATGGCGGTGGCCATGATCACGTTCCAGTCGTTGGCGGCATCGCCGCCGCTGATCATCCGCTTGATGCCGATGACCACGGGGTACATCTGCTCGTCCGTTGTCACCAGCAGCGGCCACAGGTACTGGTTCCAGCCGTAGATGAACTGGATGACGAAGAGCGCCGCGATGCTGGTGCGCGACAGCGGCAGCAGCACGTCGCGGAAGAACTTCATCGGCCCGGCGCCGTCGATGCGGGAGGCCTCGACCAGTTCGTCGGGCACGGTCAGGAAGAACTGCCGGAACAGGAAGGTCGCCGTCGCCGAGGCGATCAGCGGCACCGTCAGGCCGGCGTAGGTGTTGAGCATCTTCAGGTCGGAGACGACCTGGTAGGTCGGCCCGATGCGCACCTCCACCGGCAGCATCAGCGTGACGAAGATGGCCCAGAAGAAGAAATTGCGCGCCGGGAAGCGGAAGTAGACGATCGCGAACGCGGACAGCAGCGAGATCGCGATCTTGCCCACCGCGATGACCATCGCGGAGACGAAGCTGATCCACATCATCTGCCCGACCGGCGCCTTGGAGCCGGCGCCGCTGCTGCCGAACAGCGCGGCCGAGTAGTTGTCCACCAGGTGCGCGCCCGGGGTGAGCGACATCGGGGACTGGACGATCTCCGCGGCGGTCTGCGTCGAGGCGACGAAGGCGATGTACAGCGGGAAGGCGACGATCAGGACGCCGAGCACCAGGATCAGGTGGGACAGCAGCGTGAGGGCGGGGCGGCGCTCGACCATGTCAGTACTGCACCTTCTTTTCGACGAAACGGAACTGGATGACGGTCAGCGCGATGACGATGGCCATCAGCACCACGCTCTGCGCGGCCGAGCCGCCCAGGTCCAGCGCCTTGAAGCCGTCGTAGTAGACCTTGTAGACCAGGATGGCGGTGTCCTTGCCGGGGCCGCCCTGGGTGGCGGCGTCGATGATGCCGAAGGTGTCGAAGAACGCGTAGACGACGTTGATCACCAGCAGGAAGAACGAGGTCGGCGACAGCAGCGGGAAGGTGATGGTCCAGAAGCGGCGCCACGGGCCGGCGCCGTCGATCGCGGCGGCCTCGATCAGCGACTTGGGAATCGACTGCAGCCCCGCCAGGAAGAACAGGAAGTTGTAGGAGACCTGCTTCCAGACCGCCGCCATCACCACCAGCGCCATCGCGTGGTCGGCGTCGAGCAGGTGATTCCACTGGATGCCCATCCGCTGCAGGCCGTAGGCCACGACGCCGATGGACGGCGCGAACATGAACAGCCACAGCACGCCGGCGATCGCCGGGGCGACCGCGTAGGGCCAGATCAGCAGCGTCTTGTAGACCGGCGCGGCGCGCACCACGCGGTTGGCCATCGTGGCCAGCAGCAGCGACACGGCCAGCCCCAGCACCGCCACCAGCAGCGAGAACATCGCCGTCGTCTTGAACGAGGTGAGGTAGCTGGCGTCGTTGAACAGCTGGCGGAAGTTGTCCAGGCCGACCCATTCGGTGGACAGGCCGAAGGCGTCCTGCTGCTGCAGGCTCTGCACCAGCGCCTGGCTGGCGGGCCAGAAGAAGAACACGCCGATCACCGCGGCCTGCGGCGCGAGCAGCAGCCAGGGCAGCCAGCGTGATCGGAAGACCACGCGCTTCTGCTGGGACATCAGGTCTCTTTCAGGTCGTCAGGGGATTCAGAGCTTGGCCGACTTCTGGAAGCGCTCCAGCAGTTCGTTGCCGCGCTTGACGGCGGCGTCCAGGCCGTCCTTGGGCTGCTTCCTGCCGGCCCAGACCTGCTCCATCTCCTCGTCGATGATGGTGCGGATCTGCGCGAAGTTGCCCAGCCGCACCCCGCGCGACTTGTCGGTCGTCTTGCGGATCATCTGCTGCACGGCCACGTCGGTGCCGGGGTTCTGCTTGTAGAAGCCGCTCTGCTCGGTCAGCTCGTAGGCCGCCTTGGTCACCGGCAGGTAGCCGGTGCGCTTGTGGCTCTCGGACGCGACCTCGGCCTTGGAGAGGTATTGGAAGAACGCGGCCACGCCCTTGTACTCGGCCGGCTTCTTGCCCGCCATCACCCACAGGCTGGCGCCGCCGATCACCGTGTTCTGCGGCGCGCCCGGCACGTCGGGGTAGTAGGGCAGCGGCGCGATGCCGGAGGCGAACTTGGCGTTCTTCTTGATGTTGGCGTAGAGGCCCGAGGAGCCGGTCATCATCGCGCACTCGCCCGAATAGAAGGTCGCGTCGGCCGTGTTGCCGCGGCCCTTGTAGACGAACAGGCCCTGCTTGGCCATGTTGGCCAGGTTCTCGATGTGACGCACGTGCAGCGGCGAGTTGAACGCCAGCCGCGCGTCCAGGCCGCCGAAGCCGTTGTTCTTGGTCGCGTACTCGACGTTGTGCCAGGCGGAGAAGCTCTCCAGCTGCGTCCAGCTCACCCAGCTGGTGGTGAACGGGCACTTGTGGCCGGCGGCCTTGAGCTTGGCCGCGGCGATGGCGACCTCGGGCCAGGAGCTCGGCGGCTTGTTGGGGTCCAGGCCGGCGGCCTTGAACGCGTCCTTGTTGTAGTGGAAGACGGTGGTCGAGCTGTTGAAGGGGAAGCTCAGCATCTGGCCGTTCGGCGCCGTGTAGTAACCGGCGACGGCGGGGACGTAGGCGGCGTTGTCGAACTTGGCGCCGGCCTGCTGCATCACCTGGCCGACCGGCACGATCGCGCCCCTGCTGGCCATCATCGTGGCGGTGCCGACCTCGAAGACCTGCAGGATGTGCGGCGCGTTGCCGGCGCGGAAGGCGGCGATGGCGCCGGCCATCGATTCGTCGTAGCTGCCCTTGTAGGTCGGGACGATCCTGTAGTCCTTCTGGCTGGCGTTGAAGTCCTTGGCCAGGTCGTTGACCCAGTCGCCGAGGGCGCCGCCCATCGAGTGCCACCACTGGATCTCGGTCTGGGCCGAGGCGGTGAAGGGGGTCATCAGCGCGACGGCCGCGACGGATGCGGCCAGCAGGGAAGTCTTGAGGGGCTTCATGGGTCTCCGATGCTCGGGGAGGGTGGTTCTGCGGTCCCGGGGCGGACATCGTCGGGTGGACGAGCCACCGGGGGCCGGCGAGCTTATCGGCGCATTGTGACACTGGCGAACCATCCATCGCAGGGTGCGAAGTCAGGCTTCCCTAGAGTCCCTCGCCGGGGATGGCCCTCTGGCGCTGCGGTAGGATTCCGCCCATTGCCCGAACCGGGCCGGCCGCCGATCGCGGCCATCGCGAACGCCCCTTCCAACCCCGTGTCCAGCGGGCGCGGGGACCACAAGTCCGGGGCGCCGTCCGGCACCGGGCCTCATGCTTTCCCCCAGCCTGGCATCGGCCCCTGTCCCAGGGCGCCGGCCTGCCGCAACCCCGGTGCGCGAGCACCTGGCCGCCATGAACGCACCGCATCTGCTGATGCCCGCCGACCCCGCGATGGCCGGCGACGTGACCCCGACGCCCACGCCCGCCGCCCGGCTGCGCGAGATTCCGTACAACTACACGTCCTTCTCCGATCGCGAAATCGTCCTTCGCCTGCTCGGCGCCCGCGCGTGGGAGCTGCTGGACCAGTTGCGCGGCGAGCGCCAGACCGGGCGCTCCGCGCGCATGCTGTACGAGGTGCTGGGCGACATCTGGGTGGTGCAGCGCAACCCCTACCTGCAGGACGACCTGCTGGACAACCCCAAGCGCCGGGAGGCGCTGATCGGCGCGCTGCGCCATCGCCTGGGCGAGGTGCAGCGCCGCCGCCATCCCGAGGACGATGCCAAGCGCGACGCCTGGGTGGGCGAGCTGCTGACCGCGGCCGAAGCGGCGGTGGGCGCGTTCTCCCACCAGTTCGAGCAGGTGGCCGAGCTGCGCAAGCGCGCGGTCAAGGTCTTCGCGAAGACCACGGCGAAGGACAACATCAAGTTCGATGGCCTGTCGCGCGTCTCGCACGTGACCGACGCGACCGACTGGCGCGTCGAGTACCCCTTCGTCGTGCTGACGCCCGACACCGAGGCCGAGATGGCCGCGCTGGTGGCGGGCTGCTTCGAGCTCGGCCTGACGGTGATCCCGCGTGGCGGCGGCACCGGCTACACCGGCGGCGCGGTGCCGCTGGTCTGGAACAGCGCGGTGATCAACACCGAGAAGCTCGAGGCCATGCGCGGCGTCGAGATGAAGGCGCTGCCGGGTCTGGACCGCGAGGTCCCCACCATTTGGACCGAGGCCGGCGTCGTCACGCAGCGCGTGTCCGACCTGGCCGAGCTGCACGGCTTCGTGTTCGCGGTCGACCCGACCTCGGCGGAAGCCTCGTGCATCGGCGGCAACATCGCGATGAACGCCGGCGGCAAGAAGGCCGTCCTGTGGGGCACGGCGCTGGACAACCTCGCCTCGTGGCGCATGGTCACGCCGGACGCGAAGTGGCTGGAGGTGGTGCGCGTCAACCACAACCTCGGCAAGATCCACGACGTCGAGGTCGCGAGCTTCGACCTCCACTACTACGACGCGACCGGCAAGACGCTGGAGCGCACCGAGCGCCTGGACATCCCCGGTCGCACCTTCCGCAAGGAAGGCCTGGGCAAGGACGTCACCGACAAGTTCCTGGCCGGCCTGCCCGGCATCCAGAAGGAAGGCTGCGACGGTCTGATCACCAGCGCGCGCTGGATCGTGCACCGCATGCCGGCGCACGTGCGCACGGTCTGCCTGGAGTTCTTCGGCAATCCGAAGGAGTGCGTGCCGTCCATCGTCGACATCAAGGACTTCATGTTCGGCGAGATGAAGAAGCCGAACGGCGCGATCCTCGCGGGCCTGGAGCATCTGGACGACCGCTACCTGAAGGCGGTCGGCTACGCGACCAAGAGCAAACGCGGCGGGCTGCCGAAGATGGTGCTGATCGGCGACATCGTCGGCGACGACGCCGATGAAGTCGCGCGCGCCACCAGCGAGGTCGTGCGCCTGGCCAATGGCCGCTCGGGCGAGGGCTTCGTGGCGGTCAGCGCCGATGCGCGCAAGAAGTTCTGGCTGGACCGCAAGCGCACGGCGGCGATCTCGAAGCACACGAACGCGTTCAAGGTGAACGAGGACGTGGTGATCCCGCTGCCCCGCATGGGCGAGTACACGCTGGGCATCGAGCGCATCAACATCGAGCTGTCGCTGCGCAACAAGCTGGCGCTGGTGGAGGCGCTGCGCGCCTTCTTCGCCGCCGGCAACCTGCCGCTGGGCAAGAGCGACGACGCCGGCGAGATCCCCAGCGCCGAGCTGCTCGAGGACCGCGTTCAGCAGGCGCTGGCGCTGCTGGACGAGGTCGGCGCGCAGTGGCGCACCTGGATGCAGGAGCTCGACGTCGAACGTGACGGCGAGCGCTCGTTCTTCGAGCAGCTGCAGGACTACACGCTGCGCGCGAGCTGGAAGCGGCAGATCCTCAAGCCGCTGCAGGACGTGTTCGCGGGCGCCTCCTTCGCGCCGATCCTGGCCGAGTGCAAGCGCATCCACAAGGAGGTGCTGCGCGGCCGGGTGTGGGTGGCGCTGCACATGCATGCCGGCGACGGCAACGTGCACACCAACATCCCGGTGAACTCCGACAACTACGAGATGCTGCAGACCGCGCACGAGGCGGTGGCGCGGATCATGACGCTGGCGCGCTCGCTGGACGGCGTGATCTCGGGCGAGCACGGCATCGGCATCACCAAGCTGGAGTTCCTCAACGACGAGGAGCTGGCGGGCTTCGCCGGCTACAAGGCCAAGGTCGACCCGGAAGGGCGCTTCAACAAGGGCAAGCTGCTGCGGCCCGGCACCGGCGGCCATGGCAGCCAGCACACCTTCGCCGACCTGACCAATGCCTACACGCCCAGCTTCGGGCTGATGGGGCACGAGTCGCTGATCATGCAGCAGAGCGACATCGGCGCCATCAGCGAGTCCATCAAGGACTGCCTGCGCTGCGGCAAGTGCAAGCCGGTCTGCGCGACGCATGTGCCGCGCGCCAACCTGCTCTACAGCCCGCGCAACAAGATCCTGGCGACCTCGCTGCTGGTCGAGGCCTTCCTCTACGAGGAGCAGACGCGCCGCGGTGTGTCGATCAAGCATTGGGAGGAATTCGAGGACGTCGCGGACCACTGCACGGTGTGCCACAAGTGCGTGAATCCGTGCCCGGTGAAGATCGACTTCGGCGATGTCACGATGAACATGCGCAACCTGCTGCGCAAGATGGGCAAGAAGAGCTTCAGGCCCGGCAACGCGGCCGCGATGCTGATGCTCAACGCGACCAATCCGGAGACGATCAAGGTCGCGCGCGCGGCGATGGTCGGTGTCGGCTTCAAGGCGCAGCGCCTGGCCAACAGCCTGCTCAAGCGCGTCGCGCGCAAGCAGACCGGCGCGCCGCCGGCCACGGTCGGCACCGCGCCCGTCAAGGAGCAGGTGATCCACTTCATCAACAAGAAGCTGCCGGGCGGATTGCCGAAGAAGACGGCGCGCGCGCTGCTCGACATCGAGGACAAGAACTACGTCCCGATCATCCGCAACCCGCAGAAGGCCTCGGCGGACGCGGAGGCGGTCTTCTACTTCCCGGGCTGCGGCTCGGAGCGGCTGTTCAGCCAGGTCGGCCTGGCGACGCAGGCGATGCTCTGGCATGCGGGCGTGCAGACGGTGCTGCCGCCGGGCTACCTGTGCTGCGGGTATCCGCAGCGCGGGTCCGGGCAGTTCGACAAGGCCGAGAAGATCATCACCGACAACCGGGTGCTGTTCCATCGCGTGGCCAACACGCTGAACTACCTCGACATCAAGACGGTGGTGGTCAGCTGCGGCACCTGCTATGACCAGCTGCAGGGCTACAAGTTCGAGGAGATCTTCCCGGGCTGCCGCATCGTCGACATCCATGAATACCTGCTGGAGAAGGGCATCCAGCTCGATTCGAAGCAGGCGTATCTGTATCACGACCCCTGCCACTCGCCGATGAAGCTGCAGGAGCCGATGAAGACGGTGAAGGCGCTGGTCGGGCCGGAGGTGATGAAGAGCGAGCGCTGCTGCGGCGAGAGCGGCACGCTGGGGGTCACCCGGCCGGATGTGTCGACGCAGGTGCGCTTCCGCAAGGAAGAGGAACTGCGCAAGGCCGAGGCGCAGCTGCGCTCGGCGGGGAAGGTGGGGGCGCAGGAGAACCTGAAGATCCTGACCAGCTGCCCGTCGTGCCTGCAGGGCCTGAGCCGCTATGGCGGTGATCTGCAGAACGGGCTGCTCGAGGCGGACTACATCGTGGTCGAGATGGCCCGCAAGATCCTGGGCGAGAACTGGATGCCGGAGTACGTGGCCAAGGCCAACAACGGCGGGATCGAGCGCGTGCTGGTCTGACGCGGCTGGCGCGGTGGGACACGCCCCTCACCCCAACCCTCTCCCCGCAAGCGGGGAGAGGGAGAAGTTGCCACCGCGGCTTGCAGCCAGCGCGCTCGCCCGATGACTCCCTCTCCCGCAAGCGGGCGAGGGTGTTCTACCGAGCAGGCGCCGCTGATGCATTACCCCCTCTCCCGCTTGCGGGAGAGGGCAGGGGTGAGGGCCAGCAGCCGTGGATCAGACCCGGAACTGGCCGACCTGCTCCACCAGCCGATGCGCCTGCTCCAGCAGGCTCTCGGCGGCGGCCGTGCTTTCCTCGACCAGCGCGGCGTTCTGCTGCGTGCCCTGGTCCAGCTGCGCCACGGCGCCGTTGATGCGCGTCACGCCCTGCGACTGCTCGCGGGCCGCGGTGGAGATCTCGCCAATGATGTCGGTCACGCGCTTGACGCTGGCCACGATGTCCCGCATCGCCTCGCCCGTGTCGCCCACCAGCTTGGCGCCGGACTCGACCCGCTCGCCGCTGGCCGTGATCAGCGCCTTGATCTGCTTGGCGGCCTCCGCGCTGCGCTGCGCCAGCTGACGCACCTCCGCGGCCACGACCGCGAAACCGCGGCCCTGCTCGCCGGCGCGCGCCGCCTCTACGGCGGCATTCAGCGCCAGGATGTTGGTCTGGAACGCGATCGAGTCGATCGTGCCGATGATGTCGCCGATCTGGCGGCTGGCCGTGCTGATCTCGTCCATCGTGGTCACCACCTGCGCGACCACGTTGCCACCGCGCTGGGCCGCGCGGTCGGACTCGCCGACCAGCTGATGCGCCTGCGCGGCCGACGCCGCCGTCTGGCTCATGGAACTGGCGAGCTCCTCGAGCGCCGACGCGGTTTCCTGCAGATGGCTGGCCGACTGCTCGGTCCGCGAGGACAGGTCGCGGCTACCGGCGGCGACTTCGGCGGAAGCCGTGCCGATGGAATCGCTGGCCTGGCGCACCTCGTTGATCGTGCGCGACAGCTGCAGCCGCATGCGCTCGACGCCCGCGGCGAGCGCGCCCAGGTCATCCTGCTGGCGCACGAGGACCGGCCGCGTCAGGTCGCCATTGGCGACCGCGCCGACGGCCTCGTTCAGGTCGGCCAGCGGCTGGCCCACCCAGCGACCCAGCATCCAGGTCACGCCCAGGCCGAGCAGCACCACCGTCGCCAGCATCAGGCCCCAGAGCACCCACAGCGTGGTGTTGTGCGCTGCCAGCGCCTGCGCGCGCGAGGCTTCGGCGATCACCCACCAGCCGGTGGCCTGCGACTTGCGCGCCACCGCGAACGCGTCCTGGTAGCTGTCGCCGTAGACCGCCTGGACCTCCTCCAGCACGCCGTCGGCGTCCTCGGTCACCGTCTTGACGTAGCGCTCGGCCTGGTCGGCCGACATCAGCTCCGACAGCTTCTTGCCCTGGGCGCGCGGATGCGCGCGCAGCAGCGCGTCGGCCGGCGTCTTGCCCGGATCGAGCAGGTACATCCCGCCGCTGCCGTAGAGCTTGACCGCGTCGGCCATCTTGACCAGTTCCTGGTGCAGCCCGCGCATGTCGAAGCCGATGTACAGGATGCCGACGACCTTGCCGCCCGCGTCCTTGATCGGCGAGTAGCGCGTCATGTAGGGCACCTTGAACAGCGTCGCCGGCCCGACATAGGTCTCGCCGGCCGCGAGCTTGGCGTAGGCTGCGCCGGCGCGGTCCAGCGTCGTGCCGACCGCGCGCGAGCCGTCTTCCTTCTTCACCGAGGTGGTGATGCGGATGAAGTCGTCCGTGCCCTTGCGCGCGAAGATCGTCGCGTTGCCGCCGGTCAGGCGCGTGAAGCGGTCCACCGCGTCGAAGTTGCCATTGAGCTTCTGGCCGTTGAAGGCCAGCTCGCCGTCGCCTTCCAGCGTGAAGGCCCCACCGGCGAAGTCGCCCGCCAGCACGTCGTACAGCCGGTTGGCCGAGTCGCGCGCGGTGCGGTCCAGCGCGTCGGCGACGCGGGCGACCGACGAGGCCTCGGCCGACATGTAGTCCAGCGTGCGCTGCTGCGCCTGGTTGGTCAGCACCCAGGACAGGGCGCCGCAGATGACGATCAGCAGCGCCGCGATCGCGACGCTCGACCAGATGGAAACGCGACGGGCCACCGTCGCGCGAACGGCGTTGTTGTTGTTCATGACAGGACGGCCGCGTCGCCGCGGGCGGGAGTGAGGGGAGGTCTCCTGGCGCGTCGTTGTCGTTTTGTCTTTGCGCCCGGTCAAACTTTATTCCGCTTGGGCCGTGCCGCGCAGCTTTCGAAGCCCGCACTTCAAGGGAAAACCCGCAGCTATTCGATCCCCCCGTGAAGTAATGCGCGGCCGTCTTCCGAGGGGAGGACAGCGCTATCGCCCGCGCGACGGCGACCGACCGGGCGGTCGGCTTTTCCTGAAGATCGCCCCGCAGCGGCGCCGGCCGCCCTCACTCGGCGGAGATGCCGCGGCTGCGGATCAGCGCATGCCACTTCTGGGTCTCGGCCTGGATGAAGCGCGCGAGGGACGCCGCGTCGCCGGGCGCGACCTCCAGGCCGAAATCTTCGAGCCGGGCCTTCAGGTCGGGCTGGGCCAGCGCCTTCGCCAGCTCCGCGCCCAGGCGCGAGACGATCGCCTCCGGCGTGCCCTTGGGCACGAACAGGCCCTGCCAGGCGCTGACCTCCACGCCGCTGATGCCGGTCTCGTCGAAGCTGGGCACGTCGGGCAGCGCGGCGATGCGCCGCGGCGCGAGCACCGCCAGCGCCTTGAGCTTGCCGGCGCGCAGGTGGGGCAGCGCGGCGGCGGTGTCCAGGATGCCCATCGGCACCACGCCGGCGATCAGGTCCTGGGTCGAGAAGGCCGTGCCGCGATAGGGCACGTGGACGATGTAGCTGTGGGTGCGGTCCTTCAGCAGCTCCATCGCCAGGTGGTGCGGGCTGCCGACGCCGGGCGACGCGTAGCTGTACTTGCCGGGCTTGGCCTTGATGGTCTCGAGCCACTGCTTCGCGCTGGTGAAGCCGGCGCCCGGGTTCACCACCAGCAGCAGCGGGAAGCGGGCCATGAAGCCGACCGGCGCGAAGTCCGACGGCGCGTAGGGCAGCTTCCTGTAGAGCGCGCTGTTGAAGACCATCGCGCCGTTGTCGCCGGTCAGGATCGTGTAGCCGTCGGGCGGCGACTTCGCGGCGTTGTCGGTGCCGATGATGCCGGCCGCGCCGGGCTTGTTGTCGATGACCAGGGTCTGGCCGAGCGCCTTGCCCAGCACCGGCGCGAGCTGGCGGGCGAGGAAGTCCGAACCGCCGCCCGCCGGGTAGGCCACGACCCAGCGCACCGGCCGGCTCGGCCAGCTGTCCGCGCGCGCCGCGCCGGGCCAGCCGAGCGCCGCGGCGCTGGCGCCGAGGGCACCGGTGATCAGCAGGGAGCGGCGCACGGCATCTGTGGCCGCATCGGTGGTCGCATCGGTGGCCGCATCGGTCTGATGGGTGGGCATGAAGGAGCTCTCCGGGTGGCGATGGCGGCCATCCTAGCCAGCCCCGCGAGCGCCCCCTTGGGGGACAACCCCATCAGCGCCCGTCGACCGCGGCCGCACTCGCCGCGATGTCGGCGGCGCCAGCGGCGGGCGGGGCCAGTTCCATCATCGCCACGCGCTGGTTCATGTCGCTGCCGCTGTCCTGGTTGCGGAACGCGATTTGCATCACGTAGAGCGTGTCGCGCTCGGCGCCCTGGCAGGCCAGGCTGCGCACCGCGCGACGCACGGCGGCCGCGTAGACCCAGGGGCCGCGGGACTGGTGGACGTCCGAGATGGTGCTGCCGTTGAGGCGGAAGCTCACCGTGGCCAGGCCTTCCTTGCCTTCGATGTACTGCTGCCGGGCCAGCCGGTCGAACAGCGCCTGGTCGACGCCGGGGCAGGTGGCGCGCACGTCGGTGCGCGGGATCTCGCCGGGGCGCCGGCCGGAGATCTCCACGCGCTGCAGGTCGTCGGGCGCGGCCTGCGCGGCGCCGGTGGCCAGCACGGCGAGGAGCGCGGCGAACGCGGCGCGGGCGAGGGTCGTGTGGGAGGGGCGGGTGGTCGCTTGCATGTCGTGCTCCTGAAGACGGGGGGACCGTCGTGGCGCGCTTCCTGGCGTCCATGCGATCGGTCTTTTTTCAGCGTAGGCAGCGCGGGCAGCGCCACCAAGCGGCGGGCGACCAAGCGTTGAAGGCGAGGGCTGGAGCGCCGCTTTGCCGCGACGAAACGCAGGCCGGCGCGATGAGCCGCGAATCGACTTTCCCCCGTATCCATCGGGTCAAAAGTCATGCTGGCCTCGGTCATCGATCGGCATATTGATCGGCATATCGATCGATGTGACACGCGCGTGGCAAGACCTGTCCCCACGCCCCGGCCCCGGCGATCCATGACTTCCGCCGACCCGTCCCGGAAGACAGGGGTCCCGAATGGCACGGGGCCCGCCACGCCTCACGGCGCGCGGGCCCCGCGACCACGACCCGGCGGGCCGCGGCGGACCTGCCGGTCACCAGACCTTGATCGGATCCGCGGCGACCATCGCATCGCCCGGCTTGCAGTCGAAGGCCTTGGCGAACTCCGGCATGTTGGACATCGGCGCGAGCACGCGGTACTTGCCCGGCGAATGCGGATCGGTGCGCAGCTGGTTCAGCAGCGCGGCTTCGCGCGACTTGTTGCGCCACACCAGCGCGTTGGACAGGAAGAAGCGCTGCTCGGGCGTGAAGCCGTCGATCTTGTCGGTCTTGCCGCTGCGACGCAGCGCGTTCTGCAGCGCGTCGAAGGCGATCGGCATGCCGGCCATGTCGGAGATGTTCTCGCCCAGCGTCAGCCGCCCGTTGATTGGCGTGCCCTTCACCGGCTCGTAGCGGCCGTAGAGCGCCACCACCCGGTCCGCGAGCGCCTGGTAGTGCTCCGCGTCCGAGGCGGTCCACCAGTCCCGCAGGCTGCCGATGCTGTCGAACTGGCGGCCGCGATCGTCGAAGTGGTGGACGATCTCGTGGCCGATCACCATGCCGATGCCGCCGTAGTTCACCGCGTCGTCGGCCTTGGCGTCGAAGAAGGGCGGCTGCAGGATGCCGGCCGGGAAGGTGATCTCGTTGAGGCCGCCCGCCTGCGCGTTGACGATGTGGGGCGACATCGTCCAGCGGGTGCGGTCGCTCGGGCGGTCCAGGTCCTTGATCTGCTCGCCGTGGAACCAGGCCGCCGCGCGCAGCTGGTTACCGGCGAAGTCCTTCGGATCCAGCGCCAGGCCCTCGAACCGGGGCCAGGTCGGCGGCGCGCCGATCTTGGGCTGCATCGCCTCGAGTTTCTCCAGCGCCTTGAGCTTGGTTTCCGGGCTCATCCAGCTCAGGCTCTGGATCCGCGTCTTCATCGCCGCCTTCACGTCGCCGATCAGCAGCGTCGCGCGGCGCTGCGCCTCGGGCGAGAAGGCCTTGGACACGAACAGCTCGCCCAGCGCCAGCCCCAGCGGGCTGCCGCCGGTGCGGCCGCCGATCATCAGGATGACCTCCTCGTCGCGCGGCGCGTGCTGCTCGAGCCCGTTGATGGCGACGCCGCGGTAGTCGAAATCGGCGTCCGCGAAGGCCTGGGGCAGGCGCGCGGCGCTGTTCTCGAGCACCCGCACCCGCAGGTAGGTCTGCCAGGTCGCCAGCGGGATGTGCTCGGCCATCAGCGCGACGCGGGTCATGAAGGTCGGCTGCGCCACGATCAGGCGCTCCACGCCGCCGGCGCGGGTGTCGCTGCGGGTCAGCGCCTTCAGGTAGGCCTCCCAGGCCAGGCCCGGCGCCTTCTCGGCCAGCTCCGGCGTCGTCATCGGGTTGTAGACCTTGAGCGGATCGCGCAGCTGCGCGCGCGGCACCGTGGCCTCGGCCAGCTGGGACTCGAAGCCCATCAGCGCGTCCAGCACCGCCGGCGTCGCCTCGAAGCCGGCCGAGGCCAGCAGCCGCTGCGCATACAGCCGGTAGGCGGCGCGCAGCTTCTTGGCGATGTCGGTGTCCTTGAAGTAGTCGTCGCGGTCGGGCAGGCCCAGGCCCGCCTGGCTCAGCGTCAGCACGTTGACCCGGGTGTTCTTGACGTCCGCCCGGACGAAGCTGCCCACCGGCGCGGCGATGCCGACGCGGCCCAGCTGCGCCAGCAGGTAGGGCAGGTCCTGCGCCGACTTCATCGACGCGATGCGGTCCAGCAGCGGCTTCACCGGTTTCAGGCCCTGGGCCTCGATCGCGGCCAGGTCCATGCCGCTGGCGTAATAGGCGGCGACCTGCTTCAGGCCCGGCGTCTTCTGCAGCGCCGGCTGGGCGACCAGTTCCGCGAGCGCCTGGCTCAGCAGCCGGTCGTTGGCCACGCGCAGCGCGTCGAAGCTGCCGATGCGGGTGCGGTTGGCCGGCAGCTCGGTGCGGTCGACCCAGGGGCCGTTCACGTAGTCATAGAAATCGGCGCAGGGCGAGACCTCGGTGGAGAAGCTCGCGACATCCAGCGCGCGGGCCGGCAGGGCGCTCAAGGCCAGGGCGGCGCCGGCCGCGACGGCGATCAGGCGTAGTGGAAACATGGTTATTTGTCACCAATGTGTGGCGAAAACGACAAGCCGCACAGGCTAAACGAGCCCCTTTTGCCCCGCCATCGGCGCCGTCCCGCGGATGGCTTTCGGCATCCCGGGCACGCCGTTCGCGCAGCCTCGCAAACTGCGCGCAAACCTTACGAATCAGTCCTTTAGCTGTAAGAAAGGGGCGATTGACGGATCAAAGTGAGCATTTCGACACAAAACGGTTATAGGGGTATTCCTTCCTGTTAACTGTTGCAGGGGGGGCGGTTGTCGCCCGATCAGCTTCCTACACTGCGCCGCACACCGCTCGGATTGGGCCGATCGGCGTGCCCCGCCAGAGGTGCCAACGCGCCAGGGCGTCGGGCTTGGCGGACGTCGGGGAACCTGGCGTCGTTGGAAAACTCTGGAGATGACAAGCATGTTGCGATTGAACAAGCTCAGCTGCGCGCTGGCTCTGGGTCTCGTCACGATGGGCGCGGCCCAGGCGGGCGTGTCGTCGGTGGATGTGGACAAGGCCCCGCGGGAACTGAGCAGCCAGACCGACCGGCTGATCGTGAAATACAAGGACGGCAGCACCGTCGTGCAAGGGCGCCTGGGCGCCGCCGTCCAGGCGCAGCCGCTGGCCAGCGACGCCATCGGCGCCCGCACCGAGCGCCTGCAGCAGCTGGCCGCGCCGCTGGGCACCCGGCTGTCGCTGGTGCGTCAGATGGGCACCGGCGCCCACGTGTTCCGGCTGGACCGCCGGATGAGCATCGAGCAGCTGCGTGAACTCGGCGAGCGCATCAAGGCGCAGGACGCCAACGTCGAGTACGTCGAGCCCGACCGCAAGATGTACGCGATGTTCACGCCCAACGACACGAGCTACAACTCGCAGTGGGACCTGTTCGACAGCGTCGGCGGCATCCGTGCCCCCGCCGCCTGGGACCAGGCCACCGGCACCGGCGTCGTGGTGGCGGTCATCGACACCGGCTACCGGCCGCATGCGGACCTGTCCGGCCAGATCGTCGCGGGCTACGACATGATCTCGGACACCGCCGTCTCGGTGGACGGCAACGGCCGCGACAACGACCCCAGCGACCCCGGCGACTACAGCGCCGCCAACGAGTGCCAGGCCGGCGATCCAGCCTCGACCTCGAGCTGGCACGGCACCCACGTGGCCGGCACGATCGCGGCCAAGACCAACAACGCGCTGGGCGTGGCGGGCATCGCCTTCAACGCCAAGGTCCAGCCGGTCCGTGTGCTGGGCAAGTGCGGCGGCTACACCTCCGACATCGCCGACGGCATCACCTGGGCCTCGGGCGGCAGCGTGTCCGGCCTGCCGGCCAACGCGACGCCGGCCAAGGTGCTGAACCTGTCGCTGGGCGGCGGCGGCGCCTGCGGTACCACGACCCAGACGGCCATCAACGGCGCCCGTTCGCGCGGCGCCAGCGTGATCGTCGCGGCGGGCAACGAGAACCAGAACGCCTCCAACTCCAACCCGGCGAACTGCTCCGGCGTGGTGGCGGTGGCGGCCACCGACCGCTACGGCGCCCGCGCGTACTACTCGAACTACGGCTCGATCGTGGCGCTGGCGGCCCCTGGCGGCGACGTGCGCTCCAGCGCCAGCAACGGCATCCTGTCGACGCTGAACGCCGGAACCAGCACGCCGGGCGCGGACAGCTACGCGTACTACCAGGGCACCTCGATGGCCACGCCGCACGTGGCCGGCGTCGCGGCGCTGATGTACAGCGCCAAGCCCACGGCCACGCCGGACGAGATCACGGCCGCGCTCAAGAGCAGCGCCCGCGCCTTCCCGGGCACCTGCAGCCAGTGCGGCAGCGGCCTGCTGGACGCCAACGCGGCGGTCACCGCGATCAAGGGCGGCGGTGGTGGCGGCGGCACGGTCGCCGAGGTCGAGCCCAACGACAGCCGCACCGCGCCGCAGACGATCAGCGCCCCGGCCACGGTGACCGGCAGCCTGTCGACCTCCGACACCAATGACTACTTCAAGATCACGCTCCCGGCCGGCAAGACCCTGAGCGCGAGCTTGACGCCGGCCAGCGGCAAGGACTTCGACCTGTACCTGCAAAGCAGCACCGGCTCGCAGCTCCGTGCCAGCGAGAACGCCGCCGGCGCGGTCGACAGCTTCACCTACACGAACAGCGGATCGACCTCGATCACCGTGTACGTGCGGGTCCTCTACTACTCGGGCACCAGCGGGACCTACTCGCTGGGCCTGAGCTGGTAAGGAGCCGCCAACCAGGTTTGCCACTCTCCTCGTTTGGTAAGCCGGGTGCCTCGGGCCCGAACGGGGCTCCCGTTGAATCCCGCCGGTGCAAGCCGGCGGGATTTTTTTCATTCCCCCGGCGGGGAGGAGGGGCGGCCGCTCCCCCGGAAGGGGCCGCTACACTGCGGGGCTTGACCTCCCGCGCGCTCGCCGCGCCGCACCGCGCTTTCCCCATGGCCGGCCTCGACTCCACCACCCCGCTCCCCACCGACATCGTCGTGCACCAGCAGTCCAAGGTGCTGGAACTCGCTTTCAGCGACGGCGCGCGCTTCCGCATCCCGTTCGAGCTGATGCGGGTGTACAGCCCGTCGGCGGAGGTCCAGGGCCACGGCCCCGGCCAGGAGACGCTGCAGACCGGCAAGCGCGAGGTGTCCATCGTCGCGGTGCAGCAGGTGGGCCATTACGCGCTGCAGCCGCTGTTCTCCGACGGCCATGAGAGCGGCCTGTTCACCTGGGCCTATCTCTATGAGCTGGGTCGCGACCAGGACCGCCTGATGCGCGAGTACGAAGACAAGCTGGCCGCCGCGGGCCTGGACCGCGACGCGCCGATGCCGGCGAAGGCGGCCGGTGGCCATTCGCATGGCGGCGGCGCTTGCGCCAGCCATTGACCGGCGTCGACGACCGGCCGACCGCCTTGTCGCCATCGCCCCGACGCCCCCCATTCAGCAGGACATCCCCATGAGCTCCACCCATTTCGGCTTCGAGACCGTCGACGAGACCGCCAAGGCCCGGCGCGTGCGCGGCGTGTTCGACTCGGTCGCTTCGCGCTACGACGTCATGAACGACCTGATGTCGATGGGCCTGCACCGCGCCTGGAAGCGCTACACGCTGGCCGTGGCCAACCTCAAGCCGGGCGACCGCGTGCTGGACATCGCCGGCGGCACCGGCGACATGGCGCGGCTGTTCGCGAAGAAGGTCGGCGAGCGCGGCATGGTCGTGCACACCGACATCAACGAGGCGATGCTGCGCACCGGCCGCGAGCGTCTGATCGACGAGGGCCTGGTGCTGCCCACCAACCTTTGCGACGCCGAGGCGCTGCCCTACAAGGACGGCTCCTTCGACCTGGTCTGCGTGGCCTTCGGCCTGCGCAACATGACCCACAAGGACAAAGCGCTGGCCGAGATGAACCGCGTGCTGCGTCCCGGCGGCCGGCTGCTGGTGCTGGAGTTCTCGCAGGTGGCTGAGCCGCTGCGCAAGCCTTACGACTGGTACTCCTTCAAGGTGCTGCCGCGCATCGGGTCGCTGATCGCCGGCGATGCGGACAGCTACCGCTACCTCGCCGAGTCCATCCGCATGCACCCGCCGCAGGCCGAGCTCAAGGCGCTGATGAAGAGCGTCGGTTTCGGCCATGTCGACGTGCACAACCTGACCGGGGGCGTCGTGGCCCTGCATGCCGGCATCAAGTGCTGACCTGGCCTGGCCCGGCGCTGCGGCGCCATCGCCATCGCCATCGCCATGAAGAGGGCCCCAATAGGGGCCCTTTGCTTTTGGGCTGCCGCCCCGGAGGGCGCCGAGCAGCGCGGGCGTCAGCAGGGCGACTTCCACTCCCTCAATTCGGTGGCGAGGATGGGATGTCCGTCCTCCTCCGCGCGGCGGGCGAGCTCGTCGACGTTGCGGTCGTTGACGTATTCATGACCGACGCCCTTCACGAGCTGGCCGTAGACGCTGTCGAGGTCGTCGGCATCGATTTCGGCATCGGTGGTGGGAAAGGGTGGCACGTCGGCCGGCAGTTCGGGCCGGAGTTGCTGCGTCGATCGGGAGGGCGAGTGGGAAGCGGCCATCGGAGTGCTCCTTGAGTCCAAGAGGTCGTGGAAGGGGAGGTCGTGCGGAATGGCAAGCCGCCGTCATTTCGGGCGGACGGCCTTGCGATTGGAACGGGGCAGCTTTCCCTCCCGCAACTGCTTGACCGCGTCGCCGACGAGGTCGGCCACCAGCCGGACCTCGCGCTGCAGGGCCTCGTCGCGGTCCAGCGCCTCGTGGCTGTCGTAGTAGGGCGCGTAGTAGCCGAGGTAGCGGTCCAGCCGGGACAGGTCGCCGGCGTCCACCAGGCCCATCCAGTCGAGCCAGTCGCCCAGGTTGCGGCGCTGCGCCTCGACGCCGGCCACGTCGCCGTGGACGACCAGGCCGTAAACCCGCCCCTCGAGGTGCTTCGGGTAGTGCCAGCCGCGGGCCTCGATCGCCTTGGCCTCCTCGACACGCTTGCCGTGGGTGGAGGTCGGGTCCGGGTTGCCGCCGTCGGCGCAGACCAGGCGGTCGATCATCAGCTTCAGCGCGCTGGGTGACTGATACCAATAGGTGGGGGTGAAGAGGATCACCCCATGGGCGGAGACCCAGCGCTCGTAGATCTCGTTCATCCAGTCGCTGGACTGGCCCAGCGCATGGTTCGGATAACAGCTGCAGGGCCAGTGGCACAGCGGCATCGCGGTGGAGACGCAGCCCTTGCAGGGATGGATCTCGCGCCCGTATTCCGACGTCATCAGGCTGAGGTCCAGCACGTCGACGATGAGGTCGCGGCGGCCGAGCTGTTCCTTCGCGAGCTGCGTCAGGCGCCAGGTCTTGGACATCTCGCCGGGGCAGGAGCCATCGTTGCGGTCGCTGCCGCAGACCAGCAGCACCCGCGAACGAGTGGCCGGATCGGCCCAGCGCTGCTGGGCCTG
Source organism: Mitsuaria sp. BK037 (assembly GCF_014193045.1). Lineage (NCBI taxonomy): Bacteria > Pseudomonadati > Pseudomonadota > Betaproteobacteria > Burkholderiales > Sphaerotilaceae > Roseateles > Mitsuaria sp. BK037. The sequence continues at coordinate 315,585 of NZ_JACHYS010000002.1, read as the reverse complement.
CTTCAGCCGTTGGTGGGTGTCGAGCCACTCGACCGAGGCCTCGTAGTCAGGATCCTGGAAACCGTTGCCGGCGCGCCGGGTGATCGGCGCCTTGCGGCCATCCTTCATCGCCTGCCAGGCGATGGTCTCCAGTCGCGCGATGGCCTCATGCTCGACGCGGTAGGCCGGATCCATGAACCGCCGCATGAAGCGCTCGTGGAATTGCTCGCGGGTCAATTCCGCCGGCTGCTGGCCTTTGCGGATCTCGGTCATCGACGGTCCTGGAGTGACGATGCGCCCAGTATTCGAGGCCCTGCGCCGACCGGTCGTCGGACGAGCGCGGGTTGTCAGGCGGGCCTCGTCCTACGCGGTGCCCACCTTGGGGCGAGCTGCACCGGCCCCGGACAAGGCCGCGTGACCCGCACCGCGACCGTGCGGGCACCCCCCTCGAATGCGGGGTGCGGCATTCCCTCCTCCGGGCTTCCCCGCAACCTGCTTGTCACCAAGCGACCCTACGCTCCGCCCGTTCCATTGCTGCGCCAAGTCAAGCGCACAAGCTCACATTTGCTGACAAAGTTTTGCCGTAAACGTTTGCGCAAACATTTGTTTTAACTATTGACGTCGAGGGTCGCCATGCATCTGAAATCCATCCTGCTCGCCGCCGGGCTGCTGCTCGCCGGGGTGGCCCAGGCCGACACCGTCGCGCTGTGGGGCTTCAATCCCGACCGCACCGGCACGCCGACCACCAAGCCGACCTACACCGACCATGGCGGCGCGTTCTTCAGCACGGTGGGCAACGTCACCACCACCTTCGCCAGCCAGTCGGGCTCGTCCGACACCACCGCGGGCAGCTCCGCGCTGAACAGCTCGGGCTATGCGGCGCAGGGCACCGGCGACCGGACGACCGGCGTGCAGTTCTCGGTCGACACCTCCGGCTTCCAGGACATCGTCCTGACCTTCGACCAGCGCAACAGCGGCACCGCGTCCGCCTGGACGGCGCTGCGCTACACCATCGACGGCGAGAACTGGGTCGAGGCGACCACCTTCCGCATGGTGCGCGACAGCGTCTTCGTGAAGGGCCTGGGCTTCGACTTCTCCGACATCGCCGGCGTCGACGACAACGCCAACTTCGCGGTGCAGCTGGTCAGCATGTTCGCGCCCAACACGCAGGCGTATGCCGGCACCAGCAGCAACTACGGCACCGCCGGGACCATCCGCTACGACATGGTCCAGTTCGCCGGCTCGCTGATCCCCGAAGTCGTGCCGGAAGTTCCGGAGCCCGCCTCGATTGCGCTGACCCTGGCCGCCCTGGGCGCGATGGGCGTCGTGGTCCGCCGCCGCAAGCAAGCCTGATCAAGACCAAGGAGCCTTCCCCATGAGAGTCCGTGCCCTGATTGCCCTGACCGGTCGCGCCGCGCTGCGCGTCACCACGCTGAGCGCGATGGCCGTCGTGCTGACCGCCTGCGGCGGCGGTCTCAACGGCGGCGACAAGTCGTCCGCGCAGCCGCAAGCCGCGGCGCCGGATGACCGCGCGACCGCGCAGGTCGCCGATCCGGCGGCCAAGTACCCCGACCACCACGAGTTCGACGCCGCCCTCGACGTGCCCTTCACCGGCGCCGAGGCCACCGGCGCGCGCGCCTTCAAGGTCCACCTGGACTACGTCGGCGCGCCCGCGGGCACGCTGCTGGCCTATCGCGTCGAGCTGCGCGCCCCGGGCGGCGCGCTGGTCAAGCGCTGGAGCGGTGTCGAGTCCTATGCCGGCGACGTGCGCACGGTCACGCTGGACTGGGCCGGCCGCGGCGACGCGGGCCTGGCCGATGGCGTCTACACCGCGACGCTGACCGCGCTCAGCGCCAAGGCGGGCACGGCGCTGAAGGCCAGCGGCGCGGACGCGCAGTTCGCGGAGATCCTGGCCGCGCAGCAGTCGGGCGACAGCCACGGCCATGCGGTCGAGCAGAGCTGGAACTTCGCCGTCGGCAAGCCGGCCAAGGTCGCGATGGGCACGCTGCGTCCGCTGGCGATGGGCGCCACCGGCGAGGCCGACCAGCGCGTGCGCGCGCAGTCGGCGGCGGTGGGCGCGGGCTCCTGGCCCTACACCATCTACTACGGCAGCTTCCACGGCCAGACCAACGACTCCGACGGCGGCGGCGCGATCGGCAGCTGCAACTCGTCGCAGCCGGCGCAGAGCGGCGCCTACGGCCCCGACGTCGCCTTCCCGTATGCGAAGGACGCCGGGCTGGACATCTTCGCCAACACCGACCACAACCACTACTACGACGGCTCGTCCAGCACCAACACCAGCGGCAGCGCCACCGCGGCCAAGGCGCGCTACCAGCGCGGCCTGCAGATCGCGGCGGATGTCACCGCGGCCAACCCCGGCTTCCTGGCGATGTACGGCATGGAGTGGGGCGTCATCAGCAACGGCGGCCACCTGAACATCTTCAACAGCAACGAGCTGTTCTCGTGGGAGTACAACGCGCAGAACGAGCTCTTCGGCGATCGCTACATCGCCAAGAACGACTACGCGACGCTGTACTCGGTGATGCGCGCGCAGGGCCTGGTGGGGCAGTTCAACCATCCGGACTCGAGCGGCCAGTTCATCATCAACGGCACCGACATGGCCTACAGCGCCGACGGTGACGAGGTGATGGTGATGGCGGAGGTGATGAACACCTCGGCCTTCTCGTCCAACACGAGCGAGAGCGAGACCTCGCGCAGCTCCTACGAGGGCTCGTGGAAGAAGCTGCTGGAGCGAGGTTTCCACGTGGCGCCGGCGACCAACCAGGACAACCACTGCGCCAACTGGGGCAAGTCCTACACCAACCGGACCGCCGTGCTGATCCCGACCGGCACCGCGCTGAGCAAGGCCGCGCTGGTCGACGCGCTGAAGGCGCGCCGCGTCTTCGCGACGATGGACAAGCAGTCGCAGCTGATCTTCAGCGCCAACGGCCGGATCATGGGCGAGCGCTTCGACAACGCGGGCGCGCTGGCGCTCAATGTCGGCTTCTACAACCCGAGCGGCCGCACGGTGGTGTCGACCGAGATCTGGGAAGGCGTGCCGGGCCGCAACGGCACGGTCACGCTGCTGGGCAGCAACCCGACGGCGACCATCACGCCGGCCAACGGCAAGCACTTCTACTACGCCAAGGTCACGCAGGACGACGGCAAGGTGCTGTGGTCCGCGCCGATCTGGGTCAACCAGGGCGTCAGCGGCGGCGACACCACGCCGCCCTCGGTGACCGCGGCGGTGAACGGCACCAGCGGCACGATCACCTTCTCCGCCACGGCGAGCGACAACGTCGGCGTGACGCAGGTGGAGTTCTGGCTGGACGGCGCGCTGCGCGAGGTCGACGCCACGGCGCCGTATTCGATCGCGGTCAACTCGACGCAGCTGACCAACGGCACGCACAGCCTGGTGGCCAAGGCCTATGACGCGGCGGGCAACACGACGACCTCCGCGCCGGTGAGCTTCAACGTCAACAACGTGGTCGACGCGGCGGACGAGGTGGAGCCCAACAACACGATCTCCGCGGCCAACGCGGTCGGCAGCCGCAACCAGCTGACCGGCTTCATCGGCAGCGCCAGCGACGTCGACTTCTTCAAGGTCACGCTGGCTGCGAACCAGCGGCTGCGCGTCGACATGACCGGGCCGACCTCGTCGAGCATCGATTACGACCTGTACGTGGTGAGGTCGACGGGCACGGGCCTGGCGCGCTCGGAGGCGGTGGGCAGCACCGAGTCGCTGACGTACCAGAACGGCACGAGCGCGCAGACGGTCTACATCAAGGTGATGTCGTATGCCGGCTCGAGCACCACGTCCCCGTACAAGCTGACCATCAGCTACCCCTGAAGCCGCGACGGGCGCACCGCCCGTCCGCCTTCCCGCCTTGAAGAGAGCAGCCGCACGCAGCGCTGCTCTCTTTTTCTTTCTCCCTCTCCCGCTTGCGGGAGAGGGCAGGGGTGAGGGCCAGCAGCCGACGAAGTGCAGCCGCCGCCCGCTACTGCACGCTGGTCGACTCCTCCACTTCCCACCCGCCGCCCAGCGCCAGGAACAGCTGGACCTGCTCGTCGATCAACGCGGCCTCCGACGCCGCCAGCGCCGCATCGCTTGCGGCCAGCGCGCGCTCCGCGTCCAACGCCTCCAGATAGCCGACCTTGCCGCCCTGGTACAGCCGCCGCGCCTGCCCCGCCACCGTCGCCGCCTCGTCGCGCGAAGCCTGCAGCGCCGCGCGCCGGTCCAGTTCTCGCGCGTACTGATTGAGCGCCGTCTCGGTCTCCCGCAACGCATTCAACACGACGCCATCGAATCTGGCCGCCGCCTGCCGCGTGCCCGCCTCGGCCTGCGCGATGCGCGCATCGGCGACGCCGTTGCTCGGCATCGTCCACGAGATCAGCGGCCCGAGGCTCCAGCTCAGCGTGTCGCTCCTGCCGAACCCGGCCAGCGTGCCTGCCGAGCCCGCCGACACGCCCAGCGTGATCTTCGGATACCGGTCCGCGATCGCCACGCCGATGCGCGCCGTCGCCGCATGCAGCTCCCGCTCGGCCTGGCGGATGTCGGGTCGCCGGCGCAGCAGCGCGGCGCCATCCCCGACCGGGATCGTGCCGGCGACGCGCGGCGCGAGGTGGCATTCGGCCAGCCCGCGCGGGAAGTCGGCCGGCAGCTCGCCGGTCAACGTGGCCAGCCGATACAGCGCCGACTGCCGCTGCGCCAGCAGCGGCGGCAACGCCGCCTGCAGCTGCTGGAGCTGGCTGCGCGCACGCGCCGCGTCGATGTCGCCGACCCGGCCCGCGCGCTGCAGCCGCTCGGTGACCGACACGGCCTCGCGCTGCAGGTCCACCGAGTGCCGCGCCGACGCCAGTCGCTGCCCCGTCGCGCAGGCCTCGGCATACGCGCGCGCCGTGCCGGCGGCCACGTTCACCTTCACGAGGTCCAGCGCCGCGGCGGCCGCTTCGGTGCTGGCGTGCGAGGACTCGATGGCGCGCCGGATCTGGCCGAAGAGATCGAGCTGGTACGACAGCCCGACGCCCGCGCTGTAGCGGAAGGTGTCTGGCGGCACGTAGTCCTTCTTCAGCATCGAGAGGCCCGACGGATGGCCGAAGCTGGGCCCGCCGTTGACGCTGATCGCGGGCCGCGCGCCGCCGCGCGCCTCGGACTCGAGGGCCTGGACCCGCTCGAGGTTGGCCGCTGCCTGTCGCAGGTCGGTGTTGCGCGCGAGCGCCTGCTCGACCAGCGCGTCGAGCGTCTGGTCGTGGAAGAGCCGCCACCAGTGCGGCGGCAGTGGCGCGTTGTCGAATGGCGCGGGCTTCGCTCCCGCCCCGCCGCCGTCCTGACCCTGACCCGGATCGGAGACCTCGCCGGCCCCGGCGGCCAGCGCGGCGCGTTGCTGCTCAAGGAAAGGCGCCGCTGCTGCGGGCTTCATGACGACGGCCTCCGCGGGCACCCGATAGTCCGGCCCCTTCGGCGCGGTCGAGCACGCCGCGAGCGCCGCCGCGGCCAGGATCACCAGCGCGTGCTTCATCGGACCGCTCACGATTTCGCTCCCCCAAGCACCTGCACCGTGACCGTCTGCCCGGCGACGAGCCGCTCGCCCTGCGGCAGCGGATCGAGCTTGACCCGCACCGGCACGCGCTGCGGTAGGCGGACCCAGTTGAAGGTCGGATTGACGCTGGGCAGTAGGTTCGCGCTGGTGCTGCGGTCGCGATCGGCGATGCCGGCCGAGAGGCTTTCCACGCGCCCCGTCAGCGCGCGGCTCGCGCCCATCGGCTTGACCTCGACGGCATCGCCGATGTGGATGCGCGCGAGCTTGGTCTCTTCGAAGTAGCCCTCGACGTAGAGCGAGTCCGCGTCGACCAGCGCGAGCACCGGATGCCCGGCGCTGGCGTAGGCGCCCTGGCGCAGGTCGAAGTTGGTGATCGTGCCGGAGGAGGGCGCGCGGATCTCGGCGCGCGCGAGGTTGAGCCGCGCCGCGTCCACCGCGACCTCGGCCTGCGCGACGGCGGCGCGCGCCTGCTCGGCGCGGCTGCGCGTCTGCTCGCGCGACTCCTGCGAGACCAGGCTGCCCAGGCCGCTGTTGCGCTCGGCCTCGCGCAGCGACTGCGCGAGCGCGACCTTCTGTGCGGCGAGCTGCGCCTGCGCCTGGCGCAGCGCGAGCTCGTACCGCGCGCGGTCGACCTCGAACAGCAGCGCGCCAGCGGCGACGCGCTGGTTGTCCTGCACCGGCACGGCGGTGACGAGGCCGGAGACGTCCGGCGCGATCTGCACGACGTTGGCGCGCACGCGGCCGTCGCGGGTCCAGGGCTGGAGCTCGTAGCGGTCCCAGAGCTGCTGGGCCGCCCACAGCGCGCCGCCGACGGCGGCCAGCGTGACGGCCATCGAGATCACGCGTCGCAAGGGAAAGGAGGAAGGCTTCATGTCGTCGGGGTCGGCCAGGCCGGCATCGTTGATTGGGAAAGGCCACGCCGCGGTGAGGCGATGCGCGACAGGGCGGTTTCAGCGGAGTCCGGACCGGTGGGCCCTGCGGCTCCTTGCTGCGGGCGTCGTCACCCGGGGCCGTGCAGCACGCGCAGCGAGGCGTTGCTCAAGCCCCAGAGGAGCAGCAGGTAGATCGCCAAGTCGAACAGCGCGGGATGCCAGATCCAGCGGTAGGCACCGACCCAGGCCAGCAGCCGCCGCACGGCGGAGAGCGCGATCAGCGCGAGCGCCGCGAGCGGCATCAGCCACGGCAGGTAGAGCCCGAAGAAATTCACGGCGCCGGTCATGGCCGGTCCTCCTTGTCGTTGTCCACGGCGCGCGGCGGCAGCGCCGGCACTGGCGCATCCGGGAAGAGGTTGCGACGCAGGCCCATCAGCGCGCCGGCCGCGGGATGCGCCTCGGGGGGCAGGTCGCCGGCGCCGGCGTAGGCCTCGAGCAATCCGGCGAGCGCGGCGTCCAGGCGCTCCAGCAGCGATGCCGGCGGTGCGTCGAGTCCGTCGAGCGCGCCGGGCCGGCCGTCGATGCGGGCGCGCAGCCAGTCGCCGATCGCGCTCAGCAGCGGCCCCAGCGGACGCTGCGCCAGGGCGGGCAGTTGGCCGCGCACGCTTTGCAGCGCGACGAGGTCCGCGCCGATGCGCAGGTCGCGCAGCGCGTCGTCGGTGGGCACGCCGGGCACCGAGCCGCCCGACTGCGCGACGCGCGGCGCCAGCAGCGCGATGCGGTCGACCATGCGCAGCAGGTAGGCCTGCCCGCGGCCCGCCGGGCGCGGCAGGCGGGCGAGGTCGTCGAGCTCCCGCCAGGTCGCGCGCTGGATGCGCCGGGAGCTCCAGTCCGCGCCGACCGACCGCATCAGCCGCGTGACGCGCGCCGCGACGAAGATGCCGGCCAGCTGGCCCGACATCGAGTTCAGGTAGCTGGTGAGATCCGCCTGCGCGGTGTCGTGCATGACCAGCGTGCCCATGACGCCGAACAGGAAGGGCAGCGCCGCGCCGACGGTCGCCGGGCGGCCGATGAAGGCGCCCAGGAGGAGGAAGACCGGCGCGCACACCGCCATCAGCGTCCACATGTCCTGCACCAGCGGCAGCAGCACCAGCACGTAGAGCGCGCCGAAGGGCATCGACCAGAGCGTCCAGGCGAGGAAGCCGTTGATGGCCGGCACCGGATCGTCCATGGACGCGAAGAAGCAGCAGAAGATCGCGGCCATCATCGCGGCCGCCGCGCCCATCGGCCAGCCGGTGAGGATCCAGAAGGCGCAGCACACGAGGATCGCGATCAGCGCGGCCGCGCCGGACCACAGCGCCATGCCCAGGTCCAGGTGCAGCTTGGGCCCGTCCGGCGCGGACGCGGGCCGCGCGGGCATCGGCGCGCCGGACAGGCCGCGGTCGATGTCGGCGCGCAGGTGGACGCAGTGCAGCCAGCCGTCGAGCAGCTCGCCGAGCCGCTGCGCCAGCGCGACGCGGAGCAGCCGCGCCCAGGGATCGCCGGCCAGGCGGTCGCGCGCGTCCGCGCCGGTCAGCGCGTCAAGCTGCGCTCGCAACGCGGGCAAGCGCGCCTCGGCCTGACCGGCGGGCAGCGTCAGCCAGGGACTGAGGCGGTCCAGCAGCGCGCGCACGTCGTCCGGCAGGCCGCCATGCGCTTCGAGCGCCCGCAGACGATCCTCCACGCCGGCCAGCAGCGGCGTCAGCGCGGCCACGTGGTCCTGCATCGCATGGACCGCGTCGGCGGTCCAGCGCAGGTGGCTGGTGTCGAAGGGGATGTGGGTCGACAGCACCCGCAGCTGCGAGATGTCGCCGGCGACACGGCGCCGGTCGGCGCCGCCATCGCGGCGCGCGGCGATGTCGGTCAGCCAGGCGCGGGTGTCGCCCAGCGTGCGATCCAGCAGCCCCAGCACCGAGCCCGCCAGGCTGTTGGGCAGCACCAGGCTGTGCACCAGCGTGGCCGACAGCACGCCCAGGCCGATCTCCTCGAGGCGGGCGACGGCGGTGTCGAAGATCGTCAGCGGTGTGTCCACCGCCGGGAAACCGATCAGCGCCACGGTGTAGCCCGCCAGCATGAAGGCATAGGCGCGCGGCGTGCGGTCGCGCAGCGACAGCACCAGGCAGCCCGCCACCCACAGCGCCAGGGCCAGGCTCAGCAGTTCCGGCGCATTGGCCAGGCTCGGGACCAGCAGCACCGCGGCCATGCCGCCGACCAGCGTGCCCGCGACGCGGAACACACCCTTGGAGCGCACCGCGCCCGCCATCGGATGGGCCACGATGTAGGCCGTCATCAGCGCCCAGAACGGCCGCGGCTGGCCGGCCCAGCTCGCCAGGAAGACCGCCAGCATCGCCGCGGCGAAGGCCTTGATCGAGAAGATCCATTCGGCGCGCGTGAAGCGGGGCCGCAGCGCGGCCGGCAGCTTCGGCGGCGCGGGCAACCGGATCGCAGGCAGCCGCAGTGTGGGCAGCCGCAGCGTGGGTAGCCGGATCGCGGGAAAGGAGAGAGCGGGGAATTTCATGGTCTGTGAGGCGCGACGGGCACCCTCACTTGCGCCGCGGCGGCACGGCCGGCGTCGGCGCGCCGACGCGCTCCGCCAGCGTGGAGAAGACGCGGAGCGCGGCCTCGACGTCGGCGTCCGCGATGCCTTCGTAGAGCTCATTGCGCAGGTCGCGCAGCGTGACCTCGATCTGCTCGCAGGCGTCCGCGCCCAGCGCCGTCAGGTGCAGCGTCCTGGCGCGACGGTCGTCGGGATCCTCGTGGCGCTCGATGTAGCCGCCGGTAATCAACTGGTCCACCGAGCGCGTCAGCGACGGCCCCTCGATGCCCAGCAGCGTCGCCAGTTCGCCCTGGCGCATGCCGTCGCCCTGACGGCCGATCATCACCAGCGGCCAGGCCAGCGCCTGCGACAGGCCCACGTGCGCCATCGCCAGGTTGGCGCGGGCGCGGTACGCCCGCTCCAGCACCGGCAGCATCATCCCGACCGTCATCAGCGCCGCTTCCCGCGCGGTGCGCGTCAGCGAGCGGGCCGGCTTGTCCTTGGAGGTGTTCATGCCGGCGAGTTTAAATAGTTAGCTTGCTATCTATTTCGGTGGGGTTATTGGGCGAATGGCGGAAGCCGGGAGCGGCTGGCAGGACGAGGCACCGTCTCGAGGCAGAAAGCAGAACGGCCGGTCTTGTCGACCGGCCGTTGTTATTTCGCGTCGCGGGCTGTCAAGCCCATGTCACGGGTTCGGGGCTCATCGGCCCCGGGGATCAGTCCTTGTCCTTCATCTGGAGCATGCGGTTGGTGCGCAGCGCCACCAGGGTGACGATCGCGCCCGACAGCAGGTAGGCGGTCACCGCCCACAGGCCGAACTTCGCCGACAGCCCCAGCGCCACCAGCGGGGCGAAGGCCGCGCCGATGATCCAGGCCAGGTCGGAGGTCAGCGCCGCGCCGGTGTAGCGGAAGTGGGGCAGGAAGTTGGACGTCACCGCCCCCGAGGACTGGCCGTAGGACAGGCCCAGCAGCACGAAGCCGACCAGGATGAAGATGTTCTGGCCCATCGCGCCGCTGTCCAGGAGGATGGGCGTGAACAGGCTGAAGATCCCGATCGTCGTGGCCAGGGTGCCCAGCGTGCTGCGCCGGCCGATGCGGTCCGCGATCATCCCGGAGATCGGCATCGCCGCCGCCGCCAGCAGCGCCCCGATGACCTGCACGGTCAGGAACTGGGTGACGTTCTGGTCGCCGTACAGCAGCACCCAGGACAGCGGGAACACGGTGACGATGTGGAACAGCGCATAGCTGGCCAGCGCCGCGAACGCGCCGATGAACAGCGTGGTGCCCTGCTGGGCGAAGAGCTCGTCGGTGTCGCAGGGGTCGAGCTCGTGCTCCTCCATGTTCTTCTCGTACTCGTGCGTCACCACCAGGCGCAGCCGCGCGAACAGCGCCACGACGTTGATCGCGAAGGCCGCGAAGAAGGGATAGCGCCAGCCCCAGCTCAGGAAGTCGATCGGATCCAGGCTGCTCCACAGGTAGGCATAGAGCGCGGCCGCGATCAGGAAGCCGATCGGCGCGCCGAGCTGCCCCAGCATCGCGTACCAGCCGCGGCGGCCTTCCGGCGCGTTCAGCGCCAGCAGCGAGGGCAGGCCGTCCCAGGACCCGCCCAGTGCCAGGCCTTGTCCGATCCGGCAGGCGGCCAGCAGGGCGATGGCCGCACCGCCCCAGGTGTTGAAGCCGGGCAGCACCGCGATCGTGCAGGTGGAGATGCCCAGCAGGAACAGCGCCACCGTCAGCTTCACGCTGCGGCCGAAGCGCCGCTGGATGTCCATCCCCACCAGCGTGCCGATCGGCCGCACCACGAAGGCCAGCGCCAGCAGCGCGAAGGCGTACAGCGTGCCCTCCAGCCGCTCCATGTGGGGGAAGAAGATGGACGGGAAGACCAGCACCGAGGCGATCCCGTAGACGAAGAAATCGAAGTACTCGGACGCGCGCCCGATCACCACGCCGACGGCGATGTCGCCGGGGGCGATCGCGTCCTGCTCCTCCTGCGTGGCGACCCCGCTGCCTCGCGGCAGCGGCTGGCCCACGGTCGAGAGGTGTTGCCCGGCTGTCGAAAGGGTGCTGCTGTTCATACGTCTCCTACCTGGGACAAAATGTCCAATAGTTGGTTTGAGTCAATCGGGCAAAATCTGCGCCCGGCGTGCAACGGTCGACAAGTGTCGTTTTCCCCTTTATCGCTTTCCCTCCAGAGGAAACCCCAGGTTTCGGACGGCGGGAACCCACTGCCAGGTGCGGTGGTCAAAGGGGGCTCCGCGTGAACTACGCCTGCTGGTCTGCTGAAGTCCCATGTACCTCAAAGCCTCTCCAAAAACAAGTCTCGCCCGCCCACTCGCCCGTCTCGGGCTGCTGGCCCTGGCGCTGCCCCTGTCCGCCTGCAACATGGTCGTGATGAAGCCGTCCGGCGACATCGCGAACCAGCAGGCGCAGCTCATCGTCGCCTCGACGCTGCTGATGCTGTTGATCATCGTCCCGGTGATCATCCTGACGCTGGTCTTCGCGTTCCGCTACCGGGCGTCCAACACGCAGGCGACCTACTCGCCAGAGTGGGACCACTCGACGCGCCTGGAGCTGATCATCTGGGGCGCGCCGCTGCTGATCATCATCGCGCTGGGCGCGATGACCTGGATCAGCACCCACAAGCTCGATCCCTTCCGCCCGCTGGAGCGGCTGGACGCGCAGCGTCCGGTCCCCGCCGGCGTGCAGCCGCTGACCGTCGAGGTCGTGGCGCTGGACTGGAAGTGGCTGTTCATCTATCCCGAGCAGGGCATCGCCACCGTCAACGAACTGGCCGCGCCGGTGGACCGCCCGATCCACTTCAAGATCAGCTCGTCGACCGTGATGAACGCGTTCTACGTGCCCGCCATGGCCGGCATGATCTACGCGATGCCCGGCATGCAGAGCCAGCTGCACGCGGTGATCAACAAGCCCGGCGTGTATGACGGCTTCTCGGCCAACTTCAGCGGCGATGGCTTCTCGCACATGCGCTTCAAGTTCCACGGCCTGTCCAACGACGAGTTCTCCGCCTGGGTCGAGCGCAACAAGGCCGACGGCGTCGCGCTGACCAAGGAGCTGTACCTGGACCTGGAGAAGCCGTCCGAGCGCCAGCCGGTGCGCCGCTTCGCCAGCGTCGCGCCGGGCCTGTTCGACGCGGTCGTGAACCGCTGCGTCGACGGCACCAAGATGTGCATGGGCCAGATGATGGCCATCGACGCCGCGGGCGGCGGCGGCAAGGGCGCGATCGACGGCCTGGCCAGCAAGCCCTGGAGCAACGAGCAGAAGCGGATCTTCGTGGCCGCGCTGTGCACGCCTGACAACGCGGGGCAGTACGCGTCGCAATGGCAGGCCTCGGCCACCCGTAATTGATTGGCGTCCCCCGGCGCGACCGCGATGAATCGCCGCGCCGGGACCGCAAGCACTACCGAGATCCAAGATGATTGACGCTCAAAAGCTCATCTTCGGACGCCTCAGCCTAGAGGCGCTTCCGCTCCACGAGCCGATCCTGGTCGGCACCTTCGCGATGGTCGTCCTGGGCGGCCTCTTCGTCCTCGCGATGATGACGAAGTACAAGCTCTGGGGCCCCTTCTGGCGGGACTGGGTGACCAGCATCGACCACAAGAAGATCGGCATCATGTACATCGTGCTGGGCCTGGTCATGCTGCTGCGTGGCTTCGCCGACGCGCTCATGATGCGCGCCCAGCAGGCGATCGCCTTCGGCGATCAGCTCGGCTTCCTCCCGCCGCATCACTACGACCAGGTCTTCACCGCCCACGGCGTGATCATGATCTTCTTCGTGGCGATGCCGCTGATCACCGGCTTCATGAACTACGTGGTGCCGCTGCAGATCGGCGCGCGTGACGTGGCCTTCCCGTTCCTGAACAACTTCAGCTTCTGGATGACCACCGGCGGCGCGGTGCTGGTGATGGCCTCGCTGTTCGTCGGCGAGTTCGCGCGCACCGGCTGGCTGGCGTATCCGCCGCTGTCGGGCCTGCTCGCGAGTCCGGGCGTGGGGGTGGACTACTACATCTGGTCGCTGCAGGTGGCCGGGGTGGGCACGACGCTCTCGGGCATCAACCTGATCGCCACCATCATCAAGATGCGGGCGCCGGGCATGACCATGATGAAGATGCCGGTCTTCACCTGGACCTCGCTGTGCTCGAACATCCTGATCGTGGCCTCGTTCCCGATCCTGACCGCGGCCCTGGCGCTGCTGTCGCTGGACCGTTACGCCGGCACCAACTTCTTCACGACGGACCTGGGCGGCAACGCCATGATGTACGTCAACCTGATCTGGATCTGGGGTCACCCCGAGGTCTACATCCTGGTGCTGCCGGCCTTCGGCATCTTCTCGGAGGTCGTGTCGACCTTCAGCCAGAAGAAGCTGTTCGGCTACGCCTCGATGGTCTACGCGACGGTCGTGATCACGATCCTGTCCTACCTCGTGTGGCTGCACCACTTCTTCACGATGGGCTCGGGCGCCAGCGTGAACTCGTTCTTCGGCATCACGACGATGATCATCTCGATCCCGACGGGCGCGAAGATCTTCAACTGGCTGTTCACGATGTACCGCGGCCGCATCAAGTTCGAGGTCCCGATGTACTGGACCGTGGGCTTCATGGTCACCTTCGTGATCGGCGGCATGACGGGCGTGCTGCTGGCGGTGCCGCCGGCCGACTTCGTGCTGCACAACTCGCTGTTCCTGATCGCGCACTTCCACAACGTGATCATCGGTGGCGTGCTGTTCGGCCTGCTGGCGGGCATCTCGTACTGGTTCCCCAAGGCCTTCGGCTTCAAGCTGGACCCGTTCTGGGGCAAGGCCTCGTTCTGGTTCTGGCAGATCGGCTTCTTCGTCGCCTTCATGCCGCTGTACGTGCTGGGCCTGATGGGCGTGACGCGCCGCATGAGCCACTTCGACGATCCCTCGCTGCAGATCTGGTTCCAGGTCGCCGCCTTCGGCGCGCTGCTGATCGCCGCCGGCATCGGCTGCTTCCTGATCCAGCTGGTGGTGTCCTTCCTCAAGCGCGAGCAGCTGCGTGACGTCGACGGCGACCCGTGGAACGGCCGCACGCTGGAGTGGTCGACCTCGTCGCCCCCGCCGCAGTACAACTTCGCGTTCACGCCGGTGGTCCACGACCACGACGCCTGGCACGACATGAAGACCCGCGGCCACCAGCGCCCGGTCGGCGGCTTCAAGGAGATCCACATGCCGAAGAACACCGGCGCGGGCGTGATCCTGGCCGGCCTGTCGACGCTGTTCGGTTTCGCCCTGATCTGGCACATGTGGCTGGTGGCGGGTGTCGCCTTCGCGGTGACCGTGATCGCCGCGATCGTCCACACCTTCAACTACAAGCGCGACTACTACATCCCCGCCGATGAAGTGGCCAGCACGGAGGACGCCCGCACGAAGGTGCTGGCCGCCCAGGCCTGATTCCGCAGCGAGCGATATCCAACATGCAAGCAACGACCATGACGAACAACACCGGCGCGCCGGTGTTCTACGACAACGGCGACCACCATCCGCAGCACGGCACGCTCCTCGGGTTCTGGATCTACCTGATGAGCGACTGCCTGATCTTCGCGGTGCTGTTCGCGACGTATGCGGTCCTGGGCCGCAGCTACGCCGCCGGCCCGTCGGGCGCCGACCTCTTCGACCTGCCGCTGGTGGCGCTCAACACCGGCTTCCTGCTGCTCTCGTCGATCACCTATGGCTTCGCCATGATCAAGATGCTGGGCAACAAGAAGTCCGGCACGCTGGCCTGGCTGGCGATCACCGGCGTGCTGGGCCTGTGCTTCCTGGCGGTGGAGCTCTATGAGTTCGCGCACCTGATCCATGAAGGCGCGGGTCCGCAGCGCAGCGCGTTCCTGTCCTCGTTCTTCACGCTGGTGGGCACCCACGGCCTGCACGTCACCTTCGGCTGCATCTGGCTGGTGACGCTGATGGTCCAGGTGTCCAGGTTCGGCCTGACCAAGGAGAACAAGCGCCGCCTGATCTGCCTGTCGATGTTCTGGCACTTCCTGGACGTGATCTGGATCGGTGTCTTCACCTTCGTTTACCTGATGGGAGTGCTGCCGTGAGCGCCGACCACAACCACAAGCATGATTCGCACGGCCACGGCCACGACCAGGGCCACGGCGGTCACGACCATGACCACGACGACGTCGGCTACCACGCCACCGTCAAGGGCTACCTGATCGGCTTCCTGCTGTCGGTGATCCTGACGGCCATCCCCTTCTTCCTGGTGATGACCAAGTCGATCGCCTCGTCGCAGGCGATGGGCATCGTGCTGCTGATCTTCGCGGCGGTGCAGATCGTCGTGCACATGGTCTATTTCCTGCACATGAACTCGAAGGTCGAGGGCGGCTGGTCGATGCTGTCGCTGATCTTCACGATTGCCGTCGTGGTGATCATGCTGGCCGGCTCGATCTGGGTGATGTTCCACCTGAACAGCAACATGATGCCGGTCCACGACATGCGCAACATGCCCTGATGACCGCCGTTCATCCGGAACCGCCGCGGCCGCGCCGCAGCACCGCCTTCTGGGCGCTGCTGCTGGGCGCGGCCCTTTTGTTTGCGGCCTTCCTCGCGCTGGGCGCCTGGCAGCTGCAGCGGCTGGCGTGGAAGGAGGACCTGATCGCGCGGCTGGACAAGCGCCTGGCCGCCGAGCCGGAACGCGCGCCCGGCGCCGACCGCTGGGACGCGATCACGAAGGCCGGCGACGAGTACCGCAAGGTCGTGCTCAACGGCACCTTCGACCATTCGCGCGAGACCCTGGTCGGCGCGAGCACCGAGCTGGGCACCGGCTACTGGGTGCTGACGCCGCTGCGCACCGTGCGCGGCGACTGGGTGCTGGTCAACCGCGGCTTCGTGCCGCCGGAATTCAAGACGCGCGCGTCGCGTACCGCGTCGGAGACGCAGGGCGAGGACCGCGTCGTCGGGCTGCTGCGGCTGAGCGAGCCCGGCGGCAGCCTGCTGCGCAAGAACGACCCAGCGCAGGAGCGCTGGTACTCGCGCGATGTCGAGGCGATCGCCCAGGCGCGCCGGATCGTCGAGGGTCCCGTGGCGCCGTACTTCGTCGACGCCGCCGCGGCGGACGACCGCACGCGCTGGCCGAGCGGCGGGCTGACGGTGGTGCGCTTCAACAACCATCACCTGCAGTACGCGCTGACCTGGTTCGCGATGGCGGCGATGACCGCCGGCATCGGCGTCTGGCTGTGGCGGGTCGAGCGCCGCCGCGCGCTCGGCCTGGACGCGGCCGCTGACTGAGGCCGCGACCATGCCGCTGAGCCGTCCCGATCCGGACGACGACCACCCCGACGACAGTCGCTACCTGGACGGCGCCGCCGGGGCGCTGGGCATCGAGGAATCCTCCGGCGAGGGCCGCGCGCTGCAGGCCGGCCGCAACAACCTGCAGCAGCTGGTGCAGCTGCGCTGGCTGGCGGCGGCGGGGCAGTTCGGCACCGTGCTCTCGGTGCACTACGCCTTGCACATCCGGCTGCCGATGCCGGAGATGCTGACGCTGCTGGCGGTGCTGGTGCTCTTCAACCTGGCCTGCTGGCTGCGCACCCGCTGGGTGCCCAGCGTGCGCAACGCCGAGCTCTTCGCCGGCCTGCTGGTCGACATCGCGGTGCTGAGCGGCCAGCTCTACTACAGCGGCGGCGTCACCAACCCCTTCATCTTCCTGTTCCTGCTGCAGATCGCGGTGGGTGCGGTGTTGCTGCCCTCGCGCTACATCTGGTTCACCGTCGCGGTGACGGGGGGCTGCTTCGTCGCGCTGACGCAGTGGCACCTGCCGCTGCTGGTGCCCGACATGGAAGGGCTGTCGCTGCCGACGCACTACATCGGCGGCCTGCTGATCTGCTTCGCGATCAACGCCTCGCTGCTGGTGATCTTCATCCAGCGCATCGGGCGCAACCTGCGCCAGCGCGACGCGCGCCTGGCCGACCTGCGCCAGCGCGCGGCCGAGGAAGAGCACATCGTGCGCATGGGCCTGCTGGCCTCGGGCGCCGCGCATGAATTGGGCACGCCGCTGGCGACGCTGTCGGTGATCCTCGGGGACTGGTCGCGGATGGCGCCCTTCGCCGGCGATCCCGAGCTGCGCGAGGAGATCGAGGAGATGCAGGTCCAGCTGCGGCGCTGCAAGGCGATCGTCAGCGGGATCCTGATGTCGGCGGGCGAGCTGCGCGGCGAGGCGCCGGTGGTGACGACGCTGCAGGCCTTCCTCGACGACCTGGTGACGCACTGGCGCGCGACGCGGCCGCACCACGGCCTGGACTACCTGCCGGACGCCGGCCTGCCGAAGGTGCGCATCGTGTCGGACGTCGGCCTCAAGCAGATGATCGACAACGTGCTCGACAACGCGCTCGAGGCCGCGCCGGGCCAGCCGGTGTCGCTGCGCGCGCTGGTCGAGGACGGTCAGCTGGTGCTGCGCGTCACCGATCGAGGCGCTGGTTTCCTGCCGGAGATGCTGGAGCGTTTCGGCAAACCGTATCAATCGAGCAAGGGCCGGGCGGGCGGCGGGCTGGGGCTGTTCCTGGCGCTGAACGTCGTGCGCTCGCTGGGCGGGCGCCTGCAGGCGCGCAACCGGCTGGCGGAGGAGGGCGGCGGCGCGGAGGTCGAGATCCGCATGCCCCTGTCCGCGCTCGAGCCTCTAGGACTGCCTGACAATGCCGCTCATGACGCCGGATGACCTTGCCGCCGATACCGACCGCCTGCTGTTGATCGTCGAGGACGACGACGCCTTCGCGCGCACGCTGTCGCGTTCGTTCGAGCGCCGCGGCTACCAGGTGCTGCGGGCGACGACGGTGGAGCAGGTGCAGAAGCTGCTGGCCGAGCGTGGTCCCGAGGAGGCGCCGGAGTACGCGGTCGTCGACCTGAAGCTCGCCGGGGGCGGCTCCGGGTTGGCGTGCGTGCAGACGCTGCACGAGCACGATGCCGAGATGGTGATCGTGGTGCTGACCGGCTACGCGAGCATCGCCACGGCGGTGGAGGCGATCAAGCTGGGCGCGCGGCACTACCTGGCCAAGCCGGCGAACACCGATGACATCGAGGCCGCCTTCGCGCGCGCCCAGGGCGATGCCGAGGTCGAGGTCACCGAGCGCGCGACCACCTCCATCAAGACGCTGGAGTGGGAGCACATCCACGAGACGCTGGCGGCGACGGACTTCAACATCTCGGAGACCGCGCGACGGCTGGGCATGCACCGGCGCACGCTGGCGAGAAAGCTGGAGAAGCAGCGGGTGAAGTGAGGCGCGGCGACGCGCGCCCCGACCATCGCGGCGCTGAAACGACGCAGGGGCCGCAAGGGCCCCTGATCGCCGACGAGCTCAGCGCGCTCAGTACGTGCGGGTCGCCGCCGGCGCGCGCACCACGCGGGCCTTGCCGCCGGTGGTGACGATGATCACCGGCTCGCCGGAGACCCAGTTCTCGTTGCCCTGCGCCTGGACGATCGCGCGGCGCTCGCCGTTGCGCAGCTGCAGCAGGATCTCGACCGCCTGTTCCTTGGTCACGCCGCGTTCGACCGCGTTGCCGAGCGCCGCGCCGGCCACCGCGCCAAGCACGCCGACGATCACGCCCTCGCGGCTGCCGCCGACGCTGCCGCCGGCCACGCCGCCGACGACCGCGCCCGTCACCGCGCCAGCGCCGCTCTGCGAGCCGTCCACCGTCACCGGCCGCACCGACAGCACCGTCGCATCCTGCACCTGCGACAGGCGCTGCGCGTCACCGCGCTGGATCACGTCCGGGTTCGTCGTCGAACATGCGGCCAGGGCGGCCACCAGGGTGGCAATCAGCAGCTTCTTCATCTCGTCTCTCCAAATCGATGTGCCGGCCAACGACGACCGGTGACATTCCGTTGACCGCGCAACAAGTCTTTACCTCGGCGCCCTCGGGCTTCGCGCGCAGCAATGGCGCGTGGGTCCACTCTACCGGTGCCGCCTTTGAAGGCTCTTAAGCGCGGCATAACACCAGCATCGTCAGCGCGGGAAAGGCACTCCGCCGCTCACGACCGCCCATGGCCGAAGACCGCGGGACCCCGTCGATCGCCGTCCATCACCGCCCCGCCCGCGTCACGATGCGTACAGCCGCGACGACCTGGGCACGCTCGCCAGCAGGAACTCCATCTGGTCGGCCAGGATGCGCCGGCCGCGCAGGATCATGTCCTCGTGCAGGCTGGGCACGTAAGGCAGGTAGAGCAGCGCCATGCGCGCCTCCTCGGGCGTGCGGTTGCCCTTGCGGCCATTGCAGGCGCGGCAGGCGGTGATGCAGTTCATCCACGAATCCCGCCCGTTGCGCGACACCGGCTGGATGTGCTCGCGGGTCAGCAGGTCGGCGTGGAAGCGGTGGCCGCAGTAGGCGCAGACATGCCGGTCACGCGCGAACAGCTTGAAATTGGACAGCGCCGGCGCCTGGCGCCAGGCGCGGCTGGGAATGGCGCCGCGCACGGCCACGATCGGGTGCAGTTCGATGCGGGATTGCAGGCCGGACAGCCGCTGGTAGCCACCGCGCAGCACGTGGAAGGGCTCGCCCAGCGTCCACGCGATCGCGTCGCTGGCATAGAGCACCGCTGCTTCCTTGGTCGAGATCCAGGCCTGCGGGCGGCCCGAGATGTCCAGCTGCAGAACGTCCACGGTCGTTGACCTCCAGCGACAAAGGGTAATCCAGTCGCAGGGGGCAACTCAAGTGCCGGACGCGCAGGGAAGCGCCGCCAGGAACGATATTCAGGCTGTTCGCCCAACATAGGCGCCCGATTGCCGAGGTTCAAGCCGCCGACCGACCTCGATCGAGGGGCTCGTCCGGGCCAGGCGCCGCGTCGCACCGCGGTCAAGCGGTGCGCAGCGTCCTCACGGCAGGCGGCCGAGCGCGCGCAGCTCCGCGAGCGTGACCAGTCCCCCAGCCGACAGCGCGTCGTCAGGCAGCTGCGCGCGGCCCAGGCGCAGCGCCGATCCCTGGAGCTCCGCACGCGAAGCCAGCGGCGGGGCGTCCTCGCCGTCGATCTGGGCGATGCAGAGGCGGCCGCCGTCCGAGGTGCCGAGCCAGCCCACCAGGTCGCCGCCATCCAGGCCGGTGATCAAGCGCGCCGCCAGCGGTTGCAGCGCCTCGGCGCTGCCGGCGAGCACATGCACGACGAGGTCGGAGCCGTCCCGCACCGCCAGCCGCACCATCTGGTCGAGGCGCTCGTGCAGGGCCGCCGCATCGAACGGGCGAGGCGGCGGCACCTCCGGCTGTCCGGTCAGCTGCCGCAGCATGAGCTCGAGTTCCTCCGCCTTGTCGAAGAAGCCGTCGGCGCCGGCGGCCAGCACCGCGGCGCGATAGGCCTCGGTCTGGTGGGACAGCACATGCACCTGGCCGCGGTAGCCCTGCTTGCGCAGCGCCTTGAGCACCGCGATGCCCGAGCCGCCCTGCGCGAGCGACAGATCCAGCAGCACCGCGTCCGGCTGCAGGTAGCCGATCAGCGTCAGCGCGGTCGCCTCGTCGGCCGCCTCGCCGACGACGCGCAGCCCGGGCACCGTGTCGAGCCGCTGCAGCAGCTGCCGGCGGATGGTGAAGGAGTCCTCGACGAGGACCACGGTCAATGGTGTCGCATTCGCTTGCATCGTGCTGTCGCGTTTCCCTCGTGTTTCCCTCGTCAGGGAGTGTCAATCGTCCAAGGGGTCGAGGTCGCCCCAGCTGGTGCGGCTGATCGCGCGTTTCACCTCGTCCATGAAATGGCCCCGCGGCCCGGCCGGCGTGCGCGCGCCCGGTGGCGCCGGCACCGGCGCGCCGCCGGCCGCGGCCGCGGCGGCCGTCTCGCGGTTGACGGTGGCGCGCTGCACATGGCGGTTGAGCAGCTCGCGGTCGCGCGGCGTGAGCTGCGACGCCGCCACCACGATCACCGGGATCGCCGCGGTCAGCGGATCGCGCTGCAGCGCCTCGACGACGCCGATGCCGTCGACCTCCGCCATCAGCAGGTCCAGCACGATCAGGTCGGGCACGTGGCGCCGGGCCAGTTCGATGCCTTCCTTGCCGCCGGTGGCGCGCAGCACCGAGAAGCCGGGCTGCGACAGGTGGGCGCTCAGCGACTGCAGGTCGCCGGGCGCGTCGCTGATCGCCAGCACCAGGAACTTGCGCGTCGCGGTCGGCTTGAAGCCGAGCATCTCCAGCTCCTTGCTCAGCGCCTTGCGCGACACCGGCTTGTGCAGCACCGCGGAGGCGCCCAGCGACAGCGCCACTTCCTGCCCCGCGTCCACCGACACGACGACCACCGGGATGTGTGCCCACCCCGGCAGGTTCTTCAGCCGCGACAGCAGCTCCCAGCCGTCCAGCCCCGGCAGGTTCACCTCCAGCGTGATCAGCTCGGGCCGCAGGTGCGGGGCGAGCTCCAGCGCCGCCTCGGCCGAGGCGACATGCCGCACCCGGAAGCCCGCCGCCTTGAGCTGCGTCTGCATCAGCGCCGCGGCCTGCTCGTTGTGCTCGATCACGAGCGCCAGCGGACGCTCGCCGGTCTCGTCGGGCAGGATGACGTCGGGGATCACCGGCTCGCGCCATGGCAGCCAGCAGGTGAAGCAGCTGCCCTTGTCGGGCTGGCTGCTCACCGCCACCGCGCCGTCGTGCAGCTGCACCAGGCGCGCCACCGTCGCCAGGCCCAGGCCGGTGCCCTCCACCTTGTGGGTCAGCACGTTGCGGATCTGGTTGAAGGGCTGGAACAGCTTGTCCAGGCCGTCCGGCGGGATGCCGATGCCGTTGTCGGTGACGCTGATCTGGACGAACTCGGCGTGCTCGCTGTCGGGCAGCTCCGAGCGCCGGCCGTTGGGGAAGCCCGGCAGCGCCTCGCGCGCCCGCGCCCGGGAAACCCGCCGCGCCTCGAGCCGGATGCTGCCGCCCTTGGGCGTGAACTTGGCCGCGTTGGACAGCAGGTTGTAGATGATCTGCCGCAGCCGGCGGCGGTCCACGCACAGCCGCTGGTGGCCGCCGACGCCGAAGAAGCTCATCTCGATGCGGTTGAGCCGGGCCCGTTCCTGCACGATCGCGAGCGCGTCGCGCAGCAGCTCGTCGAGCTCGACCGGCTCGATGTCCAGGTCGACGCGGCCGGCCTCGATCTTGGCCATGTCCAGCAGGTCGTTGACCAGCGAGAGCAGGTGCTGCCCGGCGTTGTGGATGTGGCCGCAGAACTCGGCCTGGCGATCGCTGACCGGGCCGGCCGCGCCGTCGCGCATCAGCTGGGCGAAACCGATCACCGCGTTCAGCGGCGTGCGCAGCTCGTGCGACATCGTCGACAGGAAGGCGGTCTTGGCGCTGCTGGCGCGGCTGAGCTCGGCATTGAGCTGCTCCAGCGCGTCGTTGCGCTGCTGCAGCGCGGCCAGCAGCTCGGCGCGGCTGTCGGCCAGCTCGCGCGCGGCGCGCGCCTCGGCCGCTTCCATCGCGCTGTTGTGCAGCTCGGCGTGGACGCGCCGGGCCTCGTCCTCGAACTGCTTGCGACGCAGCTGCGCGCGCAGCCGGGCCTTGAGCAGCTCGACCTCGCCGTTGGCCTTGACGACGTAATCGTCGGCGCCGGCCTCCAGGCCGGCCAGCATCGACGCGCGACCCTCGAAGGCGGTGAGCAGCAGCACCGGGATGTCGCGCAGCGAGGGCGCCGACTTGATGCGCCGGCAGGTCTCCAGCCCGCCGATGCCCGGCATCTGCACGTCCAGCAGCACCGCGTCCACCGCCTGCACCGCGAGCAGCTCCAGCGCCTGCTCGCCGCTGGCCGCGGCGATGACGTCGTAGCCGTCGTCGCGCAGCAGCGCGCCGAGCTCGGCCAGCACGTTGGCGCTGTCGTCCACCAGCAGCAGCCGCTTGGGGCCCAGCAGGCTGGCGCCCTGCTCGGGCAGGCTGGCCTTGGCGCTGCGCAGCATCGCGGCCACGCGCGCCAGGATCAGGTCGACGTCGTCCTGCTTGCGGGCGAAGGCGTCGGCGCCGGCCTCCAGCGCGCGCAGCTCGGCCTCGGGGCCCTCGTCGGCGGTCAGCAGCAGGCAGGGCGTGTGGCGCAGCGCCGGATCCAGGCGCAGCCGGCGGATCACCGCCGCGCCGTCGATGCCGGGCATGTGCTGGTCGACGATCACCGCGTTGGGTCGCAGCGCGGCGGCCTGGCGCAGGCCCTCCTCGCCGTGCGCGGCGGTGTGGATGTCGTAGCCGTGTGGCTCCAGCGCGTCGCGCAGCGCCTCGCGGAAGGTCTCGCTGTCGTCGATCAGCAGCACCGAGGCCGGTTGCGGCATGGGGGTCGCCTGGCGGGCCTGGCGCTGGCGGACCAGCTCCCGCGCCCGGTCGATGACGTAGAGGCGGTCATAGGGCTTGCCGACGTATTCGTCGGCGCCATGGGCCAGGCCGCGCAGCCGGTCGCTGGCCTGCGAGGCGTTGGACAGGATCAGCACGACGCAGTCGCCGCCCTGCGGCGCGGCGCGCAGCTCGGGCAGCCAGGCGGCGCCGTCGCCGTCGGGCAGCAGGTTGTCCAGCAGCACCAGCGCGGGCACGCCCTGGGCCAGCGCGGCGCGGGCCTGGGCCAGCGTGGCGCACTCGACGCAGTCGAAGCCGGCGTCCTCGAGCGCCTCGCGCAGGTCCATCCGCACCGTGAGGCTGTCCTCGACGATGAAGGTTCTCTTGTTCATTTGTGGGCTCCTCCCCAGGCCATGCCGCTCAATCCCATCAGGGCGGGGCCGATGTCGGACAGCGGCAGGATGCGCTCGGCGGCGCCCAGCTGGGCGGCTTCGCGCGGCATGCCGTAGACCATGGAACTGGCTTCGTCCTGCGCCAGCGTCGCGCCTCCCGCGCGGCGGATCTCGAGCAGGCCCTGCGCGCCGTCGCGGCCCATGCCGGTCAGCAGCGCGGCGGCGGTGCCCGGGCCGTTCTCGGCGGCCAGCGATTCGAACAGCACGTCCACCGACGGCCGGCACGAGTGGCGCGGCGGCGCGTGACTGAGTTCGAGCACGCCGGCGCGCAGCACCAGGTGGACGTCGGGCGGCGCCAGCACCACCTGGCCGGCCAGGTCGCGCAGGCGCTCGCCGCCCTGGGCGTAGCGCACGCGATGCGGCGTCTGCGCGTCCAGCCATTCGGCGAAGCCGCGGCTGAACACCGCATTGATGTGCATCACGATCAGCACCGGCAGCGGCGCCGGCGCCGGCATCGACTGCAGCACCTTCATCAGCGCGCCCGGGCCGCCGGTCGACGCGCCCAGTGCGAGCAGCGCGCGCGCCGGCGCCGGTGCCTGGGCGGCCGGCCCGGCGACGGGGCGCCCGCCCAGGCGAGCGCGCACATGGGTGATGACGCGGATCCGCGCCACCAGCCGCAGCAGCGTCACGTAGCGGCGCTCCCACTCGCCCGCGGGCGCGTTCGCGTCCGGCTTCTCCAGCACTTCGACGGCGCCGGCGGCCAGCGCCTCGTAGGTGCGCAGCAGCTCGCCGCGATTGGTCGACGACGAGACGATGAGGATGGGCGTCGGGCAGTGGGCCATGATGGCCTCGGTCGCCGCCTGGCCGTCCATGCCGGGCAGCATCATGTCCATCGACACGACGTCCGGCCGCAGCCGCTGGCACAGCGCCACGGCCTGCGCGCCGTCGTGGGCCTCGCCGACGACCTCGATGTCGCCGTGCGCGGCGAGCACCTCGCGGATGTGCGCCAGCACCGTGATCGAGTCCTCCACGACCAGCACCCGCAGCGGCCGGGCCGGTCCGGCGCCGGCCAGCGGCGCTGCGCCGCCCAGTCCGCCGATGCCGCCGATGCCGCCACCGCCGCCAACGCCTCCTGATGCGCTCATGCGGCGGGCTCCTCGACGGCCGCGTCGTCGTCGACCGTGCCGGCCGAGCGCGCCATCAGCTGCGCGACCTGCGCCAGGAACTCGTTCTGCGCGAACTCGCCCTTGACGATGTAGCCGTCGGCGCCCACCGCCTTGCCACGGGCCAGGTCCTCGGGCGCGTTGCGCGAGGTCACCAGCACCGCCGGGATGTGGCGCAGCGCCGCGTCGCCGCGGATGCGGGCGACGAACTCGAAGCCGTCCATGCCCGGCATCTCCACGTCCACCAGGATGAGCGCGTAGCGCTCGCGCTGCGCCGCCTCCAGGCCGTCCTCGGCGGACGCGGCCATGTGCACGCGGTAGCCGGCGGCCTCGAGGATGCTCTGCTCGAGCATGCGGGTGGTCAGCGAGTCGTCGATGACCAGGATGGTGCCGGTGCGCGGCGGCGCCGGCACCGGCCGTGGCCGCGCCTGGCGCGCCGCGGCGATCAGGCCCTCGGCGGCGAGCACCGGCACCGGCTGCTGGGCAGCGTCCAGCGCCAGGCCGGCGATCAAGGGCGACGGCGGCAGCAGGGCCGGTGGCGGCCGCAGCACGACGCTGGTGACGCCGTCCAGCGCGTCCACGCCCAGCGCCGCGCGCTGTCCACCGGCGCGCAGCACCAGCGCCGAGCGCGGCGCCGCCGCGGTGGCCTGGCCCGGCTGCAAGGCGTCGGCCAGCGGGAGGTGAGGCAGCAGCTCGTCGCCGACGATCAGGTGCGCGCCATTGAGCACCGGCCGCTGCAGCACGCACTCGACCGCGTCCAGCGGCACCCAGGCGGCGACCGCGCCGGCGCTGACGCGGATCGCGCGCAGCGCGGCCAGTTGCAGCGGCACGCAGAGCTCGACGGTCGTGCCTTCGCCGCGCCGGCTGCTCAGGGTCAGGCGTCCGCCGAGGCGGTCGGCCGTGTCGCGCACCAGGTCCATGCCGACGCCGCGGCCGGCCAGCGCGTCCACGCGCCGCGCGGTGCTGAGGCCGCCGCGCAGCAGGCGCTCGATCAGCGCGTCGTCATCGAGCCGCGCCGCGCCGGGGATGCCCTTGTCGATGGCGGTGCGCCGCACCGCCTCGAGGTCGAGTCCGGCCCCGTCGTCGGCGCAGCAGAACAGCACCTCGCGGCCGCGGCGCTCGATCCGCAACTCGATCCGGCCCTGCGGCGGCTTGCCGGCGGCGATGCGCTCGGCCGGCAGCTCGATGCCGTGCGCGACGGCGTTGCGCACCATCTGCACCAGCGCGCCGGAGACGGCATTCAGCAGCGCCGCTTCCAGCTTGACGTCGCCGCCGTGGCCGGTGAGCCGGGCCTGCTTGTCCTGGGAGCGCGCGGCGTCGCGCGCGGTCCGCTGCAGCGGCGCGAAGAGCTGCGCGGCGGGCAGCAGCCGCAGCTGCTCGGCGCCATCGCGCAGCGCGACCAGCTCGCGCGCGAGCTGGCGCGCGCCGCGCTCGATCTGGTCCTCGATCCGCGCCAGCGGGCCGGCCAGGGCCTCCTGCTGGCCCTGCAGGCCGGCGCGCAGCTCCCGCAGCAGCGCCGCGGCGCGCTCGATCGGCGCGAGGTGCCCCTGCGTGCGCGCGATGTCGGCGAGCAGGCCGTCCAGCTCCTCCGGCATCAACTGGGGAATGGTCAGGATGGCGCCGATCGGATCCGGGTCCCCGGCGTCGGCCGGATCGACGGCCGCGTCGACGGGAAGGCCTGCGAGGCCGACATCGCCGCCGCTCGCGCCGGCGTCAGTGTCGGCCGACGGACCGGCCATGCCCCCGTGCTCGGCGGGCACCGCGCCCGCACCCGCACCCGCACCCACGCCCGAGCCCCCGCCGAAGCTGGGACTGGGGTCCCCGCTTGAGCGCGAGCCAGCACCAGCACTGCCGCCGGGGCCGCCACCGGCACCGGCACTTCCACCAGCGCCAGCGGGCCGGGGCGGCGTCGTCGCGCCGGCTGCCGTCGGCGCGTCCAGCGCGGTGATCGCGTCGCCGGCGGCGTCGATCAGCGCCAGCAGCGCGTCGAGGTCGGCGCGGCCGGGGGCCTCGGCACGGTCGCGCAGCGGCGTCAGCAGGTCCTCGATCGCGTGCGCCTGCGCCGCGATGCCGGGCTGTCGCACCACGCTGGCGGCGCCCTTGAGCGTGTGGGCCAGTCGCAGCAAACGCGGCGGCAGGTCGGGCGCCGGCGCCTGCTCGGCGGCGAGCACGGCCTCGCTCATCTGCCGCAGCAGATCGCGGGCTTCGATGCGGAAGAAGCGGTAGGGGTCCTTGGCCACGGCGCGCGGGGTGTCCGGTTCTTGAAGGGGGCGGGCTCAGGTCGGCTGGGCCTGCACCAGGCGCAGCAGGTCGCGGGACATCTCCGCCAGCTCGGTGGCCGTCTGCGAGGTCTGCCCGGAGCTGGCCTCGGTCTCCCGCGAGGCCTGCGCGGTGTTGGACAGCGCGACATTGAGCTGCTCGACCGCGGTGGCCTGCTGCTTCGTGGACAGCTCGATCTCGCGCGCCGCGTCGGTCGTGGTCACGACCTGGCCGGCGATCTTGGCGAAGGTGGCGGCCACGTCGTCGAACTGGCGCGCGCCGGCGTCGACCGCCTTGGAGCCGGTCTCCGTCGCCATCACCGTGGTGTTGACCGCGCCGCGCACGTCGTCGATCTGCAGGCGGATCTCCTTGGTCGACGCGGTCATGCGGTCGGCCAGCTTGCGGATCTCGTCCGCGACGACGCTGAAGCGCCGGCCCGCGTCGCCGGCCACGGTGGCCTCGATGGTGGCGTTGATCGCCAGGATGTTGGTCTGCTCGGCCAGCTCGCCGACCAGGTCCATCACCACCCCGATCTGCTGCGACTTGCGGCCCAGGTCCAGCATGTGGTCGACCACCAGGTCGATCTGCCGGCGCATCGCGGCGATGGTTTCGCGCGCCGCCTGCAGGGTGCCGTCGCCGCCACGGGCCAGTCCAGCCGTCTGCTCGGCGATGACCACGACGCGCTGCGCACTGTCGGCGATCTGGCGCGAGGTGGCCAGCAGCTCGGAGATGGTGGTGGAGATCTCCGTCATCGAGGTGGCCGTCTCGCGGGCGCCGGCGGCCTGCTGGTTCGCGGCCGCCTGCAGCTCCGCCGAGGAGCGCTGCACATGCTTGACCGCCGTGCCCACCTGGCCGCTGAGCGCGCGGTTGAGCGTCAGCGCCGCCGCCAGCACCAGCAGCGCGCCGGCGACGGTGCCCCAGACGATAGCCATGCGCACGCCGCTGGCGGCGGACTCGACTTCCTGTGCGCGCTGGCGCAGCAGGTCGTTCTCCTCCTCCTCCATCTGGGAGATCACCGCGCGCAGTTCATCCATGCGGCGCTTGCCCTCGCCCACGCCCTGGACGCGCATGGCCGCCTCCGTGGTGGACGTGCGGCGCGACTCGATGCGCTCCTTGTGCAGCTGCATCAGGCCCTCGATCATGGCCGTGGCCTGGTTCAGCCGGGCCTGCTGCCCGGGGTTGTCGCGGATCAGCGGCCGGAGCTCGGCCAACTGGCGCGGCAGGTTGGCGACGGCGTGGCGATAGGGCTCCAGATAGGGATCCTCGCCGCTGAGCAGGTAGCCGCGCTGGCTGGTCTCTGCGTCCTTCATCAGGCTCATCAGCGCCTCGACGTGGGTCAGCGCCGCATGGGTGCGGGTGACCTGGTAGCTGGTCTGCGTCAGCAGGTCGACGCCGCGATAGGCCAGGGTCCCGATGAGCAGCAGCAGCGCGAAGGACAGCGCGAAACCCATCGACAGCTTTCTTCCGAAGGTCCACATGGCACGGTGCTCCCTGTCATCGGCCGGCGGCGCCGGCGCTTGTCGTTGTGGTGAAGGATCCCGCCGACGGCTCGCCGAGCTGGCTGCCGGCGACGGCGGCGATCAGGCCTTCCAGCTCGATCAGCGGGCGCAGCGCGCCGCCGCAGCGGACCGCCCAGCCGGTGCCGGCCGCGTCGCTCTGCTGCAGGCGATCGCCAGGCGTCAGGCGCCATTGGCCGTCGAAACCCTCGAAGGCGAGCGCCAGCGGCGCGGCGCGCGCGATGGCCCACCAGCGCACCGCCGTCGCGGCCCCGCGGCCGATCAGCGCGCGCAGGTCGTAGAGCGGCAAGACCTGCCCCTGGTGCCCGGCGAGCCCGAGCAGCCCGGGTGCGGTGGCGGGGTAGGGCGCGGCGGGCATGGCGGGCTGCAGTCCGGCCAGATCGGCCAAGTTCAGGGCAAACGGGTCGCCGGCAATCCGGATGCCCAGCACGTCCAGGACGGCGTCGTCATCGCCCAGCCGTCGCGGCTCGGCGAAGGAGCGGTCGAAGGCCGCCCGCCATTCGTCGAGCTGGCCCTCCAGCGGGTCGGAGCGGTCGGAGCGGTCGAGCGTCATGCGCGGGCCTCCTGGATCTCGTCGCGGCACAGGCGCCGCAGGTCGTCGCGTTCGAAGCCGCCGCCGAAACGCCGCAGCCGCTCGGGCGATTCGTCGTCCAGCAGCGCCAGCGCCCGCCTCAGTTCGCGCCGCGCGGCGACGATCTCGCCGCGACGCCGGGCCAGCAGGCCCAGGCGCAGGTGCGGCAGGGCGAAGGCGGCGTCCTTGGCGGCGGCGCGCTGGTGATGCCATTCCGCGGCGGGGAGCTGGCCGCGCTCCTCCATCGCCAGCCCTTGCAGGAACAGCACCTCGGCCTGCAGCGCGGCCGGTGTCTGCGGCGCGATCAGCCGGGCGCAGGCGCGCAGGCCGTCCTCGATCTGGCCGGCCTCGACCAGCAGCAGGGCCTCGTCGAGCAAGGCCTGGTCGGCGCGGTGGGCGGACGCGGCCTCGAACGCCGGCGCGTGCGCCAGCGAGGCCGTCGCCGGCTCCGGCGCGGGGGCTGGCCAGGGAAAGGGCCAGGCGGGCGCCACGTCCGCGCCTTCGCGGCGATAGAAGAAGCAGCCATGCGCCTGGCGCAGCGTCAGCCCGGCGGCCTGCGCCTCGGACTGGCCGCGCAGTGTCTCCGCATGGCCCAGGAAAAGCACGCCCCCCGGTGCCAGCGCGCCGACCAGGTGCTGGATCGCCTGGCGCAGCGCCGTGGGCGCCAGGTACATCAGCACGTTGCGGCAGAAGATGATGTCGAAGCGGTCCGGTGTCCAGAAGGCGGCGTCGGGCTGCCCCAGCTGGCGGGGCTCGAAGCGGACCCGCTCGCGGATCGCGGGCAGCGGCGTCCAGACGCCCGGTTCGACGGCGCGGAACCACAGCTCGCGCAGCTCCGGCGGCGTCGCGCGCAGGCTCCATTCGCCGTAGCGGGCGGCGGCCGCGCGCGCCAGCGCCGCCGGGTTCACGTCGACGGCCAGCACCTGCCAGTCGACGCCCTGCGCCGTCAGGCCGGCGCGATGCAGCGTGATGGCCAGGGTGTAGGCCTCCTCGCCGCTCGCGCAGCCGGCCGAGAGCGCCCGCAGGCCGGTGGACGTCGCGCGGCGCACCATCGACGGCAGCAGGTCCACGCGCAGCGCGTCGAACTGCTCCGGGTGGCGGAAGAAGAAGGTCTCGCCGACCGTCAGCTCGGCGGCGAGCGCATCGAGCCGGGCGCGCGTCGGCGCCTGCTCCATCTGGTCCAGGAAGCGCGCCGGACCGCCCGGCCCGGCCACCCGCGCCAGCGCGGCGGCGAGCCTGTCGTCCTGGCGGTCGTCGAACTGCAGGCCCAGGCGGGCGGAGAGCAACGTCCGCAGGCGCGGCAGCAGCGAGATCAGGGCGGCATCGGACGGCGACGGCCGCGTCATGAGGCCGCTCCCCGATGGCTGGCGGCATCGCCGCCGTCCGCGGCGGAGAGGGCCGCGGTCGGCGGCAGGTCGTCCGGAAACAGCCGGGCCTGGTCGAGCACGGCGATCAGTTCATCGTCGCGCTCGGCCAGCGCGCTGACGGCACCATGGTCGCGGTCGCGCAGCAGCGGGGGCAGGGCGCGGAGTTGCTCCGCCGCGAAGGTCTGCAGGCCCAGCACCTCGGCGACCGCCAGCGCCACTCGGCGTTCGCCGGCGCGGACGACGACATAGCGGCGCACCGCCGCGGCGTCGGCCGGCGCGGGAGCTGCGCCGGACTCGGTCAGTCCCAGCAGGCCGGCCAGGTCGACGACCGGCAGCCAGTCGCCGCGGATGCGCGCGAGCCCCTGGACATGAACGGCCGGCGACTTCAGCGGCCGCAGTGGCTGCGGCCGCAGGGTCTCCTCGACGGCATCCAGCGGCAGGCCACACAGCCGGGATTGCACCCGGCACACCAGAACCCGGAACATGCCATTCAATGGCTTGTGCATTCTTCTGGCTCCCTGTTTGCGCCAGTCTATGCCGGCGTCGGGCGGACAGGCGTTGCCGAAGGTCACTGGCCGGCGCGCCCGCGAGTCACCCAGCGTCGCAGAGAAGTCCACGCCTCGAGTTCGGGTAAACCCTCGGACATCGCCCGACCCCAGCCTGCCAACTCGGGTCTGCAGCCTGGCTTTTTTAGGTCTGCACCACTAAAAAGGGGTGGGCAAGGATTGCCTTTCCGACCCGGAACTGCTCAAAATAGAACGATCGTTCGTTTTATTATTCCGGGCATCGTGTCCACCTCCCCCGTCACCGCCGCCAAGCCCGCCGCCGCCGTCGCGCGCCGTGGCGCCCGTTCGCTCCAGAAAGGCCAGCAGACGCGCGCCGCGATCCTGGACGCGGCGCTCGGGCTGGCCTCGCACATGGGGCTGGAAGGCCTGTCCATCGGCGCGCTGGCCGATGTGACGAAGATGAGCAAGTCCGGCGTCTTCGCGCATTTCGGCTCGCGCGAGGAACTGCAGATCGCGGTGGTGCGCGAGTACCACGCCAAGTTCGAGGAAGAAGTCTTCTACACCGCGATCCGCCAGCCGCGCGGCCTGCCGCGCCTGCGCGCGCTGTTCGAGCGCTGGGTGCATCGCACCTCGGTGGAAGTCGACTCGGGCTGCATCTACATCAGCGGCGCGGTGGAATTCGACGACAGGCCCGGCCCGGTGCGCGACGCGCTGGTCGGCATGGTGCGCGACTGGCACGCCGCGATCCGCAAGGCCATCCTGCTGGCGCAGGAGGTCGGCCACCTGGTGCCCGAGGCCGATCCGGACCAGGTGCTTTTCGAGATGCACGGCCTGATCCTGTCGCTGCATCACGACGCGCGCTTCCTGCGCAGCCCCGGCGCGCTCGCCCGCGCCCGCACGGGCCTGGAGCGCATCCTCGACAGCTTCGCCACGCCGGCCGGCCGCAAGGCCGATGCCCAGACGCGGCAGACGCCTCCTCACTCCGCCTCCGCGAGCCCGGCCCCGAGTCGCAAGCGCGCCTGAGCGGGGCGAGTCCCTTTCGATCCCTTCACAGAACCATTCAGGAGAGTCCTCATGCCTCAGTACACCCCGCCCCTGCGCGACATGAAGTTCGTGCTGCACGAGCTGCTGCACGCGGTCGACGAGCTGAAGCTGCTGCCCGCGCATGCCGAGGTCGACGAGGACACGATCAACGCGGTCCTGGAAGAGGGCGGCAAGTTCGCCGCGGAAGTGCTGACCCCGATCAACCTGTCGGGCGACCAGGAAGGCTGCACGCTGGACAAGTCGACCCATGAGGTGAAGGCGCCCAAGGGCTTCAAGGAAGCCTACGCGCAGTACGTGGAGGGCGGCTGGCCCGCGCTGTCGTGCGACCCGGCCTATGGCGGCCAGGGCCTGCCGGTGCTGCTCAACCAGTGCATGTACGAGATGATGAACTCGGCCAACCAGGCCTGGACGATGTACCCGGGCCTGAGCCACGGCGCCTACGAGGCGCTGCATGCGCACGGCACCGACGAGCAGAAGGCCACCTACCTGCCCAAGCTGACCTCGGGCGTGTGGACCGGCACGATGTGCCTGACCGAGCCGCACTGCGGCACCGACCTGGGCCTGCTGCGCTCCAAGGCCGAGCCGCAGGGCGACGGCACCTACAAGATCACCGGCCAGAAGATCTTCATCTCCGCCGGCGAGCACGACCTGGCCGAGAACATCGTCCACCTGGTGCTGGCGCGCCTGCCGGACGCGCCGGCCGGCTCCAAGGGCATCTCGCTGTTCATCGTGCCCAAGTTCAAGGTCAACGCCGACGGCTCGCTGGGCGAGCGCAACCCGGTCTACTGCGGCGGCCTGGAGCACAAGATGGGCATCCACGGCAACGCCACCGCGCAGATCGTGCTGGACGGCGCCGTCGGCACGCTGGTGGGCCAGCCCAACAAGGGCCTGCAGGCGATGTTCGTGATGATGAACGCCGCCCGCCTGGGCGTGGGCAACCAGTCGCTGGGCCTGACCGAGGTCGCGTACCAGAACGCCGTCGCCTACGCCAAGGACCGCATCCAGATGCGCGCGCTGTCGGGCCCGAAGGCGCCGGACAAGCCGGCCGATCCGATCATCGTCCACCCCGACGTCCGCAAGATGCTGCTGACCGCCCGCGCCTACGCCGAAGGCGGCCGCGCGCTGTCGGCCTACGTGGCGCTGCAGCTGGACAAGGCCCTGTCCAGCGACGACGCCGACGAGGCCAAGGCCTGCGAGGACGAGGTCGCGCTGCTGACGCCCATCATCAAGGCCTTCATCACGGACAACGGCTGGATCGCCACCTCGCACTGCATGCAGGTCTTCGGCGGCCACGGCTACATCCACGAGTGGGGCATGGAGCAGTTCGTCCGCGACGCCCGCATCAACATGATCTACGAGGGCACGAACACCGTGCAGTCGCTGGACCTGCTGGGCCGCAAGATCCTGGGCAACAACGGCGCGACGCTGAAGAAGTTCGGCAAGAAGATCGCCGAGTTCGTCGAGGAAGAGGGCACCAGCGAGGCGATGCAGGAGTTCATCAACCCGCTGGCCGACATCGGCGACAAGGTCACCAAGCTGACCACCGAGATCGGCATGAAGGCCTTCCAGAACCCCGATGAAGTCGGTGCCGCCGCGGTGGACTACCTGCGCGTCGTCGGCCACCTGTGCTTCGCCTACATGTGGGCGCGCATGGCCAAGCTGGCGCTGGAGAAGAAGGACTCGGGCGATCCGTTCTACACCGCCAAGCTGGCGACGGCGCGCTTCTACTTCGCCAAGCTGCTGCCGGAAACCGCGAGCCTGATCCGCACCGCCCGCGCCGGCCTGAACCCGCTGATGGAAATGGACGAGGCGCTGTTCTGAACGACAGCGTCGCGGGCGCCTCCTCGAGCGGGGCGCCCGCGTCCCCCTACGGCGGACCGGGTTCCGCCCGGCGCGATTGACGCGCCGCGACCCGGGCCCGCAACATCGCGCATCGACGCGTCCGGCACAGGGCGCGGCTGTACAGAAGAAACGGAGAGAGACACGATGAAACCGCTGTTCGCCACTGCCGTCGCCCTGGGCCTCGGACTGTCCGCCAACCTGGCGCTGGCCCAGGCCGCGACCACGCCGGTGGGCGTGTGGAAGACGATCGACGACGAGACCAAGCAGGAGCGCTCCACCGTGCGCATCAGCGAGGTCGGCGGCGTGCTCACCGGCAAGATCGAGAAGATCACCGATCCCACCAAGCAGACCGCCAAGTGCGACGAATGCACCGACGAGCGCAAGGGCCAGCCCATCCTGGGCCTGACCATCCTGCGCAACGTCAAGAAGAACGGCAACGACGCCGAGCTCTGGGACGGCGGCGACATCCTCGATCCGGGTAACGGCAAGGTCTATCGCGTCCGCCTGCGTCCGATCGACGGCGGCAAGAAGCTCGAGGTCCGCGGCTTCGTCGGCATGCCGCTGCTGGGCCGCACCCAGACCTGGATCCGCGTCGAATAAGCGACGCCAGAACCCCATCCCTACATCCCAGTGATGTCCATTGGAGAAACCATGAGTCGATTCCAAGTTCGCAAGGTCGCCGTGCTCGGCGCCGGCGTGATGGGCGCGCAGATCGCCGCCCATCTGGTCAACGTGAAGGTGCCGGTCGTGCTGTTCGACCTGCCTGCCAAGGAAGGCCCGAAGAACGGCATCGTCACCAAGGCCGTCGAGGGCCTGAAGAAGCTCAAGCCGGCGCCGCTGGGCGTGCCCGAGAACGCCGCGCTGATCCAGCAGGCCAACTACGAGGAGCACCTGGAGCTGCTCAAGGACTGCGACCTGATCATCGAGGCCATCGCCGAGCGCATGGACTGGAAGCTGGATCTCTACACGAAGATCGCTCCGTTCGTCGCGCCGCACGCGATCGTCGCGTCCAACACCTCGGGCCTGTCGATCACCAAGCTGTCGGAAGTCCTGCCGGAGTCGATCAAGCCGCGCTTCTGCGGCATCCACTTCTTCAACCCGCCCCGGTACATGTACCTGGTCGAGCTGATCAACACGCCGACGACGAATCCCGAAGTCATCGACCAGCTCGAGAGCTTCGTGACCTCGGCCGTCGGCAAGGGCGTCGTGCGCGCCAACGACACGCCCAACTTCGTCGCCAACCGCGTCGGCATCGCCGGCATGATGGCCACGATGATCGAGGCCGAGAAGTTCGGCCTGTCCGTCGACGTCGTCGACGACCTGACCGGCAAGAAGCTGGGCCGCGCCTCGTCGGGCACCTTCCGCACCGCGGACGTGGTCGGCCTGGACACGATGGCGCACGTCGTCAAGACGATGCAGGACAACCTGAAGGACGACCCCTTCTACTCGACCTACGCCACGCCCAAGGTGCTGGCGGGCCTGATCGAGAAGGGCGCGCTGGGCCAGAAGGCCGGCGCCGGCTTCTACAAGAAGGTCGGCAAGGACATCCAGCGCCTGGACTTCGCCACCGGTGAATACGTCGCTGGCGGCGGCAAGGCCGACGAGATCGTCGCGCGCATGCTGAAGAAGCAGCCCGCCGACCGCATCAAGCTGCTGAAGGAATCGAGCAACCCGCAGGCGCAGTTCCTGTGGTCCATCCTGCGCGACTCGTTCCAGTACGTGGCCGTGCACCTGAACACCGTCGCCGACACCGCGCGCGAGATCGACTTCGCCATGCGCTGGGGCTTCGGCTCGCAGCAGGGCCCGTTCGAGCTCTGGCAGGCCGCGGGCTGGAAGCAGGTCGCCGAGTGGGTGCAGGCCGACATCGACGCCGGCAAGACGCTGTCGAGCGCGCCGCTGCCCAAGTGGGTCTTCGAGGGCCCGGTCGCCGAGAACGGCGGCGTGCATTCGAAGGACGGCTCGTGGAGCGCCAAGGAAGGCAAGTTCAAGCCGCGCGCCAAGCTGCCGGTCTACGAGCGCCAGGCCTTCCCCGAATCGCTGGTCGGCGAGGGCGCGGTGGAGCCGCTGAAGGCGGGCACCGAGGAGTTCAAGAACGACGAGGTCCGCGTCTGGTCGCTGGACGGTGAAGTGCTGATCGCCTCGATCAACTGCAAGCTGCACCTGATCAGCCCGACGGTCACCGAGGGCCTGCTCAAGGCGGTCGAGATCGCCGAGGCCAAGTACAAGGGCCTGGTCATCTGGTCGCCGGACGATGTGTTCTCCGCCGGCGCCAACCTGGAAGCGCTGATGCCGGTCTTCATGAGCAAGGGTGCCAAGGGCATCGCGCCGGAAGAGAAGAAGCTGCAGGACATGATGCTGCGCGTGCGCTACGCCAACGTGCCGGTCGTGGCCGCGATGCGCGGCCTGGCGCTGGGCGGCGGCTGCGAGCTGGCGGTGCACTGCGCCCGCCGCGTCGCGCACATGGAGTCGTATGTCGGCCTGGTGGAAGTGGGCGTCGGCCTGATCCCGGGCGGCGGTGGCCTGACCTACATCGCGCGCCGCGCGGCGGAGATGGCCTCGGCCGGCAACGCCAACGCGGACATCTTCGCCTTCCTGAAGGACGGCTTCACCAACGCCGCGATGGCCAAGGTGGCGACCTCCGCGCTGGAAGCGCAGAAGCTGGGTTACCTGCTGGACAGCGACGTCATCGTCCCCAACAAGGATGAGCTGCTGTTCGTCGCCACGGCGCAGGCCAAGGCGATGGCGGACTCCGGCTACCGCGCGCCGCTCAAGGCCAAGTTCCCGGTCGCGGGCCGTTCCGGCATCGCCACCGTGAAGTCCTCGCTGGCCAACATGCGTGACGGCGGCTTCATCAGCGCGCACGACTTCCACCTGGCCTCGCTGATCGCGGACGTGGTCTGCGGCGGTGAAGTCGAAGCCGGCTCGCTGGTGACCGAGGAATACCTGATGTCGCTGGAGCGCAAGCACTTCTGCTCGCTGCTGGAGCACCCGAAGACCCAGGAGCGAATCATGGGCATGCTGCAGACCGGCAAGCCCGTGCGCAACTGATCCGAGCGGCACACAAGGAATCAATCATGAGCAAGCAAGTTCAAGACGCCTACATCTGCGCCGCCACCCGTCTGCCGATCGGCAAGTCGGGCCGGGGCTACTTCAAGAACACCCGTCCGGACGAGATGCTGTCCCGCGTGATCCAGGCCGCGATGGCCCAGGTCCCGGGCCTGGACCCGTCGGTCATCGAAGACGCGATCATCGGCTGCTCCTTCCCGGAAGGGGAGCAGGGCATGAACATCGCCCGCGTGGCGGCGGTGCTGTCGGGCCTGCCGAACACGGTCGGCGGCGTGACGGTGAACCGCTACTGCGCGTCGGGCATCACCGCGCTGGCGATGGCGGCGGACCGCATCCGCGTCGGCGAGAGCGAAGTGATGATCGCCGGCGGCGTGGAGTCGATGTCGATGGTGCCGATGGGCGGCAACAAGCCCTCATTCCCGCCCGCGATCTTCGAGCGCGACGAGAACATCGGCCTGGCCTACGGCATGGGCCTGACCGCCGAGAAGGTCGCCGACAAGTGGAAGGTGAGCCGGCAGGCGCAGGACGAGTTCGCGCTCGAATCGCATCGCCGCGCGCTGGCCGCGATCGAAGGGGGCTTCTTCAAGGACGAGATCACCCCATTCGAGATCAAGGACCGCCAGCCCGACCTGAACGGCGATGGCGTGATCGTCAAGTCGCGCACGGTCGACATCGATGAAGGCCCGCGCAAGGACACGTCGATGGAGGGCCTGGCCAAGCTCAAGCCGGTGTTCGCCGCCAAGGGCAGCGTCACGGCGGGCAACAGCTCGCAGACCTCGGACGGCGCGGGCGCGCTGATCGTGGCGTCGGAGGCGGCGGTCAAGCGCTTCGGCCTGACGCCGCTGGCGCGCTTCGTGTCCTTCGCGGTGCGCGGCGTGCCGCCGGAGATCATGGGCATCGGCCCGATCGAGGCGATCCCGGCCGCGCTGAAGCTGGCCGGCATCAAGGCCGAGGACCTGGGCTGGGTCGAGCTGAACGAGGCCTTCGCGGCGCAGTCGCTGGCGGTGCTGAATGACTTGGACGCGAAGGGCATCGTGCTGGACCGCACCAAGGTGAACCCCAACGGCGGCGCGATCGCCCTGGGTCACCCGCTGGGCGCGACCGGTGCGATCCGCGCGGCGTCGGTGATCCACGGCCTGCGCCGCACCGGTGCGAAGTACGGCATGGTCACGATGTGCGTTGGCGCCGGCCAAGGCGCGGCGGGCATCATCGAGCGTCTGTAAAAAGCGCGTCGGCCACCGCAGTCCGCTCGTCCTCGGGCAGCGAGTGCGGGTGGGGCCGGAATGATGCGGGGGGTTCCCGGAGGGACGCCCCCCGCGTCGTGGAGAGCCCGCGCCTGGCCCCACGCGGTTGGGCATCCTTCGCAGGCGCCCGCCAGCGTCTTCATCGATCGGGAGACCGCGATGATCAGTTTCCGAGCAGATGACGGTTTCGAACTCCAAGGCCACCTCTACGGCGACCCAGCGACTGCCAAGGCCGGCTTGCTGATCGCCCCCGCCATGGGCGTCGAGCAGCGCTACTACGCCGCCTTCGCGCGCTGGATGGCGTCGCAGGGCTGGCTGGTGCTGAGCTTCGATTACCGCGGCATGGGCGCCTCGCGGCCCGAGTCGATGAAGCGCTCGCTGCGCGGCCTCGACGCCGACATCCGCACCTGGGCCGAGCATGACGCCGCTGCGGCGCTCTCGCATCTCAACAAGCTGCTGGGCGACGACCGCGAGATCCACTGGCTGGGCCACAGCCTGGGCGGCCAGATCCTGGGCCTGCTGCCCAACCGCTCGCGCGTCTCCCGCGCGGTGACGGTGGGCTGCGGCAGCGGCTACTGGCGCGAGAACTCGATCGGCCTGCGCCGCTACGTCTGGTGGCTCTGGTACGTCATCGTCCCGCTCGCGCTGCCCCTCTTCGGCTACTTCCCCGGCCGCAAGCTGCGCAAGGTCGGCGACCTCCCTCGCGGGGTGATGGCGCAGTGGCGCCGCTGGTGCCTGGACCGCGAATACATGATGGGCGAGGGCGGCGACGCGCTGCGCGCGCAGTACGCCTCGCTGTCGGTGCCGATGCTCTCGCTCGCCTTCACCGACGACGAGTTCATGTCCCGCCGCAACACCGAGTCACTGCACGGCTTCTACGCCGGCGCGCATCCCGAGCTGCGCCGCATCGCGCCCAAGGACATCGGCGAGCGCCGCATCGGCCATTTCGGTTTCTTCCGCGATCGATTCGAGCGCAGCTTGTGGCCGCAGGTCAGCGGCTGGCTGGCATGATCGCGGCCATTCATTGAACGAGGAGAGTGCTCCATGAGCATCAAGACCGCCATCGTCAACGGCGTGCAGACCATCGAGATCGCACGTCCCGAGAAGAAGAACGCGCTGACCCGCGCGATGTACCAGGAGATGGCCGACGCGCTGGTCGCGGCCAACGCCGAGAACAGCGTGCGCGCGGTGCTGATCCAGGGCCAGCCGCAGATCTTCACGTCGGGCAACGACATCGAGGACTTCATGGGCAGCCCGCCGCGGGACGAGGACGCGCCGGTGTTCCAGTTCATGCGCGCGATGATCGGCTGTGACAAGCCCATCGTGGCCGCGGTGAACGGCGCGGCGATCGGCATCGGCACGACGCTGCTGCTGCATTGCGACTTCGTCTACGTGGCCGACGACGCGCGCCTGGCGATGCCCTTTGTGAGCCTGGGCCTGGTGCCCGAATTCGGTTCCAGCCTGCTCGTGCCCAAGCTGATGGGCCCGCGCCGCGCGGCCGAGAAGATCCTGCTGGGCGACCCGTTCACCGGCGAGCAGGCGGTGGAATGCGGCATCGCGAACGCGGTGCTGCCGGCCGGCGAAGTGGTCGCGCAGGCGCGCCGCGTGGCCGAGCGCTTCAACAAGCTGCCGCCGAGCGCCGTGCGCGAGAGCAAGCAGCTGATGCGCCGCGCGACCAAGGAGCAACTGCTGGAGACCATCCAGGCCGAGGCCGAGATCTTCGGTGCGCGTCTACGCAGCCCCGAGGCGATGGAAGCCTTCCAGGCCTTCTTCCAGAAGCGCCAGCCGGACTTCTCGAAGTTCTGATCGAGAGCGGCAGCCAGGCCGCTCCAGACGACACAACGGGCGCCGCGGCGCCCGTTGTCGTTCATGCACCGAGTCCGCTCACGCCGTCTCGGCCGGCCCGGCCACGCGGATCGGCAGGTCGTCCGGGTCGATGGTCTTGCCCGACAGCGCCAGGTCCAGCGCATCGTGGTCCAGCGCGCGCTCCCACTTCGAGACCACGATCGTCGCCACCGCATTGCCGATGAAGTTGGTCAGCGAGCGGCATTCCGACATGAAGCGGTCCACGCCCAGGATCAGCGCCATGCCGGCCACCGGCACCTCCGGCACCACCGACAGCGTCGCCGCCAGCGTGATGAAGCCCGCGCCGGTCACGCCCGCCGCGCCCTTGGAGCTCAGCATCGCCACCAGCAGCAGCGTGATCTGGTGACCCAGCGTCAGCTCGGTGTTGGTCGCCTGCGCGATGAACAGCGCCGCCAGCGTCATGTAGATGTTGGTCCCGTCCAGGTTGAACGAGTAGCCCGTCGGCACGACCAGTCCCACCACCGTCTTCTCGCAGCCGGCCTTCTCCATCTTCTCCATCAGCGACGGCAGCGCCGACTCCGACGACGAGGTGCCCAGCACCAGCAGCAGCTCCGCCTTCAGGTAGCGGATCAACTTGATGATCGAGAAACCGCACAGCCGCGCGACGATGCCCAGGATCACCAGCACGAACAGCAGCGCCGTCACGTAGAAGCTGCCCACCAGCATGCCCAGGTTGAGCAGCGAGGCCAGCCCGTACTTGCCGATGGTGAACGCCATCGCGCCCAGCGCGCCGATCGGCGCCGCCTTCATCAGGATGTGCACCATCCGGAACACCGGCGCGGTCAGCGCCTCGAAGAAGTTCAGCACCGGCTTGCCGCGATCGCCCACCAGCGCCAGCGCGATGCCGAACAGCACCGCCACGAACAGCGTCTGCAGGATGTTGCCGTCCGCCAGCGCGCCCACCAGCGACTTCGGGATCACGTCCATCAGGAAGCCGACCAGCGTCAGGTCATGCGTCTTCTCGACGTAGCGGTGCACTTCCTTCTGGTCCAGGTCCGCGACGTTGACGTTCATGCCGTGGCCCGGCTGCACCACGTTCGCCACCACCAGGCCGACGATCAGCGCCAGCGTCGAGAAGAACAGGAAGTAGGCCATCGCCTTGCCGAACACCCGGCCGACGCGGCTGAGCTGCGTCATGCCCGCGATGCCGGTCACGATGGTCAGGAAGATCACCGGCGCGATGATCATCTTCACCAGCTTGATGAAGGCATCGCCCAGCGGCTGCAGGGTGACGGCGAACTTCGGCTCGAAGTGACCGAGCAGGATGCCGATCACGATCGCCACGACGACCTGCAGGTAGAGATGGCGGTACCACGGCACGGAGACGACCGGCGTGGCGGAGGCGGAAGGGGACAGCATGGGGACGGCTCCGGTTGAAGGCGCCGCTGGCGCCGTCACCGGCGTGGCTCGGCACCCAGGCGGCGCAGTATCCCACCCGCATCCCGGAGCCGGCTGCGGAATCTACGTACAAACCCTGGTGGCTGGACGCCCATTCGCACGGGCCCTCGCGGGCCGGCTCGCCGCGTCCGCCTAGGCCTCGCCGATCACCCGCGACTTGCCTTCGCGATCGATCGCGACGTAGGTCAGGTTGGCCTCGGTCACCTTGACCACATGCGGATTGGCGGGGTTGCGCTCGGCGAAGACCTCGACATGCACCGTGATCGAGGTGCG
This sequence comes from Mitsuaria sp. BK037, assembly GCF_014193045.1. Lineage (NCBI taxonomy): Bacteria > Pseudomonadati > Pseudomonadota > Betaproteobacteria > Burkholderiales > Sphaerotilaceae > Roseateles > Mitsuaria sp. BK037. The sequence goes on along the minus strand of NZ_JACHYS010000002.1, from coordinate 273,884 downwards.
GCCGATGCGGGTGACCTGTGCATAGAAGCTCAGCAGGTCGCCCACCGACACCGGCTGCTTGAAGATGAACTCGTTGACCGCCACCGTCGCGATCCGCCCGCGCGAGATGCGCGCCGGCAGCACCGACCCGGCGAGGTCGACCTGCGCCATGATCCAGCCGCCGAAGATGTCGCCGTTGCCATTGGCGTCGGCAGGCATCGGCATCACGCGCATCACCAGTTCGCGGGGGCCGATCGTCTCCGGGGAGAGCAGGCTGGACGTCGAGGCGGGCGCGGTCGGCGCCGCGGGGGCATTGGGGGCGGTGGAGTCGCTCATGATCGGCAAACGGTGACAATGGCCGGCATTGTCGTCCAGCATGTCCGGCCCCGCCAGCGCAGGCGCCGGACCCGAGGCCCGACCCCACGACAGTCCAGCCCCTTCGTCCATGCGCCGCTCCACGCTCGCCGGCACCTCCGCGCCGACCCCCGTCCCTTCGTCCTCCACCGCGCCCGAGTCCCGGGGCGACTGGCACACCATCGGCCGCCTGCTGCCGTATTTCTGGCGCTACCGCTGGCGCGTCGGCCTCGCGCTGGCCTTCATGATCGGCGCCAAGCTGGCCAATGTCGGCGTGCCGGTGCTGCTCAAGCAACTGGTGGACAGCCTCGACCTGCGGCCCGGCAGCGCGCAGGCGCTGATGGTCGTGCCGGTGGGGTTGCTGCTGGCTTACGGGATGCTGCGCCTGTGCACCTCGCTGTTCACCGAGGCGCGCGAGCTGATCTTCGCCAAGGCGACGGAGGGCGCCTCGCGCAGCATCTCGCTGCAGGTCTTCCGCCATCTGCATGACCTGAGCCTGCGCTTCCACCTCGAGCGCCAGACCGGCGGCATGACCCGCGACATCGAGCGCGGCACGCGCGCCGTGCATGCGCTGATCTCCTACTCGCTCTACAGCATCTTCCCGACGCTGGTCGAGGTGGTGCTGGTGCTCAGCCTGCTGGCGCTGAAGTTCGACGTGCTCTTCGCCTGGATCACCGGCGCGGCGCTGGTGTTCTACATCGGCTTCACCATCGTGGTCACCGAGTGGCGCACCAAGTTCCGCCGCCAACTCAACGAGCTGGACTCGCACGCGCACAGCAAGGCGATCGACTCGCTGCTGAACTACGAGACGGTGAAGTACTTCAACAACGAGGACTTCGAGGCCGCCCGCTACGACCAGAGCCTGGAGCGGCTGCGCCGCGCGCAGCTGAAGTCGCAGACGACGCTGTCGCTGCTCAACAGCGGCCAGCAGGTGATCATCGCGGTGGCGCTGGTGGCGATGCTGTGGCGCGCGACGCAAGGCGTCGTCGCCGGGCAGATGAGCCTGGGCGACCTGGTCATGATCAACGCGTTCATGATCCAGCTCTACATCCCGCTGAACTTCCTGGGCGTGATCTACCGCGAGATCAAGCAGAGCCTGACCGACCTGGACAAGATGTTCGGCCTGCTGGCCCGGGAGCGCGAGGTCGCGGACGCCCCCGGCGCCCAGCCGCTGCGGGTGGCCGGCGCGTCGGTGCGCTTCGAGGACGTGCACTTCGCCTACGAGCCGCAGCGGCCCATCCTCAAGGGCGTCAGCCTGGAGATCCCGGCGGGGAAGAAGGTCGCGGTGGTCGGCCCGAGCGGCTCGGGCAAGAGCACCCTGGCGCGGCTGCTCTACCGCTTCTACGACGCGCAGTCCGGCCGCATCGCGATCGACGGCCAGTCGATCGCCGAGGTCACGCAGCACAGCCTGCGCCGGGCGATCGGCATCGTGCCGCAGGACACGGTGCTGTTCAACGACACCATCGCCTACAACATCGCCTACGGCCGCCCCGAGGCGACGATCGAAGAGATCGAGGCCGCGGCCAAGGCCGCGCACATCCACGCGTTCATCCAGGCGCTGCCGCAGGGCTACCAGACCATGGTGGGCGAGCGCGGGCTCAAGCTGTCCGGCGGCGAGAAGCAGCGCGTGGCCATCGCGCGCACGCTGCTCAAGGATCCGCCGATCCTGATCTTCGACGAGGCGACCTCGGCGCTGGACTCGCGCAACGAGCGCGCCATCCAGGCCGAGCTCGAGGCCGCCGCGCGCGACAAGACGGTGCTGGTCATCGCGCACCGGCTCTCGACGGTGGTCGATGCCCACGAGATCCTGGTGATGGAGCAGGGCGTCATCGTCGAGCGCGGCACCCATGCGGCGCTGCTGGCGCGGCGCGGCCGCTACGCGCAGATGTGGGCCCTGCAGCAGGATGGGCAGGACGCGGCGGCGACGTCGGCGGCCCCTCACGGCTAAACTCCCGCGCCGTGGAAACCAAATGGCTTGAAGACTTCGTGAGCCTGGCGGAGACGCGCAGCTTCTCCCGCTCGGCCCAGCTGCGGCATGTCACGCAGCCGGCGTTCTCGCGCCGCATCCAGGCGCTGGAGGCGTGGGCGGGCGTCGATCTGGTCGACCGTTCGTCCTATCCGACGCGTTTGACCGCGGCCGGCGAAACCCTGCTGGGCCAGGCCGTGGACCTGCTCGGCAACCTGCAGGCCACGCGCAACATGCTGCGCAGCCACCAGTCGGCGGGGCAGGACATGATCGAGTTCGCCGTGCCGCACTCGCTGTCCTTCAGCTTCTTCCCGCACTGGCTGATGGAGCTGCGCCAGCGCTTCGGCGAGGTGAAATGCCGGCTCAACGCGCTCAACGTCCATGACGCGACGCTGCAGCTGAGCGAAGGCAACTGCGACCTGCTGGTCGTCTACCACCACCCCAGCCAGCCGCTGCAGCTCGATCCCGAGCGCTACGAATCGGTCTCGCTCGGCCACGAGACCCTGGCCGCCTATGCGAAAGCTGACACAGGCGGCGCGCCGATGTTCCGGATTTCCGGACACCCGGGCCAGAAGATCCCCTTCCTCAGCTACGCGTCCGGCGCCTACCTCGGGCGATTGGTGGAGCTGATCGTCAAGGACGCCGCGCAGCCGCTCAACCTGGAATCGGTCTTCGAGACCGACATGGCCGAGAGCCTCAAGGCCATGGCGCTGGAGGGCCACGGCCTGGCCTTCCTCCCGGCGAGCTCGGTGAAGAAGGAAGTGAAGGCGCGCCGCCTGGTGCGCGCGGCCGAGCCGGGCCAGTACGAACTGAACATGGAACTGCGGATGTACCGCGAGCGCCAGGGCTCGGCGCGCCGCGTGAAACCGGTCGCGCAGGCGCTCTGGAATTTCCTGACGCACGCCGCCGCCGGGCAGGCATGAAACCTGCATATGTAAGCCGTGCAACACCTCGAGATGCGTGATACTCCCTACCCTGCAAAGCAGCCGCTCATGGTCTGCTCTGCCGGTTGGGCGGCTCACCGGTCGAGCCTCCCTCGAATCCGCTTTTGAATCCGAACAAGCAGGAGCAACTATGAAGAAGGCATTGCTAGTCCTGGCCCTTGGCGCGGCGTTGGTTGGCGTGGCGCAAGCCGACACGCTGAAGAAGATCAAGGACACAGGCAGCGTGACCATGGGCGTGCGCGAGTCCTCGGGCGCGCTGTCGTACACGCTCGGCGACGGCAAGTACGTGGGCTACCACGTCGAGATCTGCCAGCGCGTGCTGGCCGACGTGCAGAAGCACCTGGGCCTGTCCAAGCTGGACATCAAGTACCTGCCGGTGACCTCGCAGAACCGCGTGCCGCTGGTGCAGAACGGCACCGTGGACATCGAGTGCGGCTCCACCACCAACAACATGACCCGCGCCAAGGACGTGGCCTTCGCCGTCACGACCTACGTCGAGGAAGTGCGCATCGCGGTGAAGGCCGATTCGGGCATCACCTCGATCGCCCAGCTCAACGGCAAGACCGTCGCGACCACCACCGGCACCACCTCCGTCCAGCTGCTGCGCAAGCACGAGCGCGCCAACGGCGTGGACTTCAAGGAAGTGCTGGGCAAGGACCACGCCGACAGCTTCCTGCTGCTGGAGTCGGGCCGCGCCGACGCCTTCGTGATGGACGGCCAGATCCTGGCCGGCAACATCGCCAAGTCGCGCAATCCGGCGGGCTTCAAGATCGTCGGCGAAGTGCTGTCGGTCGAGCCGATCGCCATCATGATCCGCAAGGACGATCCGGCCTTCAAGAAGGCGGTGGACGACAGCATCAAGGGCCTGATGAAGTCTGGCGAGATCGCCAAGCTGTACGACAAGTGGTTCATGCAGCCGATCCCCCCGACCAACACCAAGGTGGGCCTGCCGGCGACGGCGGCGACCAAGGACGCCTGGGCGAACCCGAACGACAAGCCGGTCGAGGAATACGCCAAGAAGTAAGCACGGTTCCCTGAGCGCAAGGCGCCCCGCGGGGCGCCTTGTCGCAAGGGGGCGACCGGAGACTGGAAGGGCCGCGGCAGCGCATGCGGGCGGCCCTTCGCATTGATGGATGGAGCACGCCATGGCGAGCTGGGATTGGCAGTTGTACTGCACAGACATGGTGACCGAGGAGGTCGCGCCGAAGTGTTTCGGCGCCCCCGGTTATGAGACTTACCTGGACGCGATGATCCACGGCTGGGGCTGGACGATGTTCGTCTCGGTCCTGGGCCTGCTGGTCGCGCTGGTGGCCGGATCGCTGATCGGCATCCTGCGCACGGTGCCCAACAGGAAGCTGGCGATGTTCGGCGAGGCATGGACGGAGCTGTTCCGGAACATCCCGCTGATCGTCCAGCTCTTCATCTGGTATCACGTGATCCCGCGCCTGTTCCCGATCCTGGACCTGCCGCCCAGCGTGCTCGTCGTGATCGCGATCGGCCTGTTCACCTCGGCGCGGATCTCGGAGCAGGTCAAGGCCGGCATCCTGACGCTGCCCAAGGGCCAGCGCTACGCCGGCCAGGCGCTGGGTCTGACGCTGCCGCAGACCTATCGCCATGTGCTGCTGCCGATGGCCTTCCGCATCGTCATTCCGCCGCTGACCAGCGAGAGCATGAACATCGTCAAGAACTCGGCGGTGGCCTTCGCGGTGAGCATCCCCGACCTGGCGCAGTTCGCGCTGCAGGCGTCGGAGCAGTCGAGCTTCGTGCAGATCTTCCTGCCCGTGACGCTGCTGTACTTCATCTCGGCCTATGCGATCAACCGCCTGGCCAAGGTGATCGAGTGGTACGTGCGCGTGCCCGGCATCCTGGGGGCGAAGTGACATGACGCAACTCGACTTTTCGTTCCTGACCTGGGAGGTCCTGTCCTCCTTCGTCGCCAAGGGGCTGTGGTTCTCGATCCAGCTGACCTTCTCGGCCATGATCGGCGGCATCGTGCTGGGCACGATCCTGGCGCTGATGCGGCTCTCGGGCAAATGGTGGCTGGAGCGGCCGGCGGCGATCTACGTCGACACGCTGCGCTCGATCCCGCTGGTGATGGTGATCCTGTGGTTCTTCCTGCTGATCCCCTACATCGCGGGGCCGCTGGGCGCGGAGAAGACGGCGCTGATCACCTTCACGCTGTTCGAGGCGACCTACTACTCCGAGATCATGCGCGCGGGCATCCAGTCGGTGCCCAAGGGCCAGGTCTTCGCGGGTTACGCGCTGGGCATGAACTACAAGCAGACCATGGGCCTGGTGGTGCTGCCGCAGGCCTTCCGCAACATGCTCCCGGTGCTGCTGACGCAGACCATCGTGCTGTTCCAGGACACGTCGCTGGTCTACGCGATCGGTGCCTACGACCTGCTCAAGGGTTTCGAGGTCGCCGGCAAGAACTTCAACCGGCCGATGGAGACCTACCTGGTCGCGGCCGTCGTCTACTTCGTGATCTGCTTCAGCCTGTCCATGCTGGTCCGCCGGCTGCAGAAGAAGATCGCCATCATCCGCTGAGGTCCGCCCCATGATTGAAATCAAGAACGTCTCCAAGTGGTACGGCCCGTTCCAGGTGCTGACCGATTGCTCCACGACCATCCAGAAGGGGGAAGTGGTGGTGGTGTGCGGCCCGTCGGGGTCGGGCAAGTCCACGCTGATCAAGACGGTCAACGCGCTGGAGCCGATCCAGGCGGGCGACATCGTCGTCGACGGCACCAGCCTGACGGCGCCCAAGACCAACCTGCCCAAGCTGCGTTCGCGCGTGGGCATGGTGTTCCAGCACTTCGAGCTGTTCCCCCACCTGTCGGTGACGGAGAACCTGACGCTGGCGCAGGTGAAGGTGCTGGGCCGCAACATGGCCGACGCCAAGACCCGCGGCCTGAAGATGCTGGAGCGCGTGGGCCTGATGGCCCACAAGGACAAGTTCCCGGGCCAGCTTTCGGGCGGCCAGCAGCAGCGCGTGGCGATCGCCCGGGCGCTGTCGATGGACCCGATCGTGATGCTGTTCGACGAGCCGACCTCGGCGCTGGACCCCGAGATGGTGGGCGAGGTGCTGGACGTGATGGTCCAGCTGGCCAATGAGGGCATGACCATGATGTGCGTGACGCACGAGATGGGCTTCGCCAAGAAGGTCAGCCACCGGGTGATCTTCATGGACGCCGGCAAGATCGTCGAGGACTGCACCCGCGACGAGTTCTTCGGCAACCCGGACCAGCGCTCGCCGCGCGCCAAGGACTTCCTGGCGAAGATCCTGCAGCACTGATCGCGGGCGCCCGAGGGCGTCCCACGCACGGCCTCGAAGGCCCGCCCCGCAAGGTGCGGGCCTTCTTCATTCCGGCTGTCCACGACGCCCGCGCGATGCTCACTCGTCCACGGCATGGATGTCCAAAAGACTCCTGGTCGAGGTCAGTGACGCGCGAGCGTCGCCTCCCAACAATCGACGTCTTCGCGATCCGACTGCACTGTGCGGCGAGTCGCACGGCGCGTGGCGGCATCGTGCGGGAATTCGCTCATGGGCCGGATCGTGCTCCGATTCGAGGCGGCAGGGAGGTGTGGTTGATGAGCACATGGCACAAGGTTCAAGGGAGGCCGAAGGCGCAAGCTCGCCGCCCAGGCTGGAAATCGAAGGAGGACTTCGTGACGCGAGTCGAGCACGATGCGAAGAACGATGCGCTGCTGCAACTGGTTCGCGCCGAGTGGGCCATGTTGCGTTCAGACATTGCGACGTTTCGTGGCGATATGGTGGAGCGCCTCGGCAAGGTCGAAGGCGAGATCACCGGCATCAAGGGTCAGATCGATGGCTTGAAGGGGGAGATCCAAGGCATCAAAGGGGAAGTGGAGGGGCTGAGGGGGTCGTTGACGACCACGCAATGGGTGGTGGGCACGGCGATGGCGCTGATGGCGATCGTGACCCAGGTGCCCAGCATCATCTCGGCCTACCGTTTCCCTCCTGCCGGAAACAGCGCCATTCCTGCACCGAGTTCGTCGTCGACGGTGCCAGTCAGGCCCGCCGGCGCAGCCAGCGCGCCGTAGCCGGCCAGCCGCATGGCCCTTGGCGGCGACGACGCAGGCGCGCGAGGTCTGTCGATGACCCGGTGCGACAATCCCGCCCCATGAGCGAAACCCTAGTCCTGACCCGCCCCGACGACTGGCATGTGCACCTGCGCGACGGTGCCGCGCTGCAGAGCGTCGTTCCGTACACCGCGCGCCAGTTCGCGCGCGCGATCGCGATGCCCAACCTGAAGCCGCCGATCACGACGGCCGAGCAGGCGCAGGCCTACCGCGAGCGCATCCTCGCCGCCGTGCCCGCCGGCGTGGACTTCGAGCCGCTGATGACGCTCTACCTGACCGACCGCACGCGCCCCGAGGAGATCGCCGCCGCGAAGGCGGCCGGCGTGGTCGCGCTCAAGCTCTATCCGGCTGGCGCCACGACCAACAGCGATGCCGGCGTCACCGACATCCGCAAGACCTACGCCACGCTCGAGGCCATGCAGAAGGCCGGCCTGCTGCTGCTGGTGCATGGCGAGGTCACCGATGGCGACGTCGATGTCTTCGACCGCGAAGCCTTCTTCATCGACCGCGTGATGACGCCGCTGCGCAAGGACTTCCCCGAGCTGAAGGTGGTCTTCGAGCACATCACGACCAAGGAAGCCGCGCAGTACGTGACCGCGGCGGACCGCTTCACCGGCGCGACGGTGACGCCGCAGCACCTGCTCTACAACCGCAACGCGATCTTCATGGGCGGGCTGCGGCCGCATTACTACTGCCTGCCGGTGCTCAAGCGAGAGGAGCATCGCCTGGCGCTGATCCAGGCCGCCACTTCCGGCAGCCCGAAGTTCTTCCTCGGCACCGACAGCGCGCCGCATGCGTCGGTGATGAAGGAGAACTCGGTGTGCGGTGCCGGCTGCTTCACCGCGCTGTCCGCGCTCGAGCTCTATGCCGAGGCCTTCGAAGCCGCGGGCGCGCTCGACAAGCTCGAGGCCTTCGCCAGCTTCCATGGCGCCGACTTCTACGGCCTGCCGCGCAACACGACGCAGGTCACGCTGCGCAAGACCGAATGGACGCTGCCCGAGTCCGTCCCCTTCGGCGAAGCCGCGCAGCTCAAGCCGCTGCGTGGCGGCGAGGCGCTGCGCTGGAAGCTCGACTGAGCGCGACACCGCGGTCCACCGCGGCGTCAGGACGCGCCGCGGCGCGCTGCTGATTCACCCCGAATCAACTGGCCGCCGGCGCCACCGGCGCGGGCGCGCTGGCGGACGCCGGCTTCGGCCGCAGCGCCCACACCACCGAAGCGATCGAGAGCCCGGCGATGACCAGGTTGCTCATGGTGAACAGCACCGGCGCGAGCGTGGTGAAGACCGGGTCGTGGCCGCGCTCGGCGAAGCGCATGGTGCCGGTGGAGATCGCGGTCGCGCCGAAGGTGAATCCCCAGTACGACAGCGTGAACGGCTGGCGGATCCACGGCATCAGCCGCAGCACCATCAGCGCCTGCACGATCGCGTAGCCCAGCAGCATGCGGGCGATGAGGTCCGGCGGGCCGACGGTGACGGCCGCGTAGGCCAGCAGCGCGACCGCCGGCGGCGCCATCTGGATGCCCACCGTCGGGCGCAGCGCCGGCGGCAAGGGATCGACGGTCAGCAGGCGGCCCAGGATGATGGACTCCTGGACGATCCAGGCCAGCACGCCGGCACCGAAGAACAGCTGCCCCCAGCTCGGCCAGCCGAGCGCCGACAGCGCGATCGCGGACACCAGGTTGGCGCCGACCGTGGGCAGGTAGAGCACGGGCGTCGTCGTCTTCGGGTCGCGTCCGCCGCGCCACTGGCCGCCGTGGCGCCACAGGCCGAAGAGCAGCGAGGCCGCCGCGCCGAGCAGGATCAGCGCCGTCCCCACGCCGTGCGCATGCGGCAGCACGCCGATGCCGGCGAGCATGGTGGCCACCGGCACGAGTGCGATGAAGCAGCAGAGGATGGGATGGGCGGCCTCGGCCAGGGCCTCCTCGCGCGCGGCGATCCACTTGATCGCGAATCGGACCAGCAGCACCGCCCACACCGTCACCGCGACCGCCATGACCGACTCGCCGATCCAGGTGGGGAAGCCCCACAGTCGCGAGGCCACGCGCCAGCCGTTGCCCAGGCCGGTCAGGCCCAGCACCATGCTGAAGTAGGAGGCGGGGACCGCCCATCGGGATGCGTTCATCGGGGTGCTCCTGCGCGCGCCGCGGCCGGCGAGGTCATGGGACGAGCGCACTGTAGCCGTGAACATCGCTCAGAGCTCGAGCGTCAATTCATCGCCGTCCGCTCTCGAGACGCAGACGCACATCAACCGCTGATCCGATTTCTGCGCGTCGGTGAGCACGTCGTCGCGATGCGCGGGCGTGCCGGCGACCACGCGCGTGGCGCAGGTGCCGCAGTTGCCGATGCGGCATGAGGCCGGCACCCGCACGCCCTGCGCTTCGGCGACCTCGAGGATGGAGCGGTCCTTCGGCACGAGCAGGTCCTTGCCGCTGCGGACCAGGTGGACGACGAACTCGCGGTCGCCGGGCTTGGCGCGCTCGACGCTGAACTTCTCGGCGTGAACGCGCGCGGCGCTCACCGCGGCCTCCCGCGCGGCCGCCGACACCGCGTCGATCAGGCGCCAAGGTCCGCAGACGTAGACATGATCGGTCTCGCCCAGGCCGAGCATCAGCGCCTGGACGTCGAGGCGCTGCCCTTCGTCCTTCGCGTGGACCTTCACGCGCTCGCCGAAGGCGTCGACCAGCTCACCCAGGAACGGTGCCTGAGCCCGCGAGCGCACCGCGTAGTGCAGCTCGAAAGCCGCGCCTCTCGCGACGAGCGCATGCGCCATCGCCTTGATCGGCGTGATGCCGATGCCGCCGGCGATCAGCACCGCTCGATGCGCCGTCTCGGCGAGCGAGAAGAGCGCCCGCGGCATCGAGGCGTTGAGCCGCAGGCCGAGCCGGAAGTCCTCGTGCACGGCCATGGAGCCGCCGCGTCCCTCGGACTCGCGCTGCACGGCGATTTCGTAGGCATCGCTGCGATGCGGGCTGGACGCGATCGAGTAGCTCCGGGTCGAGTCGGTGCCATCGGCCAAGCGCACGGGCAGGTCGAGGTGGGCGCCGGCGACCACCGCCGGCAGCGGCGAGCCGTCGGCGGTCCTCAACTCGAAGGCCCTCACCGATGGCGTGAGCTGGCGCACGCCGGAGATCGTCAGCGCGAGCGGCCCGTCGCCAAGCGATGGCGGCGGCATTGACGCCGACGGCGTCTGCGAAGCGGCCAGCGCCGCCTTGGCGTCGCTCAACTGCGCTTTCAGCTTCTGCACCTGCGCGCGCAGCGGGGCGGTGAGCGACGCAACCTCGGCCTCGGTGAAACGCGGCGTGATGTGCTGCGGACAGTTCCAATCCCAACCCTCGATGCGGATCAGGAAGGCGCGCTCGACCGTCGCGCCATAGGCCGGATCACTCACCGCGGCGATGGCCGCGTCGCCCTGCGGGCTGACGCCGGCCTCGACCAGCTCCACGCGTCCGAGCAGCTTCAGCCGGCGCCGATTCGGATAGTCCACGACGATCATCGAGAGGCGGTCGTCCTTGCGCAGGTTGCCGACGCTCAGGTACTGCACATTGCCGCGGAAGTCCGCGAAGCCGATGGTCCGCGAATCCAGCACCTTGAGGAAACCCTTCGGCCCGCCGCGGTGCTGCACGTAGGGCCAGCCGGTCTCGCTGACCGTGGCCTGGAAGAAGTGGTCGGCCTCGGCGAGGAACTGCGCCTCGCGGGGCGTCAGCGCTTCGCCGCGGTCGCTCATCGTGTCGAGGAAGGCGTACTGCTCGCGGCTGCCTTTCTCCGCCTGGACCTCGCGGACCGTCGGGGTGAAGGTGATGTCCGAATAGGCGCGTCCCATGATGAGCTCCCGGTGAGGATGCGGACCTTCAGGCCGCGGTCGGCAGTTCGAGCTTGACGCTCGGGAAATCGATCTCGACCAGGCTGGCCTTGCCCAGGATGTTGGTCAGGAAGTTCATGCCGACGTGCGTGATGATCTCGACGATCTGCGCCTCGTCGACGCCGGCGGCACGCAGCTCGGTCAGCTCCAGCGCGGACACCTCGCCGCGCTTGTCCATCAAGCTGCGCGCGAATTTCAGGATCGCGGCGGAGGTGTCGTCGTCGCTGGTGCCGGCGCGGGCCGCGGCGATCTCCTCGGCCGACAGGCCGGTCTTGCGCCCGATCGCCGTGTGCGCGGAGACGCAGTACTGGCAGCCGTTCTGCTGCGCCAGCGCCAGGGCGATGCGTTCGCGGTCCAGCGGGTCCAGGCTGCCGCCGTTGGCGATGCCGTACAGGCCGAGGAAGGCCTGGAGCGCGGTGGGCGAGTTGGCGAAGACCTTCAGGAAGTTGGGGACCATGCCGAGCTGGCCCTGGATCGCGTCGAGCAGGGCTTTCTGCTCGGGCGTGGCGGTGGCGGGTTCGACGACGTGGATGCGGCTCATGGCGGTTCTCCGGTGGGTTGAGGGTGAGCGGATGGTGGCCCTCGCGCTCCGCGGAGAGAATCGGCGCGGCTGGGAAATGACTCTTTCTGGATCAGAAAAGATATGGACAAGCTCGATGCCATGGCCATCTTCGTGGCCGTCGTTCAGGAGGGCGGGTTCTCCGCGGCGGCGCGGCGGCTCGGCGTGTCCGCGCCGGTGGTGACGCGCGCGGTGAGCGAGCTCGAGGCGGCGATGAACGTGCGCCTGCTGCTGCGCACCACGCGCGTGGTCAAGGTCACCGAGGTCGGCGAGCGCTACGCGCAGGACTGCCGGCGCGTGCTCGGCGAGCTGGAGGAAATCGAGCAGGCGGCGAGTGGTTCGCACGGCGCGGTGCGCGGCAAGCTCGTCGTCAGCGCTTCAGTGATGTACGGGCGGCTCAAGCTGAACGAGGTGGTGCTGGCCTACCTGGCGCGTTATCCGGAGACCGAGGTCGAGTGCCGTTTCCTGGATCGCAATGTCAACCTGCTGAGCGAGGACGTGGACGTGGCGATCCGCATCGGTGACCTGCCGGATGCTTCCTTCCACGCGACGCCACTGGCCTCGGTGCGGCGCATCCTGTGCGCGTCGCCCGCGTACCTGAAGCAGCGCGGGACGCCGAAGCAGCTGAAGGATCTCGCGAAGCACTCGGTGATCGCGGCGCTTGGGCTGGAGCCTGGATCGGAGTGGAAATTCCGTGAGGGCGCGGGCGTGGACGCGCCGATCGTCGCCGTGCCGATACGCGCTCGACTCGCCACCAACAGCAATGACCACGCCATTGCGGCGGCGTGCGATGGGTTTGGCGTCACGCGAGTGCTGTCGTACATGGTCGAGGAGCAGATCGCTTCAGGCGCGCTCGTGGAGGTGCTCCCGAAGTGCGCGCCACCCGCCGTGCCGGTGCAGGCGCTGCAGCATCAGGGGAAGCGAGCGTCGCGCAAGGTGAGGGCGTTCATTGACCTGGCGGTGGAGAGGTTGAGGGGGTAGGGCGCCGCCGCGAGCGGGCCACGTGGACGACCGGCGGCTTGACCGGCGCGAAGCGGCGGGGCTTCCACTCGATGAAAGGCCTGGACCGAGTCCTCGGTACGCTCACTCCGGTCAAGGGGCCAGTAGTGTTCCAAGGAACGCGAGCAGCAGAAGTGCGCCCCCGGGAATCACGGCCAGCCAGTCCCAGCCGCGTACGGACGCATTGCGCTTGTGGAGTGGGCTCACCTGCGCATTCAACCTGTTCGCGCACGCCTGCACGGGAAGGAGGAATGCGAAAGCGAGCAGCGAGAGCCACCAGTACGGATCTGGAAGCTTCCAGAGCAAGGTGGCGACGATCCAACCGACGGCCAAGCTCCCGGCGGCGAGGGGCGAGCTGCCATTTTTCTCGATGTCGTAAGCGCGAATCCGGGAAAAGCACTGGTAGCAATAGAAGAGCGCGACCAGCGCTCTCAGCGCCGGTGCGATGTTGCTTTGCTCCCGGTGCCTGATGCATCTCCAGTTGCGATAGAACCAGTAGATCTCATACAGGCCGAGCGTGCAGACGCTCATGACGACGAGCTTGGACAGCGAGACGGCAAAGAACGGGGGCTCCGAGGACGCCTGTCGGGAAGGAAGGTCTGCGACTTGGAAGTCTGGAGATGCGTACGGGTTCGCGCTCATGAGTGGTCGGATGGCGATCAGGGCCGAGTGGCCCATGGTTGAAGCGCCGTCTTCAATTGGGCCCAGGCGTCGGGCCTGAAGCGCTCCTTGGCGAGTATGGCGACGCGAGGCTTCAGCGGCGAGGTCCACTTGATGGCAATGCCAGCGTCACGCACGGTAAGCGCGACGATGTTCCTGCGCTGAACCCGCACCGTCGACTTGCTGTCCGTGAAGGCTATCTCATCTGCGCCAAGCTCGACCTCCCGCCACCGGCCACGCGATGCGATTGCCCAGAGAGACAGGGCGGAGAACGAGACGGCAACGCCGGCGATGAGCACCGCTGAGTAGTTGCTCCACACGGCGAAAGCCGTCCAACAGGCAACGGGTACCAGCAGGCGTATAGCGGCCAAGGCGATGGCGGAGCGAGGAGCCTCAGCCAGAAATCGGATGGTCATGGGGAAGAGATCGTGGAGTCGGTTTCTCGCGACGCGTGGAACCCATTCAGGAAACGAGCGCCGGGCGCGGGATGATGCGTGAGCAGGCTCGCATCGGACTTCCAGATATTCCCGTATCGATGCGGTCTCCAAGCGAGATCTTCCGAATGGCCTCGGCGCGCGGAGATGACAGTGGCACTGCCGCCATGGAACGTCGACTAGTGGGCGAGTCGGACAGAGAGCCTGAACGATTGAACATGGCGCGACGAAGAGATGGAGCAAGCCGGTAAGAACTGGGAGGCCCAATCGGGCGGAACTCAGTCTGTTGTTTGCAGCAGCCTACCGACTGAGCTAGTGGATATAGCTTCGCACCGCGCTGCACTTCGCCTGGATCCCTGTACAGGAGGCCCTGATTCCAATCGCAATGTCCGGTCAATCGGGGAGGTCTAACTTGACTGTCCGGCGGTGCCTTCTGCGCCGAGGGCTCCGTCATGTCGGTAATTCTCTGCTTGGCCATGACGGGCGTGTTGCTGAAGCGTAGGAGCACTGTTGCTGCGTAGTCGAGGTGCGCGTCAGGCTGATAGCAGCCGTTCTTGGCATCCCTCATGCACCCAATGAGTTTCGCCTTCGGAACTGGGTTCTGTGTATGCAGGCGGTCTGACACCTAATGGCACCTTGCCGATGCGTCGCCCTGTAGTCAGTGCAATGAGATCAACCGCGCGTCTTGGCGACTTCCTTCACTCGCTTGTCGAGCAGATCGCGCCAGTTGGCCAGGCGCTCAATGTCCTCGCTGAGTTCGTCCGGTTCGGGCACAGGAAGCCTGCCCACCGTGGCCGCGGCGTCGTGCTCGAACTTGGAGCACTTGGTCATGCCCGCATAGATCTCGCTGTAGTCGCCATCAGTGACGGTGACGCCCTTAAGGCGCAGCGTGGCGACGCCCTCGCCGAAACGCTGCACTGCGCCATTTAGCAGCACCTCTTCGATGCAACGCTCCCAGGCTAGGCGCAGGTGGCCGTAGCACTTGGCCGTCAGTTGGCGCTGAAGCTCTTCGTCGCCCTCCTTCGCCGTCTTGCGCACGGCCACCAGCATTTGCCGAAGGCGGCCGAGTCGATCTTTTGTGCCGAGCACGTCGAAAGGCAAGTTCTCCGAATACACGCCGTACCCCTGCGCGGTGCGGCGGATGTAGTTCTTGGTGAGGGCTGTTGCCGCCTCCTGCGCCTTCTGTTCGAGAATGAGCAGGAAGTAGATGTCGTGGGTGAAGATGATGACCTGCCGCGCCAACGATTCCTTCACCAAGCGCTCTGCAACTTCCCACCGGCGGCGGTGATCTAGTGACGAGACCGGGTCGTCGAGCACGATGCCGCCTCGGCCTTTGCCCAGCCGGATCTCGGCCATAAATGACGCGATGGCAATCGCCCGCTGTTCACCCTCGCTGAGGATGGCCGCAGGCGGGCCACCGCCTGGCAACTGCAGCGTGAGCTTGAACTGCGTCCGGCCGCCGGGCGATTCGGACTTCATCGCGACCTGCAGGTGATGGACTTTGAGCAGTTTGAGTTCCTCATTGAGAGCGTTCGCAAGTTCCTGGGTCGCCGTCGTGCGCGAGAGTTCCGTGGACTTCCGCGAAATGCTTCGCGTGTCCATGCCGTCGATGCAGGATTGGAGCTTGTGGCAGTACGCGTGCTTGGTCATCGCCTCGAGGACGGCAGTCTTGACCTCACCAAGGCGGCGGCGTGCGTCGAGTTCAATCCGCTCCGCGGCCATCGCCGACTTGAGCTTCTCGTCGGCCGTGGCATCGAGCGTTTTGGCTTGGCTCAACAAACTGTCGACGACCTCCGCGAGGCCAAGCTGTGGATCGGCAGTGAACTTGGGCACGGCTTCCCAGCCCAGTTTTCCGGACGCCGCATGGACCACCGCTTGCTGCCGCGCTTTGAGAACCTCCTGAACGGCTGCACAGGCCTCGGCAACGGCCGGCGCGATTTCGGTCAGTTCCTCGACTAGGGCGTCGCGGAACATTAAATCGAGGTTCGCCTGCTTGATAGCGAGGAACGGCGCCGCGGCGGCTTCCCTTGCGTGCTTGGCCGCCTTCTCCGCAGCAGCCTGAAAGAAGGCGTCAAAGCGCAACAGCCGTGCGAGCCCCTCCGGTCCAAGGGTGTTCTGGCAAAGGGGACACGCGGCCTCGGTGGGAAGGCTTGGGAAGGCATGACCCGCATGGCTGATGGTCGAGAACGCGCGTGCGGCCTCGAAGAGCGCCTTCCACTCCTCTCCACCGGTGCCGGGCAATTGACCCGGTGTCGCCTTGAACTCCCTGGCTGCTAGTTCAGCGGCCGACTTAGCGACGTTGGATTTATGAACCAGTTCTTGGAGCGCAGTAACTCGCTCCGCGCTCACGGCGTCCGCCGCAGCCGCCGCACGTGCCTTCAGGTCTCCCAGGCGACTGGCCTTTTGGCGCAGTGCCAAAGCCTTCTGCTTCGGATCGGTTTCGGTCAAAGTCTTGTTGAGCAATTCGAGCCGTGCCACCTCAGCCTCGCTGAGCGTTGCCAGCGCTTCAATGTCCTCTGCCTTGGTCCTGGCCGGAATACCGACTAGCTTCTTGGCGACCTCGGTCTGCTCGCGCATGAGGACGGCGTAGGCCGCATCGCTCGGGGCATTGGCGGCCTTTTCGGCCGTGGCGCGGGCCTTCAGCTTGGTGCAGGCCCCAACCAGTCCCTCAAGGATGTCCAGGCCGTATGGGGCATAGGCGAAGTCGCCCTGGTTGTCGATGTAGGCGCGCGCGCAATGCGAGTCGAAGATCGAGATGTCTGATAGAGGCGCCGGCGATTCGGCCCCGACCTGCCATGGCAGATCGATTGCCTCGCCGTCGATATTCGCCTCGAACACCGCGCTCGCCGGCCCGCACTTGCTGGGCTCAAGGTTGGCGTCCGGCAGGATCGATTCGCGGCGATCGCGCGCGCGGCAGGCGTGCTTGAACACGCGCGAATAGCCGGACTTTCCGGCGCCGTTCTCGCCGTAAATGACCGTCATGCCCGTCCGTGAGATCGGCAGACACGTGCCGCTGGCCAATGCGTTGACGTTCTGCAGATCCTTGATGGCCGTCAGCAGGACCAAGCGGCTGGGATCGACCTTCGGTGCCACCTCTGTGTCCTCGAGCCGTTGCGCCTGGCGACTCTCAGGATCAGGGATGCCCACCTCGGACTTGGCCAAGGCGTAGAGATGGTCCAGATCGGCAGCACTGAGCGTGCGATCGCCATAGAGCTTAGCGATGGCATCTTGCTGCCAGCGTGCAAGGCCCTTAGACCACGCATGGATCTCTTGCAGGATCGTCACCAGCTTCCTCCTTGTCAGCGGGCCACACCGAAGATGGTATTGATTTGTAGTCTTCGGCTCGATCGGTTGCGTCCAACTGTATGGGGGCGAGGGCGCCTATGGCGCCGCCCATCCGGGGGGGTGTGGTTCGTTTGCTGCGATCGCTGATCTCGCTCAACGACTGCGAAAGCGCTCGCTGTCAATGCTGAGATCCGTTGCGACGCTGAAGGAGTCAGGGACTAACTGAGTCAAATCCCAAATGCAGTCGACCGCTTTCGGATGTCATCCTCCGCCCCGGCAAGGGTCTGGTTTCGCTGGAGGCTGTGTGAAAACTCCTCCAACGGTCCGTTCTCGGGGTCTCGACACCATTAGCGAGGCGCCGATCGCCGATCCTGCGTCGATCTGAGAGGTCGATTCTCAGCCACCTCGCAATGAGGACGCGTTTTCCCGCAGCCTCGCTGCGAGGCGAACCTGCGCTTCAAGCTGGGAGTGGGCATAGCGTGTGGACTACCTTCGAAACATGGGCCTCTTGGTCGCTTGTCGAGCCAATCGCCTTGACTCGATGGCACGAGCCAGCAAGCCAGTGGCCCAGCCGACAAGCCCTAGACAGATCAGAGCCGGCCACCAACCAACTGATGTCAAGGTCAGCAGGAGGGACAGAGCGAACAGCGGGATGCTGGCAAGCAGGGTTAGTACTGAAGACCAGAATCCAAATGCGAGTCGGGCTTCAGTTGGATGCCTGCTCCACAACAGAATGGTGCTTGCCATCTGAGCTGCAGCAACCAAGGCCATCGTCATCCCAATAGCCATCACAAGCGAAGAAGCGACGCCGTCCATCGCCCTAGGTTATCCCGCCGCGTCCGCTCCCGCTACGAAGCCACCTGCGGCTTCCGCCTGGACCGGGAGAGGTAGTCACTTACGACATCTGGTCCACCGCAGCGCAATGGGCAACGACACAGCGACAGCCAGACCAGCGAATGGCGCCCACATGAAAGGCTCATCACGCATGCCGATGTATTGACCGAGTATCGGCGGTCCCCACATGAGCGCCCCTAACGACATCAAGGCTGATAGAGCGCACAAGATGACAAGCCCCGCTGCGTTCCGCGCTCGCGCTGCGCGAAGTTCCGTGCGCTGACAGACGACGAAGATCGCCGCAGCGACGATCAAAAACGGCGCGAGCAGCCACGCGAGAACGATCATTAGCTCGATGGGTTTCAATTTGGTGCCTTATGTCCGTTGCAAGCCTATCCGCGGTAAGGTCGCTCCTCGCGGCAACATTTCACTTCAGACGGTCATGAACGTCTTGCTCGAATCAACGAACGCAGTCCCGTACTTCACGGACGTCGGTGGCACTTTGCGCGCCCTCGGCGTCGACGCATCCGAGTTTGACTGGTACGTGAGTGACATCGAGACGAACATTACCTTTGATGGCCTTCCCCAGGCCGACGGCTGGGTGACAGGTCCAGAGCTGGCTCGATGCCTCTTGTATTCCAACCTGCAGTTCATGTGGGGCGTATTCAGTGCTTTCCCGTGCGACAAGCGTGTTGAGGTGCTACGGCCGCCGGCTGCGGACGGAAATGCGCGATTCTGGCGGGATGCCAATGCCTTGACGCCGCAACTGGATGGCGCACTGTTCGAGTTGGTCTGCTGGGACAGCACTGCAACTATTCTGGTGGGCATCACGCCTGAGCAGGCGGCCCATTACATGGCGACGCACCCCGAGGCCAAACTACTCCGCGATGAGGCTTGACGACTACTCTGCAGCCACCGCCCTCAGGGCGGCCTGCGTTGTGCGCCCTTGTGCTGCCAATCTCTGGTGAGCGGCGAGTCTAGATGCGTAGACACGTCGCCGCGGCTTGGGCCGGAAGCGGACAGCAACTTGCTATCCTCAGGCGCATGTCGAGCCCGAACGTCTCTGGCGCATGGAATGAGTACCGTCGAAGGAACTGGACCGCCGGTTTGCTGTTGGTATTGGGACTGCCAGGCACCATCCTGTTGCTCGTTATCACGAAGCTGATGCTCGGTCTCTCCGGAGAGCTTGTCTTCTTCGGCGGCATCTCGCTCTGGTGTATGGCGTGGGGTTGGGCGGCCTTTCGTATTTCGCGTTGGCCGTGCCCTCGATGCAGAAGCCCTTGGCTCGCTGCTCAAGAGCCTCGCCTCGGCGCGAAGCGATGCTGCGGTAATTGTGGGCTCGCCTTGTACGAGGAACCGTAGCACCGCTGAAACGCCGGCAGACCGGTCATCGCCTCAGCCAGTCTCGACCCCCGCACCTCACGCCATTCCCGCTCACCTGAACTGATACGACGCCGCCAAGTAGAAGAACCTCCCCCGCGGATCCGTATAGCTCGGGTCATAGCCCGAAATGAAGAAGTAAGCCTGGTTCGAGAACGGCGGTGCCGTGTTGAACAGGTTCTTCACCCCCGCCCGCAGCGTGAGCGCGGTGGTCGCTTCCCAGCCGCCCGACAGGTCCCACAGCGAATACGCCTTGACCTTGTTCTTCCCCACCACCAGCCCCGTGTTGGTATCGATCGCCGAGTTCTGGTCGTCGTAGCCGCTGTAGAACGAGTTCGCGAGGTTGATGCTCCACGGACCGCGCGACCAATCGAAGTTGACCCGATGCCGCCACCGCTGCACGACGCCGTCGGTGACGAAGCGCCCGAGGTTGCTGATGTAGGGATCGCCGTCGCCGGTCTGCTTCTTCGAGCTCAGCGTCAACGTCCCCACCAGCTTGACGCCGAAGCGCCCCATCGCGGTCGCCGGCGAGCGGTACTGCAGCGTGATGTCCAGGCCGGACGCCTTCTGCTTGCCGCGGTTCTCCTTGCGCAACTCGATGAAGCAGATCTCGGAGTCGTCGGGGTCGTAGTCGCAGCCCGCAATGCCTTCGTCCTCGTTGTAGCGGTGCACCAGCGGCTCGTACTTGTCGAGGTTGGCGAGGATCACGTCGTCGCCCAGCGTGCTGATCAGGTCGCGCTTCTCGATGCGCCAGTAGTCCAGGCCGAAACTCCATGCCGGCGTCGGATCCGCGAGCATGCCGATCGAGAACTGCCGCGACTTCTCCGGTTTCAGGTTGGCATTCGAATAGGTCCGCGTCTCCCAGTTGTTGGCGCAGAAACCCAGGTCGTTGTCGTTCTCGCGCATGCACACCGGATCGGGCAGCGTCGCCGTCTCGCCGGTCTTCACCGAGCGGTACAGGTCGTTCATCGACGGCGCGCGGAAACCGGTCCCGGCCGAAGCGCGGAAGGTCAGGTTGTCCAGCGGCGCATAACGCAGGCTGACCTTCGGATTGGTCGTGGCGCCGACCTTCTGGTAATGGTCGTGGCGCAGCGCGAATTGCAACTCCCACGCCTTGGTGATCGGCGCGAGCAGTTCGCCATAGGCCGCCCACACCTTGCGGGAATTGCTGGTGAACTGCGCGTCGCCCGGCGTCGGGTCGCCGACGATCTCGTCCGAGATCAGCAGGTCGCTCGCCGCCGACGAGGACTTCTCGCGCCGCAGTTCGCCGCCCAGCGCGATCGCCAGGTCGCCGCCGCCCAGCTTGGCCAGGCTGCGGGTGAACTTGGCGTCGAGGCTGTCCATCGATCCGCGGGCGCGGCGCACTTCCTGGTTGATGTTGTTGTCCCGCAGGAAGGCCAGCCCGGCCTCGCTCGACGGACCGAAGGGATTGAGCAGGCCGTCCGCGAAGGCCTGCATCGTCTCGGTGTAGGGCAGGTAGCCGCGCACGTCGCGGTCGGACACGCGGTTGACGCTGTGGTTGTAGCCCCAGTCGTAGTCCCAGGCGCCGAGCGTGCCCGTCATGCCGACGACGATGCGGCTGCCGGTGCTGGTGAGTTCGCTCGCGCGCGGGCCGGCCTCCAGCATGCGGGTGCGCACGGTGATGAGCCGGTCGTCCGGCAGCGCGTCGCCCAGGCCGGTCGCCGCCAGCGCCGGGATCATCGAGACATCCAGGTCCGCGTCGATCCGGTTGCTGGTGCCGACGTACCAGCTCTTGCTGCGGGTGTAGGCCGCCTCGATGAAGGCCTCGTGCCGGTCGCCCAGCTTGAGCACGCCGCGGCCCAGGAAGCTGCCCTTGTCCGTCTTCGGATAGAGCTCCAGGTCGCGCATGTAGTCGTAGGTGCAGCCGTCGACGCCGCCAATGCCGTCAGGCAGGTAGAGCGAGTGCGGCGGCTGGCAGGTCGGCGCGCTCAGGTTGATCGTGCGCGTGGTGATGGGCCGGCCATTGATCGCGAAGCCCTGCGACTCGAGGTAGTCGCGCTGGTCGCCCGAGAGCCGGATGTTGCCGGGGAAGCTGGCCGAGGACAGCAGGTGCGGCAGTCGCTCCGGAATGCGGAGGTCGGAGATGAAGTCGCGCTGCGAGGTGCGCAGCGCGCCGGTCTTCTGCAGGTCCAGCACGCCCATCAGGTTGAAGCCGTCGCGCGCCAGGTCGCCATGGCCGGCGGCGATCGACGCGGTGCGCTTGCCCGCGCCACCCTCGCCGGACTTGCCCGCGTAGACGTCCAGCTGCAGGCCCTGGTAGTCCTTGCGGGTGATGAAGTTGATGACGCCGCCGATCGCATCGGTGCCGTAGATCGCGGACGCGCCATCGAGCAGCACCTCGACGCGCTCGATCGCCGCGGCCGGGATGTTGTTGAGGTCGACGCCG
This sequence comes from Mitsuaria sp. BK037, assembly GCF_014193045.1. NCBI lineage: Bacteria > Pseudomonadati > Pseudomonadota > Betaproteobacteria > Burkholderiales > Sphaerotilaceae > Roseateles > Mitsuaria sp. BK037. The sequence continues at coordinate 252,124 of NZ_JACHYS010000002.1, read as the reverse complement.
TTGTCGTCGCCCGGCGAGGCGAAGTTGGCCATGCGCCGGCCGTTCAGCAGCACCAACGTCGACGAGGTGCCCAGGCCGCGCAGGTTGGCCGAATTGAAGCCCATCTGGTCGCGGAAGCCGCCGGTGCCGATGCTGACGCCGTCGGTGAGGTTGTTGCTGAGCGAGGAGACCGTCGCCATCAGCTCGGCCGCGGTGGTGACGCCGGCCTTGACGATGTCGTTGCGGGTCAGCACCTGCACCGGCAGCGCCCCCTCGTCGGCGATGCGCTTGATCGCGGAACCGGTGATCTGCACCCGCTGCAGCTGTTGCGGCGGGGCGGAGGCGGCGGCCTCCGGCGCGGCGACCTGCGCCTGCGCAAGGCCGCAGAGCGCGCCCAGCGCGGCGACCGCGCAGGCTCGCGGCAGGCTCGGTGGGCACGGCGGACGTTTGGCGACACGGGGGGAAGGGACGGTCATGGCGGGCTCCCTGAGGCCGTTGGGGGATGGCTCTGACGGACCAGTCTAGGGACCGGCCCGGCACCGGCAAGGGTGATCTCCCGCGACAGTCGCGACGAAGCAACTGCGGTGTGACCAACAGTCACCTGTCGGTGGGGACGCGACGCTATCGTTGCCCTCCTGTGCTCCCCCCTTCGTCCGATCCGCCCCGTCATTGGGGCGGCTTCCTCCGGTTACGTGATGCCGCCGGTCCGCGGCGTGAGGCCTTGACGATGTTCGATCGCTGTTCCCTGCGTCGCGTAGCCGGCGCCCTCGGCCTGGTGCTGGTCCTGGCCGCGATGACGGCCCGGGCGGCCGCTCCCGGCGCGCCGACGCCCGCCAGACCGGCCGCGACCAAGCCCGCCGTCGTCGCCCCTGCGCCGGCAGCGCCCGCGGCGTCCGTTCCCCAGGCAACGCCTGGCCCTGGCGCGGATGTCCCCATTAAAGGCCACGCGATGGCGATCGGCGGCGCCCTGAAGGCGGACAACGACGAGGTCTGGAACCGGCTGATCGCGCTGGCGGGCGGGCGCGGCGCACGCTTCGTCGTCTTCGGCACGGCCGCCGAGGACCCGGAGGCCAGCGCCAAGCAGGTGGTCGAGCAGCTGCAGCGCCGCGGCGCGGTCGCGGAGGCGCTGCCGGTCGCGCCGAAGTTCTCGTGGGTCGACCTGAACAAGGTGGTGCGCGACGCCGCGCTGATCGCCAAGGTGCGCAACGCCAAGGGCATCTTCTTCACCGGCGGCTCGCAGGAACGCATCGTCGACGTGCTCTTCCCGGGCGGCCACTCGACGCCGATGCTCGATGCCATCTGGGACGTCTACCGCAAGGGCGGCGTCGTGGCCGGCACCTCGGCGGGGGCCGCGATCATGAGCACGGTGATGTTCCGCGACGCGCCCAGCGTGATCAGCATCCTCAAGGGCCAGTGGGAGGAGGGCAAGCAGATCGACCGCGGGCTGGGCTTCGTCGGGCCGGGGCTGTTCGTCGACCAGCACTTCCTCAAGCGCGGCCGCTTCGGCCGCATGGTGCCGCTGATGCTGGCCAAGGGCTACCAGCTGGGTCTGGGCGTGGACGAGAACTCCGCCGCCGTGATCCGCGGCGACGAGGTCGAGGTCCTCGGCCACAAGGGCGCCTTGCTGGTCGACCTCAGCGAGGCGAGCTCGGACCGCGCGCTCGGCGTCTTCAACCTGAAGAACGCCAGGCTCACCTACCTCGATCACGGCGACCGCATGAACCTGCGCACGCGCGGCGTGACGCCCTCGGCGCTGAAGCTGCGCGGCCAGAAGCTGGAGCCCGGCGCGCCGGACTACAAGCCCTACTACACGCTGCCGCAGTTCTACACGGACATGCTGGGCGACTCGACCATCTCGACGGCGATGTCCATCCTCATCGACAGCGTGCAGCCCGAGTTCCGCGGCCTGAGCTTCGAGGCGGCGCCCAAGGCGGGCGACGCGCTGGCCGACCTCGGCTTCCTCTTCCGCCTCTACAAGGGCCCCGGCAGCATCGGCTGGAGCACGGATGAGCTCGGCCCCGAGGACTACACCGTGGTCAACCTGTACCTGGACGTCACGCCGGTGCGCATGCCGCAACCGCTGTTCGGCCCCTGGCCCGGCGACCGGCGCCCGCGGCAGTCCGCCACTCCGGAGGAACCGCCGGCCGGCGAGCGCCCGCAGCAGCCCTGAGGCGACGCAAAGCCGCTAGCATGCGGCGTTCGCTCATTCCTGGAGTCTGCTGCGTTGTCGCGAAATCCTCTCACCCTTGGGCGGGCCCTCGCCCGGGCGGCCACGTTGCTGGTCGCGGTGGCGCTCGGCCTGCCCGCCGCGGCGCAGACGCGCCCCGCGCCGGAGGCCCAGCCGGCGCCCTCGCCGCAGCGGCCTCCCTTGTCCGCACCGCCCGTCGTCGCGCCGTCCGTCGTTGCGCCGTCCGTCGTTGCGCCGCCCGCCAGCGCCCCGCAGCCCGGCACGGCCGCGGCCAGCCAGGCGATAGCCTCGGCCCCGGTCTCCGCCAGCGCCCGCCGGCTCTATGACCGCAGCCGCGCCCAGCTGCTGCAGGTCCGCACGCTCTTCAACGGCAGCCAGGCCTCGGTGGGGTCCGGCTTCGTCGTCAGCGCGCAGGGCCACGTCATCACGAATTACCACGTGATCAGCCAGCATGCGCTCGAGCCCGAGCGCTACCGGCTGCAGTACCAGACCCCGGAAGGGGACGGCGGCGACATCGTCCTGCTCGACTTCGATGCCCGCCGCGACCTGGCGCTGCTGCGCATCGTCGCCAAGGGCGGCGATGCCAAGGCCGATCCCAAGGGCGTCGTCGCGCGCATGACGGCTACGCCGCTGGCCTTCCGCAAGGCCGACCAGCCGCTGGCCAAGGGCGAGCGCATCTACTCGATGGGCAACCCGCACGACGTCGCCTTCGCCGTGGTCGAGGGCACCTACAACGGCCTGGTCGAGCGCAGCTTCGATCCGCTGATCTACTACTCCGGCTCCATCAACCCCGGCATGAGCGGCGGCCCGGTGCTGGACGAGGACGGCGAGATCGTCGGCATCAACGTGTCGACGATGATCTTCGCGCAGCAGATGAGCTTCCTGGTGCCGGCGCAGCACGCCGCCGCGCTGCTGGCGCGCAGCCGCGACGCCGCGCCGATGAAGGGCGCGGCCTGGCCCAAGCTGCGCGAGCAGCTGATGGCCTACCAGGAGGAGCTGTCGCGCAACTTCCTGGCCCAGCCCTGGCGCACGCTGACGCACCCGCGCTACCGCTTCCCGATCCCGCAGGAGCAGTACATGCGCTGCTGGGGCAGCGGCACCTCCGCGGACGCGCAGGGCCTGCAGATGCAGCGCACGCAATGCCGGATGGAGCACGCGCTGTTCATCAGCGAGTCCCTGCAGACCGGCTACTTCGGCGTGACCGAGGAGGTCTACGACGGCAGCAAGCTGGGCGCGGTCCGCTTCTCGACGATCTATTCGGCCAGCTTCCGCAACGAGCGCCTGGGCGGTCCCGACCGCGACCGCACCGCGCCGTACTGCCGCGAGGACTTCGTCCAGCAGAAGGACGGCCCGCCGCTGCGCGCGGTCGCCTGCCTGCGCGCCTACCGCAAGCTCGACGGGCTGTTCGACCTGACGGTGCTGGTCACCAACGTCGACGCCGCGACCGAGGGCGCGCTGGGCCGCTTCGACGCCCGCGGCGTCAGCTTCGCGAATGCCACCCAGCTGACGCGTCATTACCTGCAAGGATTCGCATGGACGCGGTGATCGAGATCGTCGACCGGGACGGTCATTGCCGGGAAACCCACAAGGTGCGGGCCTGGCCGCTGCGCATCGGGCGCTCGCCCGACTGCGACCTGGTGCTGGCCGATCCGCACCTGGCCGGCGCCCATGCGCTGCTGCACTGGGACGACGCCGGGACGGATGCGGCGCCGGCCGCCTCGGGCCCGGTGCTGGAGCTGCTGCCCAGCCACAACGGCGGCTGGCTCGACGGCCACCGGATCGCCGCCGGCAGCCGCGCGGCCTGGCCGTCGTCGGCGCTCCTGCAACTGGGCACGACCCGGCTGCGGCTGCGCACCTCGCTGGACCCGCTGCCGGCGGAAAAGCCGATGAACCGCGCCGACGAGCCGGTGCGGCGCGACGCCCGGCCGTCGTGGGCGCTGCCGGCGCTGCTGGCGGTCTGGGCGCTGCTGCTGTGGGGCTCGAACTGGGCCGCCAACGACGGCAGCGCGACCTGGGTCGACACCGTCAGCGCGCTGCTGGCGCCGGTGGGCGTGGCGCTGATCTGGGCCGCGCTGTGGGCGCTGGTGACGCAGCTCTTCCGGCACTGGTTCGCGTTTGGCGCCCACCTGTGGCGGGCGCTGGTGGCGACGGTGGCGATGCAGCTCTTCGACCTGCTGCTGCCGCTGCTGGCCTACATGTTCAACCTGCCGCGGCTGCTGGCGCTGGAGACGCTGGTGATGTCGGTCGGCGCCGCGCTGCTGCTGTGGTGGCATGCGACGGTGGTGTGGCCGCGCGCGTCGCGGCGGCTGGCGGTGGGCATCGGCGCGATGTGCGTCGTCGGCCTGGTGCTGACCGTCGGCCGGCGTACCGAGCAGCAGTACTGGCTCGGTCCCAACTACATGGCCACCCTGCCGCCGCCGGCCTTGCGCGTCGCCACGCCGCAGCCGGTGGACAGCTTCATCGACGGCATGGCGCGCCTGGAGGCCCCGCTGCTGAAGCAGGCGGAAAAGCGCAACGACCAGACGGGCGGCAGCGGCGACAACGAGGAGTGACGAGCGGCGCGCTCAGGCCGCGATCGCGGGCGCGGGCACGGCCGGTGGCGAGCGCCGCCGCCGCAGCCACGCGACCACCGGCAGTTCGAGGCAGCGCCCGATCAGCCAGCCGCCGGTGACGGCCGCCAGGACCGCGATCGAGAAGACGAGCGCCTCGGGCAGCGCGTGATAGAGGCCGGCCTTGGCCATCGACGCGAGCACGATGTTGATCAGCAGGCAGTGCGCCAGGTACAGCGAGTACGAGGCCGCGCCCAGCTGGACGAGCAGCGCCGGCACGCGCACCGGCCGGCGTCGCTCCATCGCCACGAGCGTCGCGAGCACCAGCGCCGAGGCCAGCCCCAGCGCCACGCGGCCGCCGAAGGCATGCGGCCCCTGCGGCCCGAGCCGTTCATAGAGCACCGCGGCGGCGAAGGCCGCGGCCGCCAGCAGCCATTGCCCTCGCACCAGCGGCAGCGTCGCGTGGCGCGCCATCAGCCCGGTGGCGACGCCCATCAGGAACTGCAGGCAGTGCGGATCGCCGAGCTTCCAGGGCAGGGCGGCCGGCAACTGGCCGAAGGCCTGCGCGACCACCAGCGCGGCCCACAGCGCGTACAGCGCCAGGCCGCCGCGCAGGTGCAGCAGCAGCACGCAGAAGCTCAGGTAGAAGAGCACCTCGTACTGCAGCGACCAGGCCACGCCGACGTATTCCGGCGTGCCACCGCCGATCCACAGCAGCAGCGTGCCGGGGAGGTCCTCGGCGCCCAGTTCCGAGATCGGCGTGCGCCCGGTCGCCAGACGGGCCAGGATCGACGGGCCGGCGGTCATCGCCAGCACCATCCAGTAGATCGGGAACACGCGCACGAAGCGCTTCCACAGGTAGCCCGGGCAGCGCGCCGCGCCGCCGCCGAGCTCCGCGTGGTGGACGAAGGTGATGATGAAGCCGCTCAGGACGAAGAAGAAGTCGACGCCGGCATAACCGAAGTCGAACAGGCCGCCGAGCGCGACCTGGCCCGAGAACTGCGGCACCCGCATCAGGTGGGTCGCGTGCATCAGCACCACCGCCAGCGCGGCGATCGCGCGGGCGGCCTCGATCGAGGCGAGCTTGGGGGCGTGGCGGTCGGTCGGGGCCATGGGGCGGTGCTGCTGCGGGAAAACCGGGCAGCCCACACGGTATGTCGACGCCGGCCCGCGTGGCCGTCGCCCGTCCCCCAGGGCGGGGGAACTCGTCGAGGGGACTAGGTTCTAGGGGGGAGGGCGGCCTCAGGCCGACAGGCGCTTTTCCATGAAGACGGACAGCGGGTCGTCGGTGTAGTCGCCGAAGGGAGCGCGGCGGTCATAACCCAGGCGCTCGTAGAGCTTGAGCGCCTCCGGCTGGTGCACGCCGGTCTCCAGGCGCGCCAGTCCGATGCCTTGTGCCCTGAGATGGGACTCGAGCTCTTCCATCAGCACCTTGGAAATGCCGCGTCCCCGGAAATGCGGTTGGACGAACACCCGCTTGATCTCGCCGTAGGGGCCGTCGGCATCGTCGTCGACGACCTTCACCGCGGCGCAGCCGGCCAGCCATTCCGCGAGCCAGACGCCGATGAAGCGCACCTGCGGCTGGGCCAGCGCCTGGGGATCCAAGAGGTGGTTGCTTTCGCCGGGGTAGAGGGCCGCCATGTACGCGTCCGACTGCGCCAGCAGGGACCTCGCGGCGGGGCTGTGGGGGTCCAGGGGTTCGATCTGCATGCCTGCACGGTAGCAACCGATGTGCCCAACGCGCGGGAAATCCCTGAAAGCCTTTGCAAGCCAACGTTCGCTTGCAAATCGTCATAAAGGTGAAGCAAGCCGATAGGCCGGATTCTGTGCGCGGCTCCTCTTGCGATTCGCCGCGTGACCGCCATTCATCTGGGCCGGGCATCACTGCCCGGCTCGGTGCCACCTACCCGCCAGCTCTGCGAGCCGCATCAACGCTGGCCTACTTGGTGTTGCTGCGCGTAGAGATTGCCCGTTTCACCCGAAACCGGCTTGCACCGGTCCCGACTCGTCTCTGTTGCTCTGATCCTCGGCTTTCGCCGGGCAGCCGTTAGCTGCTACGCCGCTCTATGCAGTCCGGACCTTCCTCCAGTGCCGTGTTTCCACGATCGCACCAGCGGCGGTCTGGCTTACTTCACGGGGCGAGAGTTTAACCGCGTGGCCGCCTCGGCTTCGCTTTGGGCTCCCCGCATCGTTGCGAATCCTCACCATAGCTGAGCTATGGCTCCGGTTCGCGCCTAGCGGGGCATCCCAAAGCGAAACCGCTTCGGCCACGCGGTGCGTTTGGTGTCAGGACTTGCCTGCAAGGATCGCTTCGATGGTTTGCTGGACTGCGAGCGCTTCGGCGAAGCCGGGGAGGCTGTGCGAGCGGCCTTCCAGCATTGCGGCCCAGTGACCGAGCTGGTCGGTCATGCCGTTCATGCGCAGGGTCTCGGCGTCGCCCAGGCTCTGCACACGCTCGCCCTGGCGCTGCTGCGTCACGCCGAACCAGTCGCGCAACTCGATCTCGCCTTCGCTGGCGCGCCACAGCATGCGGTTGTCGTCGGCGCGCTCGCCGCCGATGCCCGCGCTGATCATGACCGGCACGCCCGCCGCGCTCAGCTCCGCCTCGACGGAGAGCTCCGAGCCGACGCTGTCCGCCGGATACACGACCTCGCTGCGCACGACGCGCGCCGGGCCCAGCACCCGCTGCAGCACGAAGATGAAATGCGACAGCACCTCGCGCGTGAAGCCGCCCTCGGCGCGCTGCGACAGCCAGGCGCCCGCGCCGGCCTGCCAGGGCCGCGGCCAGGCGGCGAAGCGCAGGTCGATGAGCACATCCCGCAGCGCTCCCAGCGGCCGCCGCGACGCCGCGCCGAAGGCCAGCTGCAACTGCGCCAGGCCGGTCGACGACGCGAGCGAATAGTTGACCGCGGCCCGGCGCCGCTCCTGCTCGATGCGCTCGATGCAGGCGCGGGCGGCGGCGAAGTCGGTGGTGAGCGGCTTCTCGCACAGCACCGGCAGCCCGGCGTCGAAGGCACGCTCGGACAGCGCGATGTGCGGCCCCGGCGGCGTGGCGATGTACAGGCCGTGCAGGCCGGGCTCGCGGATCAGCGCCTCGGCGCTGCTGGCGGCGCGCAGCATCGGGTCGTTCGCCAGCACCTGCGCCAGCACCACCGGGTTCTCGTCCCAGACCTGGGTGACGCGCAGTCGCGCATGCCCGGCCAGCCGCGCCAGCATCCGCTGGCCCATCACGCCCAGTCCCACCACCCCAATGCTCAACACGCCTGGCACCGCCGTCTCCGCCCGAAGTTCCGCAAAAGCCCCGCAGTGTAGGGGGGCCGCCACAGCGCGGGCCGCCGCCCGGCGGACCCGGGCGACTCGCGCACGCCCGTCCCCGCAAGCGGTGTGCCCGGGCGGCATGACGGCCGGTGCAACGGCCCGGGCGGGGGTATCGTCGGCGGCTTCTCGCACGCTCGCATCGCCCCACGCATGAATCCCGAAGCCAGCCAACTGTGGCGCGCGCCACGCTGGGCCCTCGCCATCCTGCTGGCCGCGCTGGCCACGGTGGGGCCCTTCTCGATCGACACCTACATCCCGGCCTTCGCCGGCATCGCCAAGGCGCTCGACGCCACGCCGATCGAGATGCAGCAGACCCTGTCCGGCTACCTGCTGGGCTTCGCGGTGATGAACCTGTTCCACGGCGCGCTGTCCGACAGCTTCGGCCGGCGGCCGGTGGTGCTGTGGGGCATGGCGGTGTTCGCGTTGTCGTCGATGGGCTGCGCGCTCGCGGGCAGCATCGGCCAGCTGGTGTTCTGGCGCACCGTGCAGGGCCTGTCCGCGGGCGCCGGCGTGGTGGTCTCGCGCGCCATCATCCGCGACATGTTCCCGCCCTCCGAGGCGCAGCGGGTGATGTCCCAGGTGACGATCTTCTTCGGCCTGGCGCCCGCGATCGCGCCGATGATCGGCGGCTTCCTCTACGTCCACGCCGACTGGCACGCGATCTTCTGGTTCCTGGTCTTCGTCGGCGCGCTGCTGTTCGCCGTCACCTGGCGCCTGATGCCCGAGACGCTGCACCGCGACCACCGCCAGCCCTTCCACGTCGGCTCGCTGCTGCGCGGCTACCGCTCGCTGGTGGGCAGCCGCCGCTTCCTGCTGCTGGCGCTGGCCAGCGGCATCCCGTTCAACGGCATGTTCCTGTACGTGCTGGCCGCGCCGGTGTTCCTGGGCGAGCACCTGGGCCTGGCGCCCACGCAGTTCTTCTGGTTCTTCCTGTTCAGCATCGGCGGGATCATGGGCGGCGCCTGGCTCAGCGGCCGCCTGGCTGGCCAGATCGCGCCGCGCAAGCAGATCCGGCGCGGCTTCTTCATCATGGGCTTCACGTCCATCGCCAACATCGTCTGCAACCTGACGCTGCCGCACAGCGTGTTCTGGGCCTTCCCGCTGATCAGCAGCTTCGCCTTCGGCTGGGCGCTGATGGTGCCGGTGGTGACGCTGCTGGTGCTGGACCAGGCGCCCGAGCGCCGCGGCATGGCGTCTTCCCTGCAGGCCTGCATCGGCAGCGCCGCCAACGGGCTGGTCGCCGGCGTGCTGGTGCCGCTGGTGATGCATTCCATGCTGACCCTGGCCCTCGCCTCGGCCGGGATGATGTGCATCGGCCTGGTCGCCTGGACCTGGGTCAAGCGCGAGGTGTCCACGCCCGCGGCGTGACGTCCGCCCGCCGGTCACCCTCAAGAAGGTCGGCGATCCTCCGAAATAGGGAGGGTGCGCCGGACCCGCGTCCGGACGCCGTCGCGCATCCCGCCGACGGCGGGCACACCGAAGTCCTGCGGAGCGATCCATGTCCCACCGTCCCGGCCTCGGCACCTGGTTGCCGGCCGTCCTGTGTCTGTCCCTGCTGTTCGGCGGCCCGGTCCTGGCCGCCGACGCGCCCGCGCCCAAGGCGGCCCCCGCCGTCGATGCGGGCGAGCCGCTGCGCGACCGCCTCGCGGAGCGCCTCAAGGACGATGCGGCCACCCTCAAGCTGAACGCGAAGAAGGCGCCCACCGACGTCCGCACGAACAATCCGGTCGACCAGCGCGCGCGCCGCGCGGCGGCCAAGCCGGCGGCGGCGGCCTCGGCCGCCCGGTCGACCACCCCCTGGGCCTACACCGGCGAAGGGGCGCCCGACCGCTGGGGCCAGCTCGAGCCCGAATTCCGCCAATGCGCGATTGGCACCCGGCAAAGCCCCATCGACCTGCGCGACACCATCAAGGTCGACCAGGAGCGCATCCGCTTCGACTACAAGTCCAGCGCCTTCTCGGTCGTGGACAACGGCCACACGGTCCAGGTGAACGTGGCGCCGGGCAACTCGCTGCAGATCATGGGCCGGCGCTACGAGCTGCAGCAGTTCCACTTCCATCGCCCCAGCGAGGAGCGCATCAACGGCCGCCAGTACGACATGGTGGCCCACCTCGTCCACAAGGATGCCGAGGGCCGGCTCGCCGTCCTGGCGGTGCTGCTGGAGCGCGGCCAGGATCAGGCGCTGATCCAGACGGTCTGGAACCACCTGCCGCTGGAGCGCGGCGACACCTACAACGCGCCGGTGCCGATCGACCTCAACCAGCTGCTGCCCGCGGAGCGCGGCTACTTCTCCTACATGGGCTCGCTGACGACGCCGCCCTGCACCGAGGGCGTGCTGTGGCTGGTGCTGCGCCAGCCGGTGCAGCTGTCGACCCAGCAGATCTCGGTGTTCTCGCACCTGTACCCGATGAACGCGCGGCCGCTGCAGGCGCAGTCTGGCCGCCTCATCAAGGAATCGAACTGAGGGCCCGCGCCCTCGATGGCTGAGCCGTGGGAGCGTTGTCTCCCGCTTGGGCCGGCGTCGTGACGAGCGTCACGGCGTCGGCCGTCTTCTTGGTGGAAACCCTTGGTTATCACTGGCGCTCACCGCACAATCCCGGCCGCCGCGCGCCAGAAGCCATCACGCGTTTGATCTAGGTCATGGACGGCGCGGCCGGAACCTCAATTGCCCTTTCCCTCCGTGGAGGGGCGCCCCATCCCCCCAGGACACCCCCGCCGTGATGAAGACCATCAAGTCGCGCCTGATCGCGATCAGCATCCTGATCGTCGTCGCCGCCGTCGCGCTCGCCACCTTCGCCAGCTACTGGGCCGTGCGCGATCACGCCCGTCGCCAGGTGCAGGCCCAGTTGACCGACCTCGCCACCGCCAACGCCAACGGCGTTGCCGCATGGGTGAAGACGCAGAAGGACGTGGTCGCCGCGATGGCGCCGGCCGCGCAGCTCGAGGACCCCCGTCCGGTGCTGACGCAGGCGCTGCAGTCCGGGCGCCTGGATCTGGCCTATGTCGGCGGTGCTGACAAGCGGATGATCTCCATCCCCGACCGCCAGCGTCCCGCCGACTACGACCCGACCGGCCGCGGCTGGTACAAGCTGGCCTCCGCGACCGACCAGCCGGTGATCACCGCGCCCTACGTGGCGGCCTCCAGCAAGAAGCTGGTCGTGACCTTCGCCAGCGCGGTGCGCGCGGGCGGCGAGCTCAAGGCGGTGACCGGCACCGACGTGGCGCTGGACGACATCGTCGCGACGATGAAGTCGATCAAGCCGACCGCCAGCGGCTTCGCGATGCTGCTGGACAAGCAGGGCACCGTGATCGCCCACCCGGACGCGGCGCTGACGCTCAAGCCGGTGAAGGACCTGTCGGCGGCGATCGACGGCGCGCTGCTGACGACCGCGCACGGCGACGAGCCGACGCTGGCCGAGGTGGGGGAGCATCGCTTCTTCCTGAAGGCCGTGGATGTGCCGGGCACCGACTGGGTGCTGGTGGCCGCGGCCGAGCGCAACGAGGCGCTGGCGGCGCTGTCGGACGTGCTGCGCAACGCGGGCCTGACGATGCTGGTGGTGACGGCGGTGGCGGCGCTGGTGGCGGCCGCGGCCGTCGGCGCGCTGCTGAGCGGCCTGGCCGGCATCAAGCGCGCGATGAACGACATCGGCGCCGGCGAGGGCGACCTCAGCCAGCGCCTGCAGGTGCGCGGCGAGGACGAGATCGCCGACATCTCCCGTGGCTTCAACCAGTTCGTCCACAAGATCGAGCAGGTGATGCTGCAGGTGCGCGAGACCAGCCAGTCGATCGCGGTCGCCTCGCGCCAGATCGCCGCCGGCAACCACGACCTGAGCCAGCGCACCGAGGAGACGGCCAGCAACCTGCAGGAGACGGCCAGCTCCATGGAGGAGCTCAACAGCACCGTCGCCAACAGCGCCGCCAATGCCGACCAGGCGCGCCAGCTGGCCGACACCGCCAGCTGCGTCGCGCGCCAGGGCGGCGAGGCGATGGGGCAGGTGGTCTCGACGATGCAGGAGATCAGCACGAGCTCGCGCCAGATCGGCGACATCATCGGCGTCATCGACGGCATCGCGTTCCAGACCAACATCCTGGCGCTGAACGCGGCGGTGGAGGCGGCGCGCGCTGGCGAGCAGGGCCGCGGCTTCGCCGTCGTGGCCGGCGAGGTGCGGGCGCTGGCGCAGCGTTCGGCCGGCGCGGCCAAGGAGATCAAGTCGCTGATCACCGCCAGCGTCGAGCGTGTCGAGACCGGCACGCGGCAGGTCTCGACCGCCGGCGAGACGATGAACGAGGTGGTGGGCAGCGTGCAGCGCGTGGCGCAGATGATCGGCGAGATCAGCCACACCGCGCAGGAGCAGAGCCACGGCATCGGGCAGGTCAACGTGGCGGTGGCGCAGCTCGACCAGGTCACGCAGCAGAACGCGTCGCTGGTCGAGGAATCGGCCGCCGCCGCCGAGAGCCTCAAGGACCAGGCCCAGAAGCTGGCCGACGTGGTCGGCACCTTCCGCCTGAGCGCCGGCCAGTCCGGACCTACGGACTTCTGACCCGCCCGCCAGCGTCGCCCACAAGCCCAGGCCCCACCCCGAGGAACTCCCTCTCCCCGCCGGGCGGGGAGAGGGTAGGAGTGAGGGGTCTCCCCGGCGAACGCCCAGAAGGGGGGAACTTCAGCCCCCCGCTTCCACCGCGTAGAAGCACAGGAACATGTCAGCCGCCGAATCCGCGACCCGACGCTGCTGCGTCGCGTCCAACGGGAGCTGCCCCATGGTGATCTGCGGCCAGAACGCGAAGCCCTTGACCAGCGCCTGCAGCTGCGCCGCGGCGAAGGCCGGGTCGCCGGCCTTCAAGCGCCCGTCGGCCATCGCTGCGCGGATCCACACGGTCAATCCCTCTTCGCGCCCCCCCAGCCGACACAGCATGTCCCGCGCCCGCTGCGGTGCGTGGATCGCCTCGGCGATCAGCACCCGCGCCAGGTCGAGGAACTGCGGGTCACCGCTCATCGCCAGCTTCTGGTCGATCAGCATCAGCAACTGCTCGCGCAGTGGGCGGTCGGCGCGATAAGCCAACGTGACCTGCGCCTCCGTTGCCGCCCAGAGGCGCTCCAGGATCGCGTCGAACAGCGCGTCCTTGCCGCTGAAGTGGTTGTAGACGGTGCGCTTGGACACCTGCGCCCGGCCCGCGATGCGGTCCATGTTCGCGACCTCGAAGCCATGCTCGCGGAACTCCGCGATCGCCGCGTCGACGATCGCCTGGCGCTTGCGGTCGGTCAGGCGCATCCGCTCGGCGTCGCCGCCCACCACCTCGTCGGCAGGCGGCTCGACGGCGGGGCTGGGAGCAGGGAGTGGGGCGTCGGCAGTCATGGGGCGCAATCTTACACCGGGGAGTTTACTTTTCCGGCCCGCCTGCCTACACTCGCCAAAACTACACTGTGTAGTGCAAGTTTCAGATGAACCTCATCCCCGTCCTCCGTTCGCTGCTGCCGCTGTCGCTCACCGCGCTGAGCGGCATCGTCGCCGTCCTGATTGTTGGAGCCCTCGCCATGACCGCTTCCCGTGTGATGTCCTCGCCCACCCCGGTGCCCTCGAACGGGCCGTCCACCCCCGCGCCGGAGGGAGGCCAACCCTCCCGCGAGCAGTCGCCCCAATGGGCGGAGGGCCGGTTCCGCAATCCGGCGGTCGAGCCCGAGCAGGGCTTCTGGAAGATGCTCGGGATCTTCTGGGATGTCATGTTCCACAAGCCCGCCGGCACCGTGCCGGACCGGCCGATCGAGGTGCAGGCGCTGACGAAGGACCAACTGCTGGCCGCGCCCGACCGGACGCTGTTCCGGCTGGGCCATTCGACGGTGCTGCTGAAGCTGCGCGGCCGCTTCTGGCTCACCGACCCGGTCTTCTCGGAACGCGCGTCGCCGTTCTCGTGGATGGGGCCCAAGCGCTTCCACGCGCCGCCGATCGCGCTCGACGAGCTGCCTGAGATCGAGGCGGTGATCCTCTCGCACGACCATTACGACCACCTCGACCACGACACCGTGCTGGCGCTGGCGCCCAAGGTCCGCCGCTTCCTGACGCCGCTGGGCGTGGGGCAGCGTCTGATCGACTGGGGCGTGCCTGCAGCCAAGGTGCAGCAGTTCGATTGGTGGCAGGGGACGTCGATCGCCGGCGTGCAATTGACGGCCACTCCGGCGCAGCATTTCTCCGGCCGCGGGCTGAACGACCGCAACTCGACGCTGTGGGCCTCGTGGGTGCTGATCGATGGCGACCTGCGGGTGTTCTTCAGCGGCGACACGGGCTACTTCGACGGCTTCAAGGCGATCGGCGAGCGCTTCGGCCCGTTCGACCTGACCCTGATGGAGACTGGCGCCTACGACCCGCGCTGGCCCTACGTGCACATGCAGCCGGAGCAGACGATGCAGGCGCACATCGATCTGAAGGGGCAGCGGCTGCTGCCCATCCACAACGGCACCTTCGACCTGGCGATGCACCGCTGGCAGGACCCGTTCGAGCGCATCAGCGCGCTGGCGCGGCTGCGCAAGGTGGAGCTGGTGACGCCGGTGATCGGCGCGCCGCTGGCGATCGAGCAGCCGGGGTCGACGCCGGCCTGGTGGCAGGGCAGCGTGGTCGACGCGGCCGCTGCCACCCCGTCCCCCGCCGCGTCTTCGGCGATGCCGTGATCCCAGCGCTGCGGCGCGCTCCGACTGAACGAAAGCCCGGCCAGTGCCGGGCTTTTTCCTTTCTCCCACTTTGTCCCCCTTCCGGCGGCCGCCGGACGGCGGGGCTGCCCCGATTTCCCACCGACCGGGGGAGCCAGCGCCTTGCCGCGACGATGCCGGCGGCCGCGGTTTCAAGCGGGTACGACTGCCGATTTCAGTTGATCCATCACTTCCACACCGTTTGTTAAGTCCTTCATTTAGAACGACTTTTATTTTGCGCAATGGCATGAGAATGCTGGCTAAGTAATTGATTTAATTGGGAAAAACGCCAAATTTCCTTGACCGGCGCCGGTCTCGCCATTAAAGTGGGAGAAAGTGCAATTCAGTGGGGCAAAGTGGCGAATGTCGTGTTTCAGGGGGCGAGTGCCTTGGCGTTGGACGCCAAGGGGCGCTTGACCGTCCCTGCGCGGCACCGCGAGGTCCTGCAGGCGCTGTGCGGCGGCCAGCTGACGCTCACCAAGCACCCGGAAGGCTGCCTGATGGTCTTCCCCCGTCCCGCCTGGGAGCAGTTCCGCGACAAGGTCGCCGCGCTGCCGATGTCCGCCGCCGGCTGGAAGCGCGTCTTCCTCGGCAACGCGCAGGATGTCGAGATCGATGCCGCCGCCCGCGTGCTGATCGCGCCGGAACTGCGCGCCTCGGCCGGCCTGCAGAAGGACACCATGCTGCTGGGCATGGGCAGCCACTTCGAGCTCTGGGATGCCCAGGCCTATGCCGCGCACGAGGCCGCCATCATGCAGTCCGAGATGCCGGCCGTGCTCCAGGACTTCAGCTTCTGAGCCTCATGAGCGAGCAGTCCACCCCCGCCGCCTTCACCCACACGACCGTGCTGCTGCACGAGACGGTCGACGGCGCGTTCACGACCCCCGCTGGCATCTACGTCGACGGCACCTTCGGCCGCGGCGGCCATTCGCGGCTGCTGCTGTCGCGGCTCGGGGAGGAGGGGCGCCTGATCGCGATCGACCGCGACCCCGAGGCGGTCGCGGCCGCGACCTCCGGACCAACGCGGGTCGACGACCCGCGTTTCCACATTTGCCACAGCGCGTTCGCCGACATGGCCGCGCAACTCGACGCGCTGGGCGTCGGCCTGGTCGACGGCATCCTGCTGGACCTGGGCGTCTCCAGCCCGCAGATCGACAACCCGGAGCGCGGCTTCAGCTTCCGCTTCGACGGCCCGCTCGACATGCGCATGGACACGACGCGCGGCGAAAGCGCCGCGGACTTCATCGCCCGGGCGGAGGTGTCCCAACTCGCACAGGTGATCCGCGACTATGGCGAAGAACGGTTTGCTCTCCCGATTGCAAAGGCGCTTGTGGCTCGCCGGGAAGGCGGGCGTCCTGTCCGGACAACCGCCGAGCTTTCCCAAGTCGTGGCTGGTGCGGTCAAAACCCGCGAGCCGGGCAAGGACCCTTCAACGCGCACATTTCAGGCTCTACGGATATTCGTCAACGCCGAGCTTGAGGAACTGCAGCAGGGATTGAACGCGGCGCTCGCGCGGCTCAAGCCGGGCGGCCGGCTGGCGGTGATCAGCTTCCACTCGCTGGAAGACCGCATCGTCAAGAACTTCATCGCCTCGCACAGCAAGGAGGAGTTCGACCGCCGCGCCCCCTTCGCCGCGCCCAGGCCGCAACCGCTGCGCGCCATCGCCCGCGTCATGCCCAGCGAGGCCGAGGTGCAGGGCAACCCGCGCGCGCGCTCCGCGATCCTGCGCGTGGCCGAGCGCACCGAGGCGCCGATCCCGGCGCCGGTGCCCGAGTCCACCGGCAAGCAGAAGAAGGGAGGCCGTCGATGATCGGCCGCCTGAACCTGCTGCTGCTGGTCGCGGTGATGGTCTCCGGCATCTACATGGTGCGCAGCGCCTACGAGTCGCGCCGGCTGTTCACCGAACTGGACCGCGCGCAGACCGAGGGCCGCCGGCTGGAGGCCGACTACCAGAAGCTGATGGCCGACCGCCAGGCGCAGGCGACCAACCTGCGCGTGGAGCAGGTCGCTCGGGAGCGGCTGAAGATGCGGCCGATCTCGCCCGCGATCACCTTCAATCCGGACGCACCGGCGATCGAAGCCAGCGGTGTGCGGGGCGTGCGTGCCCCGCAGGGAGCGGCGCGGTGATCGGCAGACTTGGCAAGAAACTCGGCCAGGGCGCGCGCGGCGCGGCCCGCAACGCGCCCACGCGCGGCGTCAGCTATTCCAGCAGCCCGCTGCTGGCGTCCAAGACGCCGCCGTGGCGCTCGCGTTTCCTGGTCGCGCTGGTGGGCCTGGCGTTCACCGGCTTGCTGGCGCGCGCCGCCTACATCCAGCTGATCGGCGAGGACTTCTTCCAGCGCCAGGGCGAGGCCCGCTACGCCCACAAGATGGAGCTGCCGGCCAGCCGCGGCAAGATCAGCGACCGCAGCGGGCAGGTGCTCGCCGCCAGCGTCGCGGTGCCGTCGATCTGGGCCTTTCCCAAGGAGGTCGATACCGATCCCGAGAAGCGCCGCCAGCTCGCCAAGATCCTGGACATGTCGCGCGCCGAGCTCGACAAGCGGCTGGATCCGAACAGCCGCTTCGTCTTCCTGCGTCGCCAGGCCGACGACGAGACCGCGCGCAAGATCAAGGAGCTCGGCCTCAAGGGCGTGTTCCAGGACCGCGAGTACAAGCGCCAGTATCCCGAGGGCGAGGCCGCCGCGCACATCGTCGGCTTCACCAACATCGAGGAAAAGGGCCAGGAGGGCATCGAGCTGGCCTTCCAGAAGGACCTGCAGGGGCGCGACGGCTCGCGCTCGGTCGTGCGCGACCGGCTGGGGCGCGTCGTCGAGGACATCGGCGAGCGCGTGCCCGAGACCAACGGCAAGGACATCGAGCTGTCGATCGACGCCAAGGTGCAGTTCTTCGCCTACCAGCGCGTGCGCGACGCGGTGGCCGAGAACAAGGCCAAGGCCGGCTCGGTGGTGGTGCTGGACGTGCATACCGGCGAGATCCTCGCGCTGGCCAACTACCCCAGCTACGACCCCGGCCACCGCCAGAATCTGTCCGGCGAGCAACTGCGCAACCGCGCGCTGACCGACGTCTTCGAGCCCGGCTCGACGATGAAGCCGTTCACCGCCGGCCTGGCGCTGGAGACCGGCCGCGTGCGTCCCGACACGCTGCTGAGCACCGGCCCGCGCAGCGTGGTGATCTCGGGCTGGTCCCCCACCGACGCGCACCCGCACGGCGACCTGACCGTGCAGCAGGTGATCCAGAAGTCCAGCAACATCGGCGCGGCGCGGCTGGCGCTGATGATGCAACCGCGCGAGATGCACGAGATGTTCACCGCGATCGGCCTGGGCCAGCGCCCGCAGATCGATTTTCCCGGCGCGGTGACCGGCAAGCTGCGGCCGTGGAAGAGCTGGCGTCCGATCGAGCAGGCGACGATGAGCTACGGCTACGGCCTGTCGGCCTCGCTGCTGCAGCTGGCGCGCGCGTACACGGTGTTCGCGCGCGACGGTGACATCATCCCGATCACGATGACCAAGCATCCGGCGGACCAGCCGGTGGTGGGCATCAAGGTCTTCAGCCCCAAGGTCGCCGCGGAGATCCGCGGCATGCTGCAGATGGCGGCCGGCCCGGGCGGCACCGCGCCGCAGGCGATGGTCCAGGGCTACAGCGTCGGCGGCAAGTCCGGCACCGCCCACAAGCAGGAAGGCAAGGGCTATGCGAGCCACAAATACCGTTCCTGGTTCGTGGGCATCGCACCGATTTCCAAGCCGCGCATCATCGTGGCGGTGATGGTCGACGAGCCGAAGAACGGCCAGTACTTCGGCGGCGCCGTCGCCGGACCGGTGTTCAGCCAGGTGGTGGCCCAGACGCTGCGCCTGCTGGGCGAGCCGCCCGACCTGGACGTCAAGCCGCAGATCGTGGCGCAGCAACGGCTGCAAGCCGTCGACGAGAGTTTCTGAGCGGGCACGAACCATGTTGATGCACCTGAAATCCCCTGAAGCCGCCGCCCGCTGGCTCCTGGAATGGACGCCCAGCGGCCAGCTGCGCACGGACAGCCGCGCCGTCGGCGCCGGCGACGCGTTCATCGCCTGGCCCGGCTACGCGAAGGACGCCCGCCAGTTCGTCGCCGGCGCGCTGGCCGCGGGCGCGGCGACCGCGCTGGTCGAGCATGCGGGCGCGGCCGAGTACGGTTTCACCGACGCGCGCATCGCGTCGCTGCCCGACCTCAAGGCCAACTGCGGCCGCATCGCCTCGGCCTTCTACGGCGAGCCCAGCCAGCGGCTGAGCGTGCTGGCCGTGACCGGCACCAATGGCAAGACCTCCAGCGCCTGGTGGATCGCGCAGGCGCTGACGCTGCTGGGCGCGCGCTGCGGCGTGATCGGCACGCTGGGCGTGGGCCAGCCGCCGGTGCCGGGCGCGACGACGAATGCTTCGATCGAGGCCACCGGCCTGACCACGCCCGATCCGGTGCGGCTGCAGGAAGCCTTCAAGCGCATGGCCGACGACGGCTTCGGCGCCTGCGCGATCGAGGCCTCGTCGATCGGCATCGAGGAACACCGGCTGACCGGCACCCACATCCAGGTCGCGCTGTTCACCAACTTCACGCAGGACCACCTGGACTACCACGGCGGCATGGATGCCTACTGGGCAGCCAAGCGCAAGCTCTTCGCGTGGGAGGGCCTGAAGGCCGCGGTGCTGAACCTGGACGATCCCAAGGGTGCCGAACTGGCGGCCGAGCTGGGCGCCGCGGGCCGGCTGGACGTCTGGACCTACGGCCTGGACCGCGCCGACGCGCGCCTGAGCGCCACCGAGCTGCGCCATGACGCGCACGGGCTGGCCTTCACGCTGCGCGAGGGCGCCGCGTCGGTGCCGGTGCAGACCGGCCTGATCGGCGACTACAACGTGTCCAACCTGCTGGGCGTCATCGCCGGCCTGCGCGCGCTGGGCCATGGCCTGGACGACATCGCCCGCGTGGCGGCGCTGGTCACGCCGGTGCCGGGCCGCATGCAGCGGGTGGGCAGCGGCCGCGAGCTGCCGCAGGTGGTGGTCGACTACGCCCACACGCCGGACGCGCTCGAGAAGGCGCTGGGCGCGCTGCAGCCGCTGGCCGCGGCGCGCGGCGGCGAGCTACGCGTGGTCTTCGGCTGCGGCGGTGACCGCGATCCGGGCAAGCGTCCGCTGATGGGCGCGATCGCGGCGAAGCTGGCGGCGCAGGTCGTGCTGACCAGCGACAACCCGCGCACCGAGGATCCGCTGAAGATCCTGGCCGACATCGAGGCCGGCCTGCCGGCGGATGCGGCGCGCGAGGTGATCGCGGACCGCGCCGTGGCGATCGCGCGCGCGGTGGACCAGGCGGGCGCGCGCGACGTCGTGCTGATCGCCGGCAAGGGCCACGAGGACTACCAGGAGATCCACGGCGAGCGCCGCGCGTTCTCCGATGTGCAGGCCGCGCGGGCCGCGCTGATCGAAAGGGCGGGGCTGTGAGCGACGCCACCACGACCATCGCCTCGACCGCGCCCGGCGCGCCGGCGGTGCCCTTCATGACGCTGGGCCGCGCCTTCGCGCTGCTGTCGCCGCTGCTGCCGGCGACCACGCTGGTCGGTGACCCGGCCACGCCGCTGCTGCGCGTGCACACCGACACCCGCACGCTGCGTGCCGGCGACCTGTTCGTCGCGCTGCGTGGCGAGCGCTTCGATGCCAACGACTTCCTGGCCCAGGCCAAGGCCAGCGGCGCCGCCGCGGCCCTGGCCGAGCGCGGCCTGGCCGAGGCCGGCCTGGACGGGCTGCTGGTGCCCGACGCGAAGGCGGCGCTGGGCCTGCTGTCGCAGGCCTGGCGCGAGCAGCAGCACCTGCCCGTCATCGCGGTCACCGGCAGCAACGGCAAGACCACGGTGACGCAGATGATCGCGTCCATCCTGCGCGCCTGGCTGGGCGACGCGGCGATGCTCGCGACCGAGGGCAACTTCAACAACGAGATCGGCGTGCCGCTGACGCTGCTGCGCCTGCGCCAGAACGAGGTCGTGTGGCATCGCGCCGCGGTCGTCGAGCTCGGCATGAACCACCCGGGCGAGATCGCGCCGCTGGCCGCGATGACGCAGCCCACGGTGGCGCTGGTCAACAACGCGCAGCGCGAGCACCAGGAGTTCATGCACACGGTCGAGGCCGTCGCGCGCGAGAACGGCGCGGTGATCGGCGCGCTGGGCACCGCCGGCGTGGCGGTGTTCCCGGCCGAGGATCCCTGCGCGCCGGTGTGGCAGGAACAGGCCGCCGGCCGCGGCACGCTCAGCTTCGCCCTGCAGGGCCAGGCCGACGTGATGGGCCGCGCGCAGTGGGTCGCGCCGACCGAGGCGAGCGCCGCCACCGGCGCCGCCGGTCACTGGGCGATCGAGATCCTGACGCCGGCCGGCACCGTGCCGGTGGCCCTGGCGATGGCCGGCCAGCACAACCTGCGCAACGCGCTGGCCGCCGCGGCCTGCGCGCTGGCGGCCGGCGCGCCGCTGGCGGCGATCCGCGAGGGACTGCAGGCCTTCAAGGCGGTCAAGGGCCGCTCCGCGCTGCAGACGGCGGTGTGGCAGGGCCGCCGCGTCACGCTCATCGACGACAGCTACAACGCCAACCCCGACAGCGTGCGCGCCGCCATCGACGTGCTGGCCGAACTGCCGGGCGCGTCCTGGCTGATCCTCGGCGACATGGGCGAGGTCGGCGAGCAGGGCCCGGCCTTCCACCAGGAGGTCGGCGCGCATGCGGCGGACCAGGGCCTGTCGGCGCTGTGGACCGCCGGAGCCGCGGCGCGGGATGCCGCGTCCGCCTACGGCGCGGGTGCCCGCGCGTTCGACAGCGTCGCCGAGCTGATCGGCGCGCTGAAGGACGCGCCGCAAGTACAGAACATCCTCGTGAAGGGCTCGCGCTTCATGAAGATGGAACAGATCGTGGCCGCCTTGCAGTCCGGCGGCCCAGGAGACCCCCATGCTGCTTAGTCTGGCCCAGTGGCTGCAGACCTATTTCCCTGAACTGGGGTTCCTGCGCGTCTTCCAGTACATCACCTTCCGCGCGGTGATGGCGGCGCTGACGGCGCTGCTGATCGGCCTGGCCTTCGGCCCGTGGGTGATCCGCCGCCTGACCGAACTCAAGATCGGCCAGCCGATCCGCGAGTACGGCGTGCAGCAGCACCTGGCCAAGAGCGGCACCCCGACCATGGGCGGCGTGCTGGTGCTGATCGGCATCGGCATCTCGACGCTGCTGTGGTTCGACTGGTCCAACCGCTTCGTCTGGGTGGTGATGCTGGTGACCATGGGCTTCGGCCTGATCGGCTGGGTCGACGACTACCGCAAGGTCGTCAACAAGGACCCCGAGGGCATGCGCTCGCGGGAGAAGTTCCTGTGGCAGTCGATCATCGGCCTGATCGCCGCGATCTACCTGGCCTTCAGCGTCTCGGAGACCAGCTTCCTCGGCGTCGTGCAGCTGTTCTTCCGCTGGGTCACCAGCGGCTTCTCGACCGAGCTTCCGCCCAAGGCCGACCTGATGCTGCCGTTCTTCAAGTCGATCAGCTATCCGCTGGGCGTGTTCGGCTTCATCGGCCTGTCCTACCTCGTGATCGTGGGCACCAGCAATGCGGTGAACTTCACCGACGGCCTGGACGGCCTGGCCATCATGCCGGTGGTGATGGTGGGCTCGGCGCTGGGCGTCTTCGCGTACGTGACCGGCTCGTCGGTCTACAGCCGCTACCTGCTCTTCCCCTACATTCCGGGCGCCGGCGAGCTGCTGATCTTCTGCGCCGCGCTCGCGGGCGCTGGCCTGGCCTTCCTGTGGTTCAACGCGCATCCGGCGCAGGTCTTCATGGGCGACGTCGGCGCGCTGGCGCTGGGCGGCGGCCTGGGCACGCTGGCCGTGATCACGCGCCAGGAGATCGTGCTGGGCATCATGGGCGGCGTCTTCGTCGCCGAGGTGCTGTCGGTGATGCTTCAGGTGACCTGGTTCAAGTACACGAAGAAGAAGTACGGCGAGGGCCGGCGCATCTTCAAGATGGCGCCGCTGCACCACCACTTCGAGAAGTCGGGCTGGAAGGAGACGCAGGTCGTCATCCGGTTCTGGATCATCACGATGCTGCTGTGCCTGGTGGGCCTGGCCAGCCTGAAGCTGCGCTGATCGGGACGCGACGACGATGACCCCGATCCGCTTCCCCACCCTCTACCAGGACCGGCACGCGTTCGTGCTGGGCCTGGGTGATTCCGGGCTCGCGATGGCGGCCTGGGCCGCGCGCCTGGGCGCGCGCGTGACGGTGTGGGATAGCCGCGAGCAGCCGCCGCAGCTCGCTGCGCTGCGCGAGCGGCTGCCCGAGGCGGCCTTCGTGCATGGCGAGTTCACGCCGGAGCTGCTGGCCTCGATCGATCACAGCTGGGTGCTGCTGAAGAGCCCCGGCCTGTCGCCGCTGGATGCGCGGCTCAAGCCGCTGCTGGCACGCGCCGAGGAGATCGGCCTGCGCGTGCGCGGCGAACTGGAGCTGTTCGCGCAGGCACTGGCCGAGCTCAAGACGCTGTACCGCTACGAGCCGGGCGTGCTCGCGATCACCGGCACCAACGGTAAGACGACGACCACCAGCATGACCGCGCTGCTGGTCGAGCGTGCCGGCCGCCGCGTGGCGATGGCCGGCAACATCGGCCCGACGCTGCTGGGCACGTTGAGCGACGCGCTCGACAAGGAGCCGATGCCGCAGCCGAAGGAGGCCGAGATCGAGGCCGTCGTCGACCTGGCGGTCGAGGCGGTGAGCGCAGCCCCGGGCTCGGACGCGGCCGAGGTGCCGAACGCCGAGGCGCTGCTGGCGCCGGTCGATGCGTCCTCCGAAGCCTCCACGGAAACACCGGCCGAGGCATCCGAGGAGGCGCTGCTCGAAGCGCCGATCGAAGCGACGGCCGATGCGCCGGTCGAAATGCCAATCGAGGCGCCGACGGAAGCGCCCGTCGAGACGCTGGCCGCACAGGCCCCGGCCGACGAGCGCAGCGCGCTCGAGACCGTGGCCGAGCTGCTCGACGAGCAGCCGCTGCCGATCAAGCCGCCGCCGCCCAAGCCGGCGGAATTCGAGGTGCTGCCGCAGGTCTGGGTGCTGGAGCTGTCGAGCTTCCAACTGGACGGCGTGAAGGGCTTCGAGCCCAGCGCCGGCGCGGTGCTCAACATCACGCAGGACCACCTGGACTGGCACGGCGACATGCCGGCCTACGCGCGGGCCAAGGGCCGCATCTTCGGCGAGCACGGCGTGCTGGTGATCAACCGCGACGATCCCGAGGTCGAAGCGTTGGTGCCCGCGCCGGTCGTGGTGAAGCAGGGCCGGGGCCGACCCGCCAAGACCGTCGAGCGCGAGGTGGTCCGCTTCGGCCTGGACGCGCCGCGCCGCCCGGGCGACTTCGGCCTGCTGGTCGAGAACGGCATGGCCTGGCTGGTGCGCGCCCGCGAGCAGGAAGAGGAACTCAAGGGCCTGAAGCGCCGCAAGGACGACGAGGACGAGCTGCTGATCCAGCGCCTGATGCCGGCCGACGCGCTGCGCGTGCGCGGCCGTCACAACGCCGCGAACGCGCTGGCGGCGCTGGCGCTGGCCTCGTCGATCGGCTGCCCGCTGGCGCCGATGCTGCACGGCCTGCGCGAATACCGCGGCGAGCCGCACCGCGTCGAGTTCGTCACCGCGATCAAGGGCGTGGACTTCTACGACGACTCCAAGGGCACCAACGTCGGCGCGACCGTCGCGGCGGTGATGGGCCTGGGCGCCGACCGCGCGCCGGCCAAGCTGGTGATGATCCTGGGCGGCGACGGCAAGGGGCAGGACTTCTCCCCACTGGCCAGCCCGATCGCGCTGCATGCGCGCGCGGTGGCGCTGATCGGGCGCGACGCGCCGCAGATCGAGGCGGCGCTCCAGGACAGCGGCGTGCTCATGCATCGCCATGAGTCGCTCGAGGCGGCGACGCACTGGGCGCTCGCGCAGGCGCAGTCCGGCGACAGCGTCCTGCTGAGCCCGGCCTGTGCCAGCCTGGACATGTTCCGCAACTACGCCCACCGCGCCGAGGTGTTCATCGCCACCGTGCGCGAGCTGGCCGAAGACGAGGGCTTCGTCGGATGAGCGCCGCGACCGTCCTCGAGCAGCTCAACGAGCGCATCCGCGCGCTGCTGTCGCGCCGCCCGGCGACCGCCGGCGGCGCTGGCGGCGTCGACGTGCCGGTGCGCGACTGGGTCTCCACTTCCGCCGGCCAGCCCACCCGCATCCTCGGCTTCGACCTGACGCTGGTCTGGGTCGTGCTGGCGCTGCTGGCGCTGGGCTTGCTGATGGTCTATTCGGCGTCGATCGCGCTGCCGGACAACCCCAAGTTCGCGAAGTACGCGCCGATGCACTTCTTCGTGCGGCAGAGCCTGTTCATCGCGATCGGCCTGCTGGCGGGATGGATCACGGTGATGGTGCCGGTGAGCTTCTGGGAGCGCCACGCGCCCAAGATCTTCGTCATCGCGCTGGCGCTGCTGATGATCGTGCTGATCCCGCATGTGGGCAAAGGCGTCAACGGCGCGCGCCGCTGGCTGCCGCTGGGCGTCATGAACTTCCAGCCCTCCGAGCTGGCCAAGCTGGCCATCGCGATGTACGCGGCCAACTACATGGTCCGCAAGATGGAGGTGAAGGAGAACTTCGTGCGCGCCGTGTGGCCGATGGCCGCCGCGCTGGCCTTCACCGGCATGCTGCTGCTGGCCGAGCCGGACATGGGCGCCTTCATGGTGATCGCGGCGATCGCGATGGGCATCCTGTTCCTGGGCGGCGTCAACGGCCGCATGTTCTTCCTCAGCGTGGCGGTGCTGATCGGCGCCTTCGTGCTGATGATCACCTTCAGCGACTTCCGCCGCGAGCGCATCTTTGCCTATCTGAACCCGTGGGACGAGAAGTACGCGCAGGGCAAGGCCTACCAGCTGACGCATTCGCTGATCGCCTTCGGCCGCGGCGAGTTCTTCGGCCAGGGCCTGGGATCCAGCCTCGAGAAGCTGCACTACCTGCCCGAGGCCCACACCGACTTCCTGCTCGCCGTCATCGGCGAGGAGCTCGGCTTCATCGGCGTGGCGATCGTGATCTTCGCGTTCTTCTGGCTGTCGCGCCGGCTGTTCCACATCGGCCGGCAGGCGGTGGCCCTGGACCGCGTCTTCGCGGGCCTGTATGCGCAGGGCATCGGCATCTGGATGGGCGGCCAGGCCTTCATCAACATGGGCGTGAACCTGGGCGCGCTGCCGACCAAGGGCCTGACGCTGCCGCTGATGAGCTACGGCGGCTCGGCCACCGTCCTGAACTGCATTGCATTGGCGATCTGCGTGCGAATCGATATCGAGAACCGACAGTTGATGCGAGGGGGGAGGGCATGAGTACTCGCCACCTCGTCGTGATGGCCGCTGGAACGGGCGGGCATGTGATCCCGGGGCTCGCGGTCGCGGCCGAGATGCAGCGCCGCGGCTGGACCGTCTCCTGGCTCGGCACCGAGGCCGGCATGGAGAACAAGCTGGTGCCGCCGTCGGGTC
This sequence comes from Mitsuaria sp. BK037, assembly GCF_014193045.1. Lineage (NCBI taxonomy): Bacteria > Pseudomonadati > Pseudomonadota > Betaproteobacteria > Burkholderiales > Sphaerotilaceae > Roseateles > Mitsuaria sp. BK037. The sequence goes on along the minus strand of NZ_JACHYS010000002.1, from coordinate 225,906 downwards.
TGCCGATGGACCGGTTGTCCTTCGCCGGCCTGCGCGGCAAGGGCCTGAAGCACTCGCTGCTGGGCGTCGTGCGGCTGTTCAAGGCGCTGGGTCAGAGCGCGCACATCTTCAGCGCGCGCCAGGCCGATGCGGTGCTGGGCATGGGCGGCTACGTCTGCTTCCCCGGCGGCCTGATGGCCTGGGTGATGCGTCGCCCGCTGATGCTGGTGAATGCCGATGCGGCGCTGCTGCTGTCCAACAAGGCGCTGGCGCCGGTGGCGCGCAAGATCGCCTTCGGCTTTGACGGCCTGGCCGCCGCGCAGCAGAAGAAGAGCGTCGTCACCGGCAACCCGGTGCGCGCCGAGATCGAGGACCTGCCCGCGCCCGAGCGGCGTTTCGCCGACCGCAACGGACCGCTGAAGGTGCTGGTCGTGGGCGGCTCGCTGGGCGCGCGCGCGATCAACGACGTGCTGCCGCAGACGCTCGCGCTGTGGGACGAGCACCAGCGCCCGATGGTCACGCACCAGACGGGCGGGGCCAACTTCCCGCTGGTGCAGGCGGCCTACGCCAAGGCCGGGGTGCAGGCCGAGGTCGTGCCCTTCATCACCGACATGGCCACGCGCCTGGCCGAGGCCGACGTGGTGATCTGCCGCGCCGGCGCGGTGACGGTGTCCGAGCTGTGCGCCGCCGGCGTCGCCAGCATCCTGGTCCCGCTGGTCGTCAGCACGACCTCGCACCAGCGCGACAACGCGCAGTACATGGCGCAGCATGGCGCCGGCACGCACCTGCCGCAGGGCGAGCTGAGCGCGCAATCGCTCTTCGACCTGCTGCAGCAGCCGCGCGAGCACTGGCTGGCGATGGCCTCGAAGGCGCGCTCGCTGGCGCGTCCGCGCGCGGCCTCGCGCGTGGCCGATGAACTCGAGGCGCTGGTCGCCGCCAAGGGCGCCCGCTCCGGCGGCGCCGGGAACGGAGCGCGCGCATGAAGCACGCCATCCAGCACATCCATTTCACCGGCATCGGCGGCGCCGGCATGAGCGGCATCGCCGAGCTGCTGGCCGCGCAGGGCTATCGCGTCACCGGCTCCGACCAGGGCGAGAGCGACACCACGCGCCGGCTGCGCGCGCTGGGCGTCGACGTGCAGATCGGCCATGCGGCCCAGCATGTGGGCGACGCGCAGGTGCTGGTCAAGTCCAGCGCCATCAAGGCCGACAACCCGGAGCTGATGGCCGCCCACCAGCACGGCATCCCCGTCCTGCTGCGCGCCCAGATGCTGGCCGAACTGATGCGGCCGCGCCTGGGCATCGCGGTGGCCGGCACCCATGGCAAGACGACGACGACCTCGCTGCTGACCACGGTGATGCTGCAGGCCGGGCTCGATCCGAGCTACGCGATCGGCGGCCAGTTGCTGGCGGCGGGCGCGAACGCGGCGCTGGGCAGCGGGCCGCACATGGTGGTCGAGGCCGACGAATCGGACGCGTCCTTCCTGCACCTGCTGCCGCAGCTGGCGATCGTCACCAACATCGACGCGGACCACATGGACACCTACGGGCACGACATGGCCCATCTGCGTCAGGCCTTCGTCGACTTCCTGCACCTGATGCCGTTCTGGGGCGCCGCGGTGCTGTGCGGCGACGACGCCGGCGTGCGCAGCATCGTGCCGATGGTGTCGCGCCCGGTGGTCCTGTACGGACTGGGCGAGGACAACGCGGTGCGCGCGACCGAGGTGAGCGCCGAGGCCGGCGGCGGCATGCGCTTCACCGCGCTGCGCCGCGACCGCCAGGGCCGCGACCTGCCCGCGCTGGACGTGCGGCTGCGCCTGAACGGGCAGCACAACGTGCTGAACGCGCTGTCGGTGATCGCGATGGCGATGGAACTGGGCCTGGACGATGCCGCGCTGCTGCAGGGCCTGGCGACCTTCGGTGGCGTGGGCCGGCGCTTCCAGTCCTATGGCGAGCTGCCGGTGGCGGCGGCCGATGGCGTCGCGGGCACCGCGCTGCTGATCGACGACTACGGCCATCACCCGGTGGAGATGCAGGCGGTGCTGCAGGCCGCGCGCGGCGCCTACCCGGGCCGCCGCCTGCTGCTGGCCTTCCAGCCGCATCGCTACACCCGCACCCGCGATTGCTTCGAGGCCTTCGCCGAGGTGCTGTCGCAGGCCGATGGCGTGCTGCTGACCGAGATCTATGCCGCCAGCGAGTCCCCGCTGCCCGGCATCAGCGGCGAAAGCCTGGCGCGCGCGGTGTCGGACCGCGGCACCGTGGCCGGCTTCGTCGGCGACTGGCAGGGACTGCCGCAGGCGATCGCCCACCAGGCGCGCGCCGGCGATGTGGTGATCGTGATGGGGGCCGGCTCGATCGCCGCCGTTCCCGCGCGCACCGTTGAACTCATGACGAAGGGAGGCCGCGCATGACCGCAGCCCTCGACACCCACTCGACGCTCTCTCAGCAGCTGGCCATCGGCCGCATCGACGCCAAGGCGCTCGGCAAGGTGGCCGTGCTCTTCGGCGGCGACTCGGCCGAGCGCGAGGTCTCGCTGATGTCGGGCAGCGGCGTGCTGGCCGCGCTGCAGTCCGAAGGCGTCGATGCGCATGCCTTCGATCCGGGCGAGCGCAACCTGCTCGAGCTCAAGGCCGAAGGCTTCCAGCGCGCCTTCATCGCGCTGCACGGCCGCCACGGCGAGGACGGCACGGTGCAGGGCGCGCTCGAGCTGATGGGCATTCCCTACACCGGCTCCGGCGTGATGGCCTCGGCCATCGCGATGGACAAGATCACGACCAAGCGCGTCTGGCTGGCCGACCAGCTGTCCACGCCGCGCTGGGTGAGCCTGCGGCGCGACGAGTTGCAGCGCGAGCGCGTGCGCACCGTGCCGGACGAACTCGGCCTGCCGGTCTTCGTCAAGCCGCCGCACGAGGGCTCGTCGATCGGCGCGACCAAGGTGATGGGGTATTCGGACATGCAGGCGGCGGTCGAGCTCGCGGCCAGGTACGACGCCGAGGTGCTGTGCGAGGAGTTCGTCGACGGCGCCGAACTGACCTGCCCGGTGCTGGGCGAGGGCGCCAGCGCCATCGCGCTGCCGGTCATCGAGATCCGGGCCGAGGGCGGCAACTACGACTACCAGAACAAGTACTTCACCGACACCACGCAATACCTCGTCGGCCAGTTGCCGCCCGAGGAGCAGGCCCGGGTGCAGCAGCTGGTGCTGGCCGCCTACCGCTCGCTCGGCGCGCGCGGCTGGGGGCGGGTCGACGTGATGCGACGCAGGTCCGACGGCCAGCTCTTCCTGCTCGAGATCAACACCTCGCCGGGCATGACCTCCCACTCGCTGGTGCCCAAGGCGGCCGCGGCCGTCGGCATCTCCTATCCCAAGCTGTGCCTGTACCTGCTGTCGCAGGCGCGGCTGGACAGCCAGGCCTGAACGCCGGCTGACAGGACACCCCCGAGCCACCGCCACCCCCCCCCCATGGGCGCCACCTTCACCCACACCGCCAGCCCGCTGCCGCCGGACATCCGAGTGATGAACGGGGTGGCCGGCCTGCTGCTGCTCGCCGTGGCGCTGGCCGCGGCGGCGGTGGGGGGGCATTGGCTGGCGCGGCAGCCGGCGTTCTCGATCAAGTCCATCACCGTCGAGGGCGACGTGAGCCGCAACAGCAGCGCGTCGCTGCGGGCGAACGCGCTGCCGCGGCTGTCGGGCAACTTCCTGACGATGAACCTGCAGCAGGCGCGCGCCGCCTTCGAGGCCGTGCCCTGGGTGCGTCATGCGACGGTGCGCCGCGTCTGGCCGCTGCACCTCGTCGTGGCGCTCGAGGAGCACCGCCCCGCCGCCTATTGGGAAACCAAGGCCGAGAACGCCGATGCCGACAGCGATGCGGTCGTCGATACCCGGCTGGTCAACAGTTTCGGCGAGGTCTTCGAGGCGAATCTGGGCGATGTCGAGGACGAGGACCTGCCGACCCTGGCCGGGCCGGCCAAATCGTCGGCGGCGATGCTGGCGATGTGGCGCCAGCTCGATCCCATGACCCACGGGAAACTGGATGAAGGGGTGGCCCGGCTGGATTTGTCGGGTCGCGGTTCCTGGAAGGCCACGCTGGAAAAGGGAGCGGTCGTTGAACTCGGCCGGGGCAGCGAGGCTGAAGTCGTGGCCCGGTTTGGCCAGTTCATCGCCAGCATTCCGCAGATCACCGCCCGCTACCGCACCTCGCTGGTATCGGCGGACCTCCGCCACGAATCCGGATATGCGGTCCGGCTCGCCGGCGTGACGACGGTTACCACTGCGCCCAAGGGCGCCAAGAAGAATTGAGGACAGGCATGGCCAAGGAATACAAGGATTTGGTCGTCGGGTTGGACATCGGCACCGCCAAGATCATGGCGGTGGTGGCCGAGGTGATGGGGGACGGCCAATTGCGCATCGCCGGCCTGGGCGTGGCGCCCAGCCATGGCCTGAAACGCGGCGTCGTGGTGAATATCGATGCCACTGTCCAGTCCATCCAGCAGGCGCTGAAAGAGGCCGAAATGATGGCCGACTGCCGGATTTCGAGGGTTTACACCGGGATTACCGGCAGCCATATCCGCGGCCAGAACTCGACCGGCATGGTCATCGTGCGCGACAAGGAAGTGACGCCGGTGGATGTCGCCCGGGTGGTGGAAACCGCCAAGGCCATCAATATCCCGAACGACCAGCGCCTGTTGCTGGTGGAACCGCAGGAATTCGTCATCGACGGCCACGAGGTCAAGGAGCCGATCGGCATGAGCGGCGGCCGGCTGGAGGTCAAGGTCCATATCGTGACCGGCGCCCAGAGCGCGGCGGAAAACATCGTCAAGTGCGTCCGCCGCTGCGGGCTGGAGGTCGAGCAGCTCGTGCTGAACCCGAGCGCCTCCAGTTTGGCTGCACTCACTTCCGACGAGCGGGACCTGGGCGTGGCGCTGGTCGACATCGGCGCCGGCACCACCGACGTGGCGATCTTCACCGGCGGCTCGATCCGCCATACCGCGGTGATTCCGATTGCCGGTGACCTGATTACCAGCGATATCGCGATGGCGCTGCGCACCCCGACCAAGGATGCGGAGGAAATCAAGGTCGAGCATGGCGTGGCCAAGCAATTGCTGGCCGATCCCGCCGACCAGGTCGAAGTCCCGGGTTTGGGCGACCGGGCGCCGCGCATGCTGTCCAAACAGGCACTGGCCGGGGTGATCGAACCGCGCGTGGAGGAAATCTTCTCCCTCGTGCATCAGGTCATCCGGGATTCCGGCTACGAGGAACTGCTGTCCTCGGGCATCGTGCTGTCGGGCGGTTCATCGGTCATGCCGGGCATGGTCGAACTGGCCGAGGACATTTTCCTGAAACCGGTGCGTCGCGGGAATCCGACTTACGGCGGCGCGCTGTTCGACATGGTCGCCAATCCCCGTTCGGCGACCGTGATGGGTTTGTTGGAGGAAGCGCGGCTCTCGCGCACACGGGGATTCAAGGCGGCGCAGCAGGCGGGTTCGGTGAAGACCCTGTTCGGCCGCGCGAAAGACTGGTTCCTGGGAAATTTCTAAGAAGCCGGAACTCATCGGCTCACGCTTTCTTTACGACGTTCGAGGGTTTTGCCCCCTAAAAAAGGGCCGATCCCACTTCTATTTTGCTGATGGCAACTGCACAATATGGACAGGAGGTTTGATATGGCGATCGAGATGATCGAAGAGTTTGATCAGGGCACCCAGATCAAGGTGATCGGCGTGGGCGGCGGCGGCGGCAACGCGGTCGAGCACATGATCAGCCAAGGTGTCCAGGGCGTGGAATTCATCGTGGCCAACACGGATGCCCAAGCCCTGAATCGCTCCAAGGCCGATCAACTCCTGCAACTGGGCCATACCGGCTTGGGCGCCGGCGCGAAACCCGAGGTCGGCAAATCGGCCGCCGAGGAAGCGGAAGCCCGCATCCGCGAATCCATCACCGGCGCGCACATGCTGTTCATCACCGCCGGCATGGGCGGCGGCACCGGCACCGGCGCGGCGCCGGTGATCGCGCGCGTGGCCAAGGAGATGGGCATCCTGACCGTCGGCGTGGTCACCAAGCCGTTCGAGTTCGAAGGCAACCGCCGTGGCAAGGCCGCGGACCTGGGCCTGCAGGAGCTCGAGGCGAATGTCGATTCGCTGATCGTCGTGCTCAACGACAAGCTGCTGGAAGTGCTGGGCGACGACGTCACGCAGGACCAGGCCTTCGCGCACGCCAACGACGTGCTGAAGAACGCGGTCGGCGGCATCTCCGACATCATCCACATGCCGGGTCTGGTCAACGTCGACTTCGAAGACGTGAAGACCGTGATGAGCGAGCCGGGCAAGGCGATGATGGGCACGGCCGTCGCGGCCGGTCCGGACCGCGCGACCAAGGCCGCCGAAGGCGCCGTGGCCTGCCCGCTGCTCGAAGGCATCGATCTGTCCGGCGCGCGTGGCGTGCTGGTGCTGATCGCGGCGAGCCGCAACAACTTCAAGCTGGCCGAGAGCCGCAACGCGATGACCGCGATCAAGCGCTATGCCGCTGAAGACGCGCACATCATCTACGGCACCGCCTACGACGAATCGCTGGGCGACCAGTTGCGCGTCACCGTGATCGCGACCGGCCTGAGCCAGCGTTCCGCGGCGCGCCAGCAACCGCAGCTCGTCGTCCAGCAGCCGCAGCTGCGCACCGGCACCGACAACATGCCGGTGCTGACGCAGCCGGTGGTGATGCCGGGCAGCGCCGCCGCGCAGGGCGCGCCGGCCGCCGCGCCGATGACGGCTTCGGACTTCGGCGGCATGAGCGTGCCGAGCGTCTGGCGCCACGGCCGCACCGCCGCCGCGAAGGTGGAGGCGCTGTCGTCCAACGGCATGGACGAGATCGAGATCCCGGCCTTCCTGCGCAAGCAGGCGGACTGAGACCGACCTCTTTCTCGAACGCCATCAGCTTGAAGGCCATGTCCCCTCGCGGGGGCATGGCCTCTTTTGCTTTTCGGAAGGCGGAACGACGGCGTCGCTGCGCCCCCATCCTTCGGGGGGAGGCTGTTGCAATTGAATGCTCGTGCCGCTGCGTGAACTTCGGCACACTGGCGCCCGATCACAAGACAGAGCGAATGCATGGTCCAGGGCGAGGATGGAATGTCGGCGGCGAGTGGGCCGGTCGCGCGGGTGCGGCAGGCATGGATGTCGCGTTCCTCGAAGCCGTCGATCCTGGCGTCGTCCATGGCGTCGTCCATGGCGCCGTTCCTCTTGCTCATGGTCTTCGCGCTGATGCTCGCGGCGCCGGTCACTGCGTGGTCTCAAGGGCGTGGCGCGAGTGGCGGTCAGATCGGTCCACCGGGCGATGCCGACAGCGGGACGCGAGCCGCACCGGGCGGCCCGGCCTCGAACGGGACGGCCTCGAGCTCGATGCCGCTCACCGGGGCGACGCGTGACACGCATGCCACGCGGGCGTCGCCCCTGGGGCCGGCGCGACCGGTGCCCGACAGCGGGCCGGCCGCTGGCGCCCAGCGCGCGACCGAGGCCGAGGTCGCGACCAGCGAGTGGACCCAGGACCAACTGAAGGCCTGGTGGCGCGCGCTGCGCGTGATGGACGGCCAGGACGGCGCTCTGCCGCAGGCGCTGCTGCCGCCGTCGGACCCCGCCGCCTGGCAACCGGTGCGGCTGCCTGAATTCCAGCAGCGCGAGGCGACCACCACCACCGGCGCCGCCCCGCGCTTCCAGATGCGCTGGTACCGCCTGCGCTACGCGGCGCCTAACGGGCGCTGGCCCACCAGCGTCGCGCTGTACATGCCGCGCCTGGTGGCGCTGGCCGCAGCGGTGCTGGTCAAGACCGACGACGGCTGGCGACCGGTCTTCGACAACCAGTCCGGCGCGCGCGAGCAATGGGTGCGGCCCTTGTGGGTGGTGCTGCCGGCGGCGCTGACCGAGATCCAGCAGGCGCGCGAGATCGAGGTCGTCATCGCCGTGCCGGTGATGCAGGCCGGTTATTACTCGGTGTCCAGCGTCTGGCTGGGCGCGCGCGAGGACCTGGAGCCGCGCCACGATCGCCGCTGGGTGCTGCAGATCGGCGTGCCGCAGGCCACCGGGCTGACGCTGGTGACGCTGGGGCTGTTCGCGCTGCTGCTCTGGTTCAAGCGTCGCGAGGATTCCTCCTACCTGCTGTTCTCGCTGGCCACCGTCGCCTGGCTGGTCCGCAACCTGCATTACCACCTGGATCTGCCGCGCACCCGCGACGCGCTCGAGTGGTTCTGGTGGGTGACCCATGCCTCGATGTCGTGGGTGATGCTGCTGACCTTCCTCTTCGCGCTGCGCTTCGCGCGGCAGCGCTTCGCGCGCTTCGAACGCGGCATGGCGCTGTTCGTGCTGGTGTCCAGCCTGGCGTCGATGCCGCTGTGGGGGCGCGGCTTCGACGCCCTGGTGCTGCTGCACATCTGCAATGCGGTGGTGGGCCTGGCGGGCACCGCCTTCGTGGCGAGCGTCGCCTGGCGCCAGGGCACGCGCGAGCTGCGGGTGATGGCGGCGGCGCTGGTGATCGGGGTGGCGCTTGGCGTGCACGACCTCGGCCTGCTGGCGGGCTGGTGGTGGCCGGAGCATGTCTACCTGATGCCGTTCGCGACGCTGGTGATCCTGGCCAGCTTCCTGTATGCGGTGCAGTACCGCTACATCGAGGCGCTGCGCCAGGTCGAGCGCGCCAACGAGGACCTGGCGCAGCGGCTGGAGGAGCGCAGCGTCGAGCTGCGCGCGCAGCACGACAAGCTGCGCGAGGTCGAGCGCCAGCAGGCGCTGCTGCTGGAGCGGCAGCGGATCATGCAGGACATGCACGACGGGCTGGGGTCCTCGCTGCTGTCGGCGATGGTCGCGGTGGAGCAGGGCACGATGCCGCAGGAGCAGGTGGTGGACGTGCTGCGCGAATGCGTGGATGACCTGCGGCTGGTGATCGATTCGCTGGAGCCGGTCGGCCACGACCTGGTGTCGCTGCTGGCGACGATGCGCTACCGGCTGGGCAAGCGGCTGCAGCTGGGCGGCCTCAAGCTGGAATGGGACGTGCACGACCTGCCGCCGCTGGAATGGCTGGAGCCGCCCGACGCGCTGCATGTGCTTCGCCTGATGCAGGAGGCGCTGACCAACGCGCTCAAGCATGCGCGGGCGTCGCGGGTGCGGGTGGTCACGCGCGACCTGGGCAGGCGCGTGGAGATCCGGGTCGAGGACGACGGCGAGGGCTTCGACGTCGGCACGATTTCACAGGGGCGCGGCCTGCGTGGCTTGCAGCGCCGGGCGAAGGTGCTGGGCGGGTCCCTGCGGGTGGACAGCAGCCTGGGGCACGGCACGGTGGTGACGCTGCGCTTGCCGGTGGCGCGCGCGGACCATGAGGCCGTCGTCCAGCAGGGTTGACCCCGATTTGGGAGAATGCCGCCCATGCTCAAGCAACGCACCATCAAATCGCTGACCCGCGCGGTCGGGGTCGGCATCCACAGCGGCCAGAAGGTGGAGATCACCTTGCGGCCCGCGGCGCCTGGCACCGGCATCGTGTTCCGTCGGGTGGACCTGGCCCAGCCGGTCGACATCCCGGTCAACACGCACAGCGTCTGCGACACGCGCATGGCCACGACGATCAGCCCCGGCGGCGATCCCGGCCAGCCCAAGGTGCAGACGATCGAGCACCTGCTGTCGGCTTGCGCGGGCCTGGGCATCGACAACCTGCTGATCGACATCAACGCCGACGAGGTGCCGGTGCTGGACGGGTCGGCGGCGAGCTACGTCTTCCTGCTGCAGAGCGCGGGCATCGAGTTGCAGAACGCGCCCAAGCAGTTCCTGCGGGTGAAGAAGCCGGTGGAGGTGCGCAAGGGCGAGGGCAAGAGCCTGATGTGGGCGAAGCTGGTGCCGCATCACGGCTACACGCTGAGCTTCCAGATCGAGTTCGACAACCCGGCGGTGTCGGCGACGGGCCAGCATTACGTGTTCGACATGGGCAGCGGCCAGTACAAGCGCGAGATCGCGCGGGCGCGCACCTTCGGCATGACCAAGGACATCGAGCTGATGCGCTCGCGGGGGCTGACGCTGGGCGGCAGCATGGACAACGCGATCGTGGTGGACGACTACCGCGTGCTCAATGCCGAGGGCCTGCGCTACGACGACGAGTTCGTGAAGCACAAGATCCTGGACGCGATCGGCGACATGCAGGTGGTGGGGCATCCGCTGCTGGCGGCGTACACGTCGTTCAAGGGCGGCCATGCGCTGAACAACCTGCTGCTGCGCGAGCTGCTGGCGGACGCGGAGGCGTACGAGATCGTGACCTTCGAGGATGAGCGCGACGCGCCGGCGGGGTTCGCTGAGTTGGCGCCGGCGTGGTGAGCGCACCGGACCCGCTCGCATGCTGATCGTCCGCACCGTCATCGCGCTGCTGCTCGTGGCGGGGCTGCTGTGTTTCGCGCTCTATATCGCCACCAAGCGCCCGGTCTGGCGCCGCCGCGCGATCCTGCTGATCAAGTGGACCGTGATCGCGGGCATCGGCGCGTTCTCGGTGCTGATCCTGGAGCGGTTGATCCTGCTGGTGTGAGCGGATCGCTTATCGAAGCAGGTCCGCCACTTGGATCAATGTCTTGATGGCGTTGAGAGCGACAAGCAGAATCCGTCCTGCCCTTTGTGGCCATTCAAATCTTCCAGCCCTTCGGGGATTCATCTGGGAACCTGCCCTTCGAGGCCTTTGGAAGCCCGGTCGAGAGACCGGGCTTCTGTCGTCAGGACTCCGGCTTCATCCTTCTTCACCCGCTCGACACCACCGGGCAGCTTGTCGACCTCAGCATCCCCCAGCGGCCGGGCCTTCCTCCGGTCGCCATACGGGGGGATGTATGAAAAGGGCACTGGCGGCAATGGTCCGCTTCGGCGGTGTTGGCATTCTTTGCCTGCAGTTCTGCGCTGGCGCCCTCGCGGCGCCGCTGGAGCCCGACATCCAGCGCCAGGTGCGCGAGGCCACCTTCGAGGTCGTCGTGCCCAAGCCGGCCGAGGAGTCCATCCGCTACGACAAGCCCTGGCACGAGCTGCTGCCCTATCAGATGCGCGCCGACAAGTACGTGTCGGTCGGCACCGCCTTCGCCATCGGCGACCACCAATTCGTCACCGCCATGCATGTGCTGATCGCCTCGTTCGGCGATTCGCGCGGCGAGCCGATGCTGCGCGACGCGGCCGGCAAGCTCTATCCGATCGCCCAGGTCACCAAGGGCTCCGTCGACCAGGACTTCGCGGTGTTTACGCTGGCGAATCCGCCGGACAGCGTCGCCGCGCTGCCGCTCAATGAGAAGCCGGTCCTCAACGGGACGGTCTATGCCGTCGGCAACGCGCTCGGCGAGGGCGTCGTCATGCGGGAAGGGAACTACACCTCCGACACGCCGGAGGAGGACAGCGGCCGCTGGTCGTGGATGCGCTTCTCCGCGCCGATCTCCGGCGGCAACAGCGGCGGACCGCTGGTCGACGCCTCGGGCCGCGTGATCGGCATCGTGCGGGCGATGCGCACCACCGAGAACACGCTCAACATCGCCGTCCCCATCGCGCTCGTGAAGCGCGCGCCCGACGGCGTGGTGAGCGCGGACACGCGCGGCGTCACCGGCTTCGCCGTCTTCGACAAGACGCGGTCGGCACGCTTCAAGGTCGACATCCCCGCGCCCAAGCGCTTCGCCGAGCTGTCGCAGGCCTACATGAAAGCGGCCGACGAGTTCAATGCCGCCCAGCTGCGGGACCTGCTCGCCGAGAACGCCAACGACACCTTTCCTCGCGGCAATGGCAGCGACCGGCTGCTGCACGGCTTCTACGAGCGCAGCGCGCCCGGCGTCGTCGTGCAGAACGGCAACGGCGACTGGGTGATCACGCAGCCGCACTACACGCGGCTCGATCTCGGGCACGAGGGCTGGCAGGATTCGGCCGAGTTCAAGGGCTACCTGGTGTTCCACCGACACCGGCCCGAGGGCATCGATCCGGCCAAGTGGTATGCCGATCCCCGCATGGTCAGAGACCTGGTCCTCAAGGCGTCGCCGGGCACCATCCACGTCAACGCGGAGACGATCAAGGTGGCCTCCTTGGGCAACCCGACCGAGGACACCCGCTTCACCGATGTCTGGGGCCGGGTCTGGCAGGTGCGGCTCTGGCACGTCACGACCTGGTTCGGCAGCGACTGGATGATGGCGTTCGACCTGCCGGTGCCGGATGGCTCGGTCGGTTTCGAGGCCCGGGCGGGCGCGCTGGGCCTGGCCGGGCAGATCGACCGGATGAAGCGGATGACCGGCTTCTTCGCGGCCTCCTACGAAGGCAAGCTGTCCGACTGGAACCGCTTCCTGCAGCAGGGGCCCCTGCTGCCGAAGCCGCTGGCGGAGCCGGTGCTGAAGGTCGACTATGGACGCAGCTTCGCGTTCGACGACCGTCGTCTGGCGTTCACCTACGGGCCCGAACTGCAGAAGATCGAACCGGGTGGTCGGCTGCGGCTGGACCTCGCCTTCCAGCACGCGCCAGCGGGGGATGAACTCCGCATCGCCGGCGTCGTGGCCTACAACCCCGACGAGAAGACCGAGATCGATGTGTTCCGGCACGGGACGCCCGCCGAGTCCGGCAGCGAGGCGGTGAAGCGCGAGTGGAGCAAGCGCCTGCGCCACGCGCATCCCTATGACGGCGTCGCGGTGAGCGCGAACGACCGGCAGATCATCAGCGCGATCCCCGGCGTCGCGGACGCACAGCCCGCGCCGGAGGTGCTCTACACCTTCCAGTACCGGGCGGAGACCGGCACGTCGCAGGACCAGATGAAGGCCAAGCTCGACCTGCTGATGCAGGCGGCGAAGGTCAGCGAGCATTGATCAGCGGGCGGGCGGCATCCGGCCCCGTCCCGCTCACTCCTCCAGCGCCTGCAGCTGCACCAGGCGCTGGTAGATGCCGCCCTCGATCGCCATCAGCGCCTCGTGCGTGCCGCGTTCGGACAGGCGGCCGTGGTTGAGCACCACGATCTGGTCGGCATCGCGGATCGTCGACAGGCGGTGCGCGATCGCGATCACCGTCACGCGGCCGCGCAGCGCGCGCAGAGCCTCGCCGACCTGCGCCTCGGTCGCGCTGTCGATGTTGGCCGTCGCCTCGTCGAGCAGCAGGATGCGCGGATTCCCGGCCAGCGCGCGCGCCAGCGCGATCAGCTGCTTCTGTCCGGTGGACACCGCCAGCCCCCCGTCGCCGAGCCGGCTGTCGTAAGCCTGCGGCAGCGCGCTCAGGAAGTCGTGCGCCCGCGCCGCGCGAGCCGCCGCCTCGAGCTGCTCGTCGGGGATCGCCCGGCCCATGCGGATGTTGTCGCACACGCTGCCGGCGATCAGGTAGGGCTCCTGCGGCACCAGGCCCAGCGCCTCGTGGAAGGTCTCGTCCGGCAGCTGGGCCAGCGGCTGGCCGTCGATCAGGATGCGGCCCTGCTGCGGTTGATAGAAGCGCAGCAGCAGCGCCAGCAGCGTCGACTTGCCCGAGCCCGTGTGGCCCGCGATGCCGACGAAGCTGCCGGCGGGGATGTCCAGGTCCAGGTCGCGCAGCACCGGTTGCTCCGGCGTGTAGGCGAAGTGCAGGTGCTCGAAGCGGATCGCGCCGGCGCCGACCACCAGGTCCGGTCGGTGCGAGCGCGGCTCGGACGGCTCGCGCAGCAGCGCCCGCACCCGCGACGCCGCCACCAGCGCCTGCTGCAGCTGGCTGAACTGCATCGTGATCTGGATCAGCGGCTCGACGACCCGGGCGATGTAGGCCAGGAAGGCGTAGAGCAGGCCGACCTCCATCCCCGACAGCTCGCGCTGCCCGAAGCCGTAGATCACCGTCACGATCAGCAGCACGTTGAGCAGGTCCAGCGCCGGCCTCAGCAGCCAGGCGTTGGCGCGCAGTTCCTGCACGCGCGCCTGCAGCTGAGCCTGGTTGGCCGTCTCGTAGCGCGCGGCGAAGCGCTGCGCGGCGCCGGCCGACTGCAGCATCGCCATGCCGGCCATGCTCTCGGCCATCTGCGCGTTGAGCTCGGCCCGCAGCGCCCGCGCCTTCTGCACCGGGCCGCTGCTGGCGCGCTGGTAGAGCCAGATGATCCCGGAGCTCGCCGGCACCAGCGCCAGCACGATCAGCATCAGCCGCCAGTCCAGCCAGGCCATCGCGACCAGCGCGCCGGCCACGACGATGGTCGAGTCCAGCATCACGAACAGCACCTGCCGGTACAGGTTGTTGACCGCGTCCGTGTCGTTGGTGATGCGGCTCAGCAGCTGGCCGGTGATGCTGCGGTCGAAGAAGGCCATCGGCTGCGCCAGCACATGGGCGTAGACCTGCTCGCGCAGGCGCAGCACCGAGCGCTGCGCGACCGCCGCCATGCGCCGCAGCTGCGCGTAGCGCAGCAGACTCGCGGCCCAGCCGGCCAGCAGCATCGCGCCCAGCAGCAGCGCCATCGGGCCGAGCGAGAAATCGCGCGGCAGCACGTGGGCGTCGATGAAGTGCTTGCCGAGGATGGGCCCGATGGCCTCGAGCGCGGCCGCCACGACCAGCCAGCCCAGGCCCTTGGCCAGGCCGCGGCGCTCCGGTGCGGCGGCCTGCGCGAGCAGCGCCAGCGCCTCGCGCGGCGAGTGGCGGTCGGGCTGCGTCTTGCCGTCCGTGCCGGACGCGGTCTCAGGCGGCGTCAAGGCTGGCCTCCAGTTGTTGATAACGCCATTGGCCGGCGTACCAGCCGCCCAGGGCGATGAGGTCCTCATGCCGGCCGCGCTCGACGATCCGGCCCTGCTTCAGCACGACGATCTCGTCGGCCTCCATCACCGCCGACAGCCGGTGGCTGACGATCGCCAGGCTGCGCTCCGGATGGCGCTCCCGCAGCTCGCGCCAGTGGTCCAGGATCTGCGTCTCGGTGCCGCTGTCCACGGCCGACAGCGCGTCGTCCAGCAGCAGCACCGGCGCCTGCGCCAGCAGCGCCCGCGCGATCGCGACGCGCTGGCGCTGGCCGCCGGACAGCGTCACGCCGCGCTCGCCGACCAGCGTGTCGTAGCCCTGCGGCAGGCGCGCGATGTCGTCATGGACGGCGGCCAGCTCGGCCACCGCCAGGATCTGCTCGCGCGTCGCGTCCGGGCGCGCGAGCGCGATGTTGTCCGCCACCGAGGCCGAGAACAGGAAGGGCTCCTGCGGCACCCAGGCCAGCCCGCGCCGCAGCGCGTCGAGCCGGATCTCCGGCGCGGGCACGCCGCCCAGGCGCACCGCGCCGGCATCGGGTTCGTACTGACGGAGCAGCAGCCGCAGCAGCGTCGACTTGCCCGAGCCCGTCGCGCCGACGATGCCCAGCGTGCGGCCCGGCGGCAGCGTCAGCGTGATGTCCTCGAGCGCTGGCTGCGCCATGCCGGGATAGCGGAAGGACACGCGGTCCCAGGCGATGTCCGCCTGCGCGGGCAGCTCGCGCGTGCCGGTGTCGACGAGGCCGGCCGGTGCGTCGAGCACCGGCTGCAGCCGCGACCACGCGGCGCGGCCGCGCTCCAGCAGCGACAGCACCCAGCCCGCCGCGAACATCGGCCAGATCAGCTGGCCCAGGTACATCGTGAAGGCGGTCAGCTGGCCGATGGTGATCAGGTTTGTGCCGACCAGCCACGCGCCCACGCCCAGCGCGATCACCGTGGCCGCGCCCAGCGACAGGCCGACGGCGGGTTCGAACATCGCCTCCCAGCGCTGCGCCTGGTAGGCGGCCGCGCCGGCGTCACGCGCGAGCTCGCCGAACTGCGCGCGGCTGCGCCGCACGAGGCCCAGCGCCCGCACGGTGCGCACGCCGGCGAGGCTGTCCTGCACCTGCTGGTTCAGCGCGGAGAAGCGCGTCAGCGAATCGGACCAGGCGACGTGGACCTGCGTCGAGATGCGCCAGAACGCATAGGCCATGAAGGGGAAGGGCACCAGCGCGGCCAGGCCCAGGCGCCAGTCGACGCCGATCGTCATCATCCCGAGCACCAGGATCAGCGTCAGCGAGCCGTCGAAGGCGGCGAGCAGCGCCTCGCCGGCGGCCATCTCGATGGCGTCGACGTCGTTGGTGGCGAGCGCCATCAGATCGCCGGTGCGCTGGGCGTGGAAGAAGGCCGGACCCTGGCGCGTCAGTTGGGCGTAGAGGCGGGTGCGCAGCTGCCGGCCGAGTTCATAGGCGGTGCGGAACAGCGCCAGGCGCCAGCCCACGCGCAGCAGGTAGATCGCCAGGCCGGCGAGCACCAGCAGGCTCAACTGGGCGATCAGGTCCCAGCCGGCGAGGCGGTGCGCGACGAGCGCGTCCACGACATGGCCCACCTGACGCGGGATCCAGACCGTCAGGACGGCGATGGTGCTGAGCATCAGCGCGCTGGCGGCATAGGGCCGCCAATGGCCGCGTATGTGGCCGGCGATCAGGCGTGTGAGCGACATGGCGGCGCATTGTGCCCGCCGGACTTTTCATGCCGAAAGGTCAGGGCGATGAGGCCGCGCGGGCAATCATGCCCATGCGGGCATGGACCAGGTCGGCGAGCACGCGCAGGCGTCTCTCGTCGAAGTTGCCGCTGAGCGCGTAGGCCAGCTTGCCGTCGATCCAGTACAAGCTGCGCGTCGTGCTGCCGCCCTCGGTGCGCTGCGTCAGGCGGAAGGCGACCGGGGCTTCCGGTGATGCCGCGCCGGTGCTGACGTACAGCGTGAAGCGCTCGCCGGCGTCGTTCTCGTACATGAACTGCGCGCGGGCCAGCGCGCCGCCGACGGAGGGGTCGTCGCTCGCGGGCAGCAGGCGGCCGCCGACCAGCTTCCAGCCGTAATCGCGCAGCACCGGGGTGTACAGCTGCGCGCCCAGGCGCTTGCTCAGCCACTGGACGAGGTGGTCCGCCTGGTCGGCACCGACCTCGACGGGGTGGCGCTTTTCCGGCTGGTAGACGGCGTGGGCGATGGCGGCGTCGCGGACGTATTCGGGGACGGTTGGATCGCGGCCCGCCGCACGCGCGGCGGCTTGGGCGGCGGCCTGCGCGGCGGCCTGCTGCTTGCCCTGCCACCAGCCGTGACCGCCCCAGCCGCCCGCGGCACCCGCGCCCAGGCCCAGCGCCAACAGCAGCGCGGCGGCCCAGGCGCGCGGCCAGGGGGAGGGCGAGGCGACGACGGCGGCCGTGGCCGGCGGGTGCAGCGCGGCGCTCAGGCGCGAGGGCACCGGTTCGTCGAGCCAGTCGCGATGCAGCGCCTGCAGGGCTTCGCGTTGCTCGCGCCAGGCCAGTACCCGCTGTGCGGCGCGCGGCTGGCGCAGCAGCCGGTCGGCGACTTCGGCGGCGTGGGAGGGCTCGAGTTGCCCGTCCACGTAGGCGTGGAGCGTGGCGTCGTCGAGTTCGTGGCCGTCGTGCGTCATGGCGGGGCGCTCATTTCACCACTCGCAGCGGGGGGCGGGCCGGCGCGACGCCGTCCATCGACTGCCGCAGCCGCTCCCGCGCGCGGGACAGCCGCGACATCACCGTGCCTACCGGCACTTCCAGCACCTGGGCGGCGGCCTGGTAGCTGAGTTCCTCGACACAGACCAGCAGCAGGATCTCGCGCGAGGCGGCGGGCAGCGCGGCCAGCGCCCGCTCGAGGTCCAGGCGCAGGGCCACCTGCTGCTGCGGTTCATGGACCAGCGGCTGCGGCGTGTCCTCGTCGTCCAGCGAGTCGTGCAGGGCCTCGCGGGCATCGCGGCGCTGGTTCAGGTAGAGGCGATGCATCAGCGTCAGCAGCCAGTTGCGCAGCGCATCCAGGCGCGTCGGGCCGGGCTCGGCATGGAACAGCGCGCCCTTGCGGGCCGCGCGCTCGAGCGTGTCCTGGAGCAGGTCGTCCGCCCGCGCCGCGTCGCCGCACAGCAGCCGCGCGTGGCGGCGCAGGCGCGGCAGTAGCGGCAAGGCTTCGTCGAGGACGAGGGGCATGGGACGGACGGCCTGCGGTCGGGGAAACAGGGGAGCGGTTTATGGCTTCGCCGTGTGCCAGACCTGGTTGATGCCGTCGCCACTGCGGTCGCCGGGCTTGGCGTCCTTGACCCAGAAGTACAGCGGCTTGCCCTTGTAGGCCCACTGCTTGGAGCCGTCGTCGCGCGTGATGATGGACCAGTCGCCGCTGGCCTTGTCCTCGGCGCGAGCCATCAGCGGCGGCCAGTTGGTGGCGCAGGGCCCGTTGCAGACGCTCTTGCCGGAGCCGGCGGCGTCCTTGTCGAAGGTGTAGAGCGTCATGTCGTTGGCGCCGACCAGCGCGCCGTCCTTGGCCATCGCGGGAGCGGTCTGCGCGGTGGCGAGGCCGGCGGCGGCCATCAGCAGCGCGGCGGCGGTGAGCTTGAGGGTCTTCGTCATGCGGGGTCTCCTGGGTTGGGATCAGGTGGGGGTATTGCATGAACACGGCAGGAAGGCCGGTTATTCCAACTGACTTTCGTCCTCCCTGCGAGGGATCGCCATGGTGGCGGGAGGCCATTACGATCCGCCCCGACCCCGATCCGGGGCGACATGTTCACACGAGAGAGGGGGATGCCATGACATTCGGAGAATCGATCCAGATCTGCCTGCGCAAGTACGCCGACTTCAACGGGACCGCCAGCCGGTCCGAATACTGGTGGTTCGCGCTGTTCCTCGTCCTGGTCTCGCTGGGGCTGGGCGTCTTCTCCGACGTGCTGAGCCTGATCTTCTCGCTGGCGATGCTGGTGCCCTCGCTGGCCGCCGCCTCGCGCCGCCTGCACGACATCGACCGCAGCGGCTGGTGGCAGCTGATCAGCCTGATCCCGATCATCGGCTTCTTCGTCGTGCTGTACTGGCTGGTGCAGCCGACCGCGCCGAATCGCTATGGCAGCGCGTCGGGTGTGCCGGTGGTGTGATGACGGACCGGTCGGCACGCGATAGCCTGCGGTTCCGGGTTCAAGTGAACCCCACACTCCCGTCGCCGCGCAAGGAGACCCCGCATGACCGACCGCGCCCAGGCGCTCGCCGCCCAACTGATCCGCAATTTCCATGAAGTCGAGCTGACCGCGTTCAAGCGGGAGCCGCTGTACGAGTCGCGCTTCGCGCGGCTGGCGCGCGGCACCGCCGCGAGCAAGCTCGGCGCGTCCTACGACATCGTCGAGCCGGGCAAGACCACCTGCCCCTACCACCTGCATCACGCGCAGGAGGAAATGTTCATCGTGCTGGAAGGCTCCGGCACGCTGCGCGTGGCCGGCGAGCGGCTGCCGATCAAGGCCGGCGACGTGATCTTCATCCCCGCCGGTCCCGAGTACCCGCACCACATCATCAACACCTCGGACGCGCCGATCAAATACCTGTCCATCAGCACGATGGAGCAGCCCGAGATCTGCGTCTATCCCGACTCCAACAAATTCATGGCCGAGGCCGGCATCGGTGGCGACCGCCCGTTCGAGGCGCTGCGCAAGGTCGGCGAGGGCGACCTCGACTACTGGCACGACGAGCCCTGAAGCGCCGCCCTGGGCCTCAGTAGGTGCGCGAGCCCTTGAACTGCGCGTGCTGGCGCCGCTGCAGCGTGGTCTGGCGGCTCATCGCGTCGAAGGACACCCGCGCATGCGCGTCCATGATCGCGATGCCCAGCGCGTCGGCCGCGTCCTTGCCCGGCTCGCCGGGCAGCGCCAGCAGCCGCGCCACCATCGCCTGCACCTGCGCCTTGGCCGCGCCGCCGTGACCGGTGATGGCCTTCTTCATCTGCACCGCGGTGTACTCTGACACATGCAGGTCGCAGGACACCAGCGCCGTCAGCGCCGCGCCGCGCGCCTGGCCCAGCAGCAGCGTCGACTGCGGGTTGACGTTGACGAAGATGATCTCCACCGCCGCGCAGGTCGGCTGGTAGCGCGACACCACCTCGCGGATGCCGTCGTAGAGGATCTTGAGCCGGCCGGGCAGGTCGCCGGTCGGCAGCGCGTTGGTCTTGATCGTGCCGCTGGCCACGTAGGCCAGGCGCGGCCCGTCCGCGTCGATCACGCCGAAGCCGGTCGTCTGCAGGCCGGGGTCGATGCCCAGGATGCGCATGGCGGATCTCCTCAGGTCGCGGCGCGGAAGTACCACCGCACCGAATGGAAGAACACCGGCGCCGCGAAGCACATGACCGCGATGCGGTCCAGCAGCCCCACCGCGCCGGTGATCGCGCTGCGGTTGCCCCAGGCATGGATGCCGGCGTCGCGCTTGAGCGCCTGCATCACGAAGACGCCGAAGCTGCCGCACCCGGCCGCGATGAAGGCCGCGATCGCCGCCTGGCCGGCCTTGAAGGGCGTGATCCAGTAAAGCAGCGCGCCGGCGACGGCGGCCGTGAACGCGCCGATCCACCAGGCCTTCATCGTGAACGAGCGGCTGATGCGGCGCGCCACCGGCCGCGCGCGGAAGCGGCTGGTCGCGACCGCCTGGGCGATCTGCCCGCAGGCCACCACCGCCACCAGGAAGAACAGCAGGAAGGCGCCGCGCCCCTGGTACTTGGGGATGTCCAGCAGCAGCAGCGCCGGCGCGTGCGACAGCCCGTAGACGCAGACCATGATGCCCCATTGGATCTTGGCGTTGCGCTCGAGGAAGCGGCCGGGATCGTCCGCCAGCGCGCTGGCCACCGGGATCGCCAGGAAGCCGTAGACCGGGATCAGCACCGAGAACAGGTCGAAGTGGCGCGTGCCCACCAGCACGTACTGCAGCGGCAGGATCACGAAGAAGGCCATGATCAGCCCGCGGTGGTCGGCCCGGCGGGTGTGCAGCAGGGTGATGAACTCGCGGAAGGCGAGGAAGGAGAACACGCCGAACAGCAGCGTCGCGCCGACCGGTCCCGACACCCAGGCGGCCCAGAACAGGCAGGCGCCGACCCAGACCATGTTGAGTTCATGCCGGAACCGCGCCCAGCGCGCCTGCCAGGCTTCCTGCTCCTGCTCGGGCCGCTCGCGCAGCGACCACAGCACCGAGCCGATGCTCACCAGCAGCAGCGCGCCGAACAGCACGACGAACAGGAAGGCGACCTGCTCGCCGGTGTTCAATGACTTGAGCCACCTCATTCCTTCCACCCTCCCGGACGCAGCGCCATCACGGCGGCGCGGGCGCGTTCCAGGAACGCGCGCTTGTCCTCGCCGGGCTCGATGCGGATCGGCGCGCCGAAGGTGACGGTGCAGAGGATGGGCACCGGCACGACCTCGCCCTTGGGCATGACGCGCTGGACGTTGTCGATCCAGGTCGGGATCAGCTGCACCTCGGGGAACTGCTCGGAGAGGTGATAGAGGCCGGCCTTGAAGGCCTGCGGCGCGCCCTTGTTGGAGCGCGTGCCCTCCGGGAAGATGACCAGCGAGTCGCCGCCCTGCAGTGCGTCGACCAGCGGCTCGAGCGGGTCCTCGTCCGGCGTGGCGCGGGTGCGGCTGACGTAGACGGCGTTGAACACGGCGGTGGTGAGCCAGGTCTTGAGCGCGGAGCTCGTCCAGTAGTCGCGCGCGGCAATCGGGCGGGTACGCGCGCGCAGTTCGCCGGGCAGCGAGGCCCAGATCAGCACCCAGTCGAAATGGCTCTGATGGTTGGCGAAGTAGATGCGTTGTTCCGACGTCGGCGGGCAGCCTTTCCAGTGTCCCTGGGCGCCGGTGATCAGGCGCGCCAGCCAGGACAGGAACAGGCCGGTGATTTCGGCAAGGACCATGGGGCGCGATTATCCCTGCTGGATCATCGCGGCCGCCTTCTCGGCGATCGCCACCACCGGCGCGTTGGTGTTGCCGCTGACGACGCTGGGCATGATCGACGCGTCCACCACGCGCAGCCCGTCCAGGCCGCGCACCCGCAGCCGCTCGTCCACCACCGCCAGCGCGTCCGCGCCCATGCGGCAGGTGCCCACCGGGTGATAGACGGTGTCGACGCGCGCGCGCAGCAGCGCTTCGATCGCCTGGTCGCCATCGCGGCCAGTGCCGTTGCCATGGTCGCCGACGTTGGCGCTCCACAGCTCGCGCCGCCACAGCGCCCGCATCGCCGGCGCGCGCATCAGGTCGCGCGTCAGCTTGTAGCCCTCGATCAGCTCGCGCACGTCCTCGGGGTGGTCGAGGAAGGCCGGATCGATGCGTGGCGCGACCAGCGGGTCGGCGCTCGCCAGCGTCAGGGCGCCGCGGCTGCGCGGACGCAGCAGGCATACATGGCAGGACATCCCATGGCCCAGGTGCAGCCGCCGCGCATGGTCCTCCACCAGCGCCACCACCAGGTGCAGCTGCACGTTGGGTGCCGGCAGGCCGGGGCGCGTCGAGAGGAACCCGCCGCATTCGGCGAAGTTGCTGGTGACGAGGCCGCGCCGCTCGCGGCGGTAACGCCGGGCCTGCTGCAGGAAGGACCAGCCGCCGCGCAGCGACAGCCCGGCCAGTTCGAGCCGGTCCGAGGCGTAGCCGAAGACGAAGTCCGGGTGGTCGTGCAGGTTGCGACCGACGCCCGGCAGGTGGTGCGCCACCGGCAGGCCCAGCGCCTGCAGTGCGGCGCCGTCGCCGACGCCCGAGCACATCAGCAGCTGCGGCGACTGCAGCGCCCCCGCGCAGACGAGCACCTCGCGCGCCGCGCGCAGCGTCCGACGCTGGCCGCCTTGTAGCACCTCCACGCCGATCGCGCGCCGGCCTTCCAGCAGCAGCTTCAGCGCGCGTACGCCGGTCTCCACGCGCAGGTTGGGGCGCTGGCCGAGGATCGGATGCAGGTAGCCGCGGGCGACGCTCCAGCGCTCGCCCTCGTGCTGCGTGACCTGGTAGACGCCCAGGCCCACCATGTCGTCGCCGTTGAAGTCCTCGCGCACCGGATGGCCGCATTCACGCGCGGCGGCTAGCCAGGCCGCGTGCATCGGGCTGTCGGTGCGCAGGTCGCCGACGCGCAGCGGGCCGTCCTGCCCGTGCCACGGCGCGCCGAAACGCGCGTTGCGCTCGGCCTTCACGAAGTACGGCAGCAGCTCGTCGTAACCCCAGCCCGGATTGCCCGCCGCCGCCCAGGCGTCGTAGTCGCTGCGATGTCCGCGCGTGTAGACCATCGCATTGATCGCCGAGGAGCCGCCCAATGCCTTGCCGCGCGGCTGGTAGCCGCGCCGCCCGTTCAGGCCGGCCTGCGGCACGGTCTCGAAGCCCCAGTTGTTGAGCCTGGCCGCGACCTGCAGCACGCCGGCGAAGGGCGTGCGCGTGATCCAGCCGTCGCCGCGGCCGCCGGCTTCCAGCAGCAGCACGCGGCAGGCGGGGTCCTCGCTGAGCCGGCTGGCCAGCACCGCGCCCGCGGAGCCGCCGCCGACGATCACGATGTCGGCGTCGACGCGGTCCGCAGCGCTCATGCGATCTTCTTCAGCAGGCCGAGCAGGCGGTCGAAGGTCCGGCCATAGGGCGGATGGAACAACCGGGTGCCGGCGAAGCGCGCCTGCAGGAAGACCGGCTTGAGCTTGCTGAAGGTGTTGAAGCCCCACACGCCGTGGTACGCGCCCATGCCGCTGGCGCCGACGCCGCCGAAGGGCTGCTCCTCCTGGCCCAGGTGCCAGATGCAGTCGTTGACGGTGACGCCGCCGGCCACGGTGCGGGCCAGCACGTCCTTTCGCGCGGCCCGGTCCTCGCCGAACCAGTAGAGCGCCAGCGGGCGGTCGCCGGCGTTGACCTGCGCGATCGCCTCGGACACGTGGCCGTAGGGCACGATGGGCAGCAGCGGGCCGAAGATCTCCTCGCGCATCACCGTCATGTCGGGCGTCGTGCCCAGCAGCAGCGTGGGCACGAGGCGACGATCGGCCGGTGCCTCGTCGTGCGTCGGACGCAGCGTCGCGCCGCGGGCGCGGGCGTCGTCCAGTAGGCCGCGAAGCCGCGCATGGTGGCGCGGGCTGACGATGGCGGTGTAGTCGGGGTTGCCGTCGATGCGCGGATAGAAGCGCCGCACCGCCGCCACGATCGCGTCGGCCAGCGGCTGCACCAGCTCCTTGGGCGCCAGCACGTAGTCCGGCGCGACGCAGGTCTGGCCGGCGTTGAGCAGCTTGCCGAAGGCGATCCGCTCGGCGGCCAGCGCGAGGTCGGCGCTGCGGTCGACGATCGCGGGCGACTTGCCACCCAGCTCCAGCGTGACCGGCGTCAGGCGCTGCGCCGCGGCCTGCGCCACCAGCCGGCCCACCGGCGTCGAGCCGGTGAAGAACAGGTGATCGAAGGGCAGGTGGGTGAAGGCCTTGCCGACCTCGGCGTCGCCGGTGACGACCGTCATCTCGTCGGGCGCGAAGTGCTGGGCGACGAGCCGCGCCATCAGCTCGGAGGTCGCGGGCGTCAGCTCCGAGGGCTTGATCATCACGCGGTTGCCCGCGGCCAGCGCGGCGAGCGCCGGCGCCATCGCCAGGTAGTACGGATAGTTCCAGGGCGCGACGATGCCGACCACGCCGAGCGGCTGCGGCATCAGGCGGTTGGACGCGGGCAGGAAGTGCAGCGCGGTCGGCGCGCGCCGCACGGCCATCCAGCGCTTGAGGTGCCGGATCGCGTGGCGCGCGCCGGACTCGACGGTGAAGAGGTCGGCCAGCAGGCTCTCATGCCGCGAGCGGTGGCCGAAGTCCCGGGACATCGCCTCGGCCAGGTCCTGCGCATGTGTGGCGGTCATGCGCCGCAGCCGCTCCAGCCGGTCGCGACGCTGCGCGAGCGAGGGCAGGCGTTCACGGTCGAAGGCCGCGCGCTGCTGCTCCAGGATCAGGTGCAGGCGCTCGTGCAGGGCTTGGTCCATCGCGTGTCTCCGCCGGATGCTTGGAATGAGCCGAAGGCTATGCGCATTCGCGTGGCGGGCCAAGCGCGTCGACCCTGGACTAGAGGGGCGCGACTAGCCGTGGCGGATCCGGTGCGTGCCGGCGCGCCAAAAGAAAAAGCCCGGCCGGAGCCGGGCTTTCAATTCGGGCCGATGAAGGCCCGGTCGGATCGCGCGAGGCGATCGCGACGATCAGAAACGGTAGCCCACGCTCAGCGTGAAGCCGTCGGCCTTGATGCCGTCCTTCTTGTAATAGCGCATGTAGTCGACAGCGCCGTAGATCGACTTGTCGAAGTTGTACTTCGCGCCCAGGCCGTAGGCAAAGCTGCCGCCGCTGTCGGAGATGGAGCCGTCTTCGTCAGAAGCCTTGATCTTGCTGTGGGCGTAGCCCAGGCGGCCGAAGACTTCGAACTGGTCGAAGGCGTACTTCGGGGTCACGAACAGGCCGTAGCTGTGCGGGATCTTGATCTTGGCGCCGCCGACGGTGTCGTCCGACACGCCGAAGGCCAGCATGCCTTCGATGGCGACGTTCGGGTGCACGTCGTAGCCGACGATGCCGCGGATGGCGCCCGGCTTGGCCGACAGGCCGCCGTCAGCCTTCACCTTGACGAAGGTGTAGCCCAGTTCGCCGTACAGCGGGGCTTGGGTCTGGGTCTGTGCTTGAGCGGCGCCGGCGGCCAGCAGGGCGGCGGCGACGATGGCGGAAATCTTGGTCATTCGAATACTTCTCTCTAAAGAAAAATCGCATCTCGGCGATGCGGGGCGAAAGGTATCAACGCCGCACTTGGCCGGTCAATGCAAGAGGTCACGCTGCGGTAAAAAAGTGCATATGGAGTTGCAGGCTCGCGACGCAAATGAGTGGGTGCCTAGGCCCCGTATCCCCAATCAGAGTGGGTCCGCTCTGCAGAACGTACATGCATTGATGCGGTCTTAACGGCAGAGATGTGTCAGGGATGCGCCGCCAGCGAGGGCACCGGTAACGGCGACGCGCCAAGCAAAAGGCCCGGCGCGAGGGCCGGGCCTGAAGCGGAGCGGAGCGCGCGCGGGGCGGGCAAGACCCGGCCCCCGGCGCAGGCGCAGGCGCTCAATGGCGGAAGTGGCGTACGCCGGTGAAGACCATCGCGATGCCGCGCTCGTTGGCCGCGGCGATGACTTCGTCGTCGCGCATCGAGCCGCCCGGCTGGATCACGCAGGAGGCGCCCGCGTCGGCCAGCACGTCCAGGCCGTCGCGGAACGGGAAGAACGCATCGCTGGCCACCGCCGAGCCGGCCAGCGCCAGGCCGGCGTTCTCCGCCTTGATCGACGCGATGCGCGCCGAGTCGATGCGGCTCATCTGGCCCGCGCCCACGCCCAGCGTCATGCCATTGCCGCAGAACACGATCGCGTTGCTCTTGACGTACTGCGCGACAGTCCACGCGAACATCAGGTCATCGAGCTGCTGCGCCGTCGGCTGCAGCGTGGTGACGACCTTCAGGTCGGCCTTGGACAGGAAGTGGTTGTCGGCGGTCTGCACCAGCAGGCCCGAACCGACGCGCTTGACGTCCTGCGCGTTGCGGCCCTGGTCCCAGGGGCGCGCGCCGCCCGGCGGCAGCGCGATCTCGAGCAGGCGCACGTTGACCTTGCCCTTGAAGATCTCGCGCGCCTCGGCGCTGAAGGACGGCGCCATCAGCACCTCGACGAACTGCTTGGACACCAGCTCGGCCGCGGCGCGGTCCACCTCGCGGTTGAACGCGATGATGCCGCCGAAGGCGCTGGTCGGATCGGTCTTGAAGGCCTTCGCGTAGGCATCGGCGGCGCTCGCCGCGACGGCCACGCCGCAGGGATTCGCGTGCTTGACGATCACGCAGGCCGGCGTGTCGAAGCTCTTCACGCACTCCCAGGCGGCGTCCGCGTCGGCGATGTTGTTGTAGCTGAGCTCCTTGCCCTGCAACTGCTTGCCGGTCACCAGCGAGCCGGGCGCCGGATACAGGTCGCGGTAGAGCGCGGCGGTCTGGTGCGAGTTCTCGCCGTAGCGCAGGTCCTGCACCTTCACGAAGCTGCTGTTCATCTGCGCCGGGTACTCGGCCAGCGAGCCGTCGTCCAGGCGCGCGCTCAGGTAGTTGCTGATGGCCGCGTCGTACTGCGCGATGCGGTTGAACGCGGCCACCGACGCGGCGAAGCGCGTCTTGTCGCTGGTCTTGCCGTGGGCCTTGAGTTCCTCGAGCACCTGCGCGTACTGCGACGCGTCGGTCAGCACCGTCACGTCCTTCCAGTTCTTGGCCGCGCTGCGGACCATGGCCGGGCCGCCGATGTCGATGTTCTCGATCGCGTCCTCCAGCGTGCAGCCGGGCTTGGCGACGGTGGACTCGAAGGGATAGAGATTCACCGCCAGGATGTCGATGGTGTCGATGCCGTGCTGCTGGATCGCGGCGACGTGCTCGGGCAGGTCGCGGCGCGCCAGCAGGCCGCCATGGATCTTCGGATGCAGCGTCTTGACGCGGCCGTCCAGCATCTCGGGGAAGCCGGTGTGCTGGGCGACCTCGGTCACCGGCAGGCCGGCGTCGGCCAGCAGCTTGGCGGTGCCGCCGGTGGACAGCAGGCGCACGTTCAGCGCATGCAGCGCCTGGGCGAATTCGACGATGCCGGTCTTGTCGGAGACCGAGATCAGGGCGGTGAGTTGGGCCATGAACATTCCTTCGATGCGGGGATTCGGGTATTTGCCAAGCGGAGCGCGGAGAACCGGCTTGGCCGGGCTCCTGCGCTCGCCCCTTGAGGGGCCGGCGGAAGCCGGTAGGGATGGTCTTAGATCAACTTATGCTCGACGAGCTTGCGGCGCAGGGTGTTGCGGTTGATGCCCAGCCACTCGGCGGCCTTGCTCTGGTTGCCGTCGCTGTGCTGCATGACGACCTCCAGCAGCGGTTTCTCGACGAGCCGGATCAGCATCTCGTGCATCGAGTGCGGCGCCTCGCCGCCGAGGTCGCGGAAGTAGGCCTCCAGGTTTTCGCGGATGCAGGAGTCGATCGGTTTGGGCGTCATGCCGTGAGCCTTCTTTCTTGGTCTTCGTCTTGGTGTTGTCCGTCGTTCGCGGCGTCATCGGCGGCCGGCACGTAGGGCAGGCGCTCGTGGTGGGCCGCCAGCGCATCGAGCCAGTCGGTGAGCGCGCGGACCTGGTCGTCGCAGGTCTCGAGCGCGTTCATGCGGCGCCGGAAGTCTTCGCCGCCGGGCAGCGCCCGCACCGCCCAGCCGATGTGCTTGCGCGCGCTGCGCATGCCGGTGAGCTCGCCGTACAGCGCGTAGTGGTCGTGCAGGTGCTCGACCAGCCAGCGCTTGGCGTCGGCGACGCGGGGCGCGGGCAGTTCCTCGCCGGTGGCCAGGAAGTGCGCGATCTCCGCGAAGATCCAGGGCCGCCCCTGCGCCGCGCGGCCGACCATGATCGCGTCGGCGCCGGTGGCGGCCAGCACTTCGCGGGCCTTGCGCGGGGTGTCGATGTCGCCGTTGGCAACGACCGGGATGCGCAGCGCGGCCTTGACCGCGGCGATGGTGTCGTATTCGGCGTGGCCGGTGTAGCCCTGCTCGCGGGTGCGGCCGTGCACGGTCACCATCGCGATGCCGGCGGACTCCGCCGCCCGGGCCAGCGCCACTGCGTTCTTCTCGGCCTGGCACCAGCCGGTGCGCATCTTCAGCGTCACCGGCACGCCGCGCGGCGCGCAGGCGGCGACCACGGCCTCCACGATCTGCAGCGCCAGCGCCTCGTCCTGCATCAGCGCCGAGCCCGCCCACTTGTTGCAGACCTTCTTGGCGGGGCAGCCCATGTTGATGTCGATGATCTGCGCGCCGCGGTCGATGTTGTAGGCGGCGGCCTCGGCCATCATGGCCGCGTCGGTGCCGGCGATCTGCACCGAGATCGGCGCCGGCTCGCCCTCATGGTTGGCGCGGCGGGAGGTCTTCAGGCTGTTCCACAGGTCCTTGCGCGAGGTCACCATCTCGCTGACCGCGTAGCCCGCGCCCAGCTTCTTGCACAGGACGCGGAAGGGCCGGTCGGTCACGCCCGCCATCGGGGCGACGAACAGACGGTTCGGCAGGACGAAGGAACCCAGCGTGAGCGTGCCGGGCAGCGGCGTGGACATCGGGAGCGGTGCGGAGGCTGCACAAAAAAGAGGCAGAAGTATACCGCTCCGGCTTCCCCTCCCGATCCCTCCGGCGGGTGGGGCCGTCAGGGCGACGGCTGCTTGCGCCAGAGCACGAAGCCCTGCTCGACCAGCCGGTTCATCACCCGTTCCTGCGACAGCTTGTAGACCGCGCGGGCGAGGCGGCCGCGCAGCTCGGGGGTGTTGCAGCGCGAGCGGTGGGACAGCGTCAGGTACAGGCCCTCGCGCGCGATCGCCGGCAGCAGCGGCTGGATCGCCGGCCCGCCGTTGCGCGCGACATAGGCCTCGGCCGGCGTGTCCTCGTAGATCAGGTAGTCGGCGCGGCCGCGCTGCAGCATCTGGATCGCCTGCTCGATGCTGGCGACCTGGCTGATCTTGAGCGACTGGCGCGCGTAGTTGTCGAACTCGACGCCGAAGCTGTTGTTGATGACCGTGACGCCCAGCTTGGGCGCGAGGTCGCTCCAGCGCTTGTACGCCACCGGTGCGGCGCTGCGGGTCCAGATCACGCTGCGCGTCTCGCGGAAAGCCGGGTGGAAGTAGTCCATGTACTCGGTGCGCGGCAGCGTGAAGAAGGCGCCCGCGATCAGGTCGATGCGACCGGCGCGCATCTCCTCCTGCACCCGGCCCCAGGGGCCGACGTAGCGGGTCTCGACCGGGATGCCGATCTCGGCCGCGAGCCACTGCATCAGGTCGGCATTGGCGCCGACCAGCTTCTGCTCGTCGGCCGGGTCGCGCCACAGGTAGGGCGGGTACTGCGGGTTGCCCGAGGCCACCAGCAGCGGACAGCCCGGGATGGGCGGCAGCGGGTTGGCCGGACCGGGCGCCGCGCTTGCCTGTGCGGAAGCGGACGGCGGGGCGGTCTGCGCCCGCGCGGTCGCGGCCGGGGACAGGCGGCCGTCGTGCCCCGGACCCACGAGGGCCAGGCCGATCAGCGCGAACGACGAGACGGCAAGGCGGCGCAAGGACATGGTCTTCAGATAATCCCACGCATGGAAGCTTGGCTGCAACACATGATTCACCTGATGCTGGAGACCCTGGCTCTCCCGCAGGTGGGCCTGGGCGCGGTGTTCGTCGTGGCGCTGGTGTCGGCGACGCTCCTGCCGATGGGGTCGGAACCGGTGGTGCTGCTGCTGGTGCATGCGAAGCCGGAGCTCTTCTGGCCGGCGATCCTCGTGGCCACGGTCGGCAACACCCTCGGCGGCGCGATCACCTGGTGGATGGGCTACGGCGCGGAGCGCGCCTACGAGGCGGCCGTGCATCACTCGCCGCGCGACCAGCGGGTGCTCGGCTGGCTGCGACGCTTCGGCGCGAAGACCTGCCTGATGAGCTGGCTGCCCATCGTCGGCGACCCGCTGTGCGCGCTGGCGGGCTGGCTGCGTCTGCCGTTCTGGCCCTGCGTCGGCTACATGGCGATCGGCAAGTTCGCGCGCTACCTGCTGATGACCTCGGTGGGTGTCGCGATGCTGGACTGAGCGCGGCGCCGCGCCCGGTCGGACGTGACTGGAGGGACCCTGCGCCGACGCTTGCACAATGCGGGGCACCGACAGGAGACCCCGCCATGAGCACCCCCCGCACCCCGGCCTATGACGCCTTGTGCCAGCGCCACCAGCGCATCCACCGTCTGTCCCACCTGCAGTCGATCGCGTCCTGGGACCAGTCCGCCTTCATGCCGTCGCGCGGCGCGCAGGCCCGCGCCGAGGCGCTGGCCGAGATGGACGGCCTGCTGCACCAGCTGGGCACCGACCCGGCGCTGAAACAGCTGCTAGACGAGGCGGCGCAGGAGCCGCTGGACGATGTCCAACGTGCCTCGCTGCGCGAGATGCGCCGCGTCTGGCGCTCGGCCAACGCGGTGCCGCAGCGGCTGGTCGAGGCCCGCTCGCTGGCCAACTCGCACTGCGAGCATCAATGGCGCCAGCAACGCCCGGCCAACGACTGGGCCGGCTACGTCGAGAACCTGCGCCCGGTGGTGCGTTACGCGCGGGAGGAGGCGCAGTACCTCGCCGACGACGCGGGCCTGAGCCGCTACGACGCGCTGCTCGACCAGTTCGAGCCCGGCATGCGCTCGGCGGAGGTGGACTGCGTCTTCGGCGACCTGCGCCAGTGGTTGCCGGGACTGATCGGGCAGGTCATGGAGCGCCAGGCGCGCGACAACGTCATCCACCCGCAGGGCCCGTTCCCGGCGGCCGCGCAGCGGGCGCTCGGACTGGACGCGATGAAGCTGCTGGGCTTCGACTTCGAGGCCGGCCGGCTGGACGAGAGCGCCCATCCGTTCTGCGGCGGTGTGCCCGAGGACGTGCGCATGACCACGCGCTACCGCGACGACAGCTTCCTGCAGAGCCTGACCGGCACCATCCACGAGACCGGCCACGGCCGCTACGAGCAGAACCTGCCGCGCGAGTGGCTGGGGCTGCCGGTGGCCCGGGCGCGTTCGATGGGCCTGCACGAGAGCCAGAGCCTGTCCTTCGAGATGCAGCTGGCCGCGCATCCCGGCTTCGCCGGCCTGCTGCAGCCGCTGGTGGAGCGCCACCTGGGCCATCAGCGCGGATTCGCCGCGGACAACCTGCACAAGCTGATGACGCGCGTGGCGCCGGGCTACATCCGCGTCGACGCCGATGAGGTGACCTATCCGGCCCATGTGATCCTGCGCTACGAGATCGAGCGCCCGCTGATCGAGGGCGAGATCGAGGTCGAGGACATCCCCGCGCTGTGGGACCGCAAGATGCAGGAGCTGCTGGGCCTGGACACGCGCGGCAACTACAAGGACGGTTGCATGCAGGACGTGCACTGGGGCTGCGGCCTCTTCGGCTACTTCCCCTGCTACACGCTGGGCGCGATGTACGCGGCGCAGTGGTTCGCGACGATGCGCCGCGAGCGGCCGACGCTCGACGAGGACATCGCGCGCGGCGAGCTCGCGCCGGTCTTCGACTGGCTCAAGGACCGCATCTGGTCGCAGGGCAGCCGCTGGGAGACGCCGGAGCTGGTGCGACGCGCCAGCGGCGAGGCGCTGGCGCCGGCGCACTTCCGCCGCCACCTGGAGACGCGCTACCTGGGCTGAGGTGCCGGGCGCGCGCCATCGCGCCGCCCAAGAGAAAGGGCACCCCGTGGGGTGCCCTTGTCTCCATGCGCGTCCGCGGTCTCTACCCCACGTCGCGCTCCCAACGAGTCGTCGAGGACCCGCTTGTCCTGGTGTCAGGCCTTGCCGCCCTTGCGGCGGCGGGCGACGAAGCCCATCGCGCCCAGGCCGGCCAGCATCAGCGCCAGGCTGTGCGGCTCCGGCACGGCGGAGGCGTTGCCGCCGGCGCTCAGCGTCGACACCACCACGTTGTCCAGCGAGGTGCCGTAGGAGTCGCTGCGGCCGGTCGCGCCGAAGCGCAGCGTCATCGGGCTGCCGGTGCCGGTGAAGGTGGTGCTGAAGGTCTGCCAGGTGGTGTCGGTGTTGTTGCCGACCTTGCCGCTCAGGTCGCCGATCTGCCAGGTCAGGCCGTTGCTCACCGCGCCCTGGTTGTCCGGGCGGTTGGTGTAGGCGAAGCTCAGCGTGTACGAGGCGCCGGCCACCGTGTTCAGCGTCTGGCTGATCCAGCTGTTGGTGGTGGTGTCCAGCTCGGTGAAGTTGCTGCCGTTGAAGGCCGAGCCGGCGACGTTGTTGCGGATTTCCAGCCCGTGCGGGCCTACGGTCCAGCCGACGACGCTGTTGACGATGGCATAGCTGCCATTGCCGATCACGGTCGACTCGAAGCTGCCGTTGTTGACCAGGTTGACGGGCGCGGCCAACGCGAACAGCGGAGCGGCGAGGAGGGAGGCTGCAATCAGACGCTTCATGGCGGCGGGACTCGGAAGTTCGACAAGGGGCGCGCAGGAGGTCTGCGCTTGTGTCGAATTGTTCGAGACCGCCCGCCGCCTGCCATCCCCCTGTGCGCTGGGGATGCCGAAACGATTCGTGACGTTTCGCACGCCACGCGCGCCGCTTCAAGGGGTCAGGTGGTGCGTGCGCGAGGCTTGGCCGCCTTGGCCGCCTTGGTCGACTTGGCCGCCTGGACGGTCCGGGCCTTGGGCGCCTTGGTCTTGGGCGATTCGGTTTTCGGGGATTCGGACTTGGCGGATTCGGCCTTGCGCGATTTGGCCGGTTTGGCCGGTTGGGCCTTCGCGCCCGGCGCTGCCTGGGCGCGCAGCATCGCGACCTCGGCGGCCAGCGCCTCGACGCGGGCCTGCAGCCGGGCGACC
Source organism: Mitsuaria sp. BK037 (assembly GCF_014193045.1). Taxonomy (NCBI): domain Bacteria; kingdom Pseudomonadati; phylum Pseudomonadota; class Betaproteobacteria; order Burkholderiales; family Sphaerotilaceae; genus Roseateles; species Mitsuaria sp. BK037. The sequence continues at coordinate 192,933 of NZ_JACHYS010000002.1, read as the reverse complement.
TCTTCCGCCGCCGGCATGCCCAGCCGGGCGAGCGCGCGCGCGACGCGGTCCTCGAAGATCGATTCCAGCTTGTCCCAGTGCTGGCCGGCGCGGCTGCCGACCTCGCCGGCCAGGTCGCTCATCCGGCGCGCGGCGCTGTCGAGCTTCTCCCCGGCGCCGCGCATCGGGTCCTGGGCCTTGGCGCTGTCGCCGGACAGCTTGTCCAGCATCGCGCCGCCCTGGTCCTGCGCCTTGGCGAAGGCGGCCAGGCCCGCCGACCAGATCTGCTGCGCCGAGGCCTTGACCTGCTCCGCGAACGGCGTGTCCGCGACCTTCGCCGAGGCGGCGTCCTTGCGGCGGCCTTTCGCCGGCTTCGGGGCGGCCGTCTTCTGTTGCTTCTTGACCATGGGCGTTCCTTGTCGTCGCGGGGCGGCGGCGCTGACCTCCGCCGCTCGTCGAGAACCGGACTATAGGGCGCGTGCCGCGCGTCACGATGACGCGCCCGACGTGCGCAACCCCCCATCGGGGCGAACGGCGCATGGACCAGAATCCCGGCCATGTCCTTGCCGATCACCACGCCGGGCCGCCGCCCGGGCGACGACTTCCCCGACACCGTGCCGGAGGCGCCCCCGCCGCTGCCGCCGTTGGCGATGGACCCCGACCTGCCGCTGCGCAAGGGCGCGCTGGTCGACTGCCCGCAGTGCCGGGCCCCGATGCGCCACCTGAGCCTGCCCGGGCATCACGCGCCGGCGACGGTCGACATCGACCACTGCGGCCCTTGCGGACTGGTGTGGTTCGACGCGCGCGAGTCGGTGCACCTGTCCCCGGCCGCCTGGATCCAGCTGCTGCGCGACCTGCACCGGCTGCGCCAGGCGGACGTGCCGCACGCGCCGAGCCGGGCCTGCCCGCTCTGCGCGAAGGCGCTGAAGGAGGTCCGCAATCTCACGCGCTACGGGCGCTTCCCGGTGCTGGAGTGCGGTGGTTGCGGCGGCCACCTGCACAGCCAGGCCGGCATGTTGGCCGAGCGCGGCTTGGTGCGGCCGCTGCTGCCCGCCGAGCGCGGCGCGCTGCAGGCGGAGCGGCGCCAGCTGTCCTGCCTGAGCTGCGGTGGCCCGGCCGACGGCAAGGGCGAGGACTGCCCGTGGTGCCGGAGCCCGCTGGTGATGATCGACATGCCGCGCCTGACGAACGCGCTGCGCCGGCGCTCGCCCTCGGAGCCGCTGCTGATGCCCAGCGGCGGCAAGCCGGTCGGCTGGGCCTGCCGCGGCTGCGGCGCACCGATGGATCCGACGCGCGAGACGCGCTGCGGGCATTGCCATCACGCGGTGGTGGTGCCGTCGCTGGAGGAACTCGGGCCCTTGCTCGATGCGCTTGAGCACGACGGGCGCGTCGCCGAGGACGAGGTGGAGCAGGAACGCCGCCGCCGGCTGGCCTCCTATGTCACTCCCAGCGATCCGGCGGGCGGCAAGCATGGCCACTTCTGGCGAGGCGACTACGAGAAACGCTACGACCGGGAGAACGCCCGCCGCGACCGCGGAGGCGCCCGCGAATGGCCGAGCTCCGGATGGCCCGAATCCAGCGGCGGCTCGCCGCCGACGCTGGTGGAGATCGCGCTGCGGATCGCCGCGCTGCTGCTGCGCTGAGCGGGCCGCTCAGAGTTCCAGCAGCCCGATCGGCTTGGTGCAGGCCGGCGGTGTGCCGCCACCGCGCACGACGAAGGGCAGCTCGCCCCACGGACCGGAGTCGCGCGGGCAGCCGTTGCGCAGCGTGCCGCCGGGGCAGGCGCAGCCCTTGGTCTTGACCAGCTTGTCCAGCGTCTGCGACTGCTGCGGATTGAGCTTGGGCAGGTCGTGGCGGAAGACCAGCTGCAGCGCCGTCGTCGGCGCCGGCGCGTCCAGCGTCGGCACCGGGCCCAGCAGCGTGGCCATAGCCTGGGTCTCCTTCAGCGCCGCCGCGGGCTTCATGCCCTTGGCTCGCCGCAGGTAGTTCAAGGCCACCTCCATCGCCGCGTAGCCGCGCGCGGCCGAGGCGGTGAAGGGCTTGCGGAAGGCCGCGCCGTAGGTGTTGGCCACCTGGTCCCAGCGGCCGCGGTCGACCGTCAGCACCGGGCACAGCACCGCGTCCACGCGCTCGGACAGCGTCGCGTCGAAGTCCATCCAGCACGAGGTCCGCGCGCTGATCCGCAGCCCGGTCTGGCGGCGCAGGTCGGCGGCGATCTTCTCGCCGGCATTGAGCTCGATGCGGCCCAGCTGCAGCTGCAGGTCCTGGTCCTTGACCCGCTCGGCATTGCTGGAGATGAAGGGGATGCCGGCCGCCTTCAGCGCGTCGGCGCCGGCGTTGATCTCGCACCAGTTGCCCAGCACCAGGTCCACCTTGGCCTTGATGAATTCCTGGGAGATCGCATCGGCCTTGCGGGCGTCGCAGCCGCTGTCCTTGATGACCAGCTTGGGCGCCGCGTCGCCGGGCCAGGTCTTGAGCGCGAGCGTCATGCCCAGTTGCAACTCCTCGGCCTGCGCCGTGCTCGGGTAGCTGCCCGGCAGGATCACGCCGATGGTGGCGGCGGTGGCCGAGGCGCCGGCGCACAGAAGGGCCGCCGGCAGGACGGCGGCCAGGACCTTGCGGATGTTCATGACGATCCCTCGCTCTGCATGGCCGTGGTCGGCCGTTGTTGATTCGCCGGACGCGTCGTGGCGTCCGAGGCCGCAGGTATCGCCTGCGCGAGGCCGTCGCGCACTGGAGGTTTTCCCGAGCCGCGTGCCAATGAAAACGCCCCGGCGGGCCGGGGCGGTAAGACGTCACAACTGTGACGAGAAGTGCGGCATGCGCGCAACGCGGGCCTCGCGGGCCCGACGTTCAGGTCGCGCTCAGGCCCCGTTCAGGCGGGCCAGCCCTGCAGCACCAGCTTGCCGCGCTGGCGCTGGCTCTCCTGCAGCGCATGGGCGCGCCGGAGGTGCTCGGCGGAGATCGGACCGACGACGTCGGCCAGCGTCGTGCGCAGTTGCCCCGCGTCGACCAGCGCCGCGACCTCGGCCAGCAGCCGGCCCTGGGCGGCGATGTCGTGCGTCGCATGCATGCTGCGCGTGAACATCAGTTCCCAGTGCAGCGACAGCGACTTGCCCTTCAGCGCCATCACGTCGATGTCGCCCGGACCGAAGTCATCGATCAGCGCCAGCTTGCCCTGCGGTTCGAGGGCCTCGACCAGGCCTGGGAAGTGCTGCGGCGTGTGGGTCAGGCTGGTGACGTAGCGCAGCGGCGGCGCGCCGTCGCGCTGCAGGGCGGCGATTTGCGGCGCGATCGGCTCGCGGTGGTTGATCACGTGATGCGCGCCCAGCGAGCGCAGCCAGCGGCCGCCTTCGCCCTCCGGCTCGGAGCTGGTGCCGATGACGGTCAGGTGGGTCTGGCGTCGTGCCAGCTGGACCAGGATGGAGCCGACGCCCCCCGCCGCGCCGGTGACCAGCAGGCTGACCGGACGGTCCGCCTGCTGCTGCACCTGCAGGCGGTCGAACAGCAGTTCCCAGGCGGTGATCGCGGTCAGCGGCAGCGCGGCCGCCTCGGCGTCGCTCACCGTCGTGGGCGCGCGGGCCGCGATGCGGTGGTCGACGCACTGGAACTGCGCATTGCTGCCGGGGCGGGTGATGTCGCCGGCGTACCAGACCCGGTCGCCGACGGCGAAGCCGCTGACCTCCGGACCGATCGCGCGCACCGTGCCGACCGCGTCCCAGCCCAGGATCACCGGCGTCGTGCCGTCGGCGCTGGCGCGGCGCACCCGGATCTTGGTGTCCACCGGATTGACGGCGACCGCGGCGACCTCGACCAGCAGGTCCTTCGCTCCGGGGGCGGGCAGGGGCAGGTCCAGGTCGAGCAGCGACTCGGACGCGGTAATGGGCAATGACTGGAAGTAGCCGACGGCTTTCATGAGACGACTCCTTTTAAGGATTGGGAGACAGGAAGAGGGGATGACGATCCGCAGGGGACGGATGGTGCGCGCTTGGGCAGAATCAATGAAGTCCGCTGAATTGCTATCAGTTTCAAGCCTGGATTGAAGATCCCCAGAGGAGGACGGCCCATGGACATCGAAAACACCGCCGAGCTGCGCCTGCTGATCGAGTGCGCGCGGGGCGGCAGCCTGACGGCGGCGTCGCGCGAGATGGGCATCACGCCGGCGGCGGCCAGCGCGATGCTGAAGAAGCTGGAGGCGCGGCTGGGCGTGCGGCTGGCCGAGCGCAGCACGCGGGCCCTGCGGCTGACCATGGCCGGCGAGCGGTTGCGGGACTATGCGCAGCGGGCGCTGGAGCTGCTCGACGAGGGCCTGGCGCTGGTGTCCGAGGGCGAGGGCCCGGCGGGCAAGGGCCGCGGCAACCAGGCGGCCCTGCGCGGGCGCATCCGCCTGAGCGCGTCCAGCGACCTGACGCGGCGGGTGCTGCTGCCGCTGCTGGACAGCTTCCTCGACCGCCACCCGGGCGTCGAGCTGCAGCTCAGCGTCGGCGACGCGCTGCAGGACGTGGTGCGCGACGAGGTGGACCTGGCGCTGCGGTATGGCGAGCTGGCCGACTCGCGGCTGGTGGCGCGCAAGCTCCATGACGGACGCCGGCTGCTGGTCGCGTCGCCGGACTATCTGAAGCGGGAGGGACGGCCCACCCATCCCGGCGAGCTGACGCAGCACGAATGCATCCGCTTCAAGATCGGCGACCGGCTGGAGCGCGAGTGGCGCTTCTGGCGCCGCGACGCGATGCAGGCGGCGCCGGTGGAGGTGTCGGTGCAGGGCCGGCGCACCGCCGACGACGGCGGCATCGCCCACCAGTGGGCCCTCGAAGGGCGGGGGCTCACCTACAAGAGCGACCTCGACATCCGCGACAGCCTGGCCAGCGGCGCGCTGGTGGAGGTGCTGCCCGAGTGGGTCGGCCGTCCGATGCCGCTGCATGCGCTGATGCCCAGCCAGCGCTTCCTGCCCTTGCGGCTCAAGGCGCTGGTGGATCACCTCGCGGAGGGGCTGCGGCGCCCCTGAGGTCGCGCGTTCAGTGCTTGTGGTCGCCGTGGCCCGCGTGCGGGTCCTTGGCGTCGGGGGCGGTGACCGGGCCGGTCCGGGCCGGCGCCTGGACGGTGACGGTCGAGCGCGACTTGTCAGCGCCCTCGAACACCAACGTCAGCGGCACCGCGTCGCCGGTCTTGAGCGGGCCCTTCAGCTCCATCAGCATCACGTGATAACCGCCCGGCTTGAGGTCCACCGGCTTGCCGGCCGGCACCGCCAGCGCGCTGACCGGTCGCATGCGCATGACGTTGCCGTCCATCGCCATCTCGTGCACCTCGGCCACGCCGGCGACCGGCGAGCTGATCGAGACCAGCTTCGTGTCCGTCGGCGACTTGATCTGCATGAAGGCGCCGGTGGACTTCTGCTGCGGCACCGTGGCGCGGACCCAGGCGTCGCTGACGACGACCTGGGCCTGGGCCAGTCCGGCGACCAGCAGCAGGGGGAGGACGGCGGCACGGGCAAGAGCGGGGGACTTCATCGGGGGGCGTCCAATCGGGGTTGTCGACGATCGGGCGAGTATCGGCGATCGCTCACGGCCTGGCGGGCTCCAGCGCGCCGAGCGCGCGCAGCACGCGCTTGGCGATCTCCTCGCGGCGCGGGGCGAAAGCCGCATCGGTCATGTCCAGGTTGAGCGCGAAGTAGACCGGCCGCGGGTCGCGGTCCTGCTCGACCCAGCCGACGAACCAGCCGATCGGCCGCGGCCGGGCGTCATCGGCCCAGCCGGTCTTGGCGTACATCCGCCAGCCGGGGCCCTGCTCGCGCAGCAGGACCTTGCGAGCGATGTCGTAGGTCCGGTCGGACAGCGGCAGCGCGCGGTCATGCACGCGGCGCAGGAATTCCACCTGGCCGACGGCGGAGATGCGCAGGTCGCCGTCGAGCCAGAAGCGATCGCCGACCGGGCCCGCGATCGCGTTGCCGTAGCGGAAGTCGCGCAGGAACTGCTGCACCGTCGGCTGGCCGACCTGGCGGGCCAGCGACTGGAACACCCACACCGCCGAGACCCGGTAGGCCGAGGCCAGCGTCTGGTCGCGGTTCCAGTCAGCGATCCGCCGCTCGGTGCCGTCCCATTTGAAGGGTTGCGTCTCGTCGACCGCGGCGCCGGTCTCCAGCGCGATCAGCGACATCGGGATCTTGAAGGTCGAGGCGGGCAGGAAGGTCTCGAAGGCGCGCACGCTGTCCGAGGCGATCCAGCGATGCGCGCGGGTGTCGAGCACGGCGATCGTGCCCGTGGTGCCGAGCTCGGCGAAATGGCGCTGCAGCTCCGGGCGGGTCTCCCAACGCTCGCGCTGGTCGGCGGGGACGACGGCCACGGCGGCGGGTGCGGAGGACGTGGCGGACGGAGCCGGGGCGGGCGTCGCGCCGCCCTGTGCGAACGAGGCGCGGCAGGCGGTGAGCGCGAGGCAGACGAGCAGGGCGCCGGTCGACAGACGGGACAGGGTCATGGAGGAACTCCGTGCGGTGATCGAGGCCGCCAGTGTCCGGAGTCCGCCGCGCGGCGCCGCGTCGAAGTGCGGTTACGGGCGTTGCGCCGGCGACCTTCGACCTCGACGCGGTCGATCCCACGCTGCGCGGCGCCGCGGTGGATCGCCGCGGCTCAGGCGCGGCGGGTGCGCGGCATCAGCGTCTCGGCCTCGTCGAGGTAGCGGCGCCGCGCGTCCTCGTCGCGCAGCTTGCGGGCCTGCAGCCGGGCCTGGCGCACCAGGTCGGTGGCGGTGAAGGCGTCGCCTTCGTCGAGCGCATGGCGAGCCCACAGCAACAGGAAGGCGCAGCGCTGGTCGGCGGGGATCTGCGAGTGGCGCGCGCGGCAGGAGGCCCAGCGCTGGGCCGCGAGCTCGTTGAAGGAGACCGCCGGCAGCGGCAGGCCCTGCGCCGAAGCGAGGCGCTGGAGCGCGGCGAAGTCCAGCCGGCCCAGCGCCGCCAGTCGCAGCAGGAAGATGGTGTTCAGCAACGAACTGCGTCCGAGCTGCCAGCGCGCGCACAGCGCGTCGCTCAGCAGCAGCCAGCGCAGCGCGTCCTCGATGCCGGGGCCCGCGGCGGGCAGCAGGCCGGCCTCGACGAGCTGGCCCAGCGTGTTGGACAAATTGGCGGCGCAGACCTGCAGCGCGTCGGGCAGGCCGGCCAGCGAGGCGGCGCGCAGCGCGTCGCCCAGGCTGGCCAGCGACTGCGTCGCCAGCGCCGCGTCGCCGCGGGCCAGGGCGAGCTCGCGCAGCACGATGCCGCGCAGGTTGCCGTGGTCGCAGCGCAGGGTGGAGTCGCTGGCGAGCGCCTCGGGCTCGACCTCGTCGAGCTTGTCCAGCGCCGGCGCGGCCTGGCCGAGGCTGCCGTACCAGTGCCAGGCCGCCAGGATCGCGACGCGGGCGCGCAGTTGCCGGCGTTCCAGCCTGGGCAGGCGGCCGTGGTTGAGGGCCTGGCCGAGTTCGCGCAGCTCGTCCTGCAGCGCGGCCCAGTCGCCCAGGCGGCGCGCGATGCGGGCGCGGCGCAGGCCGAGGGCGGCGGCCGCGGCGTCGTCGCCCTCCGGCACGTGCGGCGCGGCTTGCTGGAGCGCGAGCCGGGCGGGGTAGAGCTCGCCGCGGTCGAGCAGGTAGTCGGCGCGCGCCAGCGCCTCGGCGTAGGCCAGCGGCAGCAGCGGCGCGGCGGCCGGCGCGCGCACCGGGCGCTGCTGGCCGAGCCAGCGCGCGAGGGCTTCGCCGGCGGCGGGCTCGCCATCGATCTCAACTTGGCAGCGCGCCAGCAGTGGGGCGTTCAGCCAGAACGGGCCGCTGCTGCGGGCGCTGGCCTCGATCAGCGCGGCCAGCGGGCCGTCGTCCAGCAACGCCAGCGCGCGCCAGACCTGGGTGCGGTGCAGCTCGGCCATGCCGGCGATGCGCTCGCGCAGCTCGGCGCGCGAGCAGGGGCTGTCGACGCGGGCCAGGCCCTGCTCGTGCGCCTGCAGCAGCGCGGCCAGCAGGCGCGGCAGCAGGCGGTTGCGGAGTTCGGGCAGGCCGTCGATGCGCAGGCCGTGCGGCAGCAGCTGGAGGCGATGCGCGACGCTGTCGGCGACGGGTGCGGAGGAAACGGAGGCAACGGTGGCAACGGTCATGGGTGACGCATTCTGCGCGGGCCGCGCGGTCGGTGTGACGGCATCGGCGTAACGCGCGTTACGGCGCCGGGTTACGGCACGGGGTTACGGCACCGGTCATGGGCGCCGTCTCCAAAGGGGCGTCCCCGATCTCAGGTCCGTCCTTTGCCAGCAGACCTCATCACCACTCGAGGGGATTGCGATGGTCGCGAACGAAGCCTGGTATGCGGGCGAGAGCAGCGTCGGCGGAGCCTACCCCGCCCGGGGGACGGTCTCGGCGGTGTCGTGGGGCGCGGTGCTGGCCGGTGCGGCCGCGGCGGCGGCGCTGTCGCTGATCCTGCTGCTGCTCGGCGTCGGGCTGGGCCTGGCCGCCGTGTCGCCCTGGGGCGGCGATGGCGCCAGCGCCGGCACGCTCGGCGCGGCGGGCATCGCGTGGCTCGCCTTCACGCAATTGGCGGCGTCGGGGCTTGGGGGCTACCTGGCCGGACGGCTGCGGGTGCGCTGGCGCGGCACCGATGCCGACGAGGTCCACTTCCGCGATACCGCCCACGGCCTGCTGTCCTGGGCGGTGGCGACGCTGTTCACCGCGGCCACGCTGACGGCGTCGGTGGGGGCGATCGCGGGACTGGGCGTGAAGGGCGCGGCGACAGCAGCCGGCGTCGCGACGGCCGGCGCGGCGGCGACAGCGACGACGGCGACCGCGGGGACATCGCCCGAGACCGACGGTACCCTGGCCGAGCGCGGCGCGGAGGGCCGGGCGGGCTCGGATCCGCTGGCTCGCGACGATCTCGGCTATTACGTGGACACGCTGCTGCGGCCCTCGCTCACCGCGACCGCCGGCGCTGCGCCGGCCGGGGCCAATCCGGCGACGCTGCGCGGCTGGCCGGACGCGTCGATGGCGCATGCGGACGAGCAGTCGTCCGCCGCGCTGCGACGCCTCGTGGTACGGGCGCTGCGTCATGAGGGCCGCCTGTCCTCGGACGACACGCGCGCCGCCTCGCAGCTGGTGGCGCAGCGGACCGGCCTGACGCAGGCCGAGGCCGAACGGCGCGTGACCGAGACGCTGCAGCGCGCCCGCGCCGAGGCGCAGGCGCTGGAAACGCGCGCCCGCGAAGCCGCGGATGCCGCGCGCAAGGCGACGCTGGCGGCGGCGCTGTGGATGTTCGTGGCGCTGCTGATCGGCGCCTTCACCGCGAGCCTGCTGGCCACCATCGGCGGCCGGCAGCGCGACCTCATCGATTGAACCAAGGAGAGCTCGCATGCGATCGCTGTTGCTGTACCTGCTGGGCGTGCCGATTCCGATCATCATCTTGATCGCCTTGATTCGGTAGCGCGTGGGGCGGCAGGGCGCCTCCCGGCGCCTGCCGCTCGCAGAGCGCTGCTCAGCGCTCGGCGCCGATCAGTTCAGCGACTGGACGGCGCGCGCGGGTTTCGCCTCGGTGGCGTCGCCATAGGGGCGCCACGCGCCGGGCGCATGGGCGAGCCGGTCGGCGACCACCTTCAGCACCGCGGGATTCCACACCAGGCCGCAGTGGCTGCCGTCGACCTCGACGTTCTCGATCATCGGATGGTCCTCGCGCTGCACGCAGGCCTGCCAGGCGACGACGCCGTCGCTGCGGCTGTAGATGGCCGTGGTCGGCACCTGGGGCGCGGCCAGGAGGCGCGCCTTGAAGTCCTCGTCCAGCACCGGCAGCGCGCCGTTGATCCAGCGGTAGAGCAGGCTGACGTTGGTCTGCGCCGCCTCGCCGGTGATCGGCGTGCCGATCGTGATGACCTGCCGGACGGGCAGCGCGATGCGCTTGGCGATCTCGCGCGCGTAGATGCCGCCCAGGCTCCAGCCGACCAGCGAGACCGCCTGCGGCTGGTCGGCGACCAGCGCCTCGATGTCGGCGGCGAGGGCGTCGAGCCAGCGGTCGATGTTCCCCACCGGCCCGGTGTTCAGGCCGCGGCCCCAGTCGCGCGCCGCGTAGCCGAGGCCGTGGCAGAAGCCCACCAGCGGAGCGATCGACTGCGCATCGGCCGCCAGGCCGGGGAACACGATGACGGGATGGCCGTCGCCGGGCGGATGACCGCTGCGGTCCATCAGGCGGCAGCTGGCGTATTCCATCGCGGCACGCAGCGGCTCGATGCCGAGCAGCGCCCAGGAGGGCGACGGGATGAGCGGCGCCGCGACGGGCAGCGCGCGGGCACGGACGGCGATCTTTTTCATGATGTCGGGGCCGGCCAGGCCATCGGGACGGGCGGGGTCGGCATGAGGGCCATTGAGCCGATCTTTCCGCAAGGACCGACCCCTTGGGTACCCCCCGGAGGACGCATTGCGCCGTCGGACGAAACCTACAGCCGAGGGATCCGCAGGGGGAGGCTGCGCGTTCTCTCCCACCGTTGACGGAAGTCAGGGGGAGAGGCGGTTTTTCGATGGCGTGCGGGGCTAGTCTTCCGGGTCCATCAACGCACGAGAGAGGTTGTTCATGAGCATCGTGATGATCGATTTGCTGCCGATGACGGTGTCTCAGCGTCGCACGGTCAAGCTTGAACGGTTGGTGCTCGATCACCTGAAAGTCCGGCCAGGCGGAAAGATCGAGGTCGACCTGCTGCCCAACGGCTGCTGCGTTCTTCGAGGTGGACGGACCGGCGATATTCGAGACCTTCTTGGCATCCTTGCGGGAGTGCCGCGGGGGCGCCCCGGGGCGGTATCGATCGACGAGATGAATGAGACCATCGCGAACGGATGGGCCGGAGAGCCATGAAGGTGACTGTTGATACCAACGTGCTGGTCCGGATCGCCGTCATGGACGACCTGGATCAGGCTCGTGCCGCAATGCGCTTGCTGGGTGACGCAGAGCTCGTGGTTGTTCCGGTGTCGTGTCTCTGCGAGTTCGCCTGGGTGCTTGGACGCTCGTACAAATTCGAAGCGGGCGAGATTGCCCAGGCGATACGAGCGCTTGTGGAGAAGCCCTGTGTCAAGGTCAACCTGTTTGCCGTTACCGCAGGGCTGGCGGTGCTCGACCTCGGGGGCGATTTCGCCGATGGGGCGATCGCCTGTGAAGGGCGTCTTTCGGGTGGCGAGGTGTTCATGACGTTCGACAGGGCTGCCTTCAAGAAGCTCAAGTTGCTTGGGGAGAAGGTAGCGTCGCCACGTGATGTGGTTTCCGTCGACGCGTCGGTGGCGTTCCAGTGATCTAGTGAAAATCCCGGCTCTCCGTTCTCAAGCGTCCCAGCATCGGGGTCAGGTCTTCCATGTGGCCGGCGATCAGGTTGCGGACCTCCCCGCTGCGCTGCCACTTGCCCTTCACCGCCATCAGCCGCGAATGCAGCATGACCTGGCGCTGCCGCTGCCACAGCGCGCGGTGCACGATGACCTGGATGTCCCCGGTCTCGTCCTCCAGAGAGATGAAGATCGTCCCCTTGGCCGTCGCCGGCTGCTGCTTGACCGTCACGATCCCGCAGCCGCGCGCCGGGCGGCCATCCGGCAACTCGTTCAGCTCCTGTGCCGACATCCAGCGCTGCTCGCGCAGCATCGGCCGCAGCAGCGACAGCGGATGCCGCCGCAGCGTCAGGCCCAGCGACGCGTAGTCGAAGACGATCTCCTCGCCCTCCGGCGCCTGCGGCAGCGCCAGGAAGTCCTCCTGCACCGGTGCCGTCGACAGCAGCGGGGGCGGCGCATGCTGCGCGGCCGCGTCCCACATCTGCTGGCGCCGATGGCCGCTCAGGCTGGTCAGCGCGTCGCCCGCCGCCAGCATCGTCATCTGCTGCTGGTTCAGGCCGGTGCGGCGCGCCAGGTCTTCCGCGTCGTTGAACGGGCCGCGTCTGCGCTCGAGGCAGATCGCCGCCGCCGAGGCCTGCTGCAGGCCCTTCACCAGCCGCAGTCCCAGCCGCACCGCCACCGGCGCCGCGTCGATCGCCAGCGCTTCGTCCGACTCCAGATAGGGGTCGCCGTCCTCGTCCTGCGCGATGCCGTCCTGGTCCAGCGGCCGCGCATCGAGCGCCTCGGCGTCCTTGCCGCGACGCGTGGGTCGGATCACGCGGCCATCGGCACGCTCCAGCGTGCAGTCCCAGTCGCTGTGCATCACGTCCGGCGGCCGCACCTCGACGCCGCTGCGCCGGGCGTCCTGCACCAGCTGGCTCGGTGAATAGAAGCCCAGCGGCTGCGCGTTCAGCATCCCCGCCAGGAATTCCGCCGTCCGGTGCTTCTTGAGCCAGCTGCTCGTGTAGACCAGCAGCGCGAACGACGCGGCGTGCGACTCCGGGAAGCCGTACTCCGAGAAGCCCTTGATCTGCTCGAAGATCTGCTCCGCGAAGGACACCGGGTAGTCGCGCGCGCGCATCCCCTCGATCAGCTTCTCGCGGTATTTCCCCAGGTCGCCCTTGCGCTTCCAGGCCGCCATCGAGCGCCGCAGCTCGTCGGCCTCGCCGCCGGTGAAGCCAGCCGCGATCATCGCGATCTGCATCACCTGTTCCTGGAACACCGGCACCCCCAGCGTGCGGTCCAGCACCGATTCCAATCCGCTCGGATAGACCACCGGCTCCAGCCCCTGTCGCCGCTGCAGGTAGGGATGCACCATCCCGCCCTGGATCGGACCGGGCCGCACGATCGCCACCTCGATCACCAGGTCGTAGAACTTCTCGGGCTTGAGCCGCGGCAGCATGCTGCGCTGCGCCCGGCTCTCGATCTGGAACACGCCGATCGTCTCGGCGCGCTGGATCATCTTGTAGGTGGCCTGGTCCTCGGCCGGAATGTCCTTGACCTCGAAGGGAGCCCGCTGGCGCTTGCCGATGAAGTCCAGCGTCTTGCGGATCGCCGTCAGCATGCCCAGCCCCAGCACGTCGACCTTGAGCAGTCCGACCGCGTCGAGGTCGTCCTTGTCCCACTCGATCACGGTGCGGTCCGGCATCGACGCGTTCTCCACCGGCACCATGCGCGTCAGCGGTCCTTGCGTCAGCACGAAGCCGCCCGGATGCTGCGACAGGTGACGCGGGAAGCCGAGCAGCTCCGAGGTGATCTCCACCAGTTGCCGCACCGCCAGGTCATTCGCGTCCAGGCCCGATTCGCGCAGCCGCTCCGCGTCGATGGTCTGGCCGTCCCACCACTGGTGGTTGCCGCACAGCGTGTCCAGGGTCTCCGGCTCGAAACCCAGCGCCTTGCCGACGTCGCGCAGCGCGCTCTTGACCCGGTACGAGATCACCACCGCCGCCAGCGCCGCGCGCTCGCGCGTGTACTTGCGGTAGAGGTACTGGATGACCTCCTCGCGGCGCTCGTGCTCGAAGTCGATGTCGATGTCGGGCGGCTCGTTGCGCTCCTTGCTGATGAAGCGCTCGAACAGCACCTGCATCCGCTGCGGATCGACCTCGGTCACGTGGGTGCAGTAGCAGACGATGGAATTGGCCGCGCTGCCGCGCCCCTGGCACAGGATGCCCTGCGAGCGCGCGAAGTGGACGATGTCGGCAACGGTGAGGAAGTAATGCTCGTAGCGCAGCTCCTCGATCAGCGCGAGCTCGCGTTCGATCTGCTCGCTGACCGCCGGAGGAATGCCGTCGGGCCAGCGCCGGCCCGCGCCTTCGTAAGTCAGGCGGCGCAGGTGGCTGGCCGGCGTCTCGCCGTCGGGCACGACCTCCGAGGGGTAGTGGTAGCGCAGTTCGTCGAGCTTGAACTCGCAGCGGGCGGCCACGCGCAGGGTCTCGGCCAGCAGTTCGGCGGGGAAGGCCAGCCCGAGCCGGCCCCGCGCTCGCAGGTGGCGCTCGGCGTTGCGGTCCAGCGCCTGGCCGCACTCGGTCAGCGGCCGACCCAGCCGGGTCGCGGTCAACACGTCCTGCAGCGGTTTGCGGCTGCGCACATGCATGGTGACGTCGCCGACGGCCACCAGCGGGATCTCGGTCAGCGCGGCCGCCTCGCGCAGTCGCAGCAGACGGCTTTCGTCGTCGAGCTCGCGGGTCTGGGTCACGCCCAGCCAGCAGCGGCCGGTGAAGCGCGACAGCAGCCAGCGCGACATCGCCAGCAGCGGCGCGGCCGCCGCATGCCGGTCCGCGCAGGCGATGACGACGCAGTCATCCAGTGCCTGGGGGCCGATGTCGTCGATCGTGCAGCGGTAGCTGCCCTTGTCGGCCGAGCGCCGCAGCCGCGAGATCAGCTGGCACAGGTTGCCGTAGCCGTTCAGGTTGCAGGCCAGCGCCACCAGCGTGAAGGGGGCCGCCTCGTCCGGACCGGCGCCGTCGCGCGGGTCGATGCGGAACTGGCTGCCCACGAGCAGCTTCAGCCCATGCTGCTTGGCGGCCACGTGCGCGCGCACGATGCCGGCCATCGAGCATTCATCGGTGATCGCGAGCGCGCTGTAGCCGAGTTCCTTGGCGCGCTCGACCAGCTCCTCGGGCCAGCTGGCGCCCTTGAGGAAGCTGAAGTTGCTGAGGCAGCGCAGTTCGGCGTAGTCCGGCAGCGCAGGTAGCGCGGGCAGTGCGGCGGCGGGCAGGGCAGGCGGGGCCGTCATCGCTCGACCTCGTTCAGGCGTAGACGCCGTGCAGGAACCAGGCGCTGCCGCCATCGTCCAGCGGTTGCCGGAAGATGGCGACGACGCCCGCGTTGTCGTTGACCGCGATCCAGTAGTCGCGCACGACGTTGCGGTGGCCGACGGCCACCATCGCCGCGTCGTCCTGCGGCACGAGCGCGGTGAAGGGCGGCGCGGTCTGGTCCCGGGCTCCGGCTCCAGCTCCGGTCCCAGTCCCGGCCGCCGCGTCCGCTGGCGCTCGCGCCGGCAGGCGGTCCCACCAGCCGCCCTCGATGCGGTCGGGACCGACCAGCAGCGTCAGCGCGCCCTGGTAATGCGGCCGGTGTTCGCGCAGCGCCAGGCGCAGCGGCGGCTCCAGCAGGAAGCCGGGTTCGGGCATGGACGGCGCGGGCCGCGTCGCCAGGCGGCGGCGCCCCGTGCCGGAGGCGCCGGCGCGCTGGCCGTCGGTGGCGGGCTGCCAGCGCGTCATCCATTCGAGCCGGTGATCGTCGCCAGGCGCCGGCTGCATCACCCGCTCCGGGCCCAGGCGCGCGGCGATGCGCTCCAGCGTCAGGTAGAGCGTCTCGCCGGTGCGCACCGTGTCGGGCAGCAGCGAGGCGCTGTCCTCGGTCAGGGCCTGGACGCCGATCGCCTCCAGCCGCAGTTCGCCCACCGGCGCCAGCAGCTTCGTCTTGGCCAGGTGCTCGGCCATCAGCCGGCAGAAGTGCTCGAGCGCGCGGATCGGCTCGGCGGTGCGGATCGTCAGCGATCCGCCATCGCCCGCGTCCTTGGCGCGCATCGAGTCGTGCACCCAGTGCAGCGTCACGCCGGTCGCGCCGGCATGGCGCGCCGCCAGCCAGCCGCACAGCCGCATCAGCAGCGGCCTCGCGCCCAGCAGCAGCGCCGGCGCGTGGTCCACGCGGCCGGGCAGCTCGATGCGGGCGTGGAAATCCTCCGGCAGCACTTCCCAGCGATGCGCCTCCGGACGCAGCCCGTAGGCCTGGTCCAGCATCGCCAGCAGCGCCGCCCCGAAGCGCCGGCTGATGCCGCCGCGCGGCAAGGCCCGCAACTGGCCCAGCGTGTTGATGCCGGCACGGCTCAGCGGCTCGGCATGTTCGGCGCCGGCGCTCAGCGCCTGCAGCGGGAGCGGATCCAGCACCGCCTGCAGCAGCCGGCCACCCAGGTCCGGCACGCCGCAGCGCGCCAGCACCAGCGCGGCGGTGGCTGTCGGCGCCCAGCCGATGCCGACGGCGCCCAGGTCCGGCGCCTCGTCGGCGATGCGCGCCTGGAGCGCGCCCCGACCGCGGAACAAGCGCAGGCTGGCCTCGACCTCCATGACGACGGCGTCCTCCATCAGCGCCACGCGCGGCGTGAACTGCAGGCACCACACGGCCAGTCCCGCCTGCGCCTCCGGACAGATCCCCCAGGGATGGTCCGGCGGCGCGGCCGGATCAGCGGACGGCGCCGGCGGACGAGGCGGCAGGATCAGGGCGACCCACAACATCGGTCAGCTCCGGGAACAGGGCGAGCGGCTGCGGCGCGCGCGAGGATTCGGACAAGGCGGACGCTGCGGCGGGCGCGGCTTCGGTCGCGGCGGGCATGACCGGCGCGAGTGGCGCGATCGGCGCGACAGGGCGCATCGTGCTGGGCCGCATCACCCGGGGCGTCAGCACCCGCTCGAGCCCGCCCGGGATGGACGTCAGCCGCAGCGGCGTCTCGTGGGCGGGGCCCTTGCGCTTGAGGATCAGGACGTCCAGCGCCCAGTCGACGTCGATCGTCACCTGCAGCCGCAGCGGCGCCGGCGAGGGATCGTGGCGCGCGGCCAGCGGCCGGAACAGGAACACCGGCCCCTCGAAGGACTGCGCCAGCACCTGCAGCCGCCGCAGCTGTTCCGGCGCGGCCTGCGGCATCCAGGCCAGCACCGCGCCGGCGGCGTTGGACTTGATCAGCTGCTCGGCGCACCAGAGCCGCTCCGAGGGCGCGCGCGCGTCGATCCAGACCAGGTGGCGCTCGTCCAGTCCCAGGTGCATCAGGCCGGGCAGGTGCGGGCGCTTGGGCGGGCCGACCATCGCCACCGCGGCGCCGTCGGCGACCACGCGCCGCAGCGCCGGGCCGGCCAGCCGCCATTCGGCCAGCGAGAACTGCGGCAGCAGCAGTTCGGTCAGTTGGCGGCCGGGCCAGCCGCCGCCGGGCAGTTCCGCGTCCAGCGCGTCGAAGCCGCTGGGCCAGACGGTGTCGGTGCCGCGGCCCAGCGCGTCGCCGCGCCAGACGGCCTCGGCCACGGCGGGGGGAAGGGGCAAGGGCAGGGCGGACATGGCGGGGCGGTCGGCGGAACGATCAGCGGGACGGTCGGCGGAAGAGACGACAACGCCGGTCGTGACACCGGCGTTGGGAGCTGTATGTGCATACAGTATAGGTGGGACGGCCGACCCGTCCAGCGGATGTCGCGCTTCAAGTGGGGAGAATGTCCCGCTCCCTGGACGCCTGCCCGAAGCTCAGCGCGAAGCGCGTCCCGCCGTTGGCGGGCGCCTCCAGGCTGACGGTCCAGCCCAGGTGCTCGGCCACGCGCTTGACGATGGCCAGGCCCAGCCCGGCGCTGCCGGCGCCGGCTGGGTCCACCTGCATGAAGCGGTCGAAGATGCGGTCGCGCACGGCCGGCGGGATGCCGATGCCGGTGTCCTCGATGACGACGCGGCCGGCCTCGAGCCGGATGTCGACGCGGCCTTCCTCGGTGAACTGGCAGGCGTTGCGGATCAGGTTGCCCAGCGCGATCGCCGCGAGCTCGGGCCGCGCCGGCACTTCCAGGGCGGCATCGGCGGGAGCGGCATGCAGCGTCATCTCGACGGCCTTGCCCTTGAGCAGCGGCCGGCAGCGCTCCATCTCCTGGCGCAGCAGCGGCAGCACCGCGGTCGGCGGCGCGCCGATGCTGGCCGGATCGCGCGACAGCAGCAGCATCGCGACCACGCGCTCGCTGGTGTCGGCGGCGGTGCGGCGGATGCGCTCGGCCAGCTCGACCATGTCGTCGCGGCCGTGCAGGCGCGCCTTCAGGACCTCGGCGGCGCCCAGCATCACCGCCAGCGGGGTGCGCAGCTCATGGCTGACATCGCCGGTGAACCAGCGCTCGCGGTCCAGGTAGCGCTGCTGGGCCTCGGTCTTGGCGGCGAAGGCGCGCGAGAGCACGCCCAGTTCGTCGGTGGAATCCTGCAGCGGGTACTCGCGCGGCGCGGCGCCGGTTTCCACGGCGCGTGCCAGCGCGGTCACCGGCGCGACGATGCGGCTCGCGGTCAGCTGCGCCAGGAACAGCGCCAGCCCCAGGCAGCAGACGAAAGCCAGGCCGAGCAGGCCGTAGACGCCCGCCTCGATCTTGGCGAAGTCCTCGTCGCGGTCGGTCAGCACGAAGACCGGGCCGAGGTCGTCCCGGACCAGCGCGCTGACCAGCTGGCCGTCCTGCGGCAGCGTGTACTTGCCGGGCGGCTTCCCGCGCAGCGGGGCCGGGATCTCCGTGCCGCGGTAGAGCGTGACGCTGGGCGGCAGATCGGGCTCCAGGCCCTGCCGCTCGCGGGCGATCAGCTCATCGGCGGTGCGGCTCAGGCGCTGGTCGATCAGGCGGTCCTCGATGCTCGAGGCGATGCGCACCGCCGCCACGGCGAAGGCGCCGCAGACCAGCAGGGTCAGCAGCAGGAAGGCCGCGGCGACGCGCGTGCGCAGCGTCGTCGGCGCGGCGGTGGAGCGCAGGCGCCAGGGGGCGCGGGTCACGCGGGGCTCAGCCCGCATCGGGCGACACCAGCCGGTATCCGATGCCCGGATGGGTCTTCAGCAGCGGGACGGGGAAGGGCTTGTCCAACGCCGAGCGCAGCGCGTGGATGTGGGTGCGCAGCGCATCGCTGTCGGGCGGGTCGTTGCCCCAGACCTCGCGTTCCAGGTCCTCGCGGCGGACCAGCTTGGGGGCCTCGCGCAGCAGGGCCGAGAGCAGCTTGTAGCCGGTGGGCGTGAGCTGCAGCGGCTTGCCGGCGCGGGTGGCTTCCAGCGTGTCGGGGTCGAAGCTGACGTCGGCGTAGCTCACCGCCGAGCTCAGGTTCAGCCCGTGGGAGCGCCGCATCAGCGCCTTGAGGCGGATCTCCAGCTCGACCAGCGAGAAGGGCTTGACCAGGTAGTCGTCGGCGCCGCTCTCGAAGCCGGTGACCTTGTCGGCGATGGTGTCGCGCGCGGTCAGCATCAGGATGGGGGTCGGCCGGCGGAAGTCCTTGCGCAGGCGGCGGGCCACGTCCAGCCCGTCCAGGCCGGGCAGGGTCAGGTCCAGCACGATCGCGTCGTAGGAGCCGGCGGCGGCCTGCGCCAGCCCGCCCAGGCCGTTGCGGGCCACGTCCAGCTCGTAGCCCATCGGCTCGAGGTAGGCGAACAGGTTGGCGACGATGTCCGGGTTGTCTTCGATGACCAGCAGCTTCATGACGAGGCTCACGTTCCTGCGGCGCCGGGCGCCGCGTCGTCCTGGGGAGGGAGCCCGGAGGGGGGAAGTCCCCCGCCGGGCCCGCGGATGCCGGGAATGCTATGCGAGTCGGCCCGCGCCGACCTGTCGCTGGGCTGTCGCCCGGCGCGGCCGGGGTAACGGCCCCGGGAGCGGCCTTGGGATCGGCACAAGCAGCGGGCGATCTGCGCGCAAGGGGCCAAAACTTCCAGGGTTCCAACGCCTTCGTCACCTTTCGTGACGCAAGTCCCGCTGCGGTCACCGACCGAGCGGTCGGGAGATGACTTGAAATGCGGCGCAGGCGCATAATTTGCGGGTTAACCCCTATGCTTGCCCCCCTCTTCTCCATCCCGGCCGTCGAGCGGCTCACCCACACGCCCCGGCTGACCCTGCGTCCGCCCGCGGCGGCGGACGCCCGGACCTTCCGCGACCTGCTGTGCGACCCGGCGAATCGTCGATTCGAATCCGGCGGTCCCGCCATGTCCGAGCGGCTGGAGCAATGGCGCGGGCTGTGGGCGCGCGACGGACTGGGGCCGTGGGCGGTCGCGCTGCGCGAGCAGCCCTCGCTCGGGGCGATCGGCTTCGGCGGCCTGAGCCGGGGGCGGATCTGCGGCGCGCCGGCGCTGCTGCTGGAGTTCCACTTCCTGTCCGACCACTGGGGCCAGGGGTATGCGGCGGAGATGTCGCTGGCGGCGCTGGCGCTGGCCTTCGACAGCCTGCATGCGACCTCGGTGCAGGCGCTGCTGGCGCCGGGCAACACCGCGGCGCGCAAGACGCTGGAGCGGGTCGGGCTGCGGCTGACCGGCTCGGTCGCCGAGCATCCGGGCGAGGCGGCCAGCCTGCTCTACGAGATCAACGCCGCGCAGTACGCCGCGCACCCGCCGGCGCAGCCCGAGGCGACGCCGTTCGGCGCCTGAGGCCGGCCGGCCCCGCGCCCGCGGACCGACGCCGCCCCGACACCGCTACTGCTGCGGATACACCCGCAGCCCCGCCAGGTCCAGCACCCGCAGTCCGCCGTACTCGACTGCGATGAGCCGCTGCGCCTGCAGGTGGCGCAGGGCCTCGTTGACGCGCTGGCGCGAGAGCCCCACCAGGTGCCCCAGTTCCTGCTGCGTGATGCGCAGCAGCCCGTTCACACCGGGGTACAGCTGCGGATGGAACAGCGCCGCCAGGTTGCGGGCGACGCGCAGGTCGGGATCGCTCTGGCGGTCGATCTCGCGCGCGGCGATGAACTGGCCCAGCCGCTCGTTGAGCTGGTTCAGCACGTAGCGGTTGAAGGCCAGGCTGGTCTCCAGCAGCTCATGGAAGCTGTCCAGCGGCAGGCCGGCGACGACGCTGCGGCGCAGCGCCTGGATGTTGTAGCGGTAGGCCTCGCGCTTGAGCAGGGTGCCCTCGCCGAACCAGCCGCCCGGCGGCACGCCGGTGAAGGTGACCTGGCGCGCCGCCGCCTCGTCGTTGCTCATCTTGAGCAGGCCGTCGATGACGCCGAACCAGAAATTGGCTTCGCGCCCGATGCGGCAGATGCGCTCGCCGACCTCCACCTCCGCCACCTGGATGCTGGCGGAGACTCGCTCGCGCAGTTCCGGCTCGATCGCCTTCAGCCAGGGGATGGCGCCCATCTCCTGCGCACTCGCGGCCCGCGCCCGCAGCCGCAGCGGCTGCGTCGGCACGGCTCCCGACAGGGACGGGTGCAGGGGCGGCGGGGACGGCGAACCCAGCGCGGCGCGGACAGCGGTGTCGGTGATCGAGGCCATCCCCCGTTCATCGCGCCGGCGCATGACAACAGCCTGACGCGCCCCCCTGGGGAAAACGCTGCCCCGAACTCTCCCTAGGAATGTCGTCGCAACGACAACACGGCGTCAATGAGCCGGCCTACAGTCCATTCACCCCGCGGCATGAGCGCCTCCACCAGAGACGGCGACAGCGGGGACCACAAGGAGACGACGGTGGACCAGACCTTCCCCCGCTTGCTGCTCGCCCATGCACGGCAGCGCCCCGGCGCGCCGGCGCTGCGCGAGAAGGAGCTCGGCATCTGGCAGACGCTGGACTGGGCCGGGCTCGCGGCGCTGGTGCGTGATCTCGCGCACGGCTTCGCCGCCGCCGGCATGGCGCGCGGCCAGCATCTGGTGGTCATCGGCGAGAACCGGCCGCGGCTGTACGCGGCCATGCTCGCCGCGCAGTCGCTGGGCGCGATCCCGGTGCCGCTGTACCAGGACGCGGTGGCCGCCGAGTTCGTCTACCCGCTGCAGAACGCCGAGGTCGCCTTCGCCGTCGTCGAGGACCAGGAGCAGGTCGACAAGCTGCTCGAGATCCGCGACCAGTGCCCGGCGCTGCGCCGCGTCTGGTTCGACGATCCGCGCGGCCTGCGCCATTACGCGGCCGACGGCCTGGGCTCGATCGACGGCCTGTGCGACGACGGCCGCGCCCATGCGATGCGCCATCCCGGCTGGTTCGAGCGCGAGGTCGAGGCCGGCCGCGCCGAGGACGTGGCGGCGATGTTCTTCACCTCCGGCACCACCGGCCACCCGAAGGGCGTGGTCCACACCCATGCGACCTTGATCGACCGCGCGCAGGCGGGCGCGCGCTTCGACCGCCTCACCCACGACGAGGAGGTGCTGGCCTACCTGCCGTGCGCCTGGATCGGCCAGAACATCTTCAGCTATGCGCAGTGGCTGGCCTGCGGCTACGTCGTCAACTGTCCCGAGTCGGCCAGCACCGTCAGCATCGACCTCAAGGAGATCGGCCCGACCTACTACTTCGCGCCGCCGCGCGTCTTCGAGGGCCTGCTCACCAGCGTGATGATCCGCATGGAGGACGCCGGCGCGCTCAAGCGCTGGCTCTTCGCCCGCTGCATGGCGCTGGCCCGTCGCGTCGGGCCCGCGCTGATGGACGGCCAGTCGGTCGGCGGCTGGGAGCGCTTCAAGTACCGGCTCGGCGACCTCGCCGTCTACGGACCGCTGCGCAACGCGCTGGGCTTCTCGCGGGTGCGCGTGGCCTACACCGCCGGCGAGGCCATCGGCCCCGACCTGTTCAGCTTCTACCGCTCCATCGGCATCAACCTCAAGCAGCTCTACGGCTCGACCGAGACCGCGGTCTTCGTCTGCCTGCAGCCCGACCACGAGGCCAGGTCCGACACCGTCGGCGTGCCCATCGACGGCGTGGAGATCAAGCTCGCCGAGAGCGGCGAGATCCTGGTGCGCTCGCCGGGCCTGCTCAAGGGCTACTACAAGAACCCCGAAGCGACGGCTGAGGTGCTGGGCGCCGACGGCTGGTACCGCACCGGCGACGCGGGTTTCCTCGATGCCGGCGGCCACCTGAAGATCATCGACCGCGCCAAGGATGTCGGCCGGCTGCGCGGCGGCGCGCATGACGGCGCGATGTTCGCGCCCAAGTACGTCGAGAACAAGCTCAAGTTCTTCGCCTTCGTGAAGGAGGCGGTGGCCTTCGGCGATGGCCGCGACCGCGTCTGCGCCTTCGTCAACATCGACTTCGAGGCCGTCGGCAACTGGGCCGAGCGCCGCAACCTGCCCTACGCCGGCTACACCGACCTGGCCGGCAAGCCCGAGGTCTACGCGCTGATCCGCGACTGCGTGGAGAAGGTCAACGCCGACCTCGCGCAGGACGAGCGTCTGGCCGGCAGCCAGATCACCCGCTTCCTCGTGCTGCACAAGGAGCTGGATGCCGACGACGGCGAGCTCACCCGCACGCGCAAGGTCCGCCGCGGCGCGATCGCCGACAAGTACCAGGTGCTGATCGAGGCGCTCTACGACGGCCGGCCCTCGCAGTACATCGAGACGGCGGTCCGCTTCGAGGACGGCCGCAGCGGCAGTGTCGCCGCCGACCTGCGCATCGAGGAGGCCCGCACCTTCTCGCCCACCCGGAGGGCCGCCTGATGAGCGCCATCGCCACCGCGCCGGGCTCGGCGCTGTTCCAGGATGCCCAGGCCGCCGCGGCCGTCGCCGATCCGGGCGCGCCCGCCGCGAGCGAGTCGCCCGCCGCGCAGCGCCGTGTCGGCGAGGTGATCCTGGAAGTCAGCAACATCACGCTGTCCTTCGGCGGCGTGAAGGCGCTCAACGACATCAGCTTCGACGTCCGCGAGCACGAGATCCGCGCCATCATCGGCCCCAACGGCGCGGGCAAGAGCTCGATGCTGAACTGCATCAACGGCGTCTACCAGCCGCAGCAGGGCCGGGTGCTGTTCCGTGGCGAGGACGTTCGCCGGCTGAGCCCGCGCACGCGGCTGCGCCGCATGGCCGAGATGGGCGTGGCGCGCACCTTCCAGAACCTGGCGCTGTTCAAGGGCATGAGCGTGCTGGACAACATCATGAGCGGCCGCAACCTGCGCATGCGCACCGGCCTGTTCGCACAGGCCTTTCGCAATCCGTGGTGGAGCCCGGCGGAGCGCGAGGAGATCGCGCACCGCGAGCACGTCGAGCGCATCATCGATTTCCTCGAGATCCAGCCGTATCGCAAGACGCCGGTGGGCCGGCTGCCCTACGGGCTGCAGAAGCGCGTCGACCTGGGCCGCGCGCTGGCGATGGAGCCCAAGGTGCTGCTGCTGGACGAGCCGATGGCCGGCATGAACGTCGAGGAGAAGCAGGACATGTGCCGCTTCATCCTGGACGTCAACGACGAGTTCGGCACCACCATCGTGCTGATCGAGCACGACATGGGCGTGGTGATGGACATCAGCGACCGCGTGGTGGTGCTGGACTACGGCCGCAAGATCGGCGATGGCCGGCCCGACGAGGTCCGCGCCAACGAGGACGTGATCCGCGCCTACCTCGGCGCCTCGCATTGACGGCAGGACGCAGGAGCGATCGACATGGGCTTCTTCCTCGAAACGCTGATCGGCGGCCTGATGACGGGCATGCTGTATTCGCTGGTGGCGCTGGGCTTCGTGCTCATCTTCAAGGCCAGCGGCGTCTTCAACTTCGCGCAGGGCGCGATGGTGCTGTTCGCGGCGCTGGCGATGGCGCGTTTTGCCGAATGGATCCCGCGCTGGACCGGCTTGAGCGGCAAGCTCGCGGTCAACCTGCTGGCCTTCCTCGTGGCGATGGCGCTGATGGTGGCCGTCGCCTGGCTGATCCAGAAGCTGGTGCTGTCGCGCCTGGTCAACCAGGAGGGCATCACGCTGCTGATGGCCACGCTGGGCATCACCTACTTCCTGGACGGCTTCGGGCAGACGCTGTTCGGCTCGGACATCTACAAGATCGACGTCGGCCTGCCCAAGGATCCGGTCTTCCTCATGGAGCAGAGCTTCCAGGGCGGCGTGATGGTCAACCAGGAGGACCTGGCGGCCGCGCTGATCGCCGCGGTACTGGTCGCCGCGCTGTCGCTGTTCTTCCGCTTCACCGGCACCGGCCGCGCGCTGCGCGCGGTGGCGGACGACCACCAGGCGGCGCAGTCGATCGGCATCCCGCTGTCGCGCATCTGGGTGATCGTGTGGAGCGTGGCGGGCTTCGTCGCGCTGGTGGCCGGCATCATCTGGGGCTCCAAGCTGGGCGTGCAGTTCTCGCTCTCGCTGGTGGCGCTCAAGGCGCTGCCGGTGGTGATCCTGGGCGGGCTGACCTCGGTGCCGGGCGCCATCATCGGCGGGCTGATCATCGGCGTCGGCGAGAAGCTGTCGGAGATCTACATCGGCCCGTCGCTGGGCGGCGGCATCGAGATCTGGTTCGCCTACGTGCTGGCGCTGGTCTTCCTGCTGGTGCGGCCGCAGGGCCTCTTCGGCGAGAAGATCATCGACCGCGTCTGAACGGCCCGAACGCCTGAAACGGAGAACGACATGCTCTATCGCGAGAACGGCCAGTTCAAGACGAGCTACGGCGCGGACCAGCAGATCTTCCCGATCGCGCAGGACCGCGTGGCCATGGGGCTGCTGCTGGCGCTGGCGGTCATCGTGGTGCCGGGACTCGCGAGCGAGTACCTGCTGCGCGCGATTCTCATCCCCTTCCTGATCCTGTCGCTGGCGGCGCTGGGCCTGAACATCCTGGTCGGCTACTGCGGGCAGATCTCGCTGGGCACCGGCGGCTTCATGGCGGTGGGGGCCTACGCGGCCTTCAACTTCCTGGCGCGGGTGGACGGCATGCCGGTGGTCGCCGCCATCCTGCTGGGCGGGCTGTGCGCCACGGTGGTGGGCGTGCTCTTCGGCATCCCGTCGCTGCGCATCCGCGGCCTGTACCTGGCGGTGGCGACGCTGGCCGCGCAGTTCTTCTGCGACTGGGCCTTCCTGCGCATCAAGTGGCTGACCAACGATTCGCCCTCGGGCTCCGTCGGCGTGTCGGGGCTGTCGGTGCTGGGGCTGCCGGTGGAGACGCCGGTGCAGAAATACCTGTTCTGCCTGGCCTTCGTGCTGGTGTTCGGCCTGATCGCCAAGAACCTGGTGCGCGGGCACATCGGCCGCAGCTGGATGGCAATGCGCGACATGGACGTCGCCGCCGCCGTCATCGGCATCCGCCCGATGGCGGCCAAGCTCAGCGCCTTCGCGGTCAGCAGCTTCATCGTCGGCGTGGCCGGCGCGCTGTGGGCCTTCATCCATCTGGGCTCGTGGGAGCCGGCGGCGTTCTCCATCGACCGCAGCTTCCAGCTGCTGTTCATGGTCATCATCGGCGGTCTGGGCTCGATCGCCGGCGCCTTCTTCGGCGCGGCCTTCCTGGTCGTGCTGCCCATCGTGCTGGACAACCTGCCGTACTGGTTCGGCATCCCGATCGACACGGCGCTGGCCTCGCACCTGACCACGATGATCTTCGGCGCGCTGATCGTGTTCTTCCTGATCGTCGAGCCGCACGGCCTCGCGCGGCTCTGGCAGATCGCCAAGGAGAAGCTGCGCCTGTGGCCTTTCCCACATTGAAAGCCGCATTGATTCCGCATTGATTCCGCAGTTCCCCGCAGTCCTTCCGGTTCCGACACATTCAACAAGGCATCACGAGTGCCACCAGGAGACAGACCGATGAAGCCACACAAGACCTCGACGATCGCGGCGCGCGCCGCGCTGATGCTGGCCGCCGCGGCCAGCCTGCTGGGCGGCTCGGGCGCCGCGCTGGCGCAGGCCAAGGAGCAGTTCATCCCGCTGCTGGTCTACCGCACCGGCCCGTATGCGCCCAACGGCACGCCCTGGGCCAACGGCAAGCAGGACTACCTGAAGCTGATCAACGCGCGCGACGGTGGCATCAACGGCGTGAAGATCACCTTCGAGGAATGCGAGACCGGCTACGCCACCGACAAGGGCGTCGAGTGCTACGAGCGGCTCAAGGGCAAGGGCGCATCGCTGTTCGATCCGCAGGCCACCGGCATCACCTTCGCGCTGACCGACAAGGTGCCCACCGACAAGATCCCGCTGGTGACGCTGGGCTACGGGCTGTCGGCCTCGCAGGACGGCAATGTCTTCAAGTGGAATTTCCCGATGATGGGCAGCTACTGGACCGCCGCCGACATGCTGATCCAGCACCTGGCGAAGAAGGAGGGCGGCTTCGACAAGCTCAAGGGCAAGAAGATCGCGCTGGTCTATCACGACTCGCCCTTCGGCAAGGAGCCCATCCCGCTGCTGGAGGAGCGGCAGAAGATGCATGGCTTCGAGCTGGTGAAGATCCCGGTGACGGCGCCCGGCGTCGAGCAGAAGTCGGCCTGGCTGCAGGTGCGCCAGCAGCGTCCGGACTACGTGCTGCTGTGGGGCTGGGGCGTGATGAACTCGACCGCGCTGAAGGAAGCCCAGGCCACCGGCTACCCGCGCGAGAAGATGTACGGCGTGTGGTGGGCCGGCGCCGAGCCCGACGTCAAGGACGTGGGCGAAGGCGCCAAGGGCTACAACGCGCTGGCACTGAACGGCTCGGGCCAGCAGGCCAGGGTCATGCAGGACATCCTCAAGCATGTCCATGAGAAGGGCCAGGGCAGCGGGCCCAAGGAGGAGGTCGGCTCGGTGCTGTACACGCGCGGGATGATCATCTCGATGCTCAGCGTCGAGGCGATCCGCCGCGCGCAGGAGCGCTTCGGCAAGGGCAAGGTCATGACCGGCGAGCAGGTGCGCTGGGGCCTGGAGAACCTGTCCATCGACCAGAAGCGGCTCGACGCGCTCGGCCTGGGCAACCTGATCCGGCCGATCTCCACCTCCTGCCAGGACCACATGGGCTCCACCTGGGCGCGCGTCCACACCTGGGACGGCAGCAAGTGGAACTTCTCCTCCGACTGGCTGCAGGCCGACGAGCAGATCATCAAGCCGATGGTCAAGGCGGCGGCGGACAAGTACGCCAGCGACAAGAAGGTCACCCGCCGCACCCCGGCGGACTGCCAGAGCTGAGCCCGGAGCGCGCCATGACCAATGTCCTTCTGAACGTCAACGGCATCGAGGTCATCTACAACCACGTGATCCTCGTGCTGAAGGGGGTCTCGATGCAGGTGCCGGAAGGACGCATCGTGGCGCTGCTCGGCGGCAACGGCGCCGGCAAGACCACGACGCTGCGCGCGGTGAGCAACCTGCTCGCCGGCGAGCGCGGCGAGGTGACCAAGGGCTCCATCGAACTGCGCGGTGAGCGCATCGAGCGCCTGTCCACCTCCGCCATGGTCGACCGCGGCGTCATCCAGGTGATGGAAGGCCGTCACTGCTTCGCGCACCTGACGATCGAGGAGAACCTGCTGACCGGCGCCTACACCCGCAAGGACGGCAAGGCCGCGGTGGCCGAGACCCTCGAGAAGGTCTACGCCTACTTCCCGCGCCTGAAGACGCGGCGCGGCTCGCAGGCGGCCTACACCTCCGGCGGCGAGCAGCAGATGTGCGCGATCGGGCGCGCGCTGATGGCCAATCCCAAGATGGTGCTGCTGGACGAGCCCTCGATGGGCCTGGCGCCGCAGATCGTCGAGGAGGTCTTCGAGATCGTCCGCGACCTCAACCAGAAGGAGCGCACCACCTTCCTGCTGGCCGAGCAGAACACCAGCATGGCGCTGCGCTACGCCGATTACGGCTACATCCTCGAGAACGGCCGCGTCGTCATGGACGGCGAGGCCCAGGCGCTGCGGGACAACGAGGACGTGCGCGAGTTCTACCTCGGCATGGGCGGCACCGACCGCAAGAGCTTCCGCGACGTCAAGAGCTACAAGCGCCGCAAGCGCTGGCTGGCCTGAGGCCCGCCGCCGCGCGCCCTGACCGGAGATCCAAGGGAGAGCAGTTCATGGACAACGACTTCTTCGCGCCACCGCCGTTCAAGGTCGAGGAGGCGCTCGTGCAGCTCCGCCGCGCGCTGCGCGACCTGCGCCAGCTCACCGAGCGCGGCGACAGCTGGAGCTTCGAGGGCAGCGAGGTCCTCCGGCTGTCGGCCGGGGACGGCCAGATCAGCGCGCAACTGGCGAAGAAGCCGATGCGCAGCCCCGACTGGGAGACCCGCGCCTGCCGCAGCGCCGCCGACGTGCGCAAGCTCCAGGACGACCTCAAGCGCCGGCTCGCGCAATGGGCGGACGAGTGATGGCCGCGGAGTTCTACGACACCCTCGAGGCCCGCGATCCCGCGCTCCGCGAGGCCGCCCTGATGGCGGCGCTGCCGCACCAGGTCGCCAACGCGCGGCAGCACACCGAGGCCTTCGCCGCGCTGCTGGCCGAGGTCGAGCCCGACCAGGTCCGCAGCCGCGCCGCGCTGGCCCGGCTGCCGGTGACGCGCAAGTCGGAACTGCTGGCGCGCCAGCAGGCGGTGCGCGCCGACGGCGGACGCGGCGCCTTCGAGCCCTTCGGCGGTTTCTCCACCATCGGCTGGCGCGGCCTGAAGCGCGACACCGGCGCGCGCCGCGTGTTCCAGTCGCCCGGCACGATCTACGAGCCCGAAGGCCTGGGCCGCGACTACTGGCGCGTCGGACGCGCGCTGCACGCGGCCGGGCTGCGCGCCGGCGACCTGGTCCACAACTCCTTCAGCTACCACCTCACCCCCGCCGGCGCCATGATGGAAGGCGGCGCCGAGGCGCTGGGCTGCACCGTCTTCGCCGGCGGCGTCGGCAACACCGAGCTGCAACTGCAGGCGATGGCTGAGCTGCGGCCCCACGCCTACGTCGGCACGCCCAGCTTCCTGAAGATCCTGCTCGACAAGGCGGCCGAGCAGGGCCAGCCGCTGTCGGTGCGCAAGGCGCTCGTCAGCGGCGAGGCCTTCCCCGCCGCGCTGCGCGACTGGTGCGTGGAGCGCGGCGTGACCGGCTTCCAGTGCTACGCCACCGCCGACCTGGGCCTGATCGCCTACGAGACCTCGGCCCGCCAGGGCCTGGTCGTGGACGAAGGCGTCATCGTCGAGATCGTCCGCCCCGGCACCGGCGACCCCGTGCCCGAGGGCGAGGTCGGCGAGGTCGTCGTCACCACCCTCAACCCGGATTACCCGCTGATCCGCTTTGGCACCGGCGACCTGTCGGCGGTGCTGCCGGGCAGTTGCCCGACCGGGCGCACCAACCTGCGCATCAAGGGCTGGATGGGGCGCGCCGACCAGAGCGCCAAGGTGCGGGGCATGTTCGTGCATGCCGGCCAGGTCGCCGAGGTGCTGCGGCGCTTCCCGCAGGCGCGGCGCGGGCGGCTGGTCGTCGAGGGGGAGATGGCGCAGGACCGGATGACGCTGCGGGTGGAGACGGCCGGCGCCGTCCCCGAGGGCCTGGCGGACCAGCTGGCCGTCGCCTTGCGCGAGGTGACCAAGCTGCGGGGCGAGGTGGCTTTCGTCGCCGAGGGCGCGCTGCCCAACGACGGAAAAGTCATCGAGGACCTGCGCAAGTTCGACTGATTTCCCGCTATTTCGCGGCAGATGCCCGGGTCCCAGGCCCAGCGGGAGGCCGGCTTACGTAGTTTCCGAAGGTTGCAGGGAAG
Organism: Mitsuaria sp. BK037; assembly: GCF_014193045.1. Taxonomy (NCBI): domain Bacteria; kingdom Pseudomonadati; phylum Pseudomonadota; class Betaproteobacteria; order Burkholderiales; family Sphaerotilaceae; genus Roseateles; species Mitsuaria sp. BK037. The sequence goes on along the minus strand of NZ_JACHYS010000002.1, from coordinate 163,108 downwards.
GGCGGCGACCTAGCATCCGCGCCATCACCCACACCTCCATCGAGGAAGAGACAGCCATGAAGAAGACCTTGCTCGCCTGTGTCGCGTTGCTGAGCGTCGGCGCCGCCTGGGCCGAATATCCCGACAAGCCGGTGACCATCGTCGTTCCGTTCGCCGCCGGCGGCCCGACCGACAAGGTCGCCCGCGACCTGGCCGAGGCGCTGCGCAAGCCGCTGAACGCGACCATCGTGATCGAGAACGTCGGCGGCGCCGGCGGCACGCTGGGCGCCACCAAGGTGTCCAAGGCCGCGCCGGACGGCTACACCCTGCTGCTGCACCACATCGGCATGTCGACCGCGCCGGCCCTGTACCGCAACCTGCAGTACAAGACCCTGGACGACTTCGAGTACCTCGGCCTGATCAACGAAGTGCCGATGACGCTGATCTCGCGCCCGAACCTGCCGGCCAACAACTACGCCGAGCTGCAGAAGTGGCTTCACGCCAACCAGGGCAAGATCAACCTGGCCAACGCGGGCCTGGGATCGGCCTCGCACCTGTGCGGCCTGCTCTACATGAGCACGATCAAGATCGACATGACCACCGTCCCCTACAAGGGCACCGGCCCCGCCATGACCGACCTGATCGGCGGCCAGGTCGACATCATGTGCGACCAGACCACCAACACCACCTCGCAGATCGACGGCGGCAAGGTCAAGGCCTTCGCGGTCTCCACGCCCAAGCGCCTGGGCGGCTCGCTGGCCAAGCTGCCGACGCTGGACGAATCCGGCGTGAAGGGCTTCAACGTGTCGATCTGGCACGGCATGTACGCGCCCAAGGGCACGCCCAAGGCGGTGCTGGACAAGATCAACACCGCGCTGAAGACGGCGCTCAAGGACGCCGACTTCCACAAGCGCGAGGAAGCGCTGGGCGCGGTGATCGTGACCGACAACCGCGTGAACCCGGCCGAGCACAAGAAGTTCGTCGAGGCCGAGATCCACAAGTGGACCCCGGTCATCAAGGCGGCCGGCCAGTACGCTGACTGATTGCCGATTGATCGCCGGCTGATCGCCCCGCAAGCCCGCCTCCTGGCGGGCTTTTTCATTGCGGCGGGCGCCGGGTCACGCCGGCGAGCGGCACACCACCGACAGCTTGTTGCCGTCCAGGTCGCGGAAGTAGGCCGCGTAGAAGTTGGGCCCGTAGCTCTCGCGCAGGCCGGGACGGCCTTCATCCCGGCCGCCGCCGGCCAGCGCCGCCGCGTGGACCGCGTCGACCTGGGCCCGCGTCGAGGCGGCCAGTCCCAGCATCGTGCCGTTGCCGGCGGTCGCGTCCAGGCCGTTGAAGGGCTGCACGATCCACAGCTGGGTCTCGCCGCCCTCGGGGCCGTAGCCGACCATCTCGTCGTCCGCGTAGCCGGGCTTGAGGCCCAGCGGCGCGAGCACCGCGTCGTAGAAGGCCTTGGCCGCGCGGCGGTCGTTGCTGCCCAAGGTCACGTAGCTGATCATCGTTGGCTCCCCTTCATCGGGTGGTCGTTCAAGTCGTCGCTCGGAGGTCTGTCACATCCGCATCGGAATGGTCACCGGCCCGTCGTTGACCAGGCTGACCTGCATGTCGGCGCCGAATTCGCCAGTGTGCACGACCGGATGCTGCGCCTGGGCCGAGCGCACCAGGTGGTCGTAAAGCCGGCGGCCGAGCTCGGCGGGCGCGGCGCCGGTGAAGCTCGGCCGGTTCCCGCCGGAGGTGTCCGCCGCCAGCGTGAACTGCGAGACGACCAGCAGCCCGCCGCCCACGTCCTGCAGGCTGCGGTTCATCTTGCCGGCCTCGTCGCTGAAGATGCGCAGCTTCAGGATCTTCTGCAGCAGCTTGTCGGCCACCGCCTCGTTGTCCTGCGGCTCGGCGCAGACCAGCAGCAGCAGGCCCGGCCCGATGCGTCCGGTGCAGCGGTCGCCGACATCGACCCGGGCTTCCTTCACGCGTTGGAGCAGCGCGATCATGCCTGTCCTTCCTTGGGGGTGGGTGGGGTGAGCGGGGAGGGAGCGCCGGGGGCGTCCTTCGGGGTGTCCTCCTGCGCCTGGGCCTGGACCTGGGCCTCCTGCGCGGCCTGCTCGGCGAAGCGCGTCTCGACATTCACCGGCAGCAGCTGGATGCTGGCGCGGATGCCGGGCAGCGCGCGCATCAGCGCCTGCTCGACCTCGCCGCGCAGCTTCGCGGCCTCGCCCAGCGTCCAGCGCGCCGGCACGTGCAGGTGGAAATCGACATAGCGGCGCTGACCCGCGACGCGAGTGGCGACATGGTCGAAGCGCAGCTCAGGCGACGCGAAGCCCTTCAGCACGGCGGAGATCGCCTGCTGGTCCTCGGGCTCGAGCGCCATGTCCATCAGCCCGGCGGTGGAGCGCCACATCAGGTGCATCGCCTCGCGCAGGATGTTCAGCGCCACCAGGATGGCCAGCACCGGATCCAGCCAGGTCCAGCCGGTGAGCAGCACGCCGACCAGCCCGGCCACGACGCCGACCGAGGTCCAGACATCGGTGAAGAGGTGGCGCGCGTCGGCTTCCAGCGCGATCGAGCGGTGCTCCCGCGCCGCCCGCAGCATCTTCCAGGCCAGCGCGCCGTTGATCGCGGTGCTCACCAGCGACAGCACCATGCCGACGCCCAGCGCCTCCAGCGGCTGCGGCGTGCGCAGCCGCTCGATCGCGGCCCAGCCGATCCCCAGCGCGGCCACCAGGATCAGCGCGCCCTCGAAGGCGCTGGAGAAATACTCCGCCTTGTGATGGCCGAAGGGGTGGTCCTCGTCGGGCGGGCGACGGGCGATGGTCACCATCGCCAGGCCGAAGAGCGCGCCGGCCAGGTTCACCCCCGATTCGAGGGCGTCCGACAGCAGGCCCACCGAGCCCGTCCACCACCAGGCGGCCGTCTTCAGGGCGATGGTCAGCACTGCCACGAGGACCGAGAGCTTCAGGTATTGCTGCACTTGCATGGCGCCGATTTTGCCGGTCCTAGAATGGCGCCCGTTCGACTTGCGCGCCCTCCCTGGAGGGCTCCCACCACCACCCCTTTCGCCACCCCCTTCCGCCTCATCCGGACAGCACCATGAGCAACACCCCGCCCGTCCACGACGCCGACCTCAGCCACATCCCGCCGCGCGACAAGGCGGAGCTGCTGTCCCAGGCGCTGCCCTACATCCGCAAGTACCACGGCAAGACCATCGTCATCAAGTACGGCGGCAACGCGATGACCGATCCGGCGCTGCAGCAGGACTTCGCCGAGGACGTGGTGCTGCTCAAGCTGGTCGGCCTGAACCCGGTGGTGGTGCACGGCGGCGGTCCGCAGATCGAGGACGCGCTCAACAAGCTCGGCAAGAAGGGCCACTTCATCCAGGGCATGCGCGTCACCGACGAGGAGACGATGAGCGTCGTCGAATGGGTGCTGGCCGGCGAGGTGCAGCAGGACATCGTCGGCCTGATCAACGTCGCCGGCGGCAAGGCCGTGGGCCTGACCGGCCGCGATGGCGGCATGATCCGCGCCAAGAAGCTCAAGCTGATCGACAAGGACGATCCGGCCAAGGAGCACGACGTGGGCTCGGTCGGCGACATCGTCGCGATCGACCCCAGCGTCGTGAAGGCGCTGCAGGACGACCAGTTCATCCCGGTGATCAGCCCGATCGGCTTCGGCGAGAGCAACGAGAGCTACAACATCAACGCCGACGTCGTCGCCGGCAAGCTGGCCGAGGTGCTCAAGGCCGAGAAGCTGGTGCTGCTGACCAACACCCCCGGCGTGCTCGACAAGCAGGGGAAGCTGCTGACCGACCTGTCGGCCCGCGAGATCGATGAACTCTTCGCCGACGGCACGCTGTCCGGCGGCATGCTGCCCAAGATCGCCTCGGCGCTGGACGCGGCCCGCAGCGGCGTCAAGGCGGTGCACATCATCGACGGCCGCGTGCCCCACGCGATGCTGCTGGAGATCCTCTCCGAGCAGGCCTACGGCACGATGATCCGCTCGCATTGAGTTGAGTTCGTGCCCCGGGGGCGTCCCCGGCGCTCCCCCAGAGGGGCGGAATTCCCCACCGAGCCCCCTCCGAACGAGGGGGCTCGGTCGTTTCCGGGAGCGTGCTTTGCCCTCGCGTAACGCTCAGGAGTCGGGGATGGTCGAAGGTCATACCACTGCAAGCTGGGGATTGCCGCTGAAAGACGCGACATCCCAGAATGCGCCCCGCAGCGGCTCCATAGCCGTGAGGGATTGCATGTCACTGTTCAGCGTCTTGATCGTCGAAGATCAGCTTCGCTTCCGCGAAGCGTTCGCCCATGCCCTGGAAAAAGCGCCGGACATCCGTCTGGTGGGCATGGCCACCGATCTCCAGCAGGGGCGGAAGATGTTCGACCAGACGCGTCCCGACGTGTTGCTGGTCGACCTCGACCTGCCCGGCGGCAGCGGGATCGAACTGATCCGCCATGCCGCGCATGTCGCGCCGGAGTGCGAGGTGATGGTCATCTCGGTCTTCGGCGACGAGCAGCATGTGCTCTCGAGCATCGAGGCCGGCGCGACCGGCTACCTGCTCAAGGACTCGCTGGCGCTGGACCTGCCCGGCCAGCTGCGCTCGCTGCGCGCGGGCGGCAGCCCGATCTCGCCGGTGATCGCGCGCCGCCTGCTGCTGCGCCTGGCGCCGCAGGGCGCGGGCGCCCATCCGCGCGGCTTCGGCGAGTCGGCCCCGATGCCACTGGTCGACGAGCAGGTCGTGGCGCTGTCCGAGCAGGAATCGCGGGTGCTGCACCTGGCCGCCAAGGGCTTCACCTTCGACGAGATCGCGCAGTTCATGAATGTGTCGCCGCACACGATCATGACTTACGTGAAACGCACCTACCGCAAGCTGCAGGTGCGCTCCAAGGTCGAGGCCATCTACGAGGCGCGGCGCTTGGGCTGGCTGCGCGACTGACCGGAGCGGGGCCGCGCCTGCGGCCGTCGACCGCCGGCCCGTACGGCGTCCGGCATCGGCGTCAAGGCGGTGTTCGGGCTGTGCCAGAATCGCCGCACACTTCGGCCCCTCCCATGCACACCAGCCCCCCGGATACCTCGGACTCCGCCGCCGCCAAGCCGGCCGAGCTGCCACGCAAGCGGCTCAAGCCGGGGGAGCGCCGGGTGCAGATCCTGCAGACGCTGGCCAGCATGCTGGAGCAGCCGGGCGCCGAGCGGGTCACCACCGCCGCGCTGGCCGCGCGGCTGGAAGTCAGCGAGGCCGCCCTCTACCGGCATTTCGCCAGCAAGGCCCAGATGTTCGAGGGCCTCATCGAGTTCATCGAGACCAGCATCTTCTCGCTGCTCAACCAGATCGCCGAGCGCGAGACGGATGGCCTGGCCCAGGCGCAGCGCATCGTCGCGGTGCTGCTGCAGTTCGGCGAACGCAACCCGGGCATGGCCCGCGTGATGGTCGGCGACGCGCTGGTCTACGAGAACGAGCGCCTGGTCGCGCGCATGAACCAGTTCTTCGACAAGGTCGAGTCCTCGCTGCGCCAGGCGCTGCGCACCGCGGCCGAGGCCTCGGGCTCGAGCACCCCGACGGTCGAGGCCCAGGCGCAGGCCTCGGTGCTGGTGAGCTTCATCATCGGCCGGCTGCAGCGGTATGCGCGCTCCGGCTTCAAGCGGCTTCCCACCGAACAGTTGGATGCCGCAATGCGAATGCTCGCCTGAGTCCGGCCGCCGCCCAGCGCCCGCCGACCGGGGGCGCGGCCCCTACACTCGGCCCCATGTCCGACGCCCTTGATGCCCTGCTGCGGCGCGCCGACGCGCTGCTGAGCCGCCTGGAGGCCGTGCTGCCCCAGCCCCTGACGCCGCTCGACTGGGAGGCGGCGGTCGCCTTCCGCTACCGCAAGCGCGGCGCGAGCGCGCGGCTCGAGCCGGTGCGCCACCTGTCGACGATCCGCCTGGACGACCTCAAGGAAGTCGAGCCCCAGAAGGAGCGGCTGCTGCGCAACACCCGCCAGTTCGTGCAGGGCCAGCCCGCCAACAACGTGCTGCTGACCGGCGCACGCGGCACCGGCAAGAGCTCGCTGATCAAGGCCTGCCTGAACGAATTCGCCGGCCAGGGGCTGCGCCTGATCGAGGTCGACAAGGCCGACCTGGTCGACCTGCCGGACCTGGCCGACCTGGTCGCCGACCGGCCGGAGCGCTTCGTGATCTTCTGCGACGACCTCAGCTTCGACGAGGGCGAGGCCGGCTACAAGGCGCTGAAGTCGATGCTGGACGGCTCGGTCGCCGCCGCCACCGACAACCTGCTGATCTACGCGACCAGCAACCGCCGCCATCTGCTGCCCGAGCAGATGAAGGACAACCTCGGCTACACCCACTCGGAGCGCGACGGCAACGTCGAGGTGCATCCGGGCGAGGCGGTGGAGGAAAAGATTTCGCTGAGCGAGCGCTTCGGGCTGTGGATCAGCTTCTACAGCTTCAGTCAGCAGGAGTACCTGGCGATCGTCGCCCAGTGGCTGTCGCACTTCGGTCTGGACGCCGCCCGCATCGAGGCGGCACGCCAGCCGGCGCTGGTCTGGGCGCTGGAGCGCGGTTCGCGCTCGGGCCGCGTCGCCTACCAGTTCGCCCGCGACCTGGCCGGCCGCGGCGGTGCCGATGAAGGCATGGCGCCGGTCGCGTCCGTCGCTGCGACCGCGGACCGCGACGCACCGGAGGGCCTCGACCATGTCTGAGCCGCAACAGGCCAATCCGCACAGCCCGTCCGCCGCCACCGACCGTGTGCCGGTGGACGTTGCCGTCGGCGTGCTGGTGCGCCGCGAGGCGGGCGGCCGGGAGACCGAGTTCCTGCTGACCTCGCGCCCCGAGGGCAAGGTCTACGCCGGCTACTGGGAGTTCCCGGGCGGCAAGCTCGAGGCGGGCGAGACGGTGGAACAGGCGCTGCGCCGCGAGTTGCACGAGGAACTCGGCATCACCATCGGCGCGGCCCATCCCTGGAAGATCGAGCTGATGGAGTACCCGCATGCCAAGGTGCGGCTGCACTTCTGCAAGGTCTACGAATGGACCGGCGAATTCGAGATGCGCGAAGGCCAGGCCATGAGCTGGCAGCACCTGCCGGTGCAGGTCCAGCCGGTGCTGCCGGGCACGATCCCGGTGCTGCAGTGGTTCGCGGCGGAGCGCTTCCATGTCGGGCTCACCCATGTCGTCTGAGGGCGCGCGACCGGCGGCGTCGGCAGGGCCGGACTACACTGCCGCGATGGACTGGCTCGATCAGATCAAGTGGGACCGCGACGGCCTGGTGCCCGTCATCGCGCAGGAGCAGGGCTCCGGCGACATCCTGATGTTCGCGTGGATGAACCGCGAGGCGCTGGCCCGCACCGCCGAACGCGGCGAGGCGGTGTACTGGAGCCGCTCGCGCCAGAAGCTGTGGCACAAGGGCGAGGAGTCCGGCCATGTGCAGCAGGTCCACGGCATCCGCCTGGATTGCGACAACGACGTGGTGCTGCTGACCATCACCCAGCACGGCCACAAGCCTGGCATCGCCTGCCACACCGGCCGCCACAGCTGCTTCTTCCAGAAGCTCGAGCAGGGTCGCTGGACCACCGTCGAGCCGGTCCTCAAGGACCCGGCCACCATCTACAAGGCCTGAGCGCGATGAGCACCGACAACACCGCCGCCGGCGCGTCCCTCTCGCGGGACGTGCTCGCGCACCTCGGCGACGTGGTCGCGCAGCGCCGCGCCGAGGGCGATCCCGACAAGAGTTATGTCGCGAAGCTCTTCGCCAAGGGCCTGGACCAGATCCTCAAGAAGGTGGGCGAGGAAGCGACCGAGGTCGTGATCGCCGCCAAGGACGGCGCGCCCGACAAGTTGGTGTACGAGGTCGCCGACCTGTGGTTCCACTCGATCGTGGCGCTGGCCGCGCTCGACGTGCGGCCCGAGCGGGTGCTGGCCGAGCTCGCCCGCCGCGAAGGCCTGTCCGGCCTTGAGGAATTCGCCAGCAGACAAGCACAGGAGCGCCCATGACCGAGTCGTTCGATCCGCCACCGCCGTCCGTCGCCCTGGATCCCCAGCGCGAGGCCAGCCTGCGCACCGTCGGCATCATCAGCTACGTGCTGCACGCGATCGTCGCCATCGGCGCACTGCTGCCCGGCGTGCAGGCCAGCATCGTGCTGCTGATCGTCGCGGTGATCGTCGACCTGGTGAAGCGCGACGAGGCCGTCGGCACCTGGCAGGCCACCCACTTCTCCTGGCGCCTGCGCAGCGTGCTGTGGTGCGGGATCCTGTACGTGGTGACGATCCCGCTGTGGCTGCTGTTCATCATCCCGGGCTGGATCGCCTGGTGCCTGATCTCGATCTGGTTCCTGTACCGCATCGTGCGCGGCTGGCTGGCGATGAACGACCGCCGGCCGATGCCGACCTGAGGCAGCGCCTCGCCGCCTCGCCCTCCGCCTGATTCCGGTTCGCCGCAATTCCCGACCGCCGCTCCCGCCGCCACCATGAGCCACGACCCCAACTGCATCTTCTGCAAGATCGTCCAGGGCCAGATTCCCGCCAGGAAGGTCTACGAGGACGACGACCTGATCGGTTTCCACGACATCCACCCGTGGGCGCCGGTGCATTTCCTGCTGATCCCCAAGCAGCACATCGCCAGCATGGCCGACCTGCAGCCCGAGCATGCGCCGCTGCTGGGCAAGATGTCGGTGCTGGTGCCGCGGCTGATGAAGGAACTGGGCGTCACCAACGGCTTCCGCACCGTGGTCAACACCGGGGCGGACGGCGGTCAGGAGGTGTTCCACCTCCACATGCATGCGATCGGCGGGCCTCGCCCCTGGTCGAAGGGCTGAACGCCCCACGTTTCGCCCGCAACCGCCCCGGAAAGCCAGCGCCGGCCGCTCGATATACGAGGGGTTGCGTTCGCCCAGCGGGTAGGGTGAGGCGCATAAGCCGCTGATGCGGGCAGGGAGGGGCGCAGATCGCCGGTATGGCTGTCATGAGCGCCCCTTAGAATTTCGACTTCCGACTCTGGAGAATGTCATGGGTAGTTTGAGCATCTGGCACTGGCTGATCGTGCTGGTGGTCGTCATCGCCGTGTTCGGCACCAAGAAGCTGCGCAACGTGGGCGGCGACCTGGGCGCCGCGGTCAAGGGCTTCAAGGACGGCATGAAGGACGGCACCTCGTCCGACGCGCCGCCGCAGCAGGTGGCCAACACCAACAAGGCGGCCGATCCGAACACCGTCGACGTCGACGCCAAGACCCGTAGCTGAGCACGACCCGCATGGTCGATTTCGGCTTCGACAAGCTGATCCTGATCGGCGCGGTGGCGCTGGTCGTGCTCGGCCCTGAGCGCCTGCCGCGCGTGGCCCGCACGGTGGGCACGCTGCTGGGCAAGGCGCAGCGCTACGTCGCCGACGTGAAGGCGGAAGTGAACCGGTCCATCGAACTGGAGGAACTCCAGAAGATGAAGGGCCAGTTCGAGACCGCCGTCAGCGACGTGCACGCCAGCGTCCAGGAGCAGGTGGATTCCGCCAACCAGGCGCTGCAGTCGACCTGGTCCGACCTGTCCGTCGACGGCACGTCGGCGGATGGCTCGATCGGCGGCTACGCGTCACCGGTCCCGGTCTACGCGCATCCGAAGAAGAACTGGCGCCTGAAGCGGGGCGCCACGCCGCTCTGGTACAAGCAGCGGCTGGGCGTGAAACGCCATGCCCAATCCGGCGCGGCCCGCGTGGCGCGCTTCCGTCCTCCTCGCCGAGCCTCATGAGCAGCCCCCAAGAAGACGAACTGGCCGGCACCGAACAGCCCTTTGTGTCCCACCTCATGGAGCTGCGCGACCGGTTGATCCGGGCGCTGCTGGCGATCGGGGTGGCCTTCGGCCTGCTGTGCGCCTGGCCCGGTCCCGGCGGCCTGTTCGACCTGCTGGCCGTGCCGCTGGTGTCGCACCTGCCGCAGGGCAGTTCGATGATCGCGACCAACGTGCTGTCGCCCTTCCTCGTGCCGTTGAAGATCACGCTGCTGGCGGCCTTCCTGTTGGCGCTGCCGGTGGTGCTGTACCAGGTCTGGGCCTTCGTCGCGCCGGGGCTGTACTCGCACGAGAAGCGGCTGGTGATGCCGCTGGTGGTGTCCAGCACGCTGCTGTTCTTCGCGGGGGTGGCGTTCTGCTACTTCTTCGTGTTCGGCAAGGTCTTCACCTTCATCCAGAGCTTCGCGCCCAAGAGCATCACCGCCGCGCCGGACATCGAGGCCTACCTGGGCTTCGTGATGAACATGTTCATCGCCTTCGGCGCCGCCTTTGAAGTGCCGGTGGTCGTCGTGGTGCTGGCCCGCATGGGCATCGTCACGGTGGCGCAGCTCAAGCAGTTCCGGGGCTACTTCATCGTGCTGGCCTTCGTCATCGCGGCCGTGATCACGCCGCCGGACATCGTCTCGCAGCTCGCGCTCGCGATTCCGATGTGCCTGCTGTACGAAGTGGGCCTGTGGGCCGCCGGCGCCTTTGCCCGCTACACGCGCGCGCCGGACGATACCGAGGAACACAAGGGCACGACGGCCGGTTGAGACGGCACTAGCGCTCAGCCAGGCCCCCCCAAACAAGAACGCCCGGTGCGATGCACCGGGCGTTTTTCATTGGGGGTCGGGAAAGTGGCTCGTCGGCCTCCGGCCGATGTCGCTCACTCCGTCTTGGCTTCCGCCTTGCGTTCCTGGGCCACCTTGGAAACCGCGACCGGCTTGCCCTGCAGCTGGTTCAGCGCCTGGCGCAGCGGGAAGTCCTCGCTGCTGCCGAACTCGGGCAGCGGCTTGGGCGGCTCGGCGCGCTTGGCGTAGTCGGCCTCCAGCTTCTGGCGGCGCTCCTCGCGGATCTTCTCGAGTTCCTTCGAGCGCGCCTCTTCCGTCTTCTCGTCGGCGCCGTGCAGGTGCTTCTCGAGGTCGGCCTCGCGCATGCGCAGCTCGGCGAAGACGTTGCCCTCGGCGGTCTCGTCCAGCGGGATGTCCGGCACGATGCCCTTGGCCTGGATCGAGCGGCCGCTCGGCGTGTAGTAGCGGGCGGTGGTGAGCTTGACCGCGGTGTCCGGGCCGAGCTGGCGCACCGTCTGCACCGAGCCCTTGCCGAAGGTCTGCAGGCCCATCACCGTCGCGCGCTTGTGGTCCTGCAGCGCGCCGGCGACGATCTCGCTGGCCGAGGCGGAGCCTTCATTGACCAGCACCACCAGGGGCACGCTCTTGAGCGCCTCGGGCAGGCGGCGCAGCGGGTCGCCGGAGCCGCGGCGGGCGTAGAAGTCGGGATCGGCGCGATAGCTGGCCTTGGATTCGGCGAGCTGGCCGTTGGTCGACACCACTTCCACGCCCTTGGGCAGGAAGGCCGCGGAGATGGCGACGGCGCCCTCGAGCAGGCCGCCCGGGTCGTTGCGCAGGTCCAGCACGACGCCCTTGATCTTGGGGTCCTGCTTGTAGAGGTCGGCGAGCTTCTGGGTGAAGTCCTCGACGGTGCGGTCCTGGAACTGACTGACGCGGATCCAGGCGTAGCCCGGCTCCACCATCTTGGCGCGCACGCTCTGGACGCGGATTTCCTCGCGCGTGATCGTGATCGGGAAGGTGCGGCTCTCCGACTTGCGGTAGATCGACAGCGTGACCTTGGTGGCGGGTTCGCCGCGCATCTTCTTGACCGCCTGGTCGAGCGTCAGGCCGCGGACCGCGGTGTCGTCGATCTTGCTGATCAGGTCGCCGCTCTTGAGGCCGGCGCGGAAGGCGGGGCTGCCTTCGATCGGCGAGACGATCTTGACCAGGCCGTCCTCCATGCCGATCTCGATGCCGACACCGACGAACTTGCCGGAGGTGCTTTCGCGGAATTCCTTGAAGCTCTTCTTGTCGAAGAACTGGGAGTGGGGGTCCAGGCCGCTGACCATGCCGGAAATGGCATCGTTGATCAGCTTCTTCTCGTCGACGGATTCGACGTAGTCGGACTTCACGATCCCGAAGACGGCGGCGAGCTGCTGCAGTTCCTCGAGCGGAAGGGGGCTGGTCGTGCTGCGCGCATTGGCCTGCAGCTGCATCGTCGTCATGACCCCGGCCATCGCTCCCAACGCGACCCAGCCCGCGACTTTCAGTTTGGCGCCCATGATGAAAAACCTTGAATCAGTACAGCCTGGCTGCTTGGCGCCGCTTGTTCGTCCCCGTTGCGCGGGACGGAACAAAGGCGTTCCCAGTATATGCGTCGGGCAAAAAGGCGGCCCGGCATGAAAAGTCGGTTTACCCCGCTTTTACGCGTACCGCGCGCAATCCTGGCGCTTTGCCGATCCCGTTCGTCACGGGGGGCGATGACTTCCGGCAGGGCAGGGCCGCGCCGGGGGTGCGCGTCGCGCCGGTCGGTGCCATGATGGCCCGATCGCCAGCCGCGGCGCGTACCCGCGCCGCCGTCGTCAGCCTTTCAGGAGCAGAGCCATGGCCTTGCCGCATGCCGCCCCCGCCCAGCCGATCGATGTCGCGCCGCTTGGCGCCGCCTTGTCCGGGACGCCGTCCTCCGCGCTGTTCAAGTCGGAGGGCCTGGAGGTGATGCGGGTGGTGCTGCCGCGGGGCAAGTCGCTGCCGCCGCACAAGGTGGACGGGGAGATTACGCTCCATTGCCTGGAAGGCGAGCTCGAACTGAGCGTGCTACGCGACGGCGCCGAGCAGCGCCAGCGCCTGCGCGCGGGGCAGCTCTGTTATCTGGAGGGCGGGGTGGTGCACGGCGTGACCGGCGTCGTGGACGCGTCGGCGCTGGTGACGATCGTGCTGAAGCGCTGAATCGTTGGTGCGGCGCGAGACCCATGCGAGACCGGCGCGGGGCGTCTGTGGTCCCTCCGGCGGTCAGCCGCTTGTCGGGCCACTCGCACCAGGCCACTCGCGCTCTTGCGGATCGGCTTGAGCTGGCCGAAGTCCTGCATCACGAGCTGAGCAAAACAACTGCGCCCCATGAAGAGAAGCCATGTTTCGTTCATCCTGGTGGCCTGCGCAGCCGCATTGGGCCTTTGGGCATATCGCGGTGACGGTGACCCAGTTAGTCTGCGCGCGCCATCGCTCGGAGGAACTGCAGCGATAACGGAAATGGCTTCTCCAGCGTCTCATCCGAGGGCAACGGATATGTCCCCCGCACGTCTGCCGACTCCAACACAGCCGCCGGGTGTGGGGGCGCTCGCAAGAGGTATGTCCAGCCCTGATCCGCTGGCATTTGTCACCGAGCAGCAAGCCCTATCGGGACCTGGCTCTTTCGCCAACTCGGATCAGGTGACCTTCCAGTGCCGAGAGGCGAACCGGGTCGCTCGAAGCAGCCTGCCGGACATTGCCGCCCAGCGGGCCAATAAGCTTGGAAAGGATCCTGCGGCGTTCCAAGCGCGGTTCATTGAGGCGCAACAATTGGTCCAGAGTCGCTGCAGCAGTTTTCGTCTTGAGGTCCCCGCAGACCGCGCTCGCGAAGACGATGTCTATGCGAAGAGCTACAACAAGGCACGTGCCGATCTTTTCAATATCAATGCGAAGACCGGCGAAGCGCTAGTTGAACTCGCCAAACAAGGGCAACTCGCATCGGCAGCAGTGGTATTGGCCGGCCTTCCGCGGTTTCAAGGTGAAGACTTCAGAGCTCCCGAGGACGCGGAAATATTCCGTCGCGCAGTATTGCTTGCCTCCTTCAACGCCACGTCGCTGGAGGCGGAGCGCTCCAACGATCTTCGAACCTTCACCGCCTGCTTGCAGACCGGAATATGCGACGGAAGCTTTGAGAGCTATGCGCTTTCAAAGTGGCCGGAAGGTTCGCCTCAGCGAGAAAAGGCGCTAGTGCTCTCAAAGAGGATGGAGGCCGCGTTCCGTTCCAACTCCGTATCCGCGTGGACCTCAAAACCGTAAAGCCATCGGGCCGGTCTGGGAGTACGGGGCGAGTGGGGCACTGACTCCTGGCGAATGTGGGGTCAGGCGGAGTGTCAGGGTTTGCGAGAAACCGCGTGGACAAACCCGATGGTCCCTCCGCCGGGAATCGAACCCAGATTTGCCGCTTAGGAGGCGGCCGTTCTATCCATTGAACTACGGAGAGCCCACGCAGCGCCCGGGCGGGCGGCTGCGCGAAAGCGGCGGATTCTCGCATGGAAGGAGCGCCTGGCACGCGGCCGCTCGGCCTCGGCCGCGCCACGGGTCTGCTACAGGCCTGCTACAGCCCCGCTACTCCCACTTCCACTGCCAGATCACGTCCAGCCCCTGCTGGTATTCGCTGGCCTGCGCCCGCAGCGTGAAGCGCTGCGCGAGCTTGTAGATGACCTGCCAGGAGCCGGTGGTCGCATTCAACCCGCGCTCGTAGGCGACGAAGACGTTGCGGCTCACCTGCTTGCCCAGCCGCACGACGGTGCCCCGCGCGTCGTCGCCCTCGCCGCTGAAGGACAGCTCGTCCAGGCCGATGTTGTGGATCAGCTTGTCGCTGGCGCTCTCGCCGTCGCCGCTGATCAGCGCCATCGCGGCGCGCTGCATCAGCGCGGTGTCGCTGCGGCCGAGGTTGTCCGGCGAGCGGCCCAGCACCAGCCAGGACAGCTTGTTGGTCTCGCTCATGTCGGGCTCGGAGTAGAGCCGGATCCGCGGGCTGTTGGCCGTGCCGGTCACGGTCACGCCCACGCGCACGTCCTCGTTCTCCATGCCGGGGCGGATCGCCAGCACGTCCAGCCGCGGGTTGTCCAGCGGCCCGACGAAACTGAACACGCCGCGCTCCACCACCAGCTTCTGGCCGTAGGCGTTGAAGGTGCCGCCTTCGCTGCGGACCTCGCCGGTCATCTGCGGTCTGGGCTGGCCGTCCTGCGCCACATGCAGCAAACCGCGCAGGCGCGTGTCGATGCCGTAGCCCTTGAGCTGCAACCGCCGGCCGAGGTCCAGGTCGAGGTCCAGCTTGAGCCGCATCGGCTTGCCGCTGCCGTCGACCGCCTTGGGCGGCGCGCTCTGGCGCACGACCTGCACGTCGCTGTCGAGCTGCGGCGCGTCGCCACGGGAGAAGTCGAAGAGGCCCTCGACGACGACGAACTGGCCCTTCAGGTCCAGCAGCTGCGCGCTGGCCTTGAGCTGCGCGGCGCCGGTGGCGACGACGCGTCGGTCCACGCGCTGCAGCAGCGCGAAGGTGTCCGCCTTCAGCGAGAGCTCGGCGCTGGGCTGGGCGCCGAAGCGCAGCGTGCCGTCCATGTTCACCGTGCCGTTGCCGGCCCGGGCGCTGAACTTCTCCAGCCTGGCCTCGCGGCCGCTCATGGTCAGCGCCAGCTCGCCCTGCTGCATGTCCACGCCCATCAGCGGATTGCGCAGCGAGAGCTTCTGCGCGCCGGCCTGGCCGCGGATCTCGGGCGCGCCCAGCGTGCCGCCGAAGCTCAGCGTCGCCGCGAGGCTGCCGCCCAGGCGCCAGCCGGCGGGCAGCCACGGGCCCCAGTTGCCCATGTTGTCGACCTTGGCCTCGATGCCGCCTTCGAGCTTGGCGCCTGGCGTCGGCAGGGCATGCGCGTTGGCGGCGCGGAAGGTCAGGGCGCCGCCGACGGCGCCCATGTTCTCGCCGGCCACGCCCTGCACCAGGTGCCACACGCCCTGGTCGGCGATCACGCCCAGGCGCAGGTCGGTCAGGCCCAGGCGCTGGGTGCTGACTTCGTCGGTGACGGTCAGGTCGCCGCGGGTGCGCTCGATCATTGCGTCCACCGTCAGGCCGCGCGCGTCGCGACGCGACTTGAAGCGGCCTTCGATCTGGAGGTCGCCGCCCCAGCCGAAGTCCGGCTGCAGCTTGTTCAGCACCGGCGCCGCGGCCAGCGGCTCCAGCGCGGCCTGCACGTCCCATTCGCCCGAGGGCAGGTCGGACCGCGACGAGCTCTGCCAGTTCATCCGGTCCCAGCGCAGGCCGGCGCCGAGCAGCTCCATCCGCCCCGGCGCCAGCGCCGCCTGCCGCGGATCGAGGCCGCGGTCGAGCCGCAGCGCCAGTGCCAGCGGCCCGGCCTTGAGCAGCGGCGTCGGCTGCTGGCTGGCTTCCAGCGCGAGCGCCAGGTTGCGGGCCTGCCAGTTCGCGCCCTGGCGCCAGGCCTGCAGCGGATCGGTGTCCAGCGCGCCCTCCAGCGCGAGCCGGGCGCGAGCGCCCTGCGGGTCCAGCGGCACGGTCTGGGCGAGGGTGCCGCCCGCGCCGCTCGCGGCCTGCGCGCGCGCGACCACCTTGGTCGCGGTGGGCTGCGTCAGCACCGGCGGCAGCGGGACCTGGCCCTGCGTGGTCAGGGTCAGGCGATGCTGGGCCCAACTGCCCGACAGCTCGAGTTGCAGGTCGTCCAGTCGCGTGCTCTGCTGCGGCAGGCGCAACTGGCGGAGTTGCGTCGTCCAGGCGAGGCGCGCGTCCTTCAGGCTGGACAGCGACCACTGGCCCGAGGCGGCGTCGAGCTGCAGCGCCGGCCGGCTGCCGGAATTCGCCGGCAGGCCCGGCACGCCGGACAGGCCCAGGCCCTGCAGCTGCCACTTGCCGTCGCTGCCGTACTGCGCCTGGCGGGCGCCGGGCTGGATCAGCACGACGCTGGCCTGCGCCTGGGCGCTGCCGACGATCGTCGCCTGCGGGAAGCGGGCGCGCAGCATCGGCTGCAGGCTGGCGAGCTTCGGCGCGTTCAGCTCGATCGAGAGGTCGACCTGTTCGCGACGGGCCGAGGCGTTGATGCGGCTGCGCGCCTGCAGCGTGGCGTCCGCCAGTTTCAGGTCGGCGAGCAGGTCCGGCGCGGCCGCGCCGTTGCGGCTGTAGCGGAGTTGGCCGCTCAGCGGCAGGCCTTGCCACTGGCTGGGCTTCAGGTCGAACTCGGCCTTGCCTTGCGGCCAGAGGCTGCCGCGCACCGATTGCAGCGTCGCCTGCAGGCGGCCGTTGAGCGCCTGCGGCAGCGCGCCGTCAGCCAGCGGCTCCGCGCTCAGGCGGCGCGGATCCAGCCCCTGCACCGAAGCCTCCAGCCGCGTCTTCCAGCCCTCGGCGAGGGAAAGCGCCTCGTTGAGGGTGAACTCGCCTTCGGCCTTCAGCGTCGCCGGGCCGGAGCGGGCCTGCAGCCGCTGCAGCGCGACGGATCGCTGCCGGAGCTCGGCCGCCAGCGTCACCTCCAGCGGCGCTTGCAGCTTGCCCTGGCCCAGCACGCCGGCCAGGTCGCCCTCGACCGTCAGGACCGGGTCGGCGCCCCGCGCGGCCAGGCTTGCCGGGGTACCCAGCTTCAATTCGCCGCGGGCCTGGACCAGCGGCCATCGTGCATCGATCTGGCGGCTGTCCAGGCCGGTCAGGCGCAGCGTCAGCGCGCTGCCGCCCGACTGGCTGGTCTGGCCGACGGCCTGCAGTCGACCGCCGCCGGCCAACTGCGCATCGAGCCGCGGCAGGCGCAGCCGGGTCCAGTTCGACGGGTCCAGCAACAGGTCCAGCTGCAGCGCGCGCAGCGGCAGGCGGTCCTGGTCGAGACGGCCGGCCGCGCCGTTGTCCAGGTCGGCCTTGACGCTCAGCGACCGGTCGGCGTTCGGCGTCATCGTGACCAGGCCGGTCAGGCCGGTGCGCGGCACGCCGTCGGTGCCGGGCAGCAGCGCGGCCAGGTCCAGGTCCTGCGCCCGTGCCTGCAGCTGGGCGACGGGGAAGGGCGCGAAGGCCTGCAGCCGCGCCTGCACCTGCAGCCGCTGCTTCGCCGCCTCGAGCGAGCCCCTCAGCGTCAGGTCCGCGAGCGGTCCGTCCAGCTGGAACGGTGCCGTCCACGGCAACTCGCCGGCGGGCTGGCTCAGCGTCCAGCGGCTGGCGAGCTTCAGGTCGTCGCGCGTCGCGATGCGGGCCTCGCCGGCCAGGGTCAGTCCTTGCCAGGCCAGCGACCTGACCGTCAGCGCGTGCTGCTCGCCGCCGTCGCTGCCTAGCGCCGCACTGCCGCGCAGGCCGCGCAGGGGCTGGTCCAAACCGGGCGCGAAGAGCTCGCCGATCTCGAGGTCGGCGATCGTGATGGCCACCGGCGACAGCAGGCTCAGCGGCGGCTTCGCCGGCTCGGTCGACGCGCTGGGCGCCATCTGCACCCGCAGCCGCGCGACGGCCAGCCGGTCCGCCCGGACCTCGCCCCACAGCAGCGGCGACCGGTTCCAGGCCAGCCGCACATTGCGCCACTGCAGCTGCTCCAGGACGATGCGGTCCTCGGTGCCGGGCAACACCAGCTCGGCGCGGTCGACGTCGAAGTCGCCCAGCAGGCGACCGCGCGCCTGCTGCAGCGTCAGCCCCGGCACCTTCGCGAGCACGTAGGCCGTGCCGCCTTCGGTCTTCAGCGCCCAGACCAGCGCGAGCAGCAGCAGGCCCACCAGCACCGGCACGGCCAGCAGCACCCACAGCAGCCCGCGGCCGCGGCGCCGACGGCGCAGCCGTCGGGCCGTGTCGCCGTTGTCGGTCGGGCCGGGAGGGCCGCCGCCCGGCGACACCGTGGCGGCGTCCGTGGCCGATGCGTCGGCGCCAGAGCCATCAGGCACAGGCGCGGCAGCGGGCGTCGTGCCGGAGGGCGCGGGCGGCGGGAGGTCGTCGCGGGGATCGCTCATCGGATTACAGGCTGATCGCCACGCTGAAGTGCAGGCGCCACTTGTCCACCAGGTTGCCCTTGGCGAAGTCGAAGCGCAGCACGCCGACCGGGCTGCGGTAGCGCAGGCCGGTGCCGTAGGCCCAGGCGGGGTGATAGTCGCCCCAGTTCTGCGCGGCCTGGCCGGCGTCGAGGAAGAGCGCGCCCATCAGCTGCGGGATGCGCGGCGTGAGGGGATGCGAGACCTCGACGCTGCCGTTGAGCAGCACGCGGCCGCCGGTCTGCGCGCCGGTGGAGTTGACCGGTCCGAGGTCGTTGTAGCCGTAGCCGCGCACGCTGTCGTCGCCGCCGGTGCGGAAGCGCAGCGCCTCGGGCAGGCCCAGCTTGCCCTTGGCCAGGATCTGGCCGCCTTCCAGCCGGGTCGAGAACAGCCAGCGGCCCGACAGCGGCGTGTACCAGAACACCTTGCCGGTGGCGCGCGCGAACGGCCCGTTCTTCTCCGACGAGCTGTCGGCCCAGCCGCCGCCCACCGTCATCGTCGCGCTCCAGCCCTTGGTCGGCAGCACCCGCGAGTCCAGCCGGCGCCAGGTCATCTGCTGGTTCAGCGAGACCGCGCCGGCCACCGTCGTCGGGATGTCGGGCTTGTGCTCCCAGGCCCGCAGCACCTCGATGTAGGTCAGACGGTCCTCCGGCTCGGTCTCCTTGGCGTAGCCGAGCCGGGTGCTCAGGTTGAGGTTGACCTGGTCGTTGTCGTCGATGCGCTCGACCTTCACCAGCGCCAGGCTGCGCTGCATGTTGGGCTGCGGGTGCGAGCTGATCTCGGTGTCCAGCGCCTGGCGCACGCGCGAGAGCTCGAGCTTGCTGCGCTCGCGGATGTTCAGGCCGAAGGGCTTGCGGTGCGTGTATTCGATGCTGGTGCTCGGGCCGTCGACGGTCCGGTAACCGACGCCCAGCGTCACCTGCTGGCGCGCCGCCTCGCGGATCTTGACGGTGACCGGCACCTCCACCGTCTCCGCGCCGGGCGGTGGCGTGACGCTCTCGGGCTGGATCTCGACGCTGGCGCTGTCGAACAGCTGCGTGCCCAGCAGCCGCTCCTGGAAGTCGAGCAGCAGCTTCTCGTTGTAGGGCTGATGCAGCTTGTAGCCGGCCAGGCGACGCACGCTGTCTTCGGGCTGGTGCTTCAGGCCCTCGACCGTCAACTCGCCCAGCGTGAACAGCGGCCCGGTCTCCAGCGTCACGGCGATGTCGACCTGGTTGTCGTCGGCCTGCACGACGGCCTCGCTGTGCGTCATCCGCGCCAGCGGATACCCCTGCGCGCGGGCGCGGGTCAGCAGCGCGTTCTTGGCGGCCGCCCAGTCGCCCTGGCTGAAGCCGGTCTGCGGCTGCAGCAGCCAGCTCTGGGTCAGCGTGCGTTCGAGCGCGCCGGCGAGCTTGTCGCCGCGCTCCGCGGCGATCTTGAGCGGTCCCTCGATGCGCAGGTCCATCTGGCGCACCAGCGCGCGCGGGCCGGTCTCGACGATCAGGCGCAGGTTGCGCACGCCGTCGTTCAGGTCGCCCACTTCCTCGGTCCTGACCTTGGCGTTGAAGTAGCCGGCGGTCTCCAGCAGCTTGGTCGCCTGCTCGGGCGCGACGGCGGCGAGCCGGCGCAGCTCGGCGGCGGTCAGGCGCATGTCCTCGGGCGTGTCGCGGAAGCGCGCCAGGTCCAGGTGCTGCATCAGCAGCGCGCGCAGTTCCGGCGGCGCCTCCACGGTCAGCTCGTAGGCGGAGATCCGGCGCCGCGTGACGTTGGGATTGGCCTCGTCCGGCTCCTCGGTGGCGGCGACCTTGAGTTCGGCCTTGCGGTCGGTGGGCAGCAGCGAGCAGCCGCCCAGCATCGCGCCCGCCGCGCCGATCGCCACGATCGGCAGCAGGCGCCGCAGAAGCCGGAGGAACGAGGGCGTCGGTAGCGTCGCCGTCATCGGTTGAGCACGCGCATCGCCTGTTCGAGGCCGCCCATCGTGAGCGGCATCATGCGTTGCTGCATCAGCTGCTGGATCAGCGAGATGCTCTGGCGGTACTGCCAGACCCCGGCCGGCTCGGGGTTGATCCAGACGTGCCTGGTGAAGTGGCTGGTCAGCCGCTGCAGCCATTCGGCGCCGGCTTCCTCGTTGTTGTATTCGACGCTGCCGCCGGGCTGCAGGATCTCGTAAGGGCTCATCGTGGCGTCGCCGACGAAGATCAGCTTGTAGTCGCGGTTGTACTTGTGGATCAGGTCCCAGGTGGAGGTCTTCTCGCTGAAGCGCCGGCGGTTGTTCTTCCAGACGAAGTCGTAGACGCAGTTGTGGAAGTAGAAGAACTCCAGGTGCTTGAACTCGCTCTTGACCGCGGAGAAGAGTTCCTCGACGCGATGCACGTGCTCGTCCATCGTGCCGCCGACGTCCATCAGCAGCAGCAGCTTCACCTTGTTGTGGCGCTCCGGGATCATGCGGATGTCCAGCATGCCGGCGTTGGCGGCGGTCTTGTGGATGGTGTCGTCCAGGTCGAGCTCCAGCTCCGAGCCCTCGCGCGCGAAGCGGCGCAGCCGCCGCAGCGCGACCTTGATGTTGCGGGTGCCCAGCTCGATGCCGTCGTCGTAGTCCTTGTAGGCGCGCTGCTCCCAGACCTTGACCGCGCTGCGCTGGCCGCCCGGGCCGCCGATGCGGACCCCGCGCGGGTTGACGCCGCCGTTGCCGAAGGGGCTGGTGCCGCCGGTGCCGATCCAGCGGCTGCCGCCTTCATGGCGCTCCTGCTGTTCCTCCAGGCGCTGGCGCAGCGTGTCCATCAGCTCGTCCCAGTCCAGGGCCTTGAGCTGGGCGAGCTGCTCGGGCGTGAGCTCGCGTTCGAGCTGCTTCGTGAGCCATTCCTGGGGCAGCGCCTTGAACAGGTCGCCCATCAGTTCCACGCCCTTGAAGTAGGCGGCGAAGGCGCGGTCGAACTTGTCGAACAGGGCCTCGTCCTTGACCAGCGCGGTGCGGGCGAGCGCGTAGAACTTGTCGACCGTCGGGCCGCTGCCGCCCTCGGCGCGGTCGTCGAGCACGCCGGCCTTCATGGCTTCGAGCAGGGTCAGGTACTCCTTGACGGAGACGGGCAGCTTGGCGGCGCGCAGCGTGTAGAAGAACTGGATCAGCATGGGCCTCCCCCTGAACTCCGGGGCATCCGGGCATTATCCATGCCGGTTGACCGGTCCGCGGGCGTAGCATCGGCGGCACGCACGGGTCCGCGGCCGCGGGACCGCGGAGCTTCCAACGTTGGGATCGGGTGCATGGATCACGGTCAAGGCCACGGCGACGACAACGCCGAAGTCGAGGCGATGCTGCAGGCGCTGTACGGCGCGGTGCGCGAGGAGCGCGGCCGCTGGGTCGGCAGCTACGAGAACTACCGGCTGACCAGCGCGTTCCAGCCGGTCTACGGCTATCCGCACCGCCGGCCGGTCGGTTATGAAGGCCTGATCCGCGTCGAGGACGACCGCGGCCGGCCCATCACGCCGGTCACCGCCTTCGAGGGTGTCGGCAATTTCGACCAGCAGGTCTGGCTGGACCGCCTGTGCCGGCTGCTGCACGTCCACAACTTCGTCGCGCAGCGGCAGCCGGACTGCTGGCTGTTCCTGAACATCCACCCGGCCGTCTTCAACCATGCCGCGCTGCAGGTGCGGATGCTGGCGCGGGCGGTGGAGGTGGTGCATCAGCTGGGCCTGCCCACGCATCGGCTAGTGTTCGAGGTGACCGAGGACGTGATGGCGCGCGACGACTCCTTCGAGGACGCGGTCGAGGCGGCGCGCGCGACCGGCTGCCTGCTGGCGCTGGACGACTTCGGCGTCGGCCATTCCAACTTCGACCGCATCTGGCGCATCCGTCCGGAGATCGTCAAGCTGGACCGTTCGCTGCTGGTGCGCGCGCGCGGGTCGCGGCGCATGGCGCGGGCGCTGTCGCAGATGGTGGCGCTGCTGCATGACTGCGGCTCGCTGGTGCTGCTGGAGGGCATCGAGACCACCGAGGACGCGCAGATCGCGATGGATGCGGACGTGGACCTGGTGCAGGGCTTCGCCTTCGGGCATCCGGCGCCGTTCCTGCGCGACGAGGAGGGCGTGTCCGCGCTCGAGGACGTCTGGGGCCTGTTCAACGAGCGCCAGGCGCGGCGGCAGCGGGAACACCAGGACCGGCTGACGCCGTTCCGCAGCGCGCTCGCGCTGGCGCTGGGACCGCTGCAGCAGGGCCGGTCGCTGGCCGAGGCGTGCCAGGCCTTCCTGCGGCTCGAAGGCGCGCAGATGTGCTACCTGCTCGACGAGGAAGGTCGCGAGCTCGGCCCGCGCGCGGTGCCGGCCACCGGGCCGGCCGGGATCGATCCGCGCTTCCTCCCGATGGCGCGCGCCGGCGACGCGCGCTGGGCGCGCCGTCCCTATTTCCGCCGCGCGGTCGAGACGGTCGGCGAGATCCAGGTCACCCGCCCCTACCTGAGCCTGCACGGCGCCCGGATGTGCGTGACGGTCTCGGTGGCGTACCGGCAGGACGGCCGGTTGCGGGTGCTGTGCGGGGACGTCGACTGGAACGAGGCGTGAGCGGCGCGGCGCCGCGTTGCGGAGGCCGGTTCATCGCGCCTTGAGCACGCCCAGCCGATACGGCAGCCGGTCGTAGTCCGCCGTCGACGTTGCCGACGCCGGGTCGACGCCTTGATACAGGTACTGCATGTTGCAGGCGTTGATGGTCAAGGTCTCGTCGTGGCCGGCGCGGATCATTTCGCCGTGGCTGATGTCGTTGGTCCAGCGCGGGCCGTCGAACGACACATTCGCGGCGCCCGCGAACGGGGCCGACTGCTTGTCCGCCAGCGCCGTCCACGGGCCATCGAGGCTGGTCGATGTCCAGGCGCGGAAGTAGCGCGGCCCGTAGGCCTCGACCAGCAGCAGGTACTGGTTGGTGCCTTCCACCTTGTAGACGTTGCTCGCTTCGAACAGGCGCGGCGCCTCGTCCGACATCACCGTCTCGTAGCCCGAGAAGTTGGGAAAGTTGCCGATGGGGGTCTTGGAGCGATACAGCTTGCCGTTGTCCGCGGAGAAGAACAGGTGGCAGTTCTCGCTGTCGCAGATGACCCAGTAGTCGAGCGCCTTGGGCGGTCCGCCGCTGAGCAGGGGCTGGGGCGCGGTCCAGCCGTCGGGATTGGCGATGTCGGTGTTGGTGGAGTACTTGGCGCCCCACTGCGAGATCAGGTACCACTTCTTGTGCGGCCGGAAGTAGAAGACCTGCGGCGCGACGGCGTCGCCCACCGGCTTGCCGGCCAGCGGCACCTGCACCGCGCTGGCGGCCTTGGAGAAGTCGCTGAAGTTCAGATAGACGGCGCTCCAGGCGTTCCTGGACGTATCGAAGACCGTGGCGAAGACGTGATAGAGATCGTTGTAGCGGACGATCGTCGGATCCTTGATGGACACGAAGCTGGCCGACTGCGGCGCGATCAGGGGCTGCGTGGAGGTCCATGAGAACGAGGACGGCAGGGCGCAGGGAGCGGGCGCCGGCGCAGACGGGGGTGCTGGTGCGGGAGCAGGATCAGGCACCGGAGCAGGAGCAGGTGCAGGTGCGGGAGCAGGCGCTGGTGCAGGTGCGGGAGTAGGTGCTGGTGCTGGTGCTGGTGCTGGTGCTGGTGCTGGTGCTGGTGCCGGAGTGGGCGAAGCCGCGGGAGCGGGGACTGGGCTGTTGGCGGTCGGCGGATTGGTCGGGTTGCCGTCGCTGCCACCACCACAGGCCGTCAGCAGGAAGGGCACCAGCGCCCAGCCCCTGACGAACGCCGACAGGATCCGGGTGGTGCGGGGCGGTTCAACCTTGCATGCGCGAGAAATCATGGCGGCGGGGCGGTTGATCGAGAGAAGGGTCAGTTCGTCTTCCCGACGAAGGTCGTCACGCCATACGTGATCGGCGCGGTGAACCGGCCCTGCGCCACCGGGATCGATGCCGGCACCTGCTTGGACGCCGACCCGAGCGACAGGTTGCCGTCCGTGCCGATGGCGCCCAGGGCCGTGTCGGCCGTCACGTAGGCCGACACGGCGCTGCCGTCGGCGCCGGGGACGGCGAAGGTGCGTGTCGTCGCGGCGCCCGCGTTGATGGCGACGACGGCGAACTCGCCGGTGGCGGGGTTCTTGAAGGCGGTGATGAGGAGTCCCCCAGCACTGCCGTCGACGCCGATCCGCACCCACCCCGGGCGCACGAAGCGCGAATAGTTGCCCAGGGCGAAGAGCCGCTTGGTCAGCTGGAAGTCGCCCTTCTTGCCGATCAGTCCCTCGTTGTCGTCGTTGATGCCGTTGAGCCACCAGTAGTGCCAGGCGGTGACGTTGCCCGAGACGATCGCCTCGTTGATCCAGCCGCCCACGTTCAGCGCATTGGCGATGGAAGGATCGAAGGCCTCGAAGGAGGACTGCTCGGTCTCCCACAGCGGCTTGTTCAGCGGCTGGTACTTGCCGACGCCGCCGTACTGGTGGGTGGCGTAGATGCCGACGTAGCTGCGGGCCGTGGGGTCGGCGTCGATGGCCGAGGCATAGCTCCAGAGCTTGTCCCAGGACGCCGATTCGGGCGCCAGGATCCGGGGCGGCGAGGGCAGGTTCAGCGCGGCGACCGCCGCCCCGAGCCGGCCGACGAAGGCGGCCATGTCGGGGAAGCTGTACAGGCACATGTCGTAGAGGCCCTTGGTGTCGAAGTCCGGCTCGTTCTGGGCGGAGATCGCGTACAGCGGAGTGCCGACGTTGCCGTTGAAGTTGGTCACGAACGACGCGAGGGTGGTGGCCCAGGTGGCATAGGCGTCGCTGCGCAAGGAGCCGGAATTGAGGTCGCCCGTCGTCTTCAGGCTCGCCGGCGGCGACCAGGGGGAAGCCCACACCTTGGCGCCCCGCGCGATGGCGAGCTTCGCGTTGTTCCAGGTGGAGAAGGTGCCACCGTCACGATTGATGCCCATGCGCAGCAGCGACAGCCCGATGCCGGAGGACGTGCTGAAGTACAGGTCCGCCTGCGCGCCGGTCAACGGGCCATGCCAGGCATCGGAGGCGCCGAAGCCGTCCATGGTCTGGTGAAGCTCGGTCCACTTGAGGGTGAAGTCCACCGCGGAGGCTGGCGCTGGTGCTGGCGCTGGTGCTGGTGCTGGTGCTGGAGCTGGAGCTGGAGCTGGAGCTGGAGCTGGAGCTGGAGTTGGCGCGGGAGCAGGTGCCGGAGCCGGAGCTGGTGCGGGAGCAGGTGCCGGAGGCGGCGCTGGTGCCGGTGCCGTGGAAGGTCCGGGTGCGGGGGAGCGGGAGGTCGACGGTGTCGGGGCGGCGCTGTCGCTCCCCCCGCCGCCGCACGCCGCCAGCGTGGAAGCAACCAGGAGGCTCAACAGGGCGAATTGCGAGGACGCGCGGCCAGCGCTTGCGGACATGACGAATCAGGCGGGGAAGACGAGACGCGCGGATTCTTGCGGACACGTCGCGTTCGTCCCACCGTGGGCGTCACGATCACCGGCGCGATCGTTTCATTGCCATGGCCCCGCAGCGACATCGGCGAGGACTCCCCAACGCGCGCGAAGGCCGCGCGAAGCGGCTTGCCGTCGAGCAGCGGATGAGGCTGCTCACGCCATCAAAACGAATTGGTGATGATTTGGTTGGATCCGGCTGGCGCGGGCGCGACACGTCTCTTACGCTCTCTTGCGTCTTGCACGTGGCGCGGCCGCCTCGCCACCAGTCAGCGAGGCCTTTCGGGGCTGGTCATGCCGCTTCAGCCAGTCGAAGAACTCCCCATACCAGAGCTTCGAATTGCGCGGCTTCATGACCCAGTGGTTCTCGTCCGGGAACCACACCAGCCGGGCGGCGATGCCCTGCGCCTTCAGCGTGTTGTAGTAGGCCAGGCCCTGCGCGTCGGGCACGCGGTAGTCGAGCTGGCCGTGGATGACCAGCGTCGGCGTGTTGAAGTGCTGCGCGTAGCCGATGGGACTTTGCGACGCGACCTTGGCCGGATCCTTCCAGTAGGCCGTGCCCAGCTCCTTCGCATGCCACAGGTAGGCGTCGTTGGCGAACATCGCCGTCCAGTCGTAGCAGCCGGCATGGCAGACGTAGGCCTGGTAGCGGCCGGCCGGTACATGGCCGTTCATCCACGCGACCATGTAGCCGCCGTAGCTGCCGCCCGTGGCGAAGACCCGCTTCGGGTCGGCCCAGGGCTGCTGGAGCAGCAGGTCGGTCGCGCGCTCGACGTCCTCCAGCTCGAGCTCGCCCCAGCGGCCGGTGATCGAGTCGGCGAAGCGATTGCCGAAGCTCGACGAGCCGTGGTAGTTCACGCAGGCGACCACGTAGCCTGCCGCCGCCATCGCCTGGTGGTTCCAGCGCCAGTGCCAGCTGTCGCCCATCGCGGTGTGCGGGCCGCCGTGGATCAGGTGCATCAGCGGCGCCTTGGTCTTGCGGCGCGGGTCGAATCCGGGCGGGTAGTAGAGCCACATCTGCACCGGCTCGCCGAGCGCGCCCTCGTACCAGCGCTCCTCGACCGCGCCGAAGGCCAGCGTCGACAGCGCCGCGTCGTTGAAGGACTCGATCCGGTGCAGCACCTGTTCCGCGGCATCGCCTTCCCGGTCGACGACGGACAGCCGCGGCGGGAAGCTCGCGCTGTCATGCAGGACGACCAGGGTGCCGGCCTCCAGCGCGAAGGCGCCGACATGGCCGCCCTCGCACAGCGGGAAGGCGTGCAGCGTCTTGACGTCGAAGCGGTAGAGGTGGCGGCGGCCGCGCTCCTCGGCGCAGAAGAGCACGCCCAGGTCATCCTCGTCCCAGCGCAGCGGCGCGGCGACTTCCTGGTCCCAGTCCTCGGACAGCACCGCCCAGTGGCCATGGGTGTCCAGCACCGCCAGCTGCTGCGGCATCGTGTGCTTCAGCCCCTGGTGACAGGCGACGAACGCGATGTGGTGCCCCGCATGGCTGTACACCGGCGCGACCAGGTCCCAGGCCGGCTCATGCAGCAGCACCTGGACCCGGCCGGAGCGCACCTCGACCTCGGCCAGCGCATTGCGGTGCTCCAGCGTCTTGGGCGTGTTGGGATCGAAGCTGAAGACGATGCGGCGGCCGTCGGGCGAGATGTCGAAGCTGTCGGCATCCGGCTCGGCGCGGCTCAGTTCGTAGTCGGTGCCTTCGAAGAGGTCGCGCACCTGGCCGCTGTCGAGGTCGACGACATGCAGGTGCGGCACGCGGCCCATCGGCAGCGCATGGTCCCAGAAGCGGTAGAAGCCTTCCTCGGTGACATAGGCCGAGTCCTTGCGATCCTTCTCGGCCTGGCGGCGCTGGGCCTGCGCGGCCTGGCCCTTGAGCGTGGGATCGACCCAGGACACGAAGGCCAGGCGCCGGCCGTCCGGGAACCACTTGAAGGCCTCGACGCCGAACGGCATCTTCGTCACGCGGCGCGCCTCGCCGCCGTCGGGCGGGATCACGTACAGCTGCGGGGAATCGTCCTTGTCGCCCTGCTGGTCTCGGCGCGCGACGAAGGCGACGAGGTCGCCCTGCGGGCTCCAGCGCGGCTGGCCGTCCTTCTCGCCGGCGGAGGTCAGCGGACGCGCATCGCCACCCAGCGTGGACAGCAGCCACAGCGAGGTCGCGCCCTGGTTCTTCTCCATGTCGAAGCGCGTCACCGGCACCACGGCCTGGGCGCCGTCCGGCGACAGGCTGGGCGCGCCCAGTCGCGCCAGCGACCACAGCGCGTCGACGTCCAGGGCCTTGAGCGCCATCGTCGCGCGGGCGCGCTTCGTTGTGGCCCGCTTGGCGCGCTTGGTGGTCTCGCCCTTGGCCGTGTCTCGCTTGGCGATGTCCCGCTTGGCGGTGTTTTTCTTGGACGTGGCCATCAGGCGCTCCGGGGCTTGTCGAGTTGCCATTGCAGGTGGTTGCGGACCGTCGGCCATTCGGCCGCGGTGATGCTGTAGACGCAGGTGTCGCGCAGCGTGCCGTCGGGCATGCGCAGGTGCGAGCGCAGGATGCCGTCGAGCTGCGCGCCCAGCCGCTCGATCGCGCGGCGGCTCTGCGTGTTCAGGCGATGGGTGCGGAACTCCACCGCGATGCAGTCCAGGGTCTCGAACGCATGCTGGAGCAGCAGCAGCTTGCACTGCGTGTTCAGCGCGCTGCGCTGGCAGGAGGCGCGCGTCCAGGTGGAGCCGATCTCGACGCGGCGGTTGGCCGCATCGATGTTCATGTAGGTCGTCATGCCGGCGGCCCGGCCCTGCGCGTCGAAGACGGCGAAGGGATTCATCGTGCCGGCGTCGCGCAGGCCCAGCCGGCGCTCGATCTCGGCGGCCATGCGCTCGGGCGCCGGCACGGTCGTGTACCAGAGCTTCCACAGCGCGCCGTCGTCGGCGGCCTCGGCGAGCGCCTCGCGGTGCGCGGGCGACAGCGGCTCGAGCCGCGCGTGCGGGCCGGCCAGGGTGACCGGCGCGGTGAAGGGAGTGGATGCGGTCATGCGATCGGGCCGACCCCGCGGCCGGCGGTGGAGGGAAGGAGAGGGGCGCTCAGCCCTTGCCGCCGAGCAGCAGCCGGCGCAGCAGCCAGCGGCAGCCGCCCATGCCGGCGAGGATGGTGAGCAGGCCCAGGATCTGCGTCGTGCCCCAGCCGGGCGCGCCGATGAATTCCCAGCCCAGCGCGCGGCCGACCAGCAGGCCGATCACGCCGCCGACCACGAAGCCCAGCGCGTCCGCCAGCGCGGCGCGCCAGGCGGCGTTGAAGTTCTGGCTCATCGCGGCGGCCTCAGCGGTTGCGGCTCTGCATGTAGACGAGCTTCTCGAACAGGGTCAGGTCCTGCTCGTTCTTCAGCAGCGCGCCCACCAGCGGCGGGATCGCGACCTTGTCGTCCTGCGTCTGCAGCGCCTCGGCCGGGATGTCCTCGGCCAACAGCAGCTTGAGCCAGTCGATCAGCTCGGAGGTCGAGGGCTTCTTCTTCAGCCCCGGCAGCTTGCGCACGTCGTAGAAGGTCTTCAGCGCCGCCGCCAGCAGCTCCTTCTTGAGGCCCGGGAAGTGGACGTCGACGATGGCCTGCATCGTGTCGGCCTCGGGGAACTTGATGTAGTGGAAGAAGCAGCGCCGCAGGAAGGCGTCCGGCAGTTCCTTCTCGTTGTTGGAGGTGATGAAGACCAGCGGCCGGTGCTTGGCGCGCACCCACTCGCGGGTCTCGTAGACGTAGAACTCCATCCGGTCGAGCTCGCGCAGCAGGTCGTTGGGGAACTCGATGTCGGCCTTGTCGATCTCGTCGATCAGCAGCGCCACCGGCGTGTCCGAGGCGAAGGCCTGCCACAGCGTGCCCTGGACGATGTAGTTGGAGATGTCGCGCACCTTGTCGTCGCCGAGCTGGCTGTCGCGCAGGCGGGAGACGGCGTCGTACTCGTACAGGCCCTGCTGCGCCTTGGTCGTGCTCTTCACATGCCACTGCAGCAGCGGCAGTCCCAGGGACTTGGCGACCTCCTCGGCCAGCAGCGTCTTGCCGGTGCCCGGTTCGCCCTTGACCAGCAGCGGCCGCTTCAAGGTGATGGCCGCGTTGACCGCCAGCATCAGATCCGGCGTGGCGACATAGTCCTGGGAACCTTTGAATTTCATGAGGGGTTTCTCTAGCGCAGCGGTGAAAACCAGTATATAGGGCCCCCCCTATAATCGCGCCGCCCCAAATCCTCGAAGATCGGGACCATGAGAAGACAACTGCAGATCTCCCTCGCGTTGATGCTGGCCGGAAGTGCGTTTGTTGTATCCGCTCAGTCCAACGCCCCTTCGTCGCCCGCGCCGGGACAAGCGCCGGCAGCGACCCCACCCGCCGCGGCAACACCTGGCCCCCAGGCGCCGGTGCAGGCCAAGGTGGCCATGTGCATCGGTTGCCACGGCATCCCGGGTTACCAGGCCACCTTCCCCGAGGTCCACAAGGTCCCGATGATCGCGGGCCAGAACGCCAAGTACATCGCCTCGGCGCTGACCGCCTACGCCAAGGGTGACCGCAAGCATCCGACGATGCGCGGCATCGCGCTGCCACTGGGCGACAAGGACATCGTCGAGATCTCCGAGTACTACGCCGGCCTGGCCCAGGTCGAGGCGGTGCCGGCCACGGTCGAGGCGCCCGCCGACGTGAAGAAGCTGCTCGACAAGGGCGCCTGCGCCAGCTGTCATGGCGCCAACTTCAGCAAGCCCATCGACGGCACCTATCCGAAGATCGCCGGCCAGCACGCCGACTACCTGTACGTCGCGCTCAAGTCCTACCAGATCCAGGGCAAGCCCTATCACGGCCGCAGCAACGCGGTGATGGCGGGCCAGGTCAAGCAGTTCACCCACGCGGAACTCAAGACGCTGTCCCAGTACCTGGCCAGCTTGCCGTCCGAACTCCGTACAGTCCCGCAGTCCCGGTTCCGCTGAACCGTGGCACGCTGAGGCCGGGCTCCCGGCCGCGGCGCGAAGACAATCACGAACCGCCCCGAGGGGCGGTTTTTTTCATGGTCGCCTGACTGTGCGAGCGCCGGGGAGGGCGCCATACTGTGTTGTCCTGGACGAAAACGCCAGTCATGCTGAAGAAGATTCCGACGTCGGATGTCAAGCTGGGCATGTTCCTGCAGGGGATGGAGGGCTCGTGGTTGTCCCATCCATTCTGGAAGACCAAGTTCGTCCTGACGGACCCCGAGGACCTGAAGGCCTTGAAGGCGAGCGGCGTGCCTTTCTGCTGGATCGACGCCTCCAAGGGGCTGGACGTGGCGCCCCCGGCGGCGGCCCAAGGCGCGGCGCCGGCCGCGCCCGAGGCTCCGGCGGTGGTGCAGGCCGCGCCCCGGCTGGAGCTCGGGACCGCGCCGGCGTCGATGGGCGAGGAGCTCGAGCGCGCGTCGCAGGTCATGCAGCGCTCCAAGCGCGCGGTGATGAACCTGTTCGGCGAGGCCCGGCTGGGCAAGGCGATCGACGCCGAGCAATGCCTGCCCCTGGTGGCCGAGGTGGCCAGTTCGGTGGAGCGCAATCCGTCGGCGCTGATCAGCCTGGCGCGGCTCAAGACCAAGGACGACTACACCTACATGCATTCGGTGGCGGTGTGCGCGCTGATGGTGTCGCTGTCCCGCCAGATGGGCCTGGACGAGGCGCAGACCCGCGAGGCCGGCCTGGCCGGGCTGCTGCACGACGTCGGCAAGATGGCGATGCCGCTGAACGTGCTGAACAAGCCGGGCGCGCTGACCGATGCCGAGTTCGCGATCATGCGCGACCATCCGACGCGCGGCCACGAGATGCTCAAGGAGGGCACCTCGGTGCCCGAGGCGGCGCTGGACGTGGCGCTGCGCCACCACGAGAAGATGGACGGCAGCGGTTACCCCGGCAAGCTCGCGGGCGAGCAGATCAGCCTGCTCTCGCGCATGGGCGCGGTGTGCGACGTCTACGACGCGATCACCTCGAACCGGCCCTACAAGAACGCCTGGGATCCGGCGTCCTCGCTGGCGCGGATGGCGCAATGGACCGGCCACTTCGATCCGCGCGTGTTCCAGGCCTTCGTCAAGTGCGTGGGCATCTACCCGGTCGGCACGCTGGTGAAGCTGCAGTCGGGCAAGCTCGCCGTGGTGCTGGAGCAGAACGCGACCGCGCTGACGGCGCCGCGGGTGCGGGTGTTCTATTCGACCAAGTCGCAGATGCCGATCCCGACGCAGGTCCTGGACCTGTCCTCGCCCGGGGCGACGGACCGCATCATCGGCCGCGAGGATCCGGCCACCTGGGGCTTCCAGAAGCTCGATGAACTCTGGCAGACGCCGGCGGGGTGAGCGTCGGCGCAGGCGCCAACGGCATGTTTCGGTGGGCGGGCCAGACTCGATTGAGTGGCGGGCTCCGAGTTTCGAGGCGAAGGTCTCCTAGTCGGGGTCATGGTCCTTCCGAACGCGCCGCTCGAAGATGCGGACCTCGCGCCGATGTCTGGCGCTGGAGGGCATCCGATGGCAGTGAGTTGGAAGGATGAAGCGGACGGCGTGGAGGACGATGTCACCGGGCCGGCGGAAGAGCGCGCGGAACCGGTGTCGCCCCTCACGCCGCCCTATGACGTGGTGTCCTACACCGGTGAGGTATCGGTTGCCGGCTATGAACGACTGAGCACCCTGGTTGAGACCGGGAAGACGCACGACGATGTGCTGCTCGTGCTCGAGACGGCCGGCGGTGACCCGGATGCTGCGTTTCGAATCGCACGGGCATTGAGCCACCACTATCGGCAGATGCATGTGCTGATCCCCCGCTATTGCAAGAGTGCGGGGACGCTGATTGCGTTGGGTGCCTCGGCGCTTTACATGGACGACAGGAGCGAACTGGGCCCGCTTGACGTTCAGGTCTTTCGTGGCGACGAGCTGGGTGTGACGAGTTCAAGCCTTGAGCAACTGACGGCGGCCAACATCCTCTTGGCCCAGTTCATGACGGCCTTCCAGGTGTCCTTGCTGGACCTGTCCGAACGTGGCCTCTCCACACGCGTGGCGTCCGAGATTGCCGCGGACATCGCGGCGAAGCTGCTGCGGCCAATGGCGGAGCAGGTGAACCCGCAACGATTGGCCGAGATGCATCGTGCAATGACGATCGCGCATGCCTATGGCCGGCGTCTTGCAGAACGAGGGCGCAACGTCGAGCCGGGCGGTCTGGCCGAGCTGGTTGCTGGCTATCCGTCCCACTCCTTTGTCATCGATCGGAAAGAGGCGCGGCGACTGCTGCGCAACGTCTGGCCCGTGGACGAGGGACTTCGGGCCATCGTGGACCGATGCCGCACTCGCCCACTTGACGACCACGACGGTGGCCCCGTCGTCTCGGTTCATGGTTTCCCATTTGCATTCGAGGGGTGCATCCATGTATGAACGACTCAATCCACTTGATCTGCTGATCCACAGCAAGCGGGAAATGCTCAAACAGATCCTCACCTTGTATCCCGGCCTTTTCGACCTGGATCGCAAGCCGGGGTCGCCGCTCGCCGCGCGGCGGCAGGAGGAGCGGTGGGCCTCATATTCGCAGGAAGGGGCCAGCCCCTGGAGTGCGCGACGCGCTGTTGCGGCAATCCGAGAACCGTCCGGAAAGACCCCGACCACCCGCTGACCCCGGCCTGCCTACACTCGGCCGACATTCACAGAGTCGTCGGGAGACCGGGATGACGCGCATGCTCATGCTGCTGGCGCTGTGCGCCGGCGTGGTCGGTGGGGCGGTCGGCGCGGCGTCGACCGCCGCGGCGCAGACGCTGCGCTGGGCCAGCCAGGGCGATGCCCAGACCATGGACCCGCACTCGCAGAACGAGAGCCTGACCAACGGGATGAACTCGCAGGTCTACGAGCGCCTCACCGCCCGCGACAAGCAGCTCAACATCGTGCCGGGTCTTGCCACCGAATGGACGCAGATCGGCCCGCTCGTCTGGCGCTTCAAGCTGCGGCCCAACGTCCGGTTCCACGATGGCTCGGCCTTCACCGCGGACGATGTCGTCTTCTCGCTGCAGCGCGCCAAGGCACCGACCTCCCAGCTCGCGGTCTACGCCAACGCGGTCGGCACCGCCCGCAAGATCGATGAGCTCACCGTCGAGATCACCCAGCCGCGCTTCAATCCGATCTTCCTGCAGCACCTGGACCTGCTGTTCATCATGAGCAAGTCCTGGAGCGAGCAGCACAAGGTCACGCGCCCGCTCAGCTTCAAGGACAACGAGGAAAGCCACGCCAGCTTCAACGCCAACGGCACCGGCCCCTTCATGCTGGTGCGCCGTCAGCCCGGCATCCGCACCGTCTACAAGCGCAACCCGAACTGGTGGGGCCGCTTCGAGGGCAACGTGCAGGAGGTCCAGTTCACGCCGATCTCCAACGACGCGACGCGGCTGGCCGCGCTGGTGTCGGGCGAGATCGACCTGCTGCTGGACCCCGCGCCGCGCGACGTCCCGCGGCTGCGCGCCACGCCCGGCGTGCAGGTGCTGGAGGGGCTCGAGAACCGCCTCGTCTTCATCGGCATGGACCAGGCGCGCGACACGCTGGTGTACGGCCGCGCGCCGGGCGGCAGAAACCCGTTCCAGGACCTGCGCGTGCGCCGCGCGATGTACCAGGCCATCGACATCGAAGCCATCCACAAGCGCCTGATGAACGGGCTGTCGCAACCCACCGGCGGCCTCACGCCGTCGCCGCTGGGGGCCTATGACGATCCGGCGCTCGAGACGCGCCTGCCGTTCGACCTCGCCGCCGCCCGCAAGGGCATGGCCGACGCCGGCTATCCCGACGGTTTCGAGGTCACGCTGGACTGCCCCAACAACCGCTACGTCAACGACGAGGGCATCTGCCTGGCGCTCGCCTCGATGTGGGCGCAGATCAAGCTCAAGGTGAAGGTCAACGCGATGCCGCGGGTGCTCTATTTCCCCAAGCTGGAGCGCTACGAGACCAGCCTCTACCTGATGGGCTGGGGCGGCGCGATCACCGATGCCGAGACCATCCTCACGCCGGTCTACCGCAGTGACGACAAGGCCTCCGGCGCCGGCTTCTACAACTACGGCCGCTCGCGGAATCCGAAGTTCGACCAGCTCGCGGCCGCGTCCTCGGCCGAGGCCGATCCGGTCAAGCGCGAGGCGCTCATCAAGGCGGCGCTGCAGGAGTACCGCGAGCAGCTGCACGTGCTGCCGCTGCATCGCCAGGCCGCGCCCTGGGCGCTGCGCCAGGGCGTGAAGGCGGTGCATCGCGCCGACAACTGGCTGGACTACGCCTGGATCACGGTGCCGAAGTGAGCCTTGCCCAGCGGCGCGGCGTCGATGGCGCGGATGCGCCTAACATCCGCCGCCTGCCTCCTGCGCCGTCATGACCGCGACCTTCGATCCCTCATTCCCGTCGACCTCCTCTTCGCCGAGCCCGGCCAGCCCGGCTTCGTTCGCGACGACGGCCGCCCCGGCCCAGCGGCAGTGGCTGGCCCGCCTGGGCGCCGACTACCGCCTCGAGCGAGGACGTTGCGTCGTCAGCCATGAGCACGATGGGCCGCTGCGCCTGCTCAAGAGCCTCTACCCGGAAGGCGACGCGATCTGCCACAGCGTGCTCGTCCATCCGCCCAGCGGGCTGGTCGGCGGCGACACCCTGGACATCGCGGTGACGGTCGGCGAGGGCGCCCATGCGCTGGTGACCACGCCCGGCGCCACGCGCTTCTACCGCAGCCCGGACGGCGCGCCTGCCTCGCAGCGTGTGCGGGCGACGCTGGGCGTGGGCGCGCGCCTGGAATGGCTGCCGCTCGAGGCGATCGCCTACCCCGGCTGCGAAGCGGTCAACGAGGCGCGCTTCACGCTGGCGCCGACGGCCGAATTGCTGGCCTGGGACATCACCGCGCTCGGGCTGCCCGGCGCAGGGCAGCCGTTCTCGAGTGGCCGCTTCCTGCAGCACCTGGAGATCCCCGGCGTGTGGCTGGAGCGCGGCCGGCTGGACGCGGTCGACGCGCTGCTGATGGACGGCGAGCTCGGCCTGGCCGGGCAGCGTTGCCTGGGCACCCTGGTCTTCGCCAGCGGCGCCGCGCTGGATCGCGATCGCCGTGAACGCGCGCTGGACGCGGTGCGCGCGTTGATCGACGCCGATCCGCTGCGCGCGAGCGCCGGCGCGACCGCCGCGCAGGACGGCGTGCTGGTGGTGCGGGTGCTGGGACCGGTGGTCGAGCCGGTCGCGCTGCTGCTGCGGCGTTGCTGGGCCGCCTGGCGTCACGCCTTGTGGGACCTGGACGGCACCACGCCCCGCTTGTGGGCGATGTAGCCGGGCCCTCGCCGCGCGGGCCGCATCCCTCGGAGAGGGGACGGCGATTCATGTCGGTGTGGCAACGATGTCTCAGATTGGTAGCCAGCGCCCTGGCGCTGCGCTTAGCATGGCCGCTCCACGTCCGGTCTCCAGGGGAGGTGATCGCATGGCTTCACGTACCGCTTCGTGCAGTTGCGGCCAATTGAAGATCGTGGTGCAGGGTGAGCCGTTGGGAACCGGCCTCTGCCACTGCCTGGCGTGCCAGCGCCGCACGGGCAGTGTCTTCGCGGCGCTGGCGGCCTTTGCCGAACCTTATGAGGTCATCGGCATCGCGACCGAATTCGTGCGCGCCGGCGACCGGGGCGCCCGATTCCGATTCCATTTCTGCCCGGTGTGCGGCAGCACCGTCTTCCACACGGAGGAGGGGGTCGAGGGATCGGTCGGCGTGGCGGTGGGGGGATTCGGGGATCCGGATTTCCCGCCGCCGCAGGACTCGGTCTACACCTGCCGCATGCATGGCTGGGTCCGGCTGCCGCAGGACGTCCGCGCCTACGACCGCGATCCGATGTAGCGCCGCGGCGTTGACCGCATCGATCCCGGGCACCCCGCCTCCGCCATGACTCTTCGGCGAGGCGCCCGGGCCGATGGGGCGGGACTCAACGGCGGGTGGCGGCTTCCGGCGGCCTCAAGCAGCCTCAGGCGGCCAGGCGCAGGTCGGGACGGACGACGCGTGTCTCCGCCACGGGGCGCAGCGGCTGCGCCAGTCGCAGCAGGTGGCCCGGTTCGCTCAGGAAGCGCATGCGCTCGGCGTTGCTCATCGCGTCGAGGGCACCAGGCTGTGCGCTCAACTGCTCCAGGCGCTGGCGACGCACCTGCGCGCGCATGCCCTGGCCCACGTCGCGGCGGCCCATCGCCTCGGCCGCCAGCGCGGTCAGGCGGCGGCTGGCGAGCAGGTCGGCGAAGCCGGGAAGGTGGCGTTCCTGGCGGCCATAGGCCCAGGCGTTACGCAGCACGGTCGGGGTCTGGCTCTCTTCGGGGATCAGCAGCAGGCCGGCGCGGCGCATGCGCTCGCCCAGGCGGGCGCGGCTGGACAGCACGGTGATCGGCGCGGCCAGCAGCAGCGGCAGCGCGATCGGCGCGATCCAGATCAGCGTCGACGGGCTCAGCGCGCCGATCGCCGCGGCGATCACCGCAGTGATCGCGCTGATGCGGCCGTAGGCGGCGAAGGCCTCGCGCCAGGACACGTCCTCGGCGGCCCGCGGCGGCGACTTCCAGTCCAGCGAGATGCCGGTCAACGCGACCACGCAGAAGATCGAATGGGCGACCATGCGCAGCGGCGCCTGCAGCAGCGACATGCCGGCCTCGGTGGCGCAGGAGGCCAGCAGCTTCAGCGTGCCGCCGTACTGCGACTGCTCGCCGCGCAGGATCAGCGCGGCCACCGACAGCAGGCGCGGCAGCACCAGCATGCCGATCGTGCCTAGCCACAGCGCGGCCACGCCCGGGGCCAGCGAACCGTCTTCCATGAAGGGCTGGAAGGCCTCGTTGCCGCCGACGTTCCACAGCAGCACGCCCAGGCCCACGTACAGCAGCCACAGCGGCGCGGCGAGGTAGGACAGCGCGCCGGTGACCAGCATCGCGCGGTGCACGCCGTGCAGGCCGGGCTCGGCGATCAGACCGGCGTTCTGGATGTTGCCCTGGCACCAGCGGCGGTCGCGCTGCAGCTCGGCCAGCAGGTGCGGCGGCTGCTGTTCATACGAACCCGGCAGGTCCGCCACCAGCCACACCTGGTAGCCGGCGCGACGCATCAGCGCGGCCTCGACGAAGTCGTGCGACATGATCTCCTTGCCGCGCAGCGGGGCCAGGGCGCAGTGCTTCATGAAGGGCTCGACGCGGATGATCGCGTTGTGGCCCCAGTAGTGCGCCTCGCCCAGCTGCCAGAACTGCATGCCGGCGGCGAACAGGCGCCCCGTCACGCGGCTCGCGAACTGCTGCGCGCGGGCATGCGGCGTGTCGTGGCCGCAGACCTGGTTGGCGGCCTGCAGGATGCCGGCGCGCGGGTTCTTTTCCATCAGGCGCACCAGGCCCAGCAGGCAGTCACCGCTCATGACGCTGTCGGCGTCCAGCACCACCATGTAGCGGTAGTTGCGGCCCCAGCGGCGGCAGAAGTCGGCCACGTTGCCGGCCTTCTTCTTCACGCGGCGCTGACGCCAGCGGTAGTGGATGCGACCGCGGCCGGCGAACTGCGCGCGCAGCTCGGCCCAGGCGGCCAGCTCCTGCGTGCGGCATTCCGGATCGGAGCTGTCGGACAGGATGTAGACGTCGAACAGCCGCAGCGCGCCGGCCGCCGCGAGCGACTCGCAGCTGGCGCGCAGGCCGGCGAAGACGGTGGTGACGTCCTCGTTGCAGATCGGCATGACCAGCGCGGTGCGGGCGTCGGCGCCCAGCGGCTCGTTGCCGGCGTCCTTGATCGAGATGGCGTGACGGTCGCCGCGCAGCATCACCCAGAAGCCCATCACCGCGGTGACGCAGCCGGCGCTGACCCAGGCGAAGAGCAGGGCGAACAGCGCCAGGTGCACGCACTGCAGCGCGAAGGCCCAAGGGTCGCTGGCCCAGCCGTTGTGGGTCTGCCAGAGCACGCCGGTGGCCAGCGCGGTGGCGCCGGCGATGGACAGCTTGAGCGCGTTGCGCCGGTTCCGGGCCGCGGTTTCCCAGGCCTGAGGCGGCTCGGAGGCCGGCAGCGACTCGACCGGCGGCGTGCGCTGGCCCCAGGGCCGCGGCACCATCGCGCCGCGCTTGATGGCCGGCGCGCTCGGGCCGACCGGACCGGGGGCCGAGGCGGCGGGATGCAGGGCGGAATGCGTCATGTCGGGCTCCTTCACTGGGGAGGAAGAATCAGGCTCCAGGTCTCGGTGAGGACCTGCTGCTTCGTCTGGAGGAAGCCGCGCAGCTCGGTCGACTGACCGGGGCGCAACTGCTTGATGCGGACGGCCATGCGCCAGCCGCCGGTGACCGGATTCGGATAGGCGTTGACCTCGGTCACCTCGCCGTTGGCGTTGGTGCTGGCGATGGCCTTGACCTCGGCGCCGGGCTGCAGCGCGGCCAGCGACGGGCCTTCGAAGTCGACGATGAACTGCTGCTCGTTCTTGTCGAGCTTGGCGTAGCTGTAGCCGGTGCGGGTCTGCACCGCCCAGGCGCCGGGCGGACGCTGCTGCTGCTCGCCCTGCAGGTGCAGGCGGTACGAGTAGTCCAGCGGCTGGCCCGGGGCCGGCTGCTTCGCCGGGACCCAGTAGGCGACGATGTTGTCGTGGGTCTCGTCGGGCGTGTGCAGCGACATCAGCTCGACCCGGCCCGGCCCCCAGTCGCTGGTGGGCTCGACCCAGGCGGAGGGCCGCATCTCGTAGCGGGCCTCGGTGTCCTCGTAGCTGGAGAAGCGGCGGTCGCGCTGCATCAGGCCGAAGCCCTTCACGCCCGGCAGCGTGAACGAGGTGGTCAGCGTGCCATTGGGATTGATCAGCGGGCGCCAGATCCACTCGCCGCTGCTGCTGGCCACCATCAGGCCGTCGCTGTCGTGGACTTCGGGCCGGAAGTCGCCCTTCTGCGGCTGGTTCTCGCCGAACAGGTACATCGAGGTCAGCGGCGCCAGCGCCAGCGTCGCCACCGGGGCGCGCACGAACAGGCGCACGCGGGTCTCGACGACGGTCTCGGCGCCGGGCTTGATGACGAAGGTGTAGGCACCGCTGGCGCGGGGCGAGTCCATCAGCGCATGCACGGTCAGCGTCTTGGCGTCGGCGCCGGGGCGCTCGATCCAGAACTCGCTGAAGCGCGGGAATTCCTCGCCCTTGCCGCCCACCGTGTCGATGGCCAGGCCGCGTGCCGACAGCCCGTAATGCTGGTTGGCGCCCAGCACGCGGAAGTAGCTCGCGCCCAGGAAGACGGCGAGCTCGTCCTTGTACTTGTCGTTGTTGAGGTGGTAATGCGCGCGGAAGCCGGCGTAACCGACATCGCCCCACTTGCCCGGCGAGAGCTGGCTGTTCTTGCCGTAGTCGAAGTCCTCGCGCTTGAACGGGACCGCCCGGGCCTGGCCGCCGACGATCTCGTTGATGCGCACGGCCTGGGTCTGGTAGTGGCCCAGGTGGAAGAACATCAGCTCGAAGGGCAGCCGCTCCTGGCGCCACAGCGCGCGATCCGGCTTGAAGCGGATGTCGCGCATCTGGTCGTAGTTGAGCTGCTTGAGCTCGGCCGGCAGGTTGTCCGGCGGCGCGACGTAGGGCTTGGCCGCCAGCCCCTTGGCGCGTTCGGCGATCTCGTCGAAGCCGAAGGCCTGGGCGGCGGACGCCGCGGCCAGCAGGCCGGCGCCGACGGCCAGCCCGATGAACGATCCGATCCACCGACGTTGGTCAGCCTGGCGGCGAGCGCTGGTCGCCGGGATGCGGGCCTGAGGGGTGAGGGCGTGAATAGTTCGCATGTGGCGGGCCTTTCTGCAAGGCCCGTGCCACCGGCGATTTCTCTTTCAGATCAACAACTTACGCGTTTTGTGCGCTGCCGCACCGTGAATTTTCTGTCGCCGGGCGGCGACGCTGACGGTGGGTTTTTCTGCAAGTTGTTGATTTTGAATGAATTTTCTTGTCGCTATTCGGCGACAGGTCCTTCGGACCGGAACATCGAGGGCTCCAGTCCGTTGCGCTGCAGCAAGCGGTAGAACTCGGTCCGGTTGCGGTCGGCGAGCCGCGCGGCATCGGCGACGTTGCCGTCGGTGAGCTTGAGCAGGCCGACCAGGTACTCCCGCTCGAAACGCTGTCGCGCTTCCGCGTAAGGAAGTACTTCGACGCTGGGCGAGCGCAGCGCGCGCTGCACCAGCGAGAGCGGGATCAGCGGCGAGGTCGCCAGCGCGCTCACCTGCTCGACGACGTTGTGGAGCTGGCGCACGTTGCCCGGCCAGGAGGCCATCGTGAGCGCCTTGAGCGCGTCGGGCGCGAAGCCGTTGAGGCGCTTGTCGTACTTCAGCGCGAGCTTCTGCAGGAAGTGCTGCGCGAGCAGCGGGATGTCCTCGCGGCGCTCGGCCAGGCTGGGCAGCGTCAGGCTGACGACGTTGAGCCGGTAATAGAGGTCCTCGCGGAATTGGCCTTCGGCGAGCGCGGCCTCCAGGTCGCGGTGGGTGGCCGACAGGATGCGCACGTCGATCGGCACCGATGCGCTGGCGCCGACCGGGCGCACCTGGTGTTCCTGCAGCACGCGCAGCAGCTTGACCTGCAGCGGCAGCGGCATGTCGCCGATCTCGTCGAGCAGCAGCGTGCCGCCGTCGGCGGCCTGGAAGAGACCGCGGTGGTTGGCCAGCGCGCCGGTGAAGGCGCCCTTGACGTGGCCGAACAGTTCCGACTCGAGCAGCGGCTCCGGGATCGCGCCGCAGTTGACGGCGACGAAGGGCCGCTTGGCGCGCGGGCTGGCGGCATGGATCGCGCGGGCCAGCAGCTCCTTGCCGGAGCCGCTCTCGCCGCGGATCAGCACCGGGGCCTGCGAGGCCG
Organism: Mitsuaria sp. BK037; assembly: GCF_014193045.1. Lineage (NCBI taxonomy): Bacteria > Pseudomonadati > Pseudomonadota > Betaproteobacteria > Burkholderiales > Sphaerotilaceae > Roseateles > Mitsuaria sp. BK037. The sequence continues at coordinate 121,463 of NZ_JACHYS010000002.1, read as the reverse complement.
CGACCAGGCGCGCCTCGGCCAGCACCTCGGCCATCACGTTGGAGCGGCTGACGATGGACTCGCGCCAGGCCTGGTCGGGGCTGTCGTCCTGGTGGACCGCGGTGAGGGTCAGGGCTTGCGCGATGGTGTCCAGCAGGGCGCGACCGTCGAAGGGCTTGGTCAGGTAGGTGTAGACGCCCTGCGCGGTGGCGGCGACCGCGTCCGGGATGGTGCCGTGCGCGGTCAGCAGGATCACCGGCAGCGCGGGGTGGCGCTCGCGGATGGTGTTGAACAGCGCCAGGCCGTCCATGCCAGGCAGCTGCACGTCGCTGAGCACCAGCGCGGGGCGTTGCACGTCCATCTGCGCCAGCGCGGCCTCGGCGCTGGCCACGGCGGTGACGTCGTAGCCGGCCGCTTCCAGCCGCATCGACAGCAGCTTCAGCAGGTCGGCGTCGTCGTCGACGATGAGGAGTCTCGCGCCTGCGCTCATGCGCTTGCCTCCGAGGAGCGGCCCTGCTCTTCGCTCATGGCTTGTCGAGCGCCGAGCGCGGCCCGCCGAGGCTGCGTTCGATCGCCTTGAGCGCCTCGAGCTTGCGGTTGGCTTCGTCGAGCCGCCGTTGCAGGTCGTCGCGGACCTGCTTGGTTTTCTCGAGCTCGCCTTCCATGCGCCGCTGCTCGGCGACGCGGTCGGCGAGGAACTGGGCGATGGGGCGCCACTCGTTGGCCTCCGGCCGGGCGTCGCGCAGCACCTGGTCGAGCAGGGTCTGGGCGCGGAAGGTTTCGCCGTTGTTGTGGCTGAACATCAGCGCCAGCGCCAGCTGCACCGCGTTGCCGGGCGGCAGCGTGGCATCGTCGCGCGGCGCGACTTCCTGGCCCAGCTCGAGCGGGCTGAGCTGGCGCAGGCGGTCGTTGGCATTGAGCACGATGCGCGCCGCGTTGTCGGTGGGCGCCACGACGGGCACCTGCACCGGCACCTCGACGCGGACCTCCTTGACGATGGTGCGGGGCGGCTGCTGCGCGCAGCCCGCCGCGAGCAGGGCCACCGCCACCGCGGCGACGGCGGCAAGCGGGACGGGTGGCCGCGCGGTCAGGCGGTGAGGGACTTCAGGGACCGTGGCGTGTGGGCGCATGGCAGCGTGATTCTGAAATGTGCGCCCTGGTCGGCGGGCAGCAGGTCGATGTGACCGCCATGGGCGGCGATGTATTCGGTGACGATGGACAGGCCGATGCCGGTGCCCTTGAGGGCATCGTCGGGCTGGCGCTCGCCGCGATAGAAGGGCTCGAAGATGCGGGCCTGGTCCGCCGGCGCGACGCCCGGGCCGTCGTCGCGCAAGTCGATGGTGAGCTGGCCGCCCTGGCGCGCGAGGTCGATGTCGACGTGGCCGCCGGGCGGGGCGAAGCGTATCGCATTGGAGAGCAGGTTGCCGACCGCGGCCGCGATCTTGGCCGGGTCGACCTCCGCTTCGAGCGGGCCGCCGGACAGGCGCACTTGCAATCCGCGTGCCTGCCACTGCAGGCGCTGGTGGTCGATCGTGCCCTGGATCAGGGACACCAGCTCGGTGCGCTGCGGCTTGAGGTCGCGGGCCTCGAAGGCCGCGGCATTGAAGCGCAGCAGGTCCTCGATCTGGCGCTGCAGCACGGCGGTGTTGTCGCGCAGGATGCGGGCGACCTCCTTCTGCTTGTCGTTCAGCGGCCCGGCGACCTCGTCCTCGAGCAGCGCGGTGCCCTCGCGCAGCGCCGCCAGCGGCGTCTTGAGCTCATGCGAGACATGCCGCAGGAAACGCGCCTTGTCGGCATCGAGCTCGGCCAGCCGCAGGCGCAGCCAGTCCAGCCGCTGGCCCAGCGAGCGCAGGTCGGCCGGGCCGGGGATCTCGATGCGGTCGTCCAGGCGGTTCTCGCCCAGGCCGGCGATGGCGCGCTCCAGGCGGCGCAGCGGGCGGGTCAGGAAGATGCCGAACACCAGCGACAGCAGCGCCGCCACGGCGATCGCGCCGAGGACCTGCTGACCGAGCAGCACGCGGCCGTTCTCGAGCTTGTCCTGCAGCACGCGGTTGCTGGTCTCGGCATGGCGGCGGACGTCCTCGGCCAGGCCGCCGGTCAGGCCGCCGAGCTCGCGGAAACGCGTCATCAGCTCGGTCTCGCGCCTGCGCGCGTTGGCGGGGAGGGCGCGCGGGCTGTCCATCAGCGCGCGGATCTCGTCGAGCTTGGCTTTCCACGCCTCCAGCGGCGCCGGCGTCAGCCCCTGCGCGCGCAGCAGGCCCAGCACATGCTCGGCATCGTCGGCATCCTCCTCGAAGCGCCTGCGCAGCGCCTGGTCCTCCAGCACCGCGTACTGGCGCGCGGCGCGCTCCATGCTGACGCCGCGATCGCCCAGCTGCTGCACCTGACCGCTCATGCGGGCGGCTCGCACGACGGCCTCGCGGCTCTGCATCGTCAGCCGCTCCAGCGTCAGCAGCCCGCCCAGCGACGCGGCGGCGAGCAGGCCCGCGATCGACAGGAAGCCGATCAGCAGCATCTGGCGGAAGGACATGCGGTGGAGGCTGAACATCGGCCGGCATGTTAGCGGCGGCCCCGCGCTCCCCGCGCCGGCCGGGGCGGCGGATACGGATGGATACTCCGGCGGCCATGAACCTGCATCGCGTCGATCTCGTCTCGCTGTCGCTCTTCGCCCTGGTGGCGCGCACCGGCAGCATCAGCCGGGCCGCGGCGCTGGCCGCGCTGGCGGTCGGCGCGGCCAGCAAGCGGCTGAGCGACCTGGAACACGCGCTGGGCACGACGCTGCTGGAGCGGCACTCGCGCGGCGTCTCCCTGACCGAGGCCGGGCTGGCGCTGCAGCGCCATGCGCAGCGCATCCTCAGCGACGTGGACCAGATGACGGCCGACCTGTCGGACTACGCGTCGGGCCTGACCGGCGTGGTGCGGCTGTGGGCCAACACCTCGGCGGTGACGCAGTTCCTGCCGGCGCAGGTCTCGGGTTTCGTGCGCGACAACCCGCGCATCCGCATCGAGCTGGAGGAGGCGGACAGCCACGAGATCGTGGTGGCCGTGCTCGATGGCCGCGCCGACCTGGGCATCTTCGCGGACCGCACGCCGGCGCTCGGGCTGCATGTCCTGAACTACCGCCAGGACCGGCTGGTGCTGGTGGCGCCGGCCGGCCATCCGCTGGCCCGCCGCAAGGCGGTGCGCTGGGCGCAGGCGGTCGAGTACGACTTCGTGACGCTGGCCAAGGCCACCTCGCTGCACAAGCGGCTGGAGATGGAGACCGAAACCCTGGGCCGGCGCCTGAAGAACCGCATCCAGGTCCGCAGCTTCGACGCGATGTGCCGGATGGTGGCGGCGGGCATGGGCATCGCGGTGCTGCCGGACGTGGCGGTCGAGCCGCTGCTCAAGCCGCTGGACCTGCGCCGCGTCGCGCTCGACGAGCCCTGGTCCGATCGCCGGCTGCTGATCGGCGTGCGTGACCTCGACGGCTTGCCGCGCCATGTGCGCGTGTTCATCGACCATCTCTGTTCCTGAGACCCTCGCCCCGAGGGTGAACCCCGATCCGCTTTCGCGACCCGCGAAAGCAGCCGCCGCGACTCCCGCCTTCCGCTCAGCGGCGTGCTTTCCCAGAATGCGCCTCCGTCACCAGGACCAGGAGGGCACGAGCCATGGAAGGACTGCAGGCGCTGCAAGGATTGCGCGTCGTCGAGATGGGCCAGTTGATCGCCGGCCCGTTCGCCGGCAAGACGCTGGGCGATTTCGGCGCCGACGTGGTGAAGATCGAGGCCCCCGGCAGCGGCGACCCGCTGCGCAACTGGCGAATGATCCAGGACGGCACCTCGGTGTGGTGGCAGGTCCAGTCGCGCAACAAGCGCTCGATCGCGCTCGACCTGCGCCAGGCGGACGGCCAGGACATCGCCCGGCAGCTGATCGCCGAGGCCGACGTGCTGATCGAAAACTTCCGCCCCGGCACGCTCGAGGGCTGGGGCATGTCCTACGAGGACCTCGCGAAGACCAACCCCGGCCTGATCATGTTGCGCATCAGCGGCTACGGCCAGACCGGCCCGTACCGCGACCTGCCCGGCTTCGGGATGATCGGCGAGGCGATGGGCGGCCTGCGCCACCTGACCGGCGAACCCGGCCGCGTGCCGGTGCGCTGCGGCATCTCGATCGGCGACACGCTGGCCGCGCTGCACGGCACGATCGGGGTCCTGACGGCGCTGTACCACCGCAAGGTCAATGGCGGCCGCGGCCAGGTCATCGACGTGGCCCTGACCGAGGCGGTCCTCAACGTGATGGAGAGCCTGATCCCCGAGTACAGCGCCTTCGGCGCCGTGCGCGGCCCGGCGGGCTCGGCGCTGCCGGGCATCGCGCCGTCCAATGCCTATGCCTGCGCCGATGGCGTCGTGCTGATCGCCGGCAATGGCGATTCGATCTTCAAGCGGCTGATGCAGGTGATCGGCCGCGAGGATCTGGCCCGGGACGAGACGCTGGCCAACAACGCCGGCCGCGTCGCGCGCGTCGAGGAGATCGACGCCGCGATCGGCGCCTGGGCAGCGACGCGCACCGTCGAGCAGGTGCTGGCGCCGCTGGCCGAGGCCAGCGTGCCCGCGGGCCGCGTCTACACCGCCAAGGACATCGTCGAGGACCCGCACTTCCGGGCCCGCGACATGATCCTGCGCCAGCCCACCCGCGACGGTCATGAGATCGACGTGCCGGGCATCGTGCCCAAGCTGATGGGCACGCCCGGCGCGGTGCGCCGCGCCGCGCCGCGGCTGGGCGGCGACACCGACGAGGTGCTGCGCGAGATCGGCCTCACCGCCGAGCAGATCGCCGCATTGCGTGAGCGCAAGATCGTTTCCTGAGGGCCCCCCATGACCGCTTCCAACGCTTCCGCCTCCACCGGCATTGGTGCGTCGCGCTCACCGTCCGATGTCTGGACCGGCGCCGGGCGCCGCGTCTTCATGCAGGACGTCGGCACCCGCGACGGCCTGCAGGCCGAGACCGTCTTCGTGCCAACGGCCGACAAGATCGCGCTGGTCGACGCGCTGTCCGAGGCGGGCCTGGCCAAGATCGAGGTCACCGCCTTCGTCTCGCCCAAGGCCATCCCGGTGCTCGCCGACGCGTCCGAGGTGATGCGCGGCATCACCCGGCGGCCGGGCGTGGTCTACACGGTGCTGGTGCCCAACGTCCGCGGCGCCGAGCGCGCGATCGAGGCGCGCGCCGACGAACTCAACCTGGTGATGTCCGCCAGCGAGAGCCACAACCTGGCCAACCTGCGCATGACGCGCGCGCAGTCCTTCGCCGGGCTGGCCGAGGTCGCCGCGATGGCGCATCGGGCCGGGACGGCGGTGAACGTGTCGCTGTCCTGCGCCTTCGGTTGTCCGATGGAGGGCGACGTGCCGATCCAGACGGTGCTGGGCTGGTGCGGCCATTTCATCGAGCAGCTCGGCGCGCGCGGCGTGACGCTGTGCGACACCACCGGCATGGCCTATCCGACGCAGGTCGTCGCGCTGGTGCGGGCCTTCCGCGAGCGCTGGCCCGCCACCGAGTTGACGCTGCACTTCCACAACACGCGCGGCATGGGTCTGGCCAACGTGATCGCCGCGATGGACGCGGGCGCGGACCGCTTCGACGCGTCGCTGGGCGGGCTGGGCGGCTGCCCCTACGCGCCGGGCGCGACCGGCAACGTCTGCACCGAGGAGATCGTGCATGCGCTGCAGTGCATGGGCTGCGACACCGGCGTGGACCTGCCGCGCCTGATCGCCGCGGCCAGGCGCCTGCCGGCGCTGATCGGCCACGCGGTGCCGAGCCAGATCGTCAGCGCCGGGCGCCGGCTCGACCTGCATCCGCGGCCTCGCGACTTCGAGGCGATCCGCGAGCGCGCGCTGGCCCGCGACGCCTGACGACGCGGTGGCGTTGGGGCGCGCGCCCGCGCGTTCCTGAGCTTCTTTCGATCCCAACGACAACGCCGCCACGAGCGGCCCTTTCTGGAGACAAGCCATGAACCCGACCCGCCGCCGCGTCACCGCGGTTGCCATCGCCGCCGCGCTGCTGGTGCCCTTGCAGGCCGCGCAGGCCCAGGCGCCGTATCCCAACAAGCCGATCACGATGCTGGTCGGCGCCGCGCCAGGCGGCACGACGGACATCGCCGCGCGCATGCTCGCCGAGCCGCTGGGCAAGGCGCTGGGCCAGACGGTGGTCGTCGACAACCGCTCGGGTGCGAGCGGCGCGCTCGCGGCCGTCGCGACCAAGCGCGCGGAGCCGGACGGCTACACGATCCTGATGCAGTACTCCGGCTATCACGTGATCACGCCGCACATCCAGAAGGCCGCCTGGGACCTGAAGGACCTGCGTCCCGTGGCCAACGTGCTGACCGCGCCGCAGCTGATCGTCGTGCGCGAGGGCGTGCCGGTGAAGACCGTGGCCGAGCTGATCGCCCACGCGAAGAAGAACCCCGGCAAGCTGTCCTTCGCCTCGTCGGGCAATGGGTCGCTGCAGCACGTGACCGGCGTGATGCTGGAACAGCAGGCCGGCATCCAGATGATCCACGTCCCCTACAAGGGCACCGGCCCGGCGCTGCAGGACCTGTTGGGCGGCCAGGTCGACCTCACCTTCGGCACGCCGCCGCCGTTCATGCCCTTCATCGCGTCGGGCAAGCTGCGCGCGGTGGCCGTGACCGGCAAGGAGCGCCTGAGCTCGCTGCCCGACGTGCCGACCGCCACGCAGGCCGGGCTGCCTCAGCTGGACGCCGGGTCGTGGTTCGCCGTGTTCGCGCCGGCGAAGACGCCGCAGGCGGTCGTCGACAAGCTGACTGCGGAGATCCAGAAGATCATGGCCACGCCCGAGTTCAAGAAGAAGGCCGCCGAGCTGGGCGCGACGGCGGACTACATGAATCCGCAGCAGTTGCAGGCGCACAGCGACGCCGAGTTCCAGCGCTGGGGCAAGGTGATCGGCTCGGCCAAGATCCAGGCGGACTGAGCGGCGCGCCGCCCGTCGCGGGCGGTCAGCGCGCGGCGCCGTGCCGCGCGCCCCCGGGGCCGGTCCATCGACCGCCCCGGAACGTCCAGGCGGGCCCTGGACCTTCGACAGCCGGCCATCCCGGGAGGGATGGGCCGGCTTCGCGCTTGTGGGGTTCCGCGAATCCCTGGCGCCTGATCGCCGTCCACCCCCGCGCGGGAGCGCCGGGTGGGCCGCGAATTGACCGAATCGATATTCCCATGACATCGGGCGGGAACTGCATTTCGCGTGACCGGAACTGATGCGCCCGTTGGCAGAAAACAAGATGCCGCGTTCGTGCGTGGCGCCCCTGCATTCCCCGTATGGAGTTTCACATGCCCTTTCTCCGAGGCTTTCTCAGATGCGTCGCCATGGCGGGCGCATTCGTGGCGATTCATGCCGCCGCGGCGCCGGTGATCAATATCGGATCGATGTTCGACTATCTGGGGTCGGACCGCAGCACGATACTGAAGCAGATTCGAAACACCGGGGATTCGACCGCATTCGTCAAGGTTTCCGTCAGCGAGATCGTTTACGGCGAATCCGGTGAAACCGAAGAGCGGCCCCTCGATACCCAGGGCCTCAGCGCCGGCGGGGGCGTGGGGCTGATCGCCAGCCCGATGCGGTTGATCGTCCCCGCGGGCGGCGTGCAGGCGACACGGCTGCTGTTCCGAGGGGAACGCGATGTCGAGCGTCACTACCGCGTGCGCATCATTCCGGTGCTGCCCGATGCCGGCGACGAGTTCGCGCTGGAGGAGGGCGAGCGCCAGAAATACCAGGAGGGTTTGCGGGCCGGTGTCAGCGTGCTGACCGGATATGGCGCGATCACGATCGTGCGGCCCGCTGAAAGCCGCTTCGATACCCGCATCGAACAGACCGCCGAGCGATTTTCCGTGCGCAATCTGGGCAATAGCACCATCGTGCTGGACGGATTGATGCAATGCGATGCCGCTCAAAAGGAATGCGCCGCGCCGATGGTGCGGCATGTCCGGCCCGGAGGCGACGTCGAGTTCGACAAACAGGCCGGACCCGTCGTCATTTTCAACTTGGTGGAGGGAAACAAACAGAGCGCGATCACGATCAAGTAGTCATTTGAATCATCCGATATCCAATCCTTTCCAATTCAATATGTTCAAGTCCATTCGATTCCTCAAGACCGCCATCGCCGCCGGCGTTTTCGCCGCAGCTTCCACCGCCGCGATGGCGGAAACCAAGGACCTGACGATCTCGGTCGTCGCCGAAATCCCGACCGCGTCGTTCTACGTCACCCCTTCGGCGGGCTGGAACGCGTCGGAAGTCCAGAACTTCGGCTACAGCAACGGCAGCCTGCAGGCCATGAGCCGCTCGCTGGAGATGAAGAGCACGATCGGCGCGATCCGGGCCTTCCTGCTGAACACGGCCGAGATGACGGGCACCGGCGCCAACAAGGTGGCGCTCGACGTGACCGTGAACGGTCAGAAGCTGGCCGTCGGCGCGGGCCAGTCGATCGAGGTGCTGGCCAAGGCGCCCGCCGCCACCGGCCAACGCGTCCCGCTGGTCCTGACCCCGACCACCGCTACGCCCGCACCGGGCATCTACACCGGCCAGGTGGCCATGGTGTTCGACTCCGTCATCTGATGGCACGAGGGCGCTCCGGCGCCCTTTTTTCCCCGCCTTGTCATGAAGCAATCCAAAAGACTGATCTGGCCGTTCGCGGTGTCCATGGCCCTGGCCGGGGAAGGTCCGGCGGCAGCACCGAACTTCCAGGAGCTGCCGCTGACCGCCCAGAGCAGGAGCCTGCCCAGCGACTTCAAGGACTACTTCTTCGATGTGCCGCTGGCGATGCGGGTGGAGATCGACGGCCAGTTCCTGTCGGACGCCATGGGCGTGCTGACGGAGGCCGGACGGGTCCAGTTGATCGAATGGATGCGGGAGTCCGGCGACAGCCCCCAGGACGCGGCGCGATGGCTCCAGTTCCTGCGGGAACCGCGCGCGCTGGGCGCCTGTGGCGGCGATTGCGGTGATGTCGTCGCGCTCCACTACAACCTGCAGACCTCCACCTTGTCGATCGTGACCGCCCAGGCCGAGCGTGCCGGGACGGTCGATCGATACCACCGCCTGCCCGACGGCGGCAGTCGTGGACTGCTGCTGCGCAATGCGTTGAACGTGGCCGGCGGCGAACGCCAGAGCCTCGCGGCGCGCTACACCGTCGATGCGATCGGCAGCATCGGTCAATGGACCGGCATCGGCACCGTGCTGGGCTCGCAGAGCGCCCTGGCGGACGGCGAGCGTCGCCACCTCGTCTCGCGGCTGTACCTGCAGCGGGAAACGCACGGTCATTTCATCCGGGCCGGGTTCTTCGTCCCGGACTACCAGGGTCGCCTGCGCGCGCCGCGTGCGCCTGACGCCTTCCCCGACACGACCGCCGGCGTGATGGTCGGCACTTCGGATGCGCTGGAGATCGCGCAGGCCTCGCCGAGCATGGCGCCGCTGCATGTCACCGCCAACCGCCAAGGCGTGGTGGAAGTCTTCCGCGACGGGCTGCTGCTCTACACCCAGCCGGTGGAGGCGGGCCTGCAGACAATCAACACGACCTCGCTGCCCGCCGGGGTCTACGAGGTGGAAGTGCGGCTGGTCGAGGACGGCCAGCTGTCCTCGACCCGCACCGAGCTGATCTACAAGCCGACCACCTGGGGCGACACCGGACGACGCTGGCGTTATGCGCTGTTCGGTGGGCAGGAGCGTGCCGTGTTCGGCAAGTCCGGCCGGGACGCCGACGACCTGACCGCCGGCGGGGCGGTGAATTACCTGGCGCATGCACAACTGGTGCTGGGCGCGTCGATCCAGCAGACGGGCGATCGCCGGACGGCGAGCGCCTCGGCGGACTGGGCGGTCACCGACGCCGCCAAGCTGTTCATCAGCGGATTCCATTCCAGCGAGCGTGGCTTCGGCTTCGACCTTCAATCGATGCTCCTGTACCGCGGCGGCAGCCTGGCCGTCAGCCACAACGAGGCGCGGGAGGCGTCGTCCCGTCTCCTCGCGGCGAGCTCGCGAGAGCGGCTGGCCAGCAGCTCGATCGCCTGGTCCCACCAGTGGTCGACCCGCACCCAGCTCAGCGGCTACCTGACACACACCCAAGGCCGGACGCGGGGCACCGGCATCGACCTGGGGCTGACCCACCAGCGCAAGCTGTTCGGCTCGGACGCCCACCTCCGGTTCTCGGCCTTCGATCGACCGCTGGGCAGCCTCGGCCGGCGGGACCGCGGCCTGAACCTCACCTTGACCATGGCCCTGGGCGATAGCCGGCGCAGCTACAGCATGAGCGCCGGCACCCGCAGCGACGCGCAGGGCGGACGGGATCACCATGCCAGCCTGGGCGTCCGCCAGAGCCTGGACCATCCCGCGCTGAGGCAGGTCGGTCTCACCGCCTCGATGGACCGCCATGGCCTTGGCTTGAACGGCACGGCGCTGTTGCGTCACGAGCTCGTCGAGGGCGACCTCTTCGCGCAGCGCTCCTCCTTGAACGGGGCGTGGAGCGGCGGCGCCAACCTGAACAGCGCGGTGGCCATCGGCGCTGGCGGCGTGGCGGTCTCCGGCGACCAGCAGGCCGCCTGGGCCGACGCCGGCATGATCATCGACGTCGACACCGACCTGCCCGAAGCCAGCCTGTGGGCACAGGACGTGCACGGTGCCGGCCTGCAGCTTCACGCCGGACGGAACTTCGTCCCCGTGACGGCCTATCGGGCCGGCAAGCTGCACCTGGAGTTCGACGCGGTCGCGGCGCCCTCCGCGGTCGTGCAGCCCTCGCTGCTGCCGTATCACCTGAACAAGGGCGGCGTCGGTCACCAGACCGTGCGGGTGCTGAAGACCGTGACGGTCATCGGCCGCCTGGTCGACCATCAACAGCAGCCGATCCGCGGCGGGCGCGTCACCAACCATGCCGGCCACGCGGTGACCGAGGCCGACGGCCTCTTCGCGCTCGAGATGAGCGAGCGCAATCCGCAGCTCGTCGTCAAGCATGCCGACCTGGGCGAATGCCTCGCGGAGCTCGCGCCCGATCGCGCCCAGCGCGAGGGCGATGTCCTGCTGCTGGGGGATGTCTCGTGTCTGGTCGAGGCGGAGCTTCCTTCCGAGAAGCAGGCGCCGACGCGTGCCGCCGCGCTCCGTGGCCGGAGCCCGCTATGAGCTGTCGCTGGATCCTCTGCCGGTTGAAACGTGCGCTCGAGCGTTGCTCCGCGGGCCGAATGGCGATATGCGCGGCGATGCTGATCGTGAGCGGCTCGGCGCTCGCCGCGGACGTTCGGTTCACCGCAGAGTTCAAGCCCTCGGTGCTGACTCCGGAGAAACGATCATTCGTCAACACGACGCCGATTTCCGGCTACTGCACCATCTTCCCCGCGGAATGCGGAAATGGTCGGTTCACGGTCGCCTTGCCATTGGGAACGATCCGGTTCGCCGACCTCGCGCCGAAAGCGTCTCCCCGTGAATCCGTCTATTTCCGGTTCCCCAGCGAGTACGTCGACGTGGCGGTTCGTCATGTGCTCACCGGTGAGCCCGCGACCGTCAGGTTCCGGGTAAGCGTGTATTCGTCGACCTACCGGGTTGATGGTCTGAATGGGGTGGCCGGCGATGCGCTGAGCGCGCATTCGACGCTGTGGGAGCACGGGACACGATGGGTGAGTGCCCCGGATCCGTGTACCTACCAGGGCGTCGCGACCTATGGCTGGGACTACTACATCTTCGCGTGGGGTACACCGCCCTCGACCCGAGGCACGCCCTGCGTGAAGAGACCGGCGCGCACCATCGCCGCCACGGAGAACTTCCGGCTGTCCGATCACTCGATCGCCTATGAGCTGGTCACGCCCAGCCCGTTCGCGATGAAGAATGGCGCCTACAAGGGCACGCACGTCCTCCACCTGGGCCCGCAGGGCGACTTCGACTTCGGAGACAAGGCGATCATCGTCCGCTCCAGCGTCGAACTGGAATTCGAGCTTACCGTCGAGCACCAGTTCCTGATCTCCATGCCCGAAGCCGCGAAGCGAGCGGTCCTGGAGCCCCCTCGCGGTTGGACGGAATGGTTGGCCGGCGGACAGGCGCCGACCAGGCTCAGCCGCGACCTGACCTTCTTCCTGAGCCTGAGCGCGCCGCTCAAGGTGAGCCTGAGTTGCGCTTCGAGCGACGGCCGGCAATGCCATCTTGAGAACGGCATGGGCGGCCGCGTTCCGTATTCCGTGGCGCTGAGCATGCCGGGCGTCGTCACCAATGACGCGCAGCCCGTTTCGCGACTGGAAATGACCACCGGCCAAACGCGATGGCTGGGGCCGGCCAATGGATCCATTGCCAACGCCAGATCCAGGATCCACGTGGAGGCGGGGGAGCAGAGCGTCGCGGAAATGATCAAGCACCCCGGCAGCAAGTACGCCGACGTCTTCACGCTGACCTTCGACGCACAGACCGACTGACCGACCATGAACAGATTCCTGACCGCCATCGCCGCCCTCCTGGCGCTCCTGGTCCTGCCGTGCGCCCACGCGGCGGACGTGAAGATCACTGCCGCGTTCAAGCCCTCGATCCTCGATCCGACGCGGTCGAGCTTCGTCAACACCACGCCCCAGAGCGGGTTCTGCGTCATCGTCCCGTCGCAATGCGGGCCTGGCGACTTCAGCATCAACCTCCCGCTGGGCGACGTGAGTTTCCGGCCGCTCCAGCCCAATGCGGCCGACGTCGATTCGGTGCATTTCCGCTTTCCCAGCGACTTCATCACGGTGCCGGTGACCCATCAAGCGACGGGTCATGTCGCCGAGGTCAAGTTCCGGATCGTGTCTTACGCCGGGCGATACAACATCCGGAACATCGCACCCAACGACCACAGCAACCTCTGGGCGGGCGGCTCGTGGGTGAACGGCGCCGGGCCCTGCAGCTCCACGGGCATGGCCTACTTCAGCACGTACCAGTTCTACTTCAGGTGGTGGACGCCGCCCGCGGCCGCGACCCAGCCCTGCGTGAAGAAGCCGACCCGGACCATTCCGACCGGTGACTTCTGGCTGGAGGGCGGTCGTCACTCGGTGAGCTACGCGCTGGTCACGCCCAATCCGCTGGGCATGCGCAACGGCGTCTACCGGGGAAAGCTGACGCTGGTGAATGGCCGGGGCGGGCACTTCGATTTCGGAGCGCAGGCCATCATCAATGAGGTCTACGTCAACCTGACGTTCGAGCTGACCGTCGAGCATGAGTTCCAGCTCACCATGCCCGATGCCGCGAAACGAGCCGTGCTGGAACCGCCGCGCGGCTGGACGGAATGGCTGGCGGGCGGCGCGGCGCCGCCCCGGCTCAGCCGCGACCTGCCCTTCGTGATCAGCCTCAGCGCGCCGGTGAAGCTCAGCCTGAGCTGCGCCTCCACCGACGGCCAGCGGTGCCGGCTGGACGATGGCGCGGGCAGCCGCGCGCCGTACTCGGTGGCGCTGAGCATGCCGGGGATCGTCACCGACAGCGGCCAGCCGGTGTCACGGTTGGAGATCACCACCGATCAGCCACGGGCATTGAGGCCGGCTCTCGGGTACGCGGTGAACGCGAAGTCGAAGATCCATGTGGAAGCAGGAGAGCAGAGCGTCGCCGACATGGCCAGGCGCCCGGGCAGCAAGTACGCCGACGTCTTCACGCTGACCTTCGACGCCCAGATCGACTGAGCGTCGCGCCACGCGGCCCGCGTCCACCGGGCCAGCGTCAGATCGCCACCAGCCCCCGGATCTCCGGCGTCTGCATGTCCGCGTTGCTCCCGCGCGCGATCACGCTGCCGCGCTCCAGCACCAGGAACTCGTCGGCCAGCTCGGCGGCGAAGTCGTAGTACTGCTCGCACAGCAGGATCGCGACCGGATGGCCGTCCAGGCCTTCGTCGGCCAGCCGCCGGATCACCCGCCCGATGTCCTTGATGATGCTCGGCTGGATGCCCTCGGTGGGCTCGTCCAGGATCAGCAGCCGCGGCGACGCCGCCAGCGCCCGCGCGATCGCGAGCTGCTGCTGCTGACCGCCCGACAGGTCGCCGCCGCGGCGCTTGAGCATCTGCTTGAGCACCGGGAACAGCGCGTACAGGTGTTCCGGCACCGGCGTGCCGCCGGGCTTGCTCGCCAGGCCCATGCGCAGGTTCTCCTCGACGGTCAGCCGGGCGAAGATCTCCCGCCCCTGAGGCACGTAGCCGATGCCCGCGCGGGCGCGCTGGTAGGGCGTGGCGTGCGAGATGTCCCGGCCCGCCAGCGACACGCTGCCGGCACGGATCGGCACCAGGCCCATCAAGCTCTTGAGCAGGCTGGTCTTGCCCACGCCATTGCGGCCGAGCAGCACCGTGATGCGTCCCGGTGTCGCGCTCACCGACACATCGCGCAGGATGTGCGAGCCGCCGTAGTACTGGTGGAGGCCGCGCGCCTCGAGCATCGGCGCGGGCGCCGCGTCGTCGGCGGACACCGCCATGGTCCGGTCTTGAAGCTCAACGTCCAAGGTACACCTCGATCACGCGTTCATCCGCCTGCACCTGTGCCAGCGTGCCCTCGGCGAGCACCGACCCCTCCGCCAGCACCGTCACCTTCTCCGCGATGCGGTCGACGAAGCCCATGTCGTGCTCCACGACGATGAGGCTGTGCCGTCCCTTCAGCGTCAGGATCAGCTCGGCGGTGCGCTCGGTTTCCTGGTCGGTCATGCCGGCCACCGGCTCGTCCAGCAGCAGCAGCTTGGGGTCCTGAACCAGCAGCATGCCGATCTCCAGCCATTGCTTCTGGCCGTGGCTCAGCAGCCCGGCGGCGCGCGTCATCTGGTCCTGCAGGCGGATCAGCGTCAGCACCTCGGCGAGCCGGTCCTTCTGCGCGCCGCTGAGCACGCCCCACAGCGAGGCGCGCAGCGCCCGCGATCCCTGCAGCGCGAGCTCCAGGTTCTCGTACACGCTGAGCGCCTCGAAGACCGTCGGCCGCTGGAACTTGCGACCGATGCCCAGTTGCGCGATCTCGGCCTCGCTGTGGCGCAGCAGGTCGATGGTGCCGCCGAAGAAGACGGTGCCGCGGTCCGGCCGCGTCTTGCCGGTGATGATGTCCATCATCGTGGTCTTGCCCGCGCCGTTGGGGCCGATGATGCAGCGCAGCTCGCCGGGTGCGATGTCCAGCGACAGGCCGTTGATCGCGCGGAAGCCGTCGAAGCTGACGTGCACGTCTTCCAGGTACAGGATGCGGCCATGCGCCAGGTCCAGTTCGCCGGGCCGCACCACGCGGCCGTAGCCGGGGCCGCTGGCGGCGCGCAGGCGCTCGCCGCCTTGCTCGAGCAGGTCGGGGCTCATGCTGTGGCCTCCCCGGTCTTGCCGGCGGACTTCGCGCCGAACTTGCGCTTGAGCAGACCCGCGATGCCATCGGGCATGAAGAGCGTGACCGCGACGAAGAGCGCGCCCAGCAGGTAGAGCCAGTACTCCGGCGCGAACTGCGTCAGCCAGCTCTTCGCCCCGTTGACCGCGAAGGCGCCGGCGATCGGGCCGGCGAGCGTGCCGCGGCCGCCGACCGCCGCCCACACGGCGATCTCGATCGAGTTGGCGACGCTCATCTCGCCGGGATTGATGATGCCGACCTGCGGCACGTACAGCGCGCCGGCCAGGCCGCAGATCAGCGCCGACAGCACCCAGGCGGCCAGCTTGTAGGGCAGCGGCGAGTAGCCGCAGAACATCAGCCGCGACTCGGCGTCGCGCACCGCGCTGAGCACGCGGCCGAACTTGGCGCGCGTCAGCCAGCGCAGGCCGAGGTAGCAGCTGGCCAGCGCGACGGCGCTCAGCACGAACAGCGTCATCCGCATGCCCGGCGTCGTGATGGACAGGCCCAGCAGCCGCTTGAAATCGGTGAAGCCGTTGTTGCCGCCGAAGCCGGTCTCGTTGCGGAAGAAGAGCAGCATCGCCGCGTAGGTCATCGCCTGCGTGATGATCGAGAAGTACACGCCCTTGATGCGCGAGCGGAAGGCGAAGAAGCCGAAGACGAAGGCGATGCCGCCGGGCACCAGGAGGACCAGCAGCATCGTCGCGAGGAAGCTGTCGCTGAGCGCCCAGTGCCAGGGCAGCTCCTTCCAGTCGAGGAAGACCATGAAGTCGGGCAGCGCGCTGCGGTACTGGCCGTCGGTGCCGATCTGACGCATCAGGTACATGCCCATCGCATAACCGCCCAGCGCGAAGTACAGGCCGTGTCCCAGCGACAGGATGCCGGCGAAGCCCCAGATCAGGTCCATCGCCAGCGCGCACATCGCGTAGCAGCAGAACTTGCCGAGCAGGCTGATCCAGTAGCCGTCCACATGCAGCGGATGGTCGGCGGGGACCAGCAGGTTGAGCGCCGGCAGCAGCGCGCAGGCCACGGTCATGGCGGCCAGCACGGCCAGCCAGCCGGCGCGGCCGAGCAGCGCGGGACGTTGCGGCAGCTGCAAGGGCGACGCGGGTCCGGTCGATGCACCCGAGGGCGGAATGGCCCCGGGCGTGGCGCCTGATGCCGCGACCGGGGGCGCCTCGGCGACGGGCAGGGCCGTCGCCGGGTCGTGCGCGGCGGGGTTGGTGGAGGAGGGCAGGCTCATGGCGAGGGCGGCGGGATCGGCGCGCATTCAGGTCTCCTGGGCGCGGCCCTTGACCGCGAACAGGCCTTGGGGGCGCTTCTGGATGAAGACGATGATGAAGAGCAGCACGGCGATCTTGGCCAGCACCGCGCCGACGACGCCTTCGAGCGCCTTGTTGGCCAGGCCCAGTCCGAGCGCCGCGAGCACGGTGCCCGCCAGCTGGCCGACACCGCCGAGCACGACCACCATGAAGGCGTCGACGATGTAGCTCTGGCCCAGGTCCGGGCCGACGTTGCCGACCTGGCTCAGCGCGCAGCCGGCCAGGCCCGCCAGGCCCGAGCCGAGCGCGAAGGCATAGGTGTCCACGCGCGCGGTGGGCACGCCCATGCAGGAGGCGATCGGCCGGTTCTGGGTGACGGCGCGGACGAAGAGCCCCAGCCGCGTGCGCGCGATCAGCAGCGACATGCCGCCCAGCACCACCAGCGCGAAGCCGATGATCACGAGCCGGTTGGTCGGCAGGGCCAGGCCGGGCAGCAGCGCGAGCGAGCCGCCCATCCAGGACGGGCTTTCGACCGCGACGTTCTGCGCGCCGAAGAGCGAGCGCACCGCCTGCATCAGCACCAGGCTCAGGCCCCAGGTGGCCAGCAGCGTTTCGAGCGGGCGGCCGTAGAGCCAGCGGATCACGGTGCGTTCCAGCGCGGCGCCGACCAGCGCCGAGGCGAGGAAGGCGGCCGGCATCGCGACGAGCAGGTAGGCGTCGAACCAGGCCGGTGCCCAGTGGCGGAAGGCCACCTGCACCAGGTAGGTCGCGTAGGCGCCGATCATCATCAGCTCCCCATGCGCCATGTTGATCACGCCCATCAGGCCGTAGGTGATGGCCAGGCCCAGCGCGACCAGCAGCAGGATGCTGGCCAGGCTGATGCCGGTGAACAGGGCGCCCAGGCGCTCGCCCCAGGCCAGCCGGTCCTCGACGGCGCGCAGCGAGCGCTGCAGCGCGCGCTTCACCTCGGGATGCTGCTCCTCGGCGAGCCGCTGGTTCAGCAGCAGGCGGGTTTCGGGGCTGCGGGATTCGCCGAGCTGCTTCGCGGCGTCCAGTCGCTTGCCGTCGTCGGGGCTCGCGGCGAGCGCGGCGGCGCGGGCCAGTGTCAGAGCGTCCAGGACGGTGCTGTCGCGTTCCTTGGCGATCGCGACGTCGAGCAGGGCGACGCGTGATTCATCGCCACCGGCGTCGAGCAAGGCCTTCGCGGCGGCGAGGCGCTCGGAGCGGTCCGCGCTCGACAGCCGCAGCGCGGCCAGCGCGCCATCGAGCGCGCCGCGCAGGCGGTTGTTGAGCATCACGTCCTCGAGGGAGGACGCGGCCTCGGCGGCCAGTGTCACCGCCGCGCCGGTCGCGGCATCGACGACGCCGGCCTCGGAGGCGATCAGCACGCGCTGGTCGGGACCGAGCTTGAGGCGTTCATCCGCCAGCGCCTGCAGCAGCGGGGCGGTCCGGTCGTCCGGCGTCGCGACGAGACGGCCGATCGCGGCGATGCGGTCGTCGGTCTCGCCCTGCGCGACGGCCAGCGCCTGGGGTTGCGTCAGCGCATGGGCCGCCGGGGCGAACGCCAGGAAGGCCGCTGACAGGCAAGCGGCCAGCCAGCGAAGGAACAGGTTCATCGGGCGCTCCGATCCATGGACTGCACAGGACGCTGGCCCTCACCCCTCCCTCTCCCGCAAGCGGGAGAGGGCCGGGGGGAGGGCCTTCTCGCTCACTTCTTCACCGGCTCATCCGGCTTGCCCTCGTTGCCCGCGATGTACGGGCTCCACGGCTTGGCCTTGACCGGCGCGGGCGTCTTCCACACCACGTTGAACTGGCCATCCGCGCGGATCTCGCCGATGAACACCGACTTGTGCAGATGGTGGTTCTTCTCATCCATCTTGGATGTGATGCCCGACGGCGCCGTGAAGGTTTGCCCGCCCATCGCGGCGATCACCTTGTCGACGTCGGTCGACTTGGCCTTCTCCACCGCCTGCTTCCACATGTTGATGCCGATGTAGGTCGCCTCCATCGGATCGTTGGTCAGCGGCTTGTCCTTGTGGCCCGGGATGTTCTTCGCCTTCGCATACGCCGCCCACTTCTTGATGAAGGCATCGTTGGTCGGGTTCTTGATCGACATGAAGTAGTTCCACGCCGCCAGATGTCCCACCAGCGGCTTGGTATCCACGCCGCGCAGTTCCTCCTCGCCCACCGAGAACGCCACCACCGGCACGTCCTTGGCCTTCAGCCCGGCGTTGCCGAGCTCCTTGTAGAACGGCACGTTGGAGTCGCCGTTGATCGTCGACACCACCGCCGTCTTCCCGCCGGCCGAGAACTTCTTGATGTCGGCGACGATGGTCTGGTAATCGCTGTGGCCGAACGGGGTGTACTTCTCGTCGATGTCGCTGTCCTTCACGCCCTTGCTCTTCAGGTAGGCACGCAGGATCTTGTTGGTGGTGCGGGGGTAGACGTAGTCGGTGCCCAGCAGCGCCCAGCGCTTGGCGCCGCCACCGTCCTTGGACATCAGGTAGTCGACGGCCGGAATCGCCTGCTGATTGGGCGCGGCGCCGGTGTAGAAGACGTTCTTGCTGAGCTCCTCGCCCTCGTACTGCACCGGGTAGAAGAGCAGCCCGTTGAGCTCCTCGACCACCGGCAGCACCGACTTGCGCGACACCGAGGTCCAGCAGCCGAAGATCACCGAGACCTTGTCCTGCGTGAGCAGCTGACGGGTCTTCTCGGCGAAGAGCGGCCAGTTGGACGCGGGGTCGACGACCACCGGCTCGAGCTTCTTGCCCAGCACGCCGCCCTTGGCGTTGATCTCGTCGATGGCCATCAGGACGGTGTCCTTGAGCACGGTCTCGGAGATCGCCATCGTGCCGGACAGGCTGTGCAGCACGCCGACCTTGATGGTGTCGGCGGCGAAGGCGGGCAGGGCGGCGAGGTTCAGGCCGGCGAGCGCGCCGGCGACGGCCAGGGTCTTGAGCGTGAAGCGGCGGGGGGCTTTCGGATGCGAGGACATGGGGAGCTCCGGTGGATGAAGAGGACGTCGGCGGACTTCACAGGACTTCGGGAAGTGACCGGATGCTAGGAAGCCGGGCCTGCGGGGCATATACGGCACATGGCGTATGCGGGGCGCGTGCGTGGGGGTGGCGGGCGGTGACCGCTCGTAACACCTCGAAGAAACGTGCGTGCACCATCGGGAAACCCCTGCCGTTGAGGCAACATCCGGCCCCTCCCCGGAGCGCGGCCGAGGGCCGCAGGCGCAGGGGTTGGTCCCCGACTCCGGACAACAGGAAAGAAACAGGAGCAGAACGATGACTGCGATGGCGATGAGTTCGACCCCCTTGCCGGCCCGGCGGCCGGACCGCGCGATGGCGCGATGGCTGCTGGCGGCGCTGATGCTGCTGGCGACGATGCTGACGGGCGGCTCCGCCTGGGCGCGCGACGATGGCGATTGGCAGATCCTGAATGCGCGCTACGGGACGCCCCAGCACAACATCGACGTCACCGGCCAGCTGAAGGAACTGGCGCGGCGCGACGACCGCGTGCGGGTGACCAACGGGCTCTTCGGCGACGACCCGGACGTGGGGCGCTCGAAGGTGCTGCGCATCTACGCGCGCAACCGCGATGGCGACACCCGCGTGTTCGAGTTCCGCGAGGGCAACATCATCGACGGCAACGACTTCACCGGCTGGCGCGGCGGCGATTGGGGCCAGGGCGGCGGCAGCGGTGGCTGGGACGGTCCCGGTGGCCATGACGACGGCGCCTACGCCATCCTGGGCGCGCGCTACGGCGTTCCCGAAGCCAGCATCGACGTCACCGGCCGCCTGCGCGAACTGGCGCGCCGCGACGCGAAGGTGCGGGTGACCAATGACCTGTTCCGCGACGACCCGGCGGTCGGCCGCACGAAGATGCTGCGCATCTATGCCCGCGACCGCAGCGGCCAGGTGCGCACCTTCGACTACCGCGAGGGCGCCTGGATCGACGGCGGCCAGTTCACCGGCTGGGGCCGTGGCGACTGGGGCCAGGGCGGCTGGAACGGCGGCTGGGACGGCCGGCCGGGCGCCGGTGGTGGCGACTACGGTCCGCCGAGCCAGCGCCTGACGATCGTGCGGGCCACCTACGGCAGCGGCGGCCGCTACGTCGACGTGACCGAGCGCCTGCGCAACATCAGCCGCGGCGGCCGCCTCGACGTGCAGGCCGACAACGACCTGGCGGGCGGCGACCCGGCCTACGGCGAGTCCAAGGTCCTGACCGTGTACTACGTGATCGGCCGCGGCCGCGAGCAGACGGCCGTGATCCGCGAGGGCGACCGCCTGCGCCTGCCCTGAAGACGGAGGCGATCCAGGATCGCCTGATCGATGAAGGACGAAGGCCCCGCAAGGGGCCTTCGTTGCTTTTGCTCCGTGGACCCCCAAAGTGTGGCAGAGTGCATCTTCTGAGTGCAAACTGCTACGGAGGTGCGATGAGTTCGAATTCGATCCGGATCAGCAATCAGCTGTTCCGAGATGCCCAGGAGACCGGCGAGTACGTGGCCCGTTCCGCCGCGCAGCAGGTCGAGTTCTGGGCGCGCATCGGCCAGGCGCTGGAGAACTCCGGCGTCCGCTCGCAATTGCTGCTGGAGCTGTTGCGGGGCGATCACGGCACGCAGGCCATGGCGCGTATCGAGGACGACCTGCGGGCCGCCAAACGGATCGAGCAGGCACGGGACATCGAGGCGATCAAGTCCGGAGCGTCCCAGCCCTCGGAGTCGATCTGGTTCACCGAAGAGCGGGCCAAGAATGCGAGGGCCCTGGACTCACCCTACTGACCATGACGACGCAACCGCGACTGCCCGACGAAGAAGCTGCTCTCGAGGGGCGCTTGCTCGATCGGGTGCTCACCAGCCTGCCGGCTGGCGTCATCCTGGTGGGAGGTCAGGCGCTGGGCTTCTGGATGAAGCGCTACGGGATATCGACGCACGGCGCGGCGATCACCGCTGACGCTGACGTGATCGGGGATGTCTCGGATGCCCACGAACTGGCCAGGCGGCTGGGCGCCCGCGTGGAGTTGCCCCGAAAGACGGCACGGACCTCTCTGGTCGCCCAGGTCAGGATCCCGGCCCCTGCCAGGAAGGAAGGCAATGTCGACATCCTCCATCTGCTGTTCGCCACGGGCGGATTGGAGAAATGCGGTGTTTTCACTCGGCGGGTCATTGCCGGATGTCTGAGCTTTGAGATCGCCGAGGGACAGCTCCTGCGGGTGATGAGCCCTTTCGACGTGCTGGAGTCGCGCATCCACAACCTCGCGGGGCTCCGGGACAGCAAGGGATCGCACGTCGAAACCCAGGCGCGCTGGGCCGTGCAGGTTGCCAAGGCGGCGCTGTTCTCGCAGGCGTGCGGAAACGCCGAGTTCGCGGCCCGCCTCGGGGCGGAGATTCAACGCATCTTCCAACTCTCCAAGAGCTCTGCGGGACGCCGGGCCCATCGCCAGTACGGCATCGACATCCTCGAGGCCATCGATGCCGACCTGCTCGAAGCCATGGTGCCCGCCTGCGCGGTCCAGCTGGATCCGGTCCGGCGGCTTCAGGAGGAACGGGCGACCGGCCGCGCGTGAGCGCCGCGGGCGCCTCATACCTCCCACTGCGGATGCATCTCCCTGACCCGCGTCAGCGCCATCGCGGCCGCCGCGGTGCGGGTCTCCACGCCGAGCTTGGCGTGGATGCGCTCCAGGTGCTTCTTCACCGTCGCCGGGCTGGCGCCCAGGATCTCGCCGATGTCGCGGTTGATCTTGCCCTTGACGACCCAGTACAGCACCTCGGCCTCGCGCGCGGTGAGGCTGAAGGCCAGGCCCAGCGAGCGGATCACCGCGGCGTCCGAGACCTCGCGCATGACGATCAGCCAGTCGCCGCCCGCAGCGCCTGATGCGGCGCCGACGCCGGCCGCCGCTTCCGGACCCGCGCCGTTCGGCTCCTCGCCGCCGATGCAGTGGTGCAGCCGGAAGCTCAGCCGCCGCGCGCCGAGCTCGGCGCACAGGCGCGGCGGCTCCTGCGGCGGCGCACCGTCGCCCGGCGATTGGCGCGCCATCTCGTCGAGCGTCTTGCGCAGCCACGCCAGCACCGGCGCGGGCGTCTGCGGCGCGACCGTGCCGAAGTAGAGCTGCAGCAGCTCGCGGGCCAGCGGCGTCTGCCACAGCAGCCGGCCCGACGACGCCCGCACCGCGATGCTCGCGTAGCCGAAGGCGTCCAGCGCCTGCCGCGTCTGGCGGGCCTGGCGCGCGCCCTGCAGGTGCACCTGCATGCGCGCCAGCACCGCGCGCGGATCCAGCGGCTTGGTCACGTAGTCGACACCGCCCGCCTGCAGCGCGGCGACGAGGTGCTCGGTCTCCGTCAGCCCCGTCATGAAGACGATCGGGATGTGCGCCGTCGAGGGATCGGCCTTCAGCCGCCGCGCGACCTCGAAACCGTCCATGCCCGGCATCATCGCGTCCAGCAGCACGATGTCCGGCCGCCCCTGCCGGGCGCAGGCGAGCGCCGCCTCGCCGTTCGTCGCCGCCAGCACCGTGTAGCCGTGCTCATCCAGCGCGTCATGCAGCAGCGACAGGTTGTCGGGCACGTCGTCGACCATCAGGACGCGATCGCCCTGCTGCTGGTCGAGCAGCGTCGTGACGGCGGAAGGAAGCGCGGAGTTCATCTCGGGTCACCCAACTCGGTCGGTCTCGGGAGGTCCTCGCCGCGCGGCAGGCCGCGCAGCATCGCCTCGAACTGGAATTGGCGCGCCAGCGCCCGCTGCGCGTCGCAGAAGCCACGCCAGGCCGGATCGGCCGCCTCGATCGCGTCGAGCTGCTGCAGCACGCCGCGGTAGTAGCCCAGCTGCAGCGCCTCGCGCAGCCCGGCCAGGCGGGCCGGCGGCGGCACCGCGACCGGCGTGGCGGCCGATGTCGCGGTCGATGTGGCCGTCGATGTCGCGGTCGACGTGGCGGCGGCCCCTGCCGGCGCGGACGGCGCCACGCTCCGGTCCGGCGCCGCCCGCCACGCCAGCGACAGCCGTTCGGTCAGCCAGTCCAGCAGCAGTTCATGGCGCACCGGCTTGAGGATGAAGTCGCGTGCGGCGATGCCGGCGTCATTGTCCTGGCCGCGTTCGAACGCGTTGGCCGAGACCACCGCCACGGCGGGCGCCTGCACGCCCAGGTCGCCCAGCATGCGCCGCAGCCGCCGGATCGTCTCCCAGCCGTCGATGCCCGGCATCGCCAGGTCCATCAGCACCGCGTCGGGCACCCAGCCGGCGGCGACCAGGTCCAGCGCGTCGTGACCGCTGCAAGCCTCGCGGACGGTGAAGCCCAGCGGCTCCAGCAGTTCGATCAGCAAGTGGCGATCATCCGATTCGTTGTCGACCACCAGCACCCGCGGCGACGCGCCGTCCAGGCCGATGCGCTCCTTGGCGACGCGTCGCATGCGCGGCGTGTCCCAGATGCGGCCGTGCAGCTCCGGCAGGAACAGCCGCACCCGGAAGGTCGAGCCCTGGCCCGGCGTGCTGGTCGCGGACATCTCGCCGCCCATCAGCTCGGTCAGCATCTTCGCGATGGTCAGCCCCAATCCCGCGCCCGGCGCGCCACCGGTGCCGCGGGTTCCGCGCGCGAAGGGCTCGAAGATGCGCGCCAGCTCCGCGGCGTCCATGCCGGGGCCGGTGTCTGCGATCTCCAGCGTCGCCATCTCGCGGCCGTGCCGCACCCGCAGCGTGACCTCGCCCGCGGCGGTGAACTTGATCGCGTTGCCCAGCAGGTTGATGAGGATCTGCCGCAGCCGCTGCTCGTCGGCACGCACCCAGCCGGGCAGCGCGCCCTGCGGCTCGAAGCGGAAGCGCAGCCCCTTGGCCGCGGCCTGCGGCTCGAACATGTCGGCCAGCTCGCGCAGCAGCTCGTCGAAGCGGACCGGCCCCGGCTCCAGGCTCAGCCGGCCGGCCTCGATGCGGGCGATGTCCAGCGTGCCGTCGATCAGCTGCATCAGGTGCTCGCCGCCGCGCTTGATGACCTGCACCGCCTGGCGCCGCTGCGGCGGCAGGGCCGCGTCCGCCGCCATCAGCTGGGCGTAGCCCAGGATGCTGTTCAGCGGCGTGCGCAGCTCATGGCTGATGGTGCTGATGTAGCGGCTCTTGGCCTGGTTGGCCGCCTCGGCCGCGGCCTGCGCGCGCTCGGCCTGCAGCCGCGCGCCCTGCAGCGCCTCGTCGGTGCGGCGGTGCGAATCGATCTCGCGCATCAGCGCCTGCGTCTGGCGCTTGGATTCCTCCTGCGCGACCTCGCGGCTCTGGTGCGCGAGCACCAGCCACCAGGCCACCGTGCCGGCCACCAGCAGCAGCGCGAAGAAGGCCTTCAGCAGGCCCGCGCGCACGCTCGCGCGCAGGGCGTCCTGCGCCGCGGCATCGATCAGCGGCACCTGCGGCAGCTGCTGCAGCTGCTGGTGATAGAGCAGGCCGAAGAGCGTCGCCAGCAGCGGCGTGATGACCAGCATCAGCAGCAGGTAGTGGCCCAGCCCGGTGTCGATGTAGGCCCAGCCGCGGCGCGGCAGCACCCGGCGCAGCGCGCTCGACCACTGCGCCGAGAGGCTGGCGTGCGGCTTGCACAGGTCGCCGCAGCGGGCATCCAGCGTGCAGCACAGCGAGCAGATAGCGCCGCGATACGCCGGGCAGTGGGCCATGTCGGGGCCCTCGTAGTCGCGCTCGCAGATCACGCAGCGCCGCACGGCCTCGGTGCCGGCCGCCTGGATCTCGGCCGCCGGGCGGGCGAGGTAGTAGCGGCCCCTGGTCGCCCAGGCGATCAGCGGTGCGCTCGCGAGCGCCGTCACCATCGCGATCGCCGCCGACCAAGCCTGCGCCAGCGTGCCCATCAGCCCGAGGTGCGCCGCCACCGAGAGCACCGAGGCCAGCGCCATCGCGCCCACGCCGACCGGGTTCACGTCGTAGAGATGGGCGCGCTTGAACTCGATGCCCGGCGGCGACAGTCCCAGCGGCTTGTTGATCACCAGGTCCGCGACGACGGCCATGATCCACGCGATCGCGACGTTGGCGTACAGGCCCAGCACATGGCCCAACGCCTCGAAGACGTTCATCGACATCAGCATGAACGCGATCAGCGTGTTGAACACGACCCAGACGACGCGTCCCGGATGGCTGTGGGTCAGCCGCGAGAAGAAGTTGCTCCACGCCAGCGAGCCCGCGTAGGCATTGGTGACGTTGATCTTGAGCTGCGAGACGACGACGAACAGCGCCGTCGCCGCGACCGCCCAGCCGTACTGCGGGAAGACGTACTCGTAGGCGGCGAGGTACATCTGGTTGGGGTCGACCGCGCGTTCCGCCGGCACCGCATGGCTGACCGCGAGGTAGGCCAGCAGCGCGCCGCCCAGCATCTTCAGCACGCCCAGCACGATCCAGCCCGGGCCGCCGGCCAGCACCGCCGCCCACCAGCCCAGCCGGTTCGCGGCGGTCTGGCGCGGCATGAAGCGCAGGTAGTCGGCCTGCTCGCCCATCTGCGTGATCAGCGCCACGCCGACGGTCAGCGCCGCACCGAAGGCGTGCGCGTCGAAGGCCGCGGTGCCCGATTGCGACCCAATCTGGGTCGTGATGCCGTCGAATGCACCAGGATGAAGCCACCCCACCCAGGCGAAGGGCAGCACCAGCAGTGCCAGCCACAGCGGCTGCGTCCACAGCTGCAGCCGGCTGATGGCGGAGATGCCGTGGGTGACCAGCGGGATCACGGCCAGCGCGCACAGCAGGTAGCCCCACTGCGGCGGGATGTCCAGCGCCAGCTCCAGCGCGTAGGCCATCACCGCCGCCTCCAGCGCGAAGAAGATGAAGGTGAAGCTCGCGTAGATCAGCGAGGTCAGCGTCGAGCCGATGTAGCCGAAGCCGGCGCCACGCGTCAGCAGGTCCATGTCGACGCCATGCCGCGCCGCGTAGACGCTGATCGGCAGGCCGGCCAGGAAGATGATCAGGCCGGTGGCCAGGATGGCCAGCGCCGCGTTGGTCCAGCCGTACTGCAGCAGCAGCGTCGCGCCGACCGCCTCCAGGATCAGGAAGGACGCCGCCCCGAAGGCGGTGTTGGCCACGCGCCAGCTCGTCCAGCGCCGGAAGCGCTGCGGCGTGTAGCGCAGCGCGTAGTCCTCCAGCGTCTCGCGGGCGACCCAGGCGTTGTAGTCCCGCCGCAGCTTGATGATGTGCTGCGGGGCGTCCTGGGGGGCGGGCGGTGTGTCCATGGGGCGGGGCAGGGCGGGAAATGCATGAACCGTGCCCGCACCGGCATGGGGCTTGCTAGCGGTGGACCGGCATCCAAGAATGGCGCGTCGCCGCCCACCCGCTCAAGGCCATGGAACTCACGCCCCGAGAGAAAGACAAGCTGCTGATCTTCACCGCCGCCTTGCTCGCCGAGCGGCGCAAGGCCAAGGGCCTGAAGCTCAACTACCCCGAAGCCGTGGCCTACCTCAGCGCCGCCGTGATGGAGGGCGCCCGCGAGGGCCGGACCGTCGCGCAGATGATGAAGGCCGGCCGCGAGCTGCTCACCCGCGACGACGTCATGGACGGCGTGGCCGAGATGATCCCCGACATCCAGGTCGAGGCCACCTTCCCCGACGGCACCAAGCTCGTCACCGTCCATCAACCGATTCCCTGAGGACCTCCCATGATCCGACGCCTCCTCGTCGCGACGGCCGTTGCCGCGCTGCCCGCCGTGGCCGCCGCCCATGCCGGCGACGCCGCCCATGACCATGGCCTGACGGCCGGGTTCATGCACCCGTTCACCGGCCTGGACCACCTCGCCGCGATGCTGGCCGTGGGGCTGTGGAGCGCGCTCACGCAGACCGGCCGGCGCATGCTGGCCGCGCCCTTCGCCTTCGCCGGGCTGCTGCTGGTCGGCGCGCTGGCGGGCCTGGGGCTGGGGGCGCAGGGCCTCGCGGTGCCGGGCGTGGAGCCGATGGTCGCCGCCTCGGTGCTGGTGCTGGGGCTGGTCGCCGCGGCGCGCTGGCGGCTGGGCGCCACGGCATCGGCCGCGCTGGTCGGGGCGTTCGCCGTCTTCCACGGCCTGGCGCATGGCGCCGAGCTCGGCGGCGGCGCGGCGCTCGTGGGCATGGTGCTCGCGACGGCGCTGCTGCATGCGGGCGGCCTGGCGCTGGGGCTGAAGCTGCGCGCGCTGGCGCCGGTCTGGTCGCGCGCGGCCGGCGGCGCGATCGCGCTGCTGGGCCTGGGCCTGCTGACCCGGCTGGTGATCGCATGATCCCCGGCGAACTGCTGACCGACGCCGGCGAGCTCGAGCTCAATCCGGGCCGCCGCACGCTGGTGCTGACCGTGGTCAACGCGGCGGATCGTCCCATCCAGGTCGGCTCGCATTACCACTTCGCCGAGACCAACGCCGCCTTGAGCTTCGACCGCGAGGCCGCGCGCGGCATGCGCCTGAACATCGCGTCCGGCACCGCCGTGCGCTTCGAGCCCGGCCAGCAACGCACCGTCGAGCTGGTCGACATCGCCGGCCTGCGCGAGATCTGGGGATTCCGCGGCCTGATCCAGGGAGCGCTGTGATGGCCCGCATCGGCAAACGCGCCTATGCCGAGATGTTCGGCCCGACCGTGGGCGATCGCGTCCGGCTCGCCGACACGGCGCTCGTCATCGAGGTCGAGGACGACCTGACGTTGCGCGCCGGCGGCTACGGCGAGGAAGTGAAGTTCGGCGGCGGCAAGACCATCCGCGACGGCATGGCGCAGTCGCAGCGCACCCGCGCGCAGGGCGCCGTCGACACGGTGCTGACCAATGCGCTGATCCTGGACCACTGGGGCATCGTCAAGGCCGACATCGGCCTGAAGGACCACCGCATCGTCGCCATCGGCAAGGCCGGCAATCCGGACACGCAGCCGGGCGTGGACATCGTCATCGGTCCCGGCACCGAGGTCATCGCCTGCGAGGGCGCGATCGTCACTGCCGGCGCGATCGACTCCCACATCCACTTCATCTGCCCGCAGCAGATCGAGGAGGCGCTGGCCAGCGGCGTGACGACGATGCTGGGCGGCGGCACCGGTCCGGCGACCGGCACCTTCGCCACCACCTGCACGCCGGGGCCGTGGCACATCGAGCGCATGCTGCAGGCGGCCGATGCCTTCCCGATGAACCTGGGCTTCCTCGGCAAGGGCAACGCGAGCCGGCCGGAAGCGCTGGTCGAGCAGATCGAGGCCGGCGCGATCGGCCTGAAGTTGCACGAGGACTGGGGCACCACGCCGGCGGCGATCTCCAATTGCCTGGACGTGGCCGAGGTAACCGACACGCAGGTCGCGATCCACACCGACACGCTCAACGAGAGCGGCTTTGTCGAGGACACGGTCGCGGCCTTCAAGGGCCGCACCATCCACACCTTCCACACCGAAGGGGCGGGCGGCGGCCACGCGCCCGACATCCTGAAGGTGGTGGGCGAGGCCAACGTGCTGCCCAGCTCCACCAACCCGACGCGGCCCTACACGATCAACACGCTCGACGAGCACGTCGACATGCTGATGGTCTGCCACCACCTGGACCCGGCGATCGCCGAGGACCTGGCCTTCGCCGAAAGCCGCATCCGCAAGGAGACCATCGCGGCCGAGGACATCCTGCATGACCTCGGCGCGATCAGCATGTTCAGCTCCGACTCGCAGGCCATGGGCCGCGTGGGCGAGGTGATCCTGCGCTGCTGGCAGACCGCGCACAAGATGAAGCAGCAGCGCGGGCAGCTGCCCGGCGATTCCGAGCGCCACGACAACGGCCGCGTGAAGCGCTATGTGGCCAAGCTCGCGATCAATCCGGCGATCGCGCACGGCATCAGTCACGAGGTCGGCAGCATCGAGGTCGGCAAATGGGCCGACCTGGTGATCTGGAAGCCGGCCTTCTTCGGCGTCAAGCCCTCGCTGATCCTCAAGGGCGGCGTGATCGCGCTGGCTGCGATGGGCGATCCCAACGCCTCGATCCCGACGCCGCAGCCGGTGCACTACCGGCCGATGTTCGGCAGCTTTGGCGGCTCGCTGGCGCGGGCCTCGCTGAGCTTCGTGTCGCAGGCCGCGATCGCGGGCGGCGTGGCCGCGCGCTATGGGCTCGCGAAGACGGCGGTGGCGGTGAAGGGCATCCGCGGCGTGGGCAAGAAGGACATGGTCCACAATGCCTACGCCCCGCGGATGGAGGTCGATCCCCAGACCTACGCGGTGCGCGCCGACGGCCTGCTGCTGCACTGCGAGCCCGCCTCGGTGCTTCCGATGGCGCAGCGCTACTTCCTATTCTGAATGATCCAAGTCTCCAAACTGCTGGCGCAGGGCGCCGGTCTCGCGCCGGTGCTGCTCAAGCGCGCGGCGACCGTCACGCTCGACTGGGACACGCGCCAGAAGAGCCGCTTCCAGGCCACCGACAACCAGGGCCGCGAGCTCGGCGTCTTCCTGCCGCGCGGCACCGCGGTGCGCGGCGGCGACGTGCTGGTGGCCGAGGACGGCTCGCTGGTGCGCGTGATCGCCGCGCCGCAGCCGCTGCTGCGCATCACCGCGTGCGCGTCGCACGGCTCGCCGTTCGACCTGGTCCGCGCGGCGTATCACCTGGGCAACCGCCATGTGCAAATCGAGCTCCAGCCCGATCACCTCAAGATCGAGCCGGACCATGTGCTGGCCGACATGCTGCGCGCGATGCACCTGATCGTGAACGCGGTGGAGGAGGGCTTCGAGCCTGAAGGCGGCGCCTATGCGGCCGGTGGCCACGGGCACTCCCACGGCCACGGCCATGGACATGACCACGGCCATAGGCACGACCATGCACACGAGCACGAGCACGGCCATGCGCATGAGCACAGCCATGCCCCAGCGCCCGCGGCCGCGCCGAAGAAGACCATCGCCATCCAGTCGGCCACGACGCCGCACGTGCATGGCCCGGGTTGTGGACACGACCACTGATCCCGTCCCGCCGCTGCTGCGGCTGGTCTGGCTCGCGTCGCCGGCGTTGCCGATCGGGGCGTTCTCCTACTCCGAGGGGCTGGAGGCGGCGGTCGAGCACGGCCACGTGCATGACGACGCGAGCGCCGGCGCCTGGTTGAGCCAGCAGCTGCGGCTGCTCGCGCGCGGCGACCTGGCGGCCATCGCCGAAGGCATCGTCGCCTGGCGCGCCGGCGACGAACCGGCGCTGCGCGCGCTGGCCCGCTGGCTGCGCACCACGCGCGACGGCGCCGAGGCCCGGCTGCAGAGCGAGCAGATGGGACAGTCCCTGCTCGTCTGGCTGCGTGGTCAGCCGATGGCCACGGCGGCGCAGCTGGCGCTGCTGGTCGACTGCGGTGAGGGGCGGCCCGCCCACCATGCCTTCGTCATGGCGCTCGCGCTGTCGACGATCGACGTGCCTGTCGACCAGGCGCTGCACGCGCAGGCCTTCGGCTGGGCCGAGAACCAGGTGCAGGCCGCGCTGAAGGCCGTGCCGCTGGGCCAGACCGCCGGCCAGCGCGTGCTGGGGCGCCTGGCGGCCGAGATCCCCGCCGCGGTGGCCGAGGCCGTCGCCACGCCGCCCGCGCGGCGTCAGCTCTTCGCGCCGATGCTGTCCATCCTCGCGGCGCGCCACGAAACCCAGTACTCCCGACTGTTCCGATCATGAGCACCACCACGCCCCACGCCTCGCCGCTGCATCACGTTCCCGGTCGCACCAAGACGCTGCCGCCGCTGCGGGTGGGCATCGGCGGTCCGGTCGGCTCCGGCAAGACGACGCTGCTGGAGATGCTGTGCAAGGCGATGCGGGACCGCTGGGACCTGGTCGCCATCACCAACGACATCTACACCAAGGAAGACCAGCGCCTGCTGACCGTCAGCGGCGCGCTGCCCGCCGAGCGGATCATGGGCGTGGAGACCGGCGGCTGCCCGCACACGGCGATCCGCGAGGACGCGTCGATCAACCTCGAGGCGATCGACCGCATGCTGGCGCAGTTCCCGGACGCGGACGTCGTCTTCATCGAGTCCGGCGGCGACAACCTGGCCGCGACCTTCAGCCCGGAGCTGAGCGACCTGACGATCTACGTCATCGATGTCGCCGCCGGCGAGAAGATCCCGCGCAAGGGCGGTCCCGGCATCACGAAGAGCGACCTGTTCGTGATCAACAAGACCGACCTCGCGCCGCATGTCGGCGCCAACCTCGAGGTCATGGAGGCGGACACGAAACGCATGCGCCCGACGCGGCCCTTCGTGATGACCAACCTCAAGACGCTGAGCGGGCTCGACGAGGTGGTCGCATTCATCGAGCGCAAGGGGATGCTCGGCAGTCGCTGATCCGGCGCCGCGATGCGGCTCGACGGCGGCGTGTCGCCCCGCAAGGTCTGAGCCCCCGCGGCCGTCTGCCGCCGGCGACAAAAAAGCCGCCGCCCGCGATCGCGGGCGACGGCCGAAAGGGACCGAGCCGGACTCGCACCCACCCGAGGGCCGAGCCGATGGGGGTGGACTCAGGCCACCTGCGGCGTCACCCCGCCGCCGTCCTTGCCTTGGGCATCGTCGTCGTCATGACCGCCCGCCGCGGGCTTGGCGCCCTTGCGATTGGCCAGGAGGAAGGCGATGAACTGCCAGGCGATGAAGATCGCGATGATCCCCAGCAGCGTCGCGCTGATCGGGCGCTGCACGAAGACGTCGAACTTGCCGCGGCTGATCAGCATCGCGCGCCGGAAGTTCTCCTCCAGCATCGGGCCCAGGATGAAGCCCAGCATCAAGGGCGCCGGGTCCATGTCCAGCCGCATGAAGATGTAGCCCGCCAGGCCGAAGGCCGCGGTGACGAAGATGTCGTCCAGGTTGTTGTTGACGCTGAAGGTGCCGATGCAGCAGAAGAACAGGATCGACGGGAACAGCACGTTGTACGGGATCTTGAAGACCGACAGCCAGTAGCGCACCAGCGGCACGTTCAGCACGACCAGGAACACGTTGCCCACCCACATCGAGGCGACCAGGCCCCAGAAGATGTCGGGGTGCCCGCCGATCATGTTGGGCCCCGGCTGGATGCCCTTGATGATGAACGCGGCCATCATCAGCGCCATCACCGGGTTCTCCGGGATGCCGATGCTCATCAGCGGGATGAAGCTGGTGCGCGCGGCCGACTCGTCCGCCGCGGCTTGGCCGGCCACGCCCTCGATGGCGCCGTCGCCGATCTCGTGGCGGTACTTGCTGACCTTCTTGTCCACCGCGTAGGCGGCGAACTGCGCGATCGTCGGGCCGCCGCCGGGCAGGATGCCCAGCACCGAGCCCACCACGCTACCGCGCAGCGCGCTGGGGATGATGCGCTTGAACTCGGCCCAGGTCGGCATCAGGTGGATCTTGCCGTTGAAGGGCGTGCGCTCGTTCTTCGCGTCCAGATTCTTCGAGATCTCCGCGATGCCGAAGCAGCCCAGCGCGATGCTGACCAGGCCCACGCCTTCGGCCAGGAAGGGCATGTCGAAGGTGTAGCGCTCCATGCCGGAGTTGACGTCGGTGCCGATCTGGCCGAACAGCACGCCGATCAGGCACATCGCCAAGCCGTTGAGCAGGCTGCCCGTGGTCACGAAGCTCACGCACAGGAAGCCCAGCAGCATCAGCGCGCAGTAGTCGGCCGGGCCGAAGAGGAAGGCCACCTCGCCCAGCGTCGGCGCCAGGCAGGCCAGCACGACGATGGCGACGGTGCCGCCGATGAAGCTCGAGATGCCCGCGGTGAAGAGCGCCAGACCGGTCTTGCCCTTCAAGGTCATCTGGTAGCCGTCGATGCAGGCCACGATGGAGCTGGCGTGCGGGATCTTCATCGTGATCGCGCTGACGCTGTCGCCGTACTGCGCGCCGTAGTAGATGCCGGCCAGCATGATCAGCGCGCCGTTGACCGGGATCGAATAGGTCAGCGGCAGCAGCACGCTGATGGTGGCCAGCGGGCCCAGGCCCGGCAGCAGGCCGACCAGGGTGCCCACCACGCAGCCGATCGCGCAGAACATCAGGTTCTGCCAGGTCAGCGCGTGCTCGAAGCCGAAGGCGAGGTTGTGCAGGATGTCCATGGCCGGGTCCTTACAGCAGCGGCAGGTTGAGGCCGAGGAACTTCTGGAAGATGAAGGCGATCGCCAGCAGGCCGATCGAGATCACCACGTTGCGCTTCCACGAGTAGTTGCTGCCCGCGGCCGTGGCGATGAACACCATGACCACGATGCCGGCCGACATGTTGAGGAAGCGCGAGACCAGCGAGAACGCGCACAGCGCCGCCAGGATCAGGCCGATGTTGCGGACCTTGAAGTCCAGGCCGGGCCCGCCCGCGACGACGCCGCGCACGATGGTGGCCAGCGCCACCAGGCCCAGCAGGACGCTGATCATCAGCGGGAACAGCCCGGGACCGGCATGGTCCATGCGGCCGATGGGATAACGCAGCGCGCCCAGTCCGAAGAACAGGGCCACCGCGGCGAGGAACAAGCCTCTCGCGAGCGATCGATTGAGGGTCATGAGGCACACCGGGGAGGTCCGAGATGTGCCCATGGTTCCGGTCGCGCCGGTCCGTGTCGTACGCGTTTCTGCGCAGCGACCGGTCCATGAAGGGATCCCGACAGCTTCGGGACAGCTTCAGGTTAAGAGAACGTTTGTCGAGCGTTTGGCGTGCGTTCCGGTGCGGCCGGCGACGCCCCGGGATGTCGTTGCGGCGTCACGCGGGATAGCCCTGACTCCGGCCCAGGTCGAAGGCGCCGACGACCCGGTTGAGCTGGCTGGCGTGGTCGTCGAGCGTGGTCGCCGCGGAGGCCGACTCGACCACCAGCGCGGCGTTGCGCTGCGTCATCTCGTCGAGCTGCGTGACCGCGGCGTCGATGCGGCCGAAGTCGCGGCGCTGTTCGCCGGCGGCATCGGCGATGTCGTTGATCAGCGCGCCCACGCGCTGCACCGAGGCCACGATGTCGGCCATCGTGCGGCCCGCCTCCTGCACCAGCGTCGCGCCGCTGCCCACCTGCTCGGTGGAGGCGCCGATCAGGGTCTTGATCTCCTTGGCCGCCTGCGCGGAACGCTGCGCGAGCGTGCGGACCTCCGCCGCCACCACCGCGAAGCCGCGGCCCTGCTCGCCGGCGCGCGCGGCCTCGACCGCAGCGTTCAGCGCCAGGATGTTGGTCTGGAAGGCCAGGCCGTCGATGACGCCGATGATGTCGGCGATGCGGCCGGAAGCGCGGTGGATCTCCTCCATCGTCGACACGACGCGGGTGACCGCGCTGCCGCCGGCATCGGCGACCCGCATCGCCTGGTCGGAGAGCTCGCGGGCCTGCTGCGCGGCCTCGGCGGTATGACGCACCGTGGCCGCGAGTTGCTGCACCGAAGCGGCGGTTTCCTGCAGGCTGGCGGCCGCCTGCTCGGTGCGGCCCGAGAGGTCGGTGTTGCCGGCGGCGATCTGCGTCGAGGCGCTGCCGATGTGCTGCGCCGCTTCCCGCACGCGCGCCATCGCCGCGTTCAGGCGCTGCAGCGAGTCCTTGATCTTGAGTCCCGCCGGCGTGCTCGCCTTCACATGCGCGACGTCGAGCGCGAGACGGTCGTCGCGGCTGCCCAGCGCGCGGACCAGGTCGTGCAGCTCCAGCCCTTCCTTGGTGTTGCGCCGCATGTGCGCGGCCATCACCAGCTCGATGCCGGTCTGCGCGACGACGTAGGCCGCATGCAGCACGATGCGGCCGAAGTCGGGTTCGCTCAGGCAGTAGGTGCCGAAACCGGCGGCGAGCAGGCGGTCGAAGAGCAGGTGGTGGACGGCGAAGAGCGCCGCCCCCAGCACCAGCACCTTCCAGTCGCGGTACATCAGCAGGTAGGCCAGCGTGACGAAGACGCCGAAGTGCAGCTCCACCATGCCGCCGCCGAGGTGGATGTGCAGCATCACCATCAGCGCCTGCGCGGTGGTGAGCGTCATGCGCGTGGCGGTGGCGCCCGGTGCCGCCGCGTAGGCCAGCCCGGCCACGGCCAGCAGCGCGGTGCCGAGGCCCGTCGCCAGCCCGAACTGCGCATAGCGCCAGCCCAGCCCCAGCGCGAGCAGCCAGCTGACCGCCAGGATCAGCAGCATCGCGCGATCGCAGGCAGCGTAGATCTTGCGGAAGCCGGTCAGTCCGGAAGGATGTCCCATCGTTGCTCTCCCTCGAAGCGTGGCGGCGGCTTCTATCGAGGTGACGACCGTTCTGACCACGCGGGGCGCATGTTCGTTTCAGGATGTGTCGGCCGGCTTGGTGAAAACGCCAAGGCGCAACAGGTCCCGCGCGACGGAATTCACGACGGGCCGGCGTCCGTGCCCGCGCGCGCGCGGGGCCCGGCGATCGCGAACACCTGATCGCGCAGCCAGCGCTGCGCCGCGTGGCCGTGGTTGCGCTCGTGCCAGACCATGGCGATGTCGAAGCCGTCGATCGGCAGCGGCGGCGGCAGCACCTGCAGGCCGGCGGCCTGACCCTTGACCAGGCGCTCGGGCACCAGGGCGACCAGGTCGGAGCGGCCGACGATGTCGGGTACGAACAGGAAGGACGCCGCCGAGAGCACGACCTGACGCGTCAGCCCGAGCCCCGCGAGCGCCTGGTCCACCGGCGTGCTGAAGGCGCCACCGGCCGGCGAGACGACCACCTGCTCCAGTTTGGAGAAGGCCTTGGCCGTGAGCCGGCCGCTGACGGCGGGATGGCCGCGCCGCGCGATGAGCACGTAGCGCTCATGGAAGAGCGGGCGCAGCCGCAGGCTGTCCGCGGCCTCGATCGGCTGCATCAGGCCCAGGTCGACGTCGCCGCGCGCCATCTGGGCGGCATGCTGGTGCGGGTCCAGGTGCCGGACGGCGATGCGCACGCCCGGTGCTTCCCGTCGCAGCCGCAGCACCAGCGGCCGCAGGACCGAGGCCTGCAGGTAGTCCGAGGCGGCGATGGTCACCGTCAGTTCGGCGCTGCCCGGCTCGAAGTGCAGGTGCGAGCTCGCGACCCCGCGCACCTGGTCCAGCGCCTGGCGCAGCGGTTCGAACAGCGACAAGGCCTTCGCGGTGGGCGTCATGCCGCGCTGCGCCGGGAGCAGCAGCGGGTCCTCGAAGACATCGCGCAGCCGGCTGAGCTGCGCGCTGACCGCGGGCTGGCTGAGGCCCAGCCGGGCGGCGGCCTTGGTGACATTGCGCTCGGTCAGCAGTGCCTCGAGCGTCACGAGCAGGTTGAGGTCGAGCCGGCTGGTATCCATGCTTTGGATAGTAGGGCAGAGAAGACGTGATTTCACGGATGGGGCCGCGCTCGTCAGACTGACGCTCATTCCCGATCTTCTGGAGTCCGACATGACCACTACGCCCAACAGAGACCATCCCGTCGCCACCGGCGCTGCGGCAGCCGCCGCTTCCGCTTCCACCGCCGCCTCCGCCGCAGGTCGCAAGACCGTGCTGATCGTCCACGCGCATCCCGAGCCGACCTCGCTGACACGCACGCTGGTGGGCGTCGCGGCGGAAACGCTGGGCTCGGCCGGGCATGCCGTGCTGCAGTCCGATCTCTACGCGATGGGCTGGCGTGCCGTCTACGGCGGGGCCGACTTCCCCGTGCGCGCCGACGCGACGCGCTTGAATTTCGTGCGCGAATCCGGCCATGCCTTCGAGCACGGCCATCAGCCGGCCGATGTCGTCGAGGAACAGCGCAAGCTGCTGGCCGCCGACCTGGTGATCCTGCAGTTCCCGCTGTGGTGGTTCGGCATGCCGGCCATCATGAAGGGCTGGATCGACCGCGTCTGGGCCTACGGCCTGGCCTATGGCCGCCACGGGCAGGGCAACCGCTTCCGTTACGGCGAAGGCGGCCTCGCGGGCCGGCGTGCGATGGTTTCGGTGACGACCGGCGGGCCGGCGGCGGACTACTCGCCGCGCGGCATCAACGGTCCGATCGATCAACTGCTGTTCCCGATCACCCACGGCACGCTGTTCTATCCCGGCATGTCGGTGCTGAAGACGCATGCGGTACACGGCGTGGGCCGGATGACGGCGGAAGACGTCGAGGCGGCGAAGGCGGCGTGGCGCCTGCGCCTTGCGGGCGTCTTCGATGAAGCGCCGATTGCCTTCCGCGCCCAGAACGGCGGCGACTACCCGGATGGGCATCAGCTGCGCGATGACGTGGCGCCGGGACGCGTGGGCTTCGAGGCCCACATTGCCGGCTGAGGCGAACTCAGCCGATCAGCGGAGCGGGCGAGGCGATTGCGCGGAGCAGTCGCTGCAGATGCGGTGGCGTGGCCGGGTCGTTGAATCGCAGTGCGGTGCCGGATGGCAACAGGAAGAAGCCGAGTTGCTCGAAGGCGATGACGGAGGACGGCTCGCGCCGGTCGGTCATTCGGGAGCCGTCGATGACCGTCACGGCGCCCGCGCCGACGACGCGCAAGTCGTGGCCGGGACGGACGATCAGCGCGGTGTCCTCGTCGATGCCCACGCCGGTGCGGCGCGGGTCGAGCGAGACCAGTTGCAGCAGCCGCGCATGGCGCTTGCGCTGCGCGAAGTGCTGGTCGATCACGAGGGCCGGCATCAGTCCAAGCGCGGCGTGCAGCGGCTGCGAGGGGCCGGCGAACTGCTCATTGAGGTCGCCCACCGGCATGTGGGCGCCGAGCGCCGAGGCGCCCGCGCTGGTGCCGGCGATCGCGAGTTCGCCGGTGCGGTGGCGTTCTCGGATGAGCGCGTGCAGGGGGGTGTCGCCGATGACGTCGAGCAGGCGCTCCTGGTCGCCGCCCGTCATGAACAGCAGGTCGGCCGACCGCAAGGCCTGCAGCGCGTCGTCCGCGCCCGCGGCCTCGCGGTCGCGCGGATCGAGCCAGGCCGGCACGGCGCCCAGCGCCCGGAAGGCGGGCTCGTACTGGGACCAGAGCAGGTCGGGCTCGCCGCTGGCGGTGCTCAGCACGACAACCCGGAGCGGCCCGCCGCCCGCATGAGAGGCGGCGCAAGCCGCGACCAGCTCGCGCAGCACGATGCCGGGCGTCAGCCGGTCCTCGTTGCCGCCGATCAAGGCGAGCAGGGCGGGGGGGCTGGCGGTCGTGAGGGCGTTCATGGGTGGCGGAGACGGTGAGATTCGAACTCACGGAGGGCGCGAACCCTCGGCGGTTTTCAAGACCGCTGCCTTAAACCACTCGGCCACGTCTCCTTGGAGAAGGCGCGCATTGTATGCGTGCCGTCGGCCTTCGTTCAGTCCGCCCCTGGCTTCCTCGCCTGCGCGCAGGGCACCTGGATGATCTCCAGCACCTGGCCGTCGGCCACGCGGGCGGCCGTCAGTTCGCCGCCCCACACGCAGCCGGTGTCCAGCGCCAGCAGGTCCGGCCGCTGCACCAGGCCCAGCGTGGACCAGTGCCCGAAGGCCACCGGGTCACCCGCCGTGCGCCGCTCCGGCACGTCGAACCAGGGCATGAAGCCTTCCGGCGCCGTGCCCAGGCCCTCCTTGGTCTTGAAGTCCAGGCGGCCCTTCGCATTGCAGAAGCGGATCCGCGTCAGCACGTTGATGATGAAACGCAGCCGCGGCGCGCCCGTCAGCTCGTCGCTCCAGCGGTCGGGCTCGTTGCCGTACATCTGCGGCAGGAAGTCCGCCAGTTCCGGGCCGCGCAGCAGCGTGTGCACTTCCTCCGCCAGGGACAGGACCTGCGCGGCGTCCCATTGCGGCACCACGCCCGCATGCACCATCAGCCAGCCCTGCGCCCGCGCCGCCAGCCGCTGCCGGCGCAGCCACTCCAGCAGCGCCTCGCGGTCCGGCGCCTGCAGGATCGCGTCCAGCGTGTCCCCCTTGTGCGGGGCGCGCACGCCGGCGGCAGTCGCGAGCAGGTGCAGGTCGTGATTGCCCAGCAGGCAGTGCGCCGCGTCGCCCAGCGATTGCAGGCGGCGCAGCGTCGTCAGGGAATCGGGGCCGCGGTTGACCAGGTCGCCCAGGAGGTGGAGGCGGTCGCGGGACGGGGAGAAGTCGATCTTTTCCAGCAGCCGGGCAAGCGCGTCGCAGCAGCCCTGGAGATCGCCGATGAGGTAATGCATACGGGGATTTTGCGGTGTCGGCGTCACGCCGGCTCTGCTACCCTTGCCGACCTTGTGTTTTGGGCGCGACTCGGGGTTTTCACCCGGTCCGCGCTGTCAATGGATACCGCCCTAGTTCTCTTCCTGATACTGCTCAACGGATTGTTCGCCATGTCGGAGATGGCCCTCACGGCCGCCCGCAAGGCACGCTTGCAAGTGATGGTGGAGAGTGGCGAGGGAGGCGCGCAGGCCGCGATGGACCTGCACGAGAACCCCACCAAGTTCCTGTCCACCGTCCAGATCGGGATCACCTCCATCGGCGTGCTCAACGGCATCGTCGGCGAGGCGGCCTTCTCCGGGCCGCTGGCCGAGGTGCTGCGCGCCCACACCCCGCTCAGCGAGCGCGCCGCCGACATCACCGCCACCGGCCTGGTCGTGCTGGTGCTGACCTTCGTGACCATCATCTTCGGCGAGCTGGTGCCCAAGCGCCTGGGCCAGATGTTCCCGGAGAACGTCGCGCGCCTGGTCGCGCCGCCGATGGAGATCATGTCGCTGATCACGCGGCCCTTCGTCAAGCTGCTGAGCTTCTGCACCGAGTTCACGCTGAAGCTGCTGGGCATGGGCGGGCGCGCCAATCGCTTGGTGACCGAGGAGGAGATCGCCGCCAGCCTCGAGGAAGGCCGCGACGCCGGCGTGATCGAGGAACACGAGCACCAGATGGTGCGCAACGTGTTCCGGCTGGACGAGCGCCAGATCGGCTCGATGATGATCCCGCGCGCCGAGATCGCCTGGCTGGATGCGACCGATCGCGCCGAGCAGGTGCTGCAGATCCTGCGCGCGCACGGCTACAGCCGCTACCCGGTCTGCCGCGGCGGCCTGCACGACGTGGTCGGCACGGTGAGCGCGCAGAGCCTGCTGGCCCGCGTGCTGGCCGGCGAGATGCTGGACCTGTCCACCGGCCTGGAGCCGCCCGTGTTCGTGCCCGAGACGCTGTCCGGCATGGAGCTGCTCGCGCACATGCGCGGCACCGACACGCCGCTGGCCTTCGTCGTCGACGAGTACGGCGAGGTGCAGGGCGTGGTCGCGATGCGCGACGTGCTGGAGGCGATCGCGGGCGAGTTCAACTCGTCCGACGGCGAGGACGCCTGGGCGGTCCAGCGCGAGGACGGCAGCTGGCTGATGGACGGCCTGATCCCCGTCACCGAGCTGAAGGACCGGCTGGACTTGAAGGAACTGCCCGAGGAGGACCGTGGGCGCTACAACACCCTGGCCGGCATGGTGATGCTGCTGCTGGGGCGCTTGCCGCGCACGGCCGATGTGGTGGAGTGGGACGCGTGGAGATTCGAGGTGGTCGACCTCGACGGCAAGCGTGTGGACAAGGTGCTGGTCTCGCGACTGGCGGACGATGGAGTGAATCAATGAGCAACCCCCCGATGTATGAAAACCTGGTCCCTGTGGACCGGGTGCAGCACAAGAGCACGCGCATGAAGATCGGCGCGCCGGTGCTGGACCGCGTGACCCAGCTGAACTCGCTGTTCGTCGCCGTGGCCGAGTTCGCCGATGCGAGCCTCGAGTACCCGGTGGTGTTCGTGCGCGTCGGCCAGGCCGCGGAAGGCCAGCGTCCGGCGATCGCGCCGCTGGCCGTGTTCGGCCTGAAGCAGGGCAGCAACCTGTTCGTCAAGGACGGCCAGTGGACCGGCCGCTACGTGCCGGCCTACGTGCGCCGCTGGCCCTTCGCGATGGCCCGCATCGAGGAGAACGGCAGCGACATGGCGCTGTGCCTGGACATGGGCTCCGGCGCGTTCTCCGAGACCGACGGCGAGCCGCTGTTCAAGGAGGACGGCGAGGCCTCCGAGCTGCTGCTCAACGCCAAGCAGTTCTGCGAGGACTTCGAGCGCGAGGCCGAGCGCACCCGCCAGGCCTGCGAACTGCTGCAGGACCTGGACCTGCTGCAGGACATGCGCTTCGAGGCGCAGCTGCCCAGCGGCGAGAAGCTCGATGTCGACGGTTTCATGACCATCAACGAGAAGGCCCTGGCCGAACTGCCCGACGCGAAGATCGTCGAGCTGCATCGCAACGGCCTGCTGGAGGTCATCACGATGCATCGCCTGTCGCTGCGCCTGATGAGCCGTCTGGCGCAGATGTACGTGCCGGCCAACTGAGCGCCTGGGGGGGTGCCTCACCCCCGCCCGCTCCCCGCAAGCGGGGAGCGGGAGTGAAAAAAGGAGGGGCGATCACCGGCCGAGACAAACCCCAAGCGGGTTTGCTTGAGTACGGCGTACGCAGGAGCCTCGATAGCATCCTCGACCGAGAGGACGTAGATGCTGTTCGAGGCTTTTTTGTCGTCCACCGCGATGGAATCGGTGTTCTCGCCGACCGCGGTGGTCCAGTCGATGATGGATGTGGAGGCCGCGCTCGCGCGGGCCGCGGCCCGCGTGGGCATGATCCCGGCGCCGGCGGCGCAGGCGATCGCCAGCCTGTGCCGCGCCGAGCTCTATGACGTGCCGGCGCTCGTGGCGGCGGCGCCCCGCAGCGGCAACCTGGCCTTGCCGGTGGTGCAGCGGCTGCGCGAGACGGTCGCGCTGTTCGACCCGTCCGCCGCGGTCTACGTGCATCGCGGCGCCTCCGCGCAGGATCTGGTCGATACCGCGATGGTGCTGCGCACCCGCGAGGCGCTGCGCCTGATCGACGACGACCTGCAGCAGCTCTGCGCCCGGCTGCTCGAGCTGGCCGAGCGGCACGCCGCCGTGCCGCTGCTGGGCCGCACGATGATGCAGCCGGCGCAGGTGATCAGCCTGCGCTTCAAGTTGATGAACTGGCTGATGCCGCTGCTGCGCAGCGCCGAGCGGCTGCGCGAGCAGGGCCAGGCCTCGCTGCTGCTGCAGCTGGGCGGCGCTGTCGGCACGCTGGACGCGATGGGCGACCGCGCCGAGGACATGCTGGCGGCCGTGGCCGCCGAGCTGTCGCTGCCGCTGCCCGACATGTGCTGGCACACGCAGCGCGACCGCTGGTTGCGCCTGGGCATGGAGGCGGGCCTGCTGTGCGGCAACCTCGGCAAGCTGGCGCAGGACTTCGCGCTGATGGCGCAAGCCGAGGTCGACGAGCTCAACGAGCCGCCCGGCGAGGGCTATGGCGCCTGCCTGTCGATGCCGCACAAGAAGAATCCGGTGGCCGCGCTGCAGGCGCTGGCGGCCGTCCAGCGCGCGCCGCAGCGCGTCGCCAGCCTGATGGGCTGCATGACGCCCGAACACGAGCGCGGCCTGGGGCAGCACCCGGCGGAACTCGCCGAATGGAG
Source organism: Mitsuaria sp. BK037 (assembly GCF_014193045.1). Taxonomy (NCBI): domain Bacteria; kingdom Pseudomonadati; phylum Pseudomonadota; class Betaproteobacteria; order Burkholderiales; family Sphaerotilaceae; genus Roseateles; species Mitsuaria sp. BK037. The sequence goes on along the minus strand of NZ_JACHYS010000002.1, from coordinate 78,745 downwards.
CGGCCTGATGGGCGGCGCCCACCTGGCGGTGCAGGCGCTCAACCGCGCGCTGGCCGAGCCGGTGCTGCGGATCGACCGGATGCGCGCGCACGTGCTCGAGCGCCAGGGACTGGTCGCGAGCGAGCGCCTGGAACACCTGCTCATGCCGCGATTGGGCCGGCAGCGCACCGGGGCCATCGTCCGCGACCTGATCAGCCGGGTGCGCTTGGGGCAGGGGACGCTGGAGCAGCTACTGCTCGCGGCGATCGACGTCGGCGACCTGCCGCCGACGGCGCTGTCGTCCGAGGAACTGGCGGCGATGTTCGATCTGGAGGCGATCGCGGCCCAGGCGGATGGGCGCGTCGACGCGCTGATGGCCGACGCCCGACGGCGCGTGGAGACCCTGGCAGCGACGCCCTGGATCTGACGCAACGCGATACGAACTTCCGGGCCGCTCAGCGAGCGCGTCGCGCGCGAAGCGACAAATATCCCCATGCCGTCCAAGGGTTTCGGCAAAAAATTCTGGGCGTTTTGTCCCCTGAATTCGGCATCTGAACGAATCGCATCTGGTTACACCTGCAACAAAACCGCGGCCGGGAGGCCCGCCGGCAGGTCCCCGGGGATTCCGCAATATCGAACGGCGATGAGGGCTGACGCCGGTTTGCGGCGGGGTGCCCGGGATGTAACCGAATTCCCTCAAATGCGGGGTTTCGCCCTGGCAAGGGATTGACCCCGACCCGAACCCGGGACAGACCCGTAAGGTCAGGTACGCATTTGTTATCTATCGTAGCGCCCGGCAGTAATTACTTTGAGTGGGCCATAGACTCGCCCTTGATAACCAAGCAGTCTGGAGTTGGGAATGAGCGACGAATCTCACCTGTCGAGCATCGAACTGGAAGCGCCCGCAAGCCCTTTGCAGGCGCTGCAATCCGTTCGCGCGGAGATTCCCTTCGTTCGGTCCGACTCGGTGGAACTCGTCACGCGCGAGACGGCCTATGGCCGCATCGAAATTCGCGCGCTGATGGAAGGCGCTGGTCATTCCCTGCTGGAGCGTCGCTACGCGTCACGGGGTTACAGGCTGAGCCGTTCCGCGGACGTGACGCTGGGCGCTTATTGGGAAGGCCGGCTGGTGTCGACGCTGGGATTGCGGCGGGACAGCGGCAACCTCGCCGCGGACCAGAGCTTCCCGCAGGAAATGGCCGGCATGCGTCAGCAAGGCTGGCAGCTGTGCGAATTCACCCGCCTGGCCGCGGATCCGGAAGGCCCGTCCAAGCTGGTGCTGGCCAGCCTGTTCCACCTGGCCTACCTGCATGCGGCCCACCATTGGGGCGCCGAGTTCCTGGTGATCGAGGTCAATCCGCGGCACAAGGCCTTCTATCGCCGCATGCTGGATTTCCAGCCGCACGGCGAGGAGCGCCTGCACCGCAGCGTCGGCGCGCCGGCGGTGCTGATGAGCCTGTCGCTCGCCTACGGCGCGAGCAAGGTCCGCGAGTACGGCGGCACGCTGAACGAGGACGAAGGGCGCTCCCGCACCCTCTTCCCCTATTTCTTCTCGACGGACGACGAGCCTGAGCTGCTGAGCAAGCTCGCGGACGTCTACGGCTACGACGCGTGAGCGTCGCCCGCCTCAGGCCTGCAGCCAGTGCAGGCTGAACCAGCGCTGATCGTCGGTCCAGTGGGCTGACGGGCGGAAGCCCGCTTCCCGTGCCAGTGCCTGGAAGCTCTCGACGCTGTACTTGTAGGAGTTCTCCGTGTGCAGGCTTTCGCCGGGCACCAGCGTGTAGCGCCGTCCCTGCAGCTGCAGCTGCTGTTCACCGCGAGGCAGCAGGTGCATCTCGATGCGGTGCTTGCGCGGGTCGTAGAACGCGTAATGGTCGAAGCCGGCGGGGTCGCACTCCAGGCCCAGCGCCCGCTGCGCATGCCGCAGCAGGTTGAGGTTGAAGCGCGCGGTCACGCCCTGGGCGTCGTTGTAGGCCGCATGCAGGCGCGCCGGCTCCTTGATCAGGTCGACGCCGATCAGCAGCGCGCCGCCGTCGAGTTCCTCGCGCAGCAGGCGCAGGAACTCGAGCGCCTCGCGCGGATCGAAGTTGCCGATGCTCGAGCCCGGGAAGAAGCCGATGCGCCGGCCCTCGGGGGGCGCATCGGGCAGCACGTGGGGGCGGGTGAAGTCGGCCACCACCGGCAGGATGCGCAACGCGGGCTGCTCGCGTTGCAGCGCCTCGCAGGCCGCCAGCAGGTGCGGGCCGGAGATGTCCACCGGCACGAAGCTGTGCAGCCGCGTCGCGCGCTCCAGCAGCAGGCGCACCTTCACGAGCGCGCCGGCGCCGTACTCGATCACCTGGGCGTCCGGGCCCATGCGGTCGGCGATGTCGCCGGCATGGCGGCGCAGCAGCGCCAGTTCGGTGCGGGTGGGGTAGTACTCGGGCAGCTCGCAGATCTGCTCGAAGAGCGTCGAGCCCTGTGCGTCGTAGAAGTACTTGGGAGAGATCGTGTGCTCGGGGCCGGCAAGCGCGGCGTGAAGGTCCTCGGCGAAGCTGCTCATGCGTGGGTCTCCGCGCGCGGGCGCGCATCGCGGGCCAGTCGCAGCCCGGTGAACTGCCAGCGCGCGGCCGGCGGGAAGAAGTTGCGGTAGGTCGGTCGCGTATGGCCGGGCGGGGTGGCGACGCTGCCGCCGCGCAGCACCAGCTGGCCGACCATGAACTTGCCGTTGTATTCCGAGGCGGCCCCCTCCAGCGGCTGGAAGCCCGGGTAGGGGTGGTAGGCGGAGCGGGTCCACTGCCAGGCCTGGTCGTGCAGCTGCGCGATGCCGGGCAGCGCGGACGCGGCCTCCCACTCCTGCTCGCTGGGCAGGCGCGCGCCGGCCCATTCGGCGTAGGCGGCGGCCTCGTAGAAGCTGAGCTGCATCACCGGCGCGGCGGGATCCAGCGGCCGCAGGCCATGCAGGCCGAAGACGGCCCAGCGGGAGGTGGCATCGCTCGCGCGCGCGTCGCCATCGCCATCGCCATCGCCCGCGTCGACCCAGTACAGCGGCGCCCGCCACGCCTGGGCCTGCACCGTGGCCCAGCCGTCGGACAGCCACCAGCGCGGCTCGCGATAGCCGCCGTCGTCGATGAAGCGCTGGAACTCGCCGCAGGTGACGAGCCGGCTCGCGATCTCGAAGGGCTCGAGCCAGACGCGATGCCGCGGTCCTTCGTTGTCGAAGGCAAAGCCTGCCCCCGGGGCCTGCGCGTCATGGCCGATCTCGACGAGTCCGCCCTCATGCCGCAGCCAGGCGCTCGCGCCGGTGGTCGCCGGCGACGGCGGGCTGTCCAGCAGCGCGGGCCGCCACGGATGGCAGGACAGCAGATGCAGCGCATCGGTGAGCAGCAGCTCCTGATGCTGCTGCTCGTGATGGAGGCCGAGTTCCAGCGTCGGCGCGATCGCGGCCCAGCGCGTGTCGTCGCAGCGCGCGATCAACTGGCGGATGTGCAGGTCGACGTGCTGCCGATAGGCGCGGACCTGGTCGAGCGACGGCCGCGTCAGCAGGCCGCGTTGCGGCCGCGGATGGCGCGGGCCCAGGCCTTCGTAATACGAGTTGAAGAGGTAGTGGTAGCTGTCGTCGAGCGGCTGGTAGCCCGGCAGGTGAGGGCGCAGCAGCAGGGCCTCGAAGAACCAGCTCGTGTGGGCCTGGTGCCATTTGGCGGGACTGGCGTCCGGCATCGATTGGGCGGCCTGGTCCTCGGCGGACAGCGGCTCCGCCAGCGTCAGCGTGTGACGCCGCACCGCCTCGTAACGGCGCGCGAGGTCGCGCCGCGCGGGCGGCAGATCGTGATCCGACATGCAAGCAACTCCTGTCGGCCCGGGGGAGGATGGGCCGAGCGACAACGGTAGCCGATTTGCCATCTCCCCATCCGGCGCGAGCCGCGGCCCGGGTGCCGGAGGGACGGCTCAGCTGCCACCCGATGTCAGCAAGGGCAAGGCGGGTACCCGCGACGCGGCGGCATCGTGCGCCGTTCGTCGTGCGCCATTCATCGGGACGTCACGCCGCGCGGGCACGCTGGCGTCGCCCCGGCTCACGCATCCCTCCATGTCCATGACGCCGCCTTCGCTGTCCTCGACGATCGCTCCGCCCTCGCTGGCGACCGTTTCAATGCCGCCCGCCGTCCTGGCCGATGGCGACGCGCTGCCGCTGTCGTGGCTGCAGGATCGCCTGCTCGCGGAGCGGCTGCTCGAGGCGGTGTGGAGCGCGCGGCAGCCGACGACGCCGGCCCAGTTCTTCGTCTGGAGCCAGAGCCGGCTGCAAGTCTTGCTGCCGCATCGCCTGCTGGTGTGCGTCGGGGATCAGCCGCCATCGCCCCGGCTGGCCGCGCAGCTTTTTCACCTGAAGCCGATCGGGGACGTGCTGCAGACGCAGCTGGAGTCGCCCGAACATGGGCTCTGGCTGCACCTCATCCGGCGCTGGGGCGACGGCCGGCGGCCGCTGCGGCTCCAACTGGAGCGGGAGGCGCCTTCGGCGCTGTTCCAGCCGCTGCTGGAAGCCGGGCTGCGCGAGCTCGCGCTGCATGGCGTCGTCGGCGATGGCGAGCGACCGCAGGGGCTGTTCCTGCTGGCCGGCGACGGCTGGGACGAGGACCACCTGCGTCGACTGGAGCTGCTCACGCCGGCACTGCACGCGGCCTGGCGGCGGGCGCGGCTGCAATCGCGGGGTCAGGCCTCGCCGCGCCGCGCGGGCGCGCTGGTGACGCCGCGCGAGCAGCAGATCGTCGAGGGCCTGCGCGCCGGCCTGAGCAACGAGGGGATCGCGATCCAGCTGGGCATCAGCATGTTCACGGTCAAGAACCATGTGCGCAAGATCCTGCGCAAGCTCGGTGCCAACAACCGCGCGCAGGCGGTCGCGATCGCGATGTCGCGCCGGGATTTCAGCGAGCCTGAAGCGCCCGCGGCGTGATGACGCGCACCAGCAGCGCATGCAGCGCCACGCCGATCGAGGCACCGATCATGTCGGCCAGCACGTCGCGGGCCTCGGCGTCGCGGCCGGGGATCTGCGACTGCACCAGTTCGATCAGCACGCCGTAGGCGAGCAGCACGGCCAGCACGATCCAGCGCCGGCGCGGCCCCGCCGCGAAGCACTGCATGCCGATGAACGCCAGCGTGCCGAAGGCGGCGAAGTGATTGGCCTTGTCCCAGCCGAGGTCGGCGACGCGGGGCGGGTGCGGCGAGAACGCGAGCCAGCTCGCGCCCGCCACCACGGCGAGGAAGAGGAGGCGCCAGGCAGAGCGCCAGCGCGGGTCATGCAGGACTTCAGACATCAAGGCGGCCCGCCTCCGGGTTCGGGCGGGAGGCAGTGTGCCATGGGCCTGTGAAGCCGATGTGAGGTCGCGCCGCGCCTCACTCGAGGTGCTCGTGGTGATGGCTGGTGCCGCGCTTCCAGTACGCCGCCGCGCGGATCGCATGCCGGTCGTGGCCCTTGTCCTCGACCAGGATGCGGCGCAGCGCGGCCATCGCCGCGGCCTCGCCGGCGCACCAGGCGTAGCCTTCGCCCGGCGGCAGCTCGAGCGCCCGGGCCGCGGCCAGCAGCGCGTCGTCGCCGTCGACCCAGCGCAGGTCCAGCGCGGCCCGGGTCTCGAAGACCCGGCGATCGCTGGCCGGCACGTTCAGCAGCACGATGACGCGTGCGCCGTCCGGCAGCTCCTCGAGTCGGCGCGCGACGGCGGGCAGGGCGGTTTCATCGCCGGCCAGCAGGTGCCAGGCGAAATCGGTGGGGATGATGAACGAGCCGCGCGGCCCGCCGACCGTCAGCGTGTGACCCGGCTGCGCCTGCGCGGCCCAGGCGGCTGCGGGCCCGTCGCCATGCTGGGCGAATTCGATGACCAGCTCGCGCGCGGCGGTATCGAACCGGCGCGGGGTGTAGTCCCGCATGACCGGGCCCTCGGCCGAGGCGGCGTCGAAGAACAGCTTCACGTGATCGTCGAAGGAGGCGCTGACGAAGTCGCCGAGCGACTCGCCGGACAAGGTCACGCGACGGAAGTTGGGCGTGATGTCGTCGACCCGCCGGACCGTGAGCTCGCGGCGCTTGAGTTCATGGCGCACGCGCTGGACGCGGCTGGTGGGCGTCTCGCGGCCGGCGTCGGCGGGCAGCGGGGCAGGGGTGACGGGCGCGTGGGTGGTGTCAGGCTTCATTGCCGATCCTGGATATTTCGTTGACAATGTCATCCATCTTGCGTTGGATCGATTGACAATGTCAACTAACACCACTGGCCGCAGGGACAAGGGCGACGACGTGCTCGAGCTCATCCATTCGGTGATGCACCGCTACCGCGCGCTGCAGTACCGCTTCCTGCGCGACGGCCCGCAGGACCTCACGCACATGGAGGGCAAGGTGCTGTTCTTCTTCGACCGCCACCCGGGCGGGACGCAGAGCGACCTGGCGCAGCACAGCGGCAAGGACAAGGCGCAGCTTGCGCGACTGATCAAGGGGCTGCGGGACAAGGGGCTGCTCGAAGCCGAGACCGACGAGGTCGACCGCCGTCAGGTGCGGCTGCGCGTGAGCGAGTCTGGACAAGCCGTGCAGCGCGAATTGCGGCGCCAGGCGCGGCGGGTCTCGGTGCAGGCCCTGGCGGGTTTGAGCGCCGAAGAGCAGGACCAGCTCGCCGCGCTGCTGAAGCGGGTGCAGGTGAATCTGGGCGAGGAATGACGCCTCACGCCGGCGCGGGGAGTGATGCGGCGAATGCTTGTCGACCTCGAAAATCTCGCTTATACTCTTTGACTCTGTTGTTCGCGACAGCGCCGGTGTAGCTCAGTTGGTAGAGCAGCGCATTCGTAATGCGAAGGTCGGGAGTTCGACTCTCTTCACCGGCACCAATCTGAAAAGCCGCTTGGATGTCCAAGCGGCTTTTTCTTTGGGCGCGGCACAGGCGCGACAAGGCCTGCCCCCGCTGCCGGCGGGCTGTTCTGGCAGCGGCGCCGGATGCGCTCGCGCGGCTGAACTCGCGGTCGTCGACCCGGTGATCGCAGGGGCGGGCTCGACGCGCGGCCGACGTGCCCGCGCGTCGGTGGCAACATCCCACGCCATGACCGCACATCCCCACGACGACCAGGCCGGCCGCCCGCCGGTGACGCTCCACCTGACCGCGCTGGAGGCCGAGCCGCTGCCCGGCACCCTGAAGGGCCTGCCGGCGGCGGCCGAGGGCGTTCCAATGCGCGCGCTGGGCGGATTGGCGCTGTCCCTGCTCGACGGCGACCTGCCGCTGCCGGCCGCGGTGCTGAAGGAATCGGCGCTGGACCACAACGCGCGCTGGATGCGCGAGTTCACCGCGCGCGCCGGCGTGAGCCTGGCGCCGCACGGCAAGACGACGATGGCGCCGCAGCTGTTCCAGCGCCAGTTCGATGAAGGCGCCTGGGGCATGACGGCGGCGACGGCGGCGCACGTCCGCACCTACCGCCGCTTCGGCGTGCCGCGGGTGATCCTGGCCAACCAGCTGGTGGGCAAGGCCGACCTGGAACTGGTGCTGCGTGAACTCGAGGCCGATCCGGCCTTCGATTTCTACCTGCTGGTCGACTCGGCGGCGGGACTCGATCTGCTGCACCGGGCGGCGCGCGAGCGCGGCCTGAAACGGCCGCTGCAGGTGCTGCTGGAAGTCGGCACGCCGGGCGGGCGCACCGGCGTGCGCTCGACGGCTGAGGGCGTGGCGCTCGCCCGCCTGATCTGCGATGCGTCGCCGGTGATCGCGCTGCGCGGCGTGGAAGCCTTCGAAGGCGTCCACAGCGGCACGGAGACGGCACGCGTCGAGCTGGGCGCGCTGACGATGATCGAGACGGTGGCCGAATTGACCCGGCTGGGCTGCGCCGAAGGCTGGTTCGCGCCGGGCGAGGTGCTGCTGACCGCCGGCGGATCGGCGTTCTTCGACATGGCGGCCAAGACCCTGGCGGCGGTCGAAGCCGGCGGCAGCGGCCACGCCCTGCGCGTGGTGCTGCGCAGCGGCTGCTACCTCAGCCACGACAGCCTTCAGTACGAGCGCATGCAGGACCGTATGAAGCAGCGCGCTGGCGCGCTGTGGGGCGATGGACCGGGCCTGCGCAATGCGATCGAGGTCTGGGCCTACGTGCAGTCGGTGCCCGAGCCGGGCCGCGCGATCTGCACCGCGGGCCGCCGCGACCTGAGCTACGACGCCTGCCTGCCGCAGCCGCTGTGGTGGTATCGCCAGGGCGTCCATGAGGCGCCGCAGGCGACACCGCCCGGGTGGTCCGTCTCCAAGCTCAATGACCAGCACGCCTACGTCGACGCGAGCGACGGCGCCTTGCCGCTGCGGGTCGGCGACCTGATCGCCTTCGGCATCGGCCATCCCTGCACGACCTTCGACAAGTGGCCGCTGCTCTACACCGTGGACGACAGCTATCGCGTCACCGGCGGGGTGCGGACCTTCTTCTGAAATGAGGAAGGGCGGTCTCACGACCGCCCTTCGCGTTGTCCCGGCGCTCCCCGGGGAACAGCGGTTCAGGCCGTCCCCGGTGCGGATCACTTGGCCTTCTCGGCCTCCAGGTGATATTGCGTCACACGCTCGACCTCGTTCTTCGAGCCCAGCACCACCGACACGCGCTCGTGGAGCTTGGTGGGGGTCAGGTCCAGGATGCGCTGGCGGGCGTTGGTGGCCGCGCCGCCGGCCTGCTCGACGAGGAAGGCCATCGGGTTGGCCTCGTACATCAGGCGCAGCTTGCCGGCCTTGTTGGGCTCGCGCTTGTCCCAGGGATACATGAAGATCCCGCCGCGCGTCAGGATGCGATGCACGTCCGCCACCATCGAGGCGATCCAGCGCATGTTGAAGTCCTTGCCGCGCGGACCGGTCGTGCCGGCCAGGCATTCGTCGATGTAGCGCTTCACCGGCTCGTCCCAGTGGCGCATGTTGGACATGTTGATCGCGAATTCCTTGGTGTCCGCGGGGATCTTCACGTCGTCGGCGGTCAGCACCCACGAGCCCTGCTCGCGGTCCAGCGTGAACATCGCCACGCCGTCGCCCACCGTCAGCACCAGCGTCGTCTGCGGGCCATACACGCAGTAGCCGGCCGCCGCCTGCGCGGAACCGGGCTGCAGGAAGTCGTCCTCGCTGACGCCCTTGCTGCCCTCGGGCTTCTTCAGCACCGAGAAGATGGTGCCGATCGACACGTTCACATCGATGTTGCTGGAGCCGTCCAGCGGATCGAACATCAGCAGGTACTCGCCCTGCGGATAGCGGTTGGGCACGAGGTAGATGCTGTCCATCTCCTCGGACGCCATCGCGGCCAGGTGGCCGCCCCACTCGTTGGCCTCGATCAGCACCTCGTTGGCGATGATGTCCAGCTTCTTCTGGACCTCGCCCTGGACGTTCTCCGACCCGGCCGTGCCCAGCACGTCACCGAGCGCGCCCTTGTTGACGCTGATGGCGATGCGCTTGCAGGCGCGCGCGACCACCTCGATCAGCAGCCGCAGCTGCTGGGGGATGTGGCCGTGCGCCCGTTGCTGCTCGACCAGGTATTGGGTCAGGCTGACGCGTTGACTCATGAAAAGACTCCGATGGTTGCAAATCTCGTGCGCCGCGCAGCGGCCCGACGCGCGGACCGCTCCGCACGCGGAATCAGGATTGCGCGGCGACCTCCGTCGGCGCGGCCGCCTCGGCTGGCGCCGGACGCGGATCCAGCGCCAACGCGCGCTGGACGATCTCGCGCACGTCGTTGGACAGGTCGGGCTTGGCCGCCACGCGGGCAATCGCCTCGCGCGCCGCGCTGCGGTAGGGCTCGGCCAGCGCGGTCCAGCGGTCCATGACGCGGGCCAGGCGGCCCGCCACCTGCGGGTTGATCGCGTCCAGCGCCAGCACCTGGTCGGCCCAGAACACATAACCCGCCGCGTCCTTGCGATGGAACGCCGCCGGGTTGAACATGGCCAGCGAGAAGATCAGGCTGCGCGCGCGGTTCGGATTCTTCAGCGTGAAATCCGGATGCTTCATCAGCTGCTTCACCCGCGCGAAGGTCCTGCCGTCGCGCTCGGCCGCGCGGCCCTGCAGCGCGAACCACTTGTCGATGACCAGCGCCTCGCCCTTGAACTGGGCGTGGAAGCGCGCGAGCGCGCTGTCGGCCAGCTCGGCGTGCGCGTTCACGAGCGCCGACAGCGCGCCCATGCGGTCCGTCATGTTGGTGGCGTCCTTGAAGCGCTGGTAGGCGCGGCCCGGCCAGACGCCGTCACCGCTGCGGGTCGCGTTGAGCACCAGCATCGCCAGGGACAGGTTCACCAGCGCGCGCTTGCCGCTCTGCACCGGGTCGGGGCTGTAGCCGGCCGTGACCTGATGCGCGTCATGGGCCCAGGCCCAGTCGGCCTGCAGGGCCGAGGCCAGCTGCGCCTGCGCCGCCTCGACGGCCGCATGCACCGCCTGCGGGTCGACCACGTCGAGCTGCTCGGCGATGTAGGCCTCGTCGGGCAGCTGCAGCGCCAGCGCCTTGAACGCCGGGTCCAGTTCCGGATGGCGCAGCACCGCGCGCATCGCGTCCAGGTAGGCCGCGTCCAGCACCAGCGGCTGGCCGGCGCGCACGGCGCCCAGGATGCGGTTCAGCGCCAGGCGCTGGCTGGCTTCCCAGCGGTTGAAGGCGTCGCTGTCGTGCTTGAGCAGCACCAGCAGTTCCGCGTCGCCCAGACCGTCGTCCAGCACCACCGGCGCCGAGAAGCCGCGCAGCAGCGAGGGCACCGGCTCGGACGGCACGTTGACGAAGACGAAGCTCTGCTCGGCCTGGTCCAGCACCAGCACGCGCTCCGTCTCGGTCGAGCCCGCGGCGCCGTCCTCGCCCTGCAGCATCAGCGGCAGCGCCTGGCCGTCGCGGGCCAGCAGGCCCAGCGCGACCGGGATCACCTGCGGCAGCTTGCCGTCCTGGCCCGGGGTCGCGGGCGTGGACTGCTGCAGCGTCAGCGTGAAGGTCTGGGCGGCCGCGTCGTAGGCGCCGCGCGCGCGCAGGCGCGGCGTGCCGGCCTGCGAGTACCAGCGCTTGAACGCGTCCAGGCGGGTGGACAGCGCCGAGCCCGGATTCGCGTCCGCGATCGCCTGCGCGAAGTCGTCGCAGGTCACGGCCTGGCCGTCATGGCGCTCGAAGTACAGCGCCATGCCCTTGGCGAAACCGTCGCGGCCGACCAGCGTCTGGTACATGCGCACCACCTCCGAGCCCTTCTCGTAGACGGTGGCGGTGTAGAAGTTGTTGATCTCGACGTACTCGTCGGGGCGCACCGGGTGCGCCATCGCGCCGGCGTCCTCGGGGAACTGGCGGGCGCGCAGCGCGCGCACGTCCTCGATGCGGCAGACCGCGCGCGCGCTCGGCGTGGCGGCCATGTCCTGGCTGAACTCCTGGTCGCGGAAGACGGTCAGGCCTTCCTTGAGCGACAGCTGGAACCAGTCGCGGCAGGTGACGCGGTTGCCGGTCCAGTTGTGGAAGTACTCGTGCGCGACGATGGACTCGATGCGGGCGAAGTCCGCGTCGGTTGCTGTGGCCGGTGAGGCCAGCAGCGCCGCGGTGTTGAAGATGTTCAGGCCCTTGTTCTCCATCGCGCCCATGTTGAAGTCGGACACGCCGACGACCATGAAGCGCTCCAGATCCAGCGGCAGCTGGAAGCGGGCCTCGTCCCACACGACCGAGGCGATCAGCGAGTTCATCGCGTGTTCGGTCTTCTCCAGGTCGCCCTGGCGGACGTAGACCTGCAGCAGGTGGTCCTTGCCGCCGCGGGTGCGGATGCGCTGCTCGCGCGCGACCAGGTCGCCGGCCACCAGCGCGAAGAGGTAGCTGGGCTTGGGGAAGGGGTCATGCCACTTGGCCAGGTGGCGGCCGTTGTCGAGCGAGGCCGTCTCGACCAGGTTGCCGTTGGACAGCAGCACCGGGTACCGGGCCTTGTCGGCGCGGATGGTGACCGTGTAGACCGCCATCACGTCGGGGCGGTCCAGGAAGTAGGTGATGCGGCGGAAGCCCTCGGCCTCGCACTGCGTGAAGAAGCTGCCGCCCGAGGTGTACAGGCCCGACAGCGCGGTGTTCTTCTCCGGCGCGCAGGTGTTGCGGATCTCCAGCGTGAAGTCCGCGTCGGGCACGTTGTCGATGATCAGCTCATGGCCTTCCTGGCGGAAGGACACGCTCTCGCCGTCGATCAGCACGCGCAGCAGGTTGAGTTCCTCACCATGCAGGCGCAGCGGGCCGTGCGGCACCGCGGCGTTGCGTTCCAGGCGCATCTTGCTGGCGACCAGCGTCTTGGCCGGGTCGAGGTCGAAGCACAGGTCGACGGTGCGGATCCAGAAGATCGGCGCGACGTAGTCGGCGCGGCGGATCAGGGTGGCGGTGCCTTCACGCATGGCGGGCTTCCTTGTAGGAATGAAGAAGCCCCGGGCTCAAGGGTCGTGCGCCGGGGCTGTTGTCTCGTGTTGCTCTTAAACGCCTTGCTTCAGCGAGGCGGTGATGAATGCGTCGAGGTCGCCATCCAGCACTTTCTGGGTGTTGGAGATCTCGACGTTGGTGCGCAGGTCCTTGATGCGGCTCTGGTCCAGCACGTACGAGCGGATCTGGTGGCCCCAGCCCACGTCGGTCTTGCTGTCCTCGAGCTTCTGCTGTTCGGCCATGCGCTTCTTCATCTCGTGGTCGTACAGGCGCGAGCGCAGGCGGCGCCAGGCGACGTCGCGGTTGCTGTGCTGGCTGCGGCTGTCCTGGCACTGCACCACGATGCCGGTCGGGATGTGGGTCAGGCGCACCGCCGAGTCGGTCTTGTTGATGTGCTGGCCGCCGGCGCCGCTGGCGCGGTAGGTGTCGGTGCGCACGTCGGCGGGGTTGATGTCGATCTCGATCGAGTCGTCGATCTCGGGATAGACGAACAGCGAGGCGAAGCTGGTGTGGCGGCCGCCGGAGGAGTCGAACGGGCTCTTGCGCACCAGGCGGTGCACGCCGGACTCGGTGCGCAGCAGGCCGAAGGCGTACTCGCCTTCCACCTTGATGGTGGCGCTCTTGATGCCGGCGATCTCGTCGGGGGTTTCTTCCTCGACCTCGGCCTTGAAGCCCTTGCGCTCGCAGTACTTCAGGTATTGGCGCAGCAGCATGCCGGCCCAGTCACAGGCTTCGGTGCCGCCGGCGCCGGCCTGGATGTCGATGAAGCAGTTGCTGGGGTCGGCCGGGTTGTTGAACATCCGGCGGAACTCGAGTTCCTCGACCAGCTCGGTCAGCTTGGCGGATTCCGCTTCGATGGTCTGCAGGCCGGTGACGTCGTTGTCGTCCTTGGACATCTCGAACAGCTCGAGGTTGTCGGAGAGATTCGACGTCAGGTGATTGATGGTTTCGACGACCTTGTCGAGGGCGCGCTTTTCCTTGCCGAGTTCCTGGGCCCGCTTGGGTTCGTTCCAGACGTTGGGGTTCTCCAGGGCGGCGTTGACTTCATTCAACCGCAGCGCTTTGCGGTCGTAGTCAAAGGTACCCCCTTAGCGCGGCGGTCCGCGCTTGCAGATCGGCCAGCGTGGTGCCGATCGCATTGATTTGCTCGATGTCCATGATTCGTTCGAGTGAAAGAGCCCCCGACAGGGGGCCCGAAGCCGGGTATTTTCTCATGCTGAAGCAGGAGGCCTCCCTAAGATGGCGGAATGCTTCCCCATCCCCCTGTCCCCGATGCGGGTTCCCCCTCCGGTGCGTTCCGCGCCCGGCGTCGGCGCGTGCGGCGCGGCAACTGGCGCTTGACGCTCATGCTGCTGCTGGTGTGGGCGTTGGTGACCTTCGGCGTGGCCTACTTCGCCCGGGCCTTGAGCTTTGACTTCTTCGGCTGGCCGTTCAGCTTCTGGGTCGGGTCGCAGGGGGCGCTGATCGTCTACGTGGCGATCGTGGTCATCTACGCGACCGTCATGAACCGCCGCGAGGCGGCGGCCGGGGTCCAGGACCCTGTGCCGTACTCGGAAGAGGTCGACGCCAAGCGGCCCGAGCGCGAACCCTCGGGTCCGATCACCGGCTTCTGAGCCGCTTCAGGGGAGCTTCAGGATCGCGCCACGGGCGCGTCAGAACGGCGACGGATCCGCGGATTCCTGCTTCGCGGCGGCGAGCTGCGCCTGCAGCTCGGCGACCTGCGCGCGCAGCTTCACGTTCTCGTCCTGGAGCGCGCTGACCTGGGCGCGCAGCAGCGCGACGGCGGGATCGGCCTCGAGCTCGCCGTCCGCGTTGGTCGGCACATCCAGCAGCGCGACGGCCACTTCCGCCACGGCGTCGCCGGCGGCCTTCTTGCCGACCTTCGATTCACGCACGCGCTTGGCGGCCTGGCGCAGTTCCTTCTTGCCGCCCGCTGCGGCGGCCGCCTGCTCCTCGGCGGGCAGGTCGGCGATGACGGCGGCGGCGCTGATGGAGACCTCGCCCGAGCGGACGGCGGCGACGAGCTCCGGCGCGGCCGCCTTCTGGATCTTCTCGATCTGCGTCACCGTGGCGCTGCTGATGCGCGCGGCGCGGGCGATGGCCTCGCGGCTCTTGAGCGGGGGCGCGTCCGGGACCGGCGCGCCGGTGGCGCTGGCGGGCGCTTCGGCCTCGGCGGCGGAGGCCTCGGGGCTGGGGTCGTTGAGCACGGCCAGGCGGCGCGCTTCCATGATTTCCTTCTTGCGCAGCGCGAGCACGCCGCGCTGGAAGTCGGAGACGCTGCGGCGGCCCAGGTGCTGGTCGATCATCCACAGGTGCACGTCTTCCATCGACTTGAAGCGCGTGTTCTGCACCGTCTGGAAGGGGAGGCCGTGCTTGGTGCAGATGCTGTGGCGGTTGTGGCCGTCGACGAGGATGTCGCCCCACAGCACCAGCGCATCGCGGCAGCCCTCGGCCAGGATGCTGCGCTCGAGCGCGGCGTACTCGTCCTCGGTGAGGGGATCGATGTAGGCCTTGAGTTCTTCGGTGACGATGATGTTTTCCATGGGACGACGGCAGCAGCGGGGAGCGGAGCAGGACAGGGCGAAGGGGCGCGACAGGCGGGCGGCCCGTTCGGTGGGCCGCACGGGCGCAGGTCGCGCAGGCGACGGACGTCGCCGGAAAAGGGCGGCATTCTGCCCAATCCGCGCGGCTAAGCTGACGCACCCCGACCACGCGTGTCGGATTTCGATGATTTCCGGGAAGTTCCCCGCGATGACCGCGACCTCTTCAAGCCTCCTCGCCAGCGTGAGTCCGAGCCCCGATGCGCTCGCTACCGGATGGGACTACCCGTCCCCGCACTGCCTGTCGGTGAGCCCGCGGCCCGAGGACATCGACGGCCTGAACCACACCAACAACGCGGTGTATGTGCGGTGGTGCGAGCAGGTGGGGTGGTCGCACTCGGTGGCGCTGGGGCTGGACATCGACGACTACCGGCGGCTGGACCGCGCGATGGCGATCCGCCACGGCGGCTACGACTACCTGCTGCCGTCCTTCGAGGGCGAGGCGCTGGTGCTGGGCACCTGGCTCACCGGCGGCGACGGCAGGCTGGCGATGGAGCGTCGCTTCCAACTGCGTCGCGTGAGCGATGGGCAGACGCTGATGCGCGGCCGCTGGGAGCTGGTGTGCATCGACATCTCCGCCGGTCGGCCCCGGCGCATGCCGCCGGAGTTTGTCGCGGCGTATCAAGCGGCGGTAGTTGGGGCTCCGTCTGACTCGGGGACGTCTGTCTCCGGTGGGGAACAGCTGGCGTGAAGGACTGCGGGGGGGCGCTACCCCAGGAATTCTTCGACGGCGCGCGCCAGCGCCTCGGGCTGGTCGTGGTGCATCATGTGCGCCGCCTGCTGCAGCGTGACGCGCCGCAGGTCCTTGACGACGGCCAGGCGCGCCTCGAAGTCCTCGCGCGGATAGCGGTCGCCCCACCACTGCGAGAGCTGGGTCTCGCTGCCCTCGACCCACAGCGTCGGCGCCGTGATCGCGGACCAGCAGGCCAGCGCCTCGGCCTTGCGGTACAGCACCGGATTGGTCCGCTTGTGCGCCGGGTCGCCGAGGATGTGCCAGCGGCCGTCGACGCCGCGCCGCGACCAATGCGGCGCCAGCCACGCCGCCTTGTCGGCGCTCAGCCGCGGGTTGGTCTTCATCAGCCGCTGCGCCACGCCCTCGACGCTGTCGTAACTCTTGAGGCTCGGGGTCTCCTTGAGTTCGTCGAGCCAGCTCGCGAGCCGCGCCGGCGCCATCTCGGGCGTGGTGTCCGGCAGGCCGAAGCCCTCCAGGTTCACCAGCTTGCGCAGCCGCCCGGGCCGCACGCCGGCATAGCTCATCGCGATGTTGCCGCCCATGCTGTGGCCGAGCAGGTCGACCGGCGCCCCGGGGCTGAGCGCGTCGAGCAAGGCGTCCAGGTCGCCGAGGTAGTCGGGGAACCAGTAGGCGTCGCCCGGAGTGCCGTCGGTGAGGCCGAAGCCGCGCCAGTCGATGGCCACGACGCTGCGGTCCTCGCGGAAGGCGTCGACCATGAACTGGAACGACGCGCCGACGTCCATCCAGCCGTGGACCATCACGAGCAGCGGGCGCGTGCCGTCATGCTCGGGGCCCCAGCGCAGCACGTGGTGGCGCAGGCCGCGCAGCGTCAGGAAGGCGCTGCGATGCGGGCGGCGGACGATGTACGCGGCGTTGTGCGCGGCGTTGTGCGCGGTGCTGTCCGCGACGCCCGTGGCGGGACTCATGTCGGTGCTCATGGACGGCGACTGTAGTGTGAGGAACGGCGGCCGGCTTTCGCCATGGAGACAATGCGCCGACTTCATCTACGAGCCACCATGACCGCCACGCCCGATCCCTACACCCTGCGTCCCGCCCGGCCCGCCGACGTCCCCGCCATCGTCGGCCTGATCGGCGAGCTCGCCGATTTCGAGAGCCTGTCCCATCTGATGGAGGTCACGCCGGAGAAGCTGCATCCGCATCTCTTCGGCGAGCGGCCCGTCGCCGAGGCCCTGGTCGCCGAGCACGAGAGCGGCGCCATCGTCGCCTTCGCGCTGACCTTCGTGAATTTCTCGACCTTCCTGGCCAAGCCCGGGCTCTACCTCGAGGACCTCTACGTCCAGCCCGCCCATCGCGGCGCGCGACTCGGCACGCGCATGCTGACCCGCCTGGCGCAGGTCGCGATCGAGCGCGGCTACGGCCGCTTCGAATGGTGCGTGCTCGATTGGAACGAGAACGCCATCCGCTTCTACGAGAAGATGGGCGCGACGATCATGCCGGACTGGCGCCTGTGCCGCCTCACCGGTGACGCGCTCGCGCGCTTCAAGGGCTGAGGCTTCGCGCGCTCACGGCCACCAGCTGTCGAGCTGTTCCGGCGGTCGGGCGATCAGCGCGCGATCGCCGTCCACGACGATGGGGCGCTGCAGCAGCCGCGGGTGGTCCGCCACCGCCTGCAGCAACTGGTCGTCGCTGAGCGCGGGCTCGGACAGGCCGAGCTCGCGGTACGCGTCCTCGCCCTCGCGCAGCATCGCGCGCGCTGGCACGCCCAGCTGGCGCTGCAGCGTCCGCAGCTCGCCCAGCGACAAGGGCGTGGCCAGGTAGTCGACGATCTCGGGGCGAAGGCCGCGCGATTCGAGCCGGGCCAGCGCCTCGCGCGACTTCGAGCAGCGGGGGTTGTGCAGGATCTTCACGGTCATCCGGCGGAGTGTAGGCGGCGCCTTCACGCGATCGCGCCTTCGCCTTCATGCGCGCATCGAGGATCGATCCGCGCTTTCTCCGTGCACCGTGCGAGGGCGCGCTGGCAAGGGCCGGCACCGTCCTGGCGCTACGGGCTTTCCATGACGATCCGTGCCCGCTCGCTCGCTAGCATCCACGCTCTTGTTCCAGTCCCGGAGAGTCGCGATGTCCGACGCCTACGCGCTGATCCACGGCGCGTTCCGCTGGCAGGTGCCTGAGCGTCTGTCCATCGCCGAACTCTGCTGCGGCCGCTGGGCCCGCGAGACGCCCGACGCGCCGGCCATCCTCTTCGACAGCGACAGCGGTTGCCGCGCGCAGTACTCCTTCGGCCAGCTGCAGCGCGCGGCGAATCGGCTGTCCAACGCGCTGCGGCGCCTCGGCGTGCAGGCCGGCGACCGCGTGGCGCTGGTGCTGCCGCAGCGTTTCGAGACGGCGGTCGCGCACATCGCGATCAACCAGCTCGGCGCGGTGGCGATGCCGCTGTCCATGCTCTTCGGCCCCGATGCGCTGGCCTACCGGCTGCAGGACAGCGAGGCCAGCGTCGCGATCGTCGAGAGCGGGGCGCTCGCCGCGGTGCGCGCGGTGCGTGCGCAATGCCCGGCGCTGCGCCAGGTCCTGCTGGTCGGCGAGTCCGAGCCGCAGGACGGCGAAGCCGGCTGGATGGCCGCGCTGCAGGCCGAGGACGCGCGCTTCGCCGCGCGGGACAACGCGGCCGAGGATCCCGCGATCCTCATCTACACCAGCGGCACGACCGGCGCGCCCAAGGGCGCCTTGCTGCCGCAGCGCGCGCTGCTGGGCAACCTGACCGGCTTCATCGCGAGCCAGAACTGGTTCGGCTTCGATCCCCATGACCCGCGGGTGCGCAGCGAGGCGGTGTTCTGGAGCCCCGCCGACTGGGCCTGGACCGGTGGGCTGATGGACGCGCTGCTGCCGTCGCTGTGCTTCGGCCGGCCCATCCTCGGTTACCAGGGCCGCTTCTCGCCGGAGAAGGCCTTCGAGCTGATGCAGCACTACCGTGTCAGCCACACCTTCCTGTTCCCGACGGCGCTGAAGGCCATGATGAAGGCGGTGCCCCATCCCGCCGAGCACTACACGCTGCGCCTGGAGGCCGTGATGAGCGCCGGCGAGGCCGTCGGCGACGCGGTCTTCGACTGGGTCCGGCGCGAACTGGGCGTGACGGTCAACGAGATGTTCGGCCAGACCGAGATCAACTACGTCGTGGGCAACTGCGCGCGGCTGTGGCCGGCCAAGCCCGGCAGCATGGGCCGCGCGTATCCCGGTCACCGCGTCGCGGTCATCGACGACGACGGCAAGGTCTGCCCACCCGGGCAGATCGGCGAAGTGGCGGTGCATCGCCGGGACGGGCATGGCGACCTCGATCCGATCTTCTTCCTCGGCTACTGGCGCAACGAGGCCGCGACGGCGGCGAAGTTCACCGGCGATCCGCTGGACAGCTGGTGCCGCACCGGCGACCTCGCGCGCACTGACGAGGACGGCTACCTCTGGTACCAGGGCCGCGCCGACGACCAGTTCAAGGTCGCGGGCTACCGCATCGGCCCCGGCGAGATCGAGAACTGCCTGGTGCGCCACGAGGCGGTGGCCAATGCCGCGGTCGTGCCCAAGCCCGATGCCGAGCGCGGCGCGCTGGTGAAGGCCTTCGTCGTGCTGGCGCCGGGGCGGCAGCCGTCGGCTGCGTTGACCGGCGAGCTGCAGGACTTCGTCCGGCAACGGCTCGCGCCCTACGAGTACCCCAAGGAGATCGAGTTCCTCGACAGCCTGCCGATGACCACCACCGGCAAGGTGCAGCGCCGCGTGCTGCGGCAGCTCGAGGCGGATCGCGCCGCCGATCGCGCCGCCGATCGCGCCGCCTGAGCGGCGCCCCTCGTCGAGGGCTCAGTCGCCGCGCGACGCGACGCACCTCGCACGCCTTGCGCGCCTCGCCGTTGCAGAGAGGCGCGGCGAGCCTTCGCTCAACTCGCGCGCGGATTGCGCAGCTTGACGTACAGCTTGGTGTTGGTGCCCGGCGGCGTCTGCAGCAGCGCGGCGTCGGGCCATTGCTCCTGCCCGGTCAGCACGGTGCAGGCGCGCGAGGGCTTGCCCTTGGGCGTCTCCGGTTCGCGCTGCTGAGCGTCCGCCGGCAAGGGCAGGCGCCAGCGCTGCGCGCCCTCGGACCAGTCCAGTTGCCACTGCGGCGCATCGCTGCAGGCGATCACGCCGTCGATCTGCGGGAACATCCAGCGCACGTACCAGGGCAGTAGCTCGGTGCGCAGCCGCTGGCCGACGGTGACGATGCGCCGCACCGTGGCCATGTCCAGCATCTCCGGCGGCGTGGCCAGGTCGATGCTCAGGCGCACGCCGAGCTCGCCCTTGGGCACGTTGGTGCCGAAGTCCATGTCCTTGGCCTGGCGCTCGCTGAAGGTCGGCAGGTCGAAGCGGCCCTTGTCGTCGATGGGGATGGGGATGTAGTCGTCGTCGCTCATCAGCGCGAGCTTGGTGCCGGCGGGCGGCGGCTTGCTGGCGTCCTTCGCGTCCGTCAGCACGAAGCGGCTGACGAAGAGCCCTTCGCCTTCGGTGCGCAGCTTCGACAGCAGTTCGTTCAGACGCTTGTAGGGGAAGGAGGCGCCGCGCTTGACGTCGCTCTGGACGGTCGGCAGCGCGACCGCCGCCGAGGCCGGGGCGGCCGCCGGCCGCGCGTCGTCCGCGCTGGCGGGGGCGGTGGGCGCGGTGGCCCCGGCGGGCGCCGCCATGGCCGCCGGGCCGCAGCCCGCGGCGAACACGCCGGTCACGAGGAGCGCGGCCGCGAGTCGCGCGCGCTGGAACTGCTGGGGTTTCACGGTTCTCTCTCCCTGGTCGCTGTGAGCGGTCCGCGCTGAACGGCGCGCGGTCAAGTTGCGTTGACGACGGTTGTCCCTCATCGGGGTGGCAGCCGCGCGGTGTCCGGGCGGAGCGGGGCTCAGCGCCGGCACTTGCCGCGCGCCTCGGCGAGCAGCCAGAAGGGCGCGCTGAGCAGCCCCATGCCGCCGCCGGCGTATTCGCCCTTGAGGCAATCGCCGCTGGCGCCCTTCATCATTTCGTTGCCCAGCTTGGTCGAGGCGTCGATCCGGTCGGGCGCACGGCTGGCCTCGTCGGCCCGTTCGGCCAGCAGCGGCTGGCCCTGCGCGGACTGGCGGATCGCGCGGCGCGTCGCCGTGCCGTCCATGAGCTCGCGGCCGCTGGGGCCGGAGGCGCCCGATGCGGGCGTCGGCGCGGCGATGACCACGGTGGCGCGCGGCGTTTCGTCGACGCGCTCGAGCCCAGGCGCGGGCGATGCCGCGCGCGGACTCGCCGCGGGCGATTGCGGCGCCTTCGCCGTGCCGCCGGTCGGTGCGTCAGCTGCGGCGGCGCGGCGGACCGCGGGGTTGCCTTCGGCGCGCTGCGTCGTCGCCTTCGCCGGCGGCCGCGGGACCAGCGGCGGCAACTGGATCGTCACCATCCGGATCGACGAGCGCCGCTGCGTGCTGTGCGCCTCGCCACGGTGCCAGGCGTGCTGCAGCCAGGCGACCAGCGCGACGTGAAGCAGGAGGACCGCGCCCAGCGCCATCGCGCGGAACCGGCGGGAGGTGTTCCGCGTCGCGGCGCGCGTCGCCCCATGCGCCGCTGCATCGGTCGCGCCATGTGCGGCCTCGGCCCTATGCGTTGCCATCACCGTCTCCATCCGGTTCCTCGCCGGGTTCCCAGGCGAGCAGGTCGCCCGGCTGGCATTGCAGCACCGCGCAGATCCGCGACAGGGTGTCGAAGCGCACGCCACGCACCTTGCCGGACTTCAGCAGCGACAGGTTGGCCTCGGTGATGCCGATGGCCTCGGCCAGCTCCTTCGAGCGCATCTTGCGCTGCGCGAGCATGACGTCGAGTCGGACGACGATGGGCATGGGGCGCTCAGATGAACTCGGCGTTCTCTTGCGCCATGCGCTGCGCCTCGCGCATCACCTGGCCCATCGCGACGAAGACCAGCCCGCACAGCAGCACGACGAAATGCGAGCTGCCCAGCTGGAACGACAGGTAGCGCTGGCCCGGCGGGTTGCCCAGCGTCAGCGCGAGCACCGTGGCCGTGTCGGTGAGCGGCATCGCCACCGCGATCGCCACCACCGACTGCCCCATGCGGCGCAGCAGCCGCGTCGCGGCGTCGGTGAAGACCTCGCCGCGCAGGTAGCCGCCGAACAGGCGCCACAGGCACCACAGGGCATACAGCGTCAGCAGGGCCAGCGGCAGGTTCACCGCCAGCGCCGCGCCGCGCGAGATCACGTCGAACTGCAGCGCGTGCGACAGGTCCCACTCCTTGCGCGCGGTGCGCTCGATCATGGCCGGGTGGGTCCAGAACACCGCATGGAAGCCGACCACCGTCGCCATCGCGATCAGCGCCATCGCGCGCACGCAGTGGGCGATCCAGCGAATGCGCTGCAGGCCGGCGGGGATTGGGGAAGGGCGCATGGCGAGGCGGTGGCATTACCGTGGTGTGGCAAGAAATTACTGTAAAACAATAATTTCCAGTCGGCAACCGTGAGGGAGAGCCCATTGCGGCCATGTGGCGCACGGGGAGACGGAGGCGGTGCACATGCGGGCGAGCAGGGAACCGGCGCTCCGCCCGCGTCGGGCACACTGGCCGCCTGCCGCGGCGACGGAGCCACGCGGCACCTCACGGAGCACGGACAAGATGGAGCGCATCACCCTCGGACAGTCGGACCTGTCGGTCACCCGCATCGGCCTGGGCACGATGACCTTCGGCGAACAGGTCGACGAGGCCGGCAGCCACGCGCTGCTGGACCGCGCGGTGGCCGCGGGCATCAACCTGCTGGACCTGGCCGAGATGTACCCGGTGCCGGCGCGCGCCGAGACCTTCGGCAGGACGGAGGAGATCGTCGGCCGCTGGCTGCAGGCGCGGCCGGGACTGCGCGAGCGTCTGGTCATCGCGACCAAGGTCGCCGGCCCCTCGCGCGGTTATGACTGGATCCGCGACGGCAGCCAGGACCTGACCGGCGCGCAGATCATTCAGGCCTGCGAGGACAGTCTGCGGCGGCTGCGCATCGACACCATCGACCTGTTCCAGATCCACTGGCCCGCGCGGCACGTGCCGATGTTCGGAGGCGTCTACTTCGAGCCGTCCAAGGACAAGCCGGTGGCGTCGATGCTGGAGCAGTTGCAGGCGCTGGACCAGCTGCGACGCGCGGGCAAGATCCGCCACGTCGGCCTGTCCAACGAGACCGCCTACGGCGTCGGTGAATTCGTGCATCTGGCGCAGGTCCATGGCCTGCCGCGCATCGTCAGCGTGCAGAACCCCTACAGCCTGGTGAACCGCGTCGTCGAGAACGGCCTGGACGAGGCGCTCTACCGCCACCAGGTCGGCCTGCTGGCGTATTCGCCGCTGGGCTTCGGCACGCTCACCGGCAAGTACGACGCGCATGGGCTGGGCGATCCCGCCAGGCCGGGCCGGCTGGCGATCTTCGACAGCATGAAGAAGCAGCGCTGGGCGCGGCCCGAGACGCTCGAAGCCGCGCGCCGCTACAACGCGCTCGCGGCGGAACTGGGCATGACGCCGGCGACGCTGGCGATGGCCTGGGTCACTTCGCGCTGGCAGACCGGCAGCGCGCTGATCGGCATCACGAACGCGGCGCAGCTCGATGAGAACCTCGCGGCGCTCGGCCGCCCGCTCGATGCCGAGGTCCACGCGCGCATCGACCGCATCCGCTGGGAGATCCGCGACCCGGCGCAGTGAACGCGCGGCGGTCGACCGGACGCCGCGCGCTCAAGGCGCCAGCAGCTCGAAGGTGCCCTCGGCCAGTCGCTGGCCGTTGACCAGAATCTCGACGCGATGCGTGCCCGGGTAATGCGTGCGGGTCGTGAAGTCGCGCAGCGCGCGCTGGATGCGGATCGGCGTCGAGGCGCCGGCCGCCAGCTCCACCGTCTTGAGCTTGAAGACCTTCGGCGAGGCGCGCCCGTTCTTCTTGACGTAGTGGATCGCGTAGTCCACGACCAGCCGCTGCGTGACGTCGGCGCTGGAGCGCAGCTCGAAGGCGATCTCGATCGCGCCGCCGATCGCCAGGCGCGCCGGTGCGATCGCCAGTTGCTCGACGGCCGCCCGCGCGCCGTCGCTGGCGCCGATCAGCTTCAGCGCCCGCGCGTCGCCTTGCTTGATGCGTGAGCGCAGTGCGTGCTTGACGATCCAGGCGCTGCGCGCGTCGTCCAGGTCCCAGTCGGCGACATGGGCGAAGACCCAGTCCGCATGGTCCTTCGTGATGTCGTTGAGGTGGTTGGCGACGGAGCGCCGCACGTAGAGTGCGTCGTCGGCGCGCAGTGCCCGCAGGATCTCCGCCGCGGGCGTGGGATCGGCCACCAGCGCGTCCAGGCGGAAGGACCACGGCAGCCGCGGCCGGCAGCCCTCGCTGGCCAGCCGGCGCACATGCTCGTCGCCATCGGCGGTCCAGCGCGCCATCGTCCGTAGCGTGCCGGCGAGGTCCTGGCGCAGGAAGGGGCGGATCGCGAATTCGGCGGTGCCGTGCGGCGTCAGGCGCTGGAGCGCCGCGAGCGACGCGGCCGGATCGTGCAGGCCGAAGCTCGCGACGAAGTCGCACAGGCCCATGTTCATGAAGGAGCTGCCGGCGCGCGGCGCGGCGGCGACCACCGCGTCGAGCTGGGCACCGAAGCTGCCGGGCAGCGCGGCGTCCAGCGCCTGGGCCACGCGGTGCACGCGCTGCATGATGGACAGCGCGTCCAGGCCGTCCGTGGCCACCGCCAGGAAGCGCTTGTGCTGGAAGCCGGGCGCGGTGTCGGTGAAGACCTCGGCCAGCGCGTGCAACGTCGCCGGGGAGATCAGGTCCTTGAGGTTGTAGCTCGCGGTGGCATCCGTGGAAGCGGTCATGGCGGTCCGGATCGTGGCAGTCGGTGATGCCCGCGCGGCAGCGGGCGCTGTTCATTGCGGGCGCACGTTACGCGCGCGCATTGCCACGCGCTGTCAGCAGCAAAGCATCGGGGGGAAGGCGACGCCGACGCCGATGCCGATGCCGGCGCAGCAAGCTCGTACAAGCGGGCCTTCGCCGCCAGCCCCGACAATCCGCGCCCATGAGCAAGAAATCCGTCCACGTCAGCGAGACGCTCGCGACACAGATGCTGCGGCAGCACGGGGTCGCGTTTGGCGAGCATGTCTACGACTACGTCGATCACGGCGGCACCGGCGAGTCCTCCAAGCAGCTCGGCGTGCCTGAGCACGAGGTGGTCAAGACGCTGGTGATGCAGGACGAGAAGGCGCAGCCGCTGATCGTGCTGATGCATGGCGACTGCACCGTCAGCCTCAAGGAACTCGCGCGGCAGATCCCCTGCAAGAAGGTCGAGCCCTGCAAGCCGGACGTCGCCCAGCGCCACAGCGGTTACCTGGTCGGCGGCACCTCGCCGTTCGGCACCCGCAAGGCGATGCCGGTGTTCGTCGAGGCCAGCGTGCTCGCGTTGCCGCACATCCTGATCAACGGCGGGCGGCGCGGTTATCTGGTCAGCATCGAACCCCGGGTTTTGACGGAGCTGCTGGCGGCCCGCCCGGTCGAGTGCGCGCTGAAGTCCGGGGCAGAATAGCGCCCCATGCAAAGTGTCCTGTTCCCCTTGTTGGCCGTCGTGGCTGGGTACCTGATCGGTTCGCTGTCCTTCGCGGTGATCGTCAGCCGGCTGATGGGCCTGTCCGATCCGCGCAGCTACGGCAGCGGCAATCCGGGCGCGACCAACGTGCTGCGCTCGGGCAACAAGGCCGCGGCCATCCTCACGCTGGTCTTCGACGCGCTCAAGGGCTACGTGCCGGTGCTGCTGGTGCTGAAGTTCGGCGCGCCGTATGGGCTGGAGGAGGGCACCGCCGCGCTGGTCGGCCTGGCCGCCTTCATCGGCCACCTGTGGCCGGTGTTCTTCAAGTTCGTGGGCGGCAAGGGCGTTGCCACCGCGGCGGGCGTGCTGCTCGCCCTCAACCCCTGGCTGGGCCTGGCGGTGCTGGGCGTGTGGATCGCGATGGCGGTGGTGTTCCGCTATTCGTCGCTGGCGTCGCTGAGCGCCGCGGTGGCCGCGCCGCTGCTGCAGATGCTGGTCTGGGACGTCGGTCCCGAGCTGCCGGCCATCGCGCTGATGAGCCTGCTGCTGGTCTGGCGCCATGCGGCCAACATCAAGAAGCTGATGGCGGGCACCGAGAGCAAGCTCGGCCAGAAGGCCGCGCCGGCGGCCGCCGCGCCGGCCGTGAAGTCCCATCGCCACGAGCAGTCGCGCGAGAAGCGCGATCACAAGTCTTCCCACAAACCCAAGCAGCACAGCAAATGAGCAGCATCGAACGCTTCGACGTCGGCCCGCGTCTCTCCGAGATGGCCATCCACAACGGCGTGGTCTACCTGGCCGGCCAGGTGCCGTCGGACGCCAGCGCCGACATCCAGGGCCAGACCGAGCAGGTCCTGGCGATGATCGACCAGTTGCTGGCTCGCGCCGGCAGCGACAAGACCAAGATCCTGCGCGCGCAGCTGTACATCGCCGACGTCAAGGACCTGGCGGGCATGAACGCCGCCTGGGACGCCTGGGTGCCGGCCGGCCACACGCCGCCGCGCGCCACGGTCGAGGCCAAGCTGGCCAAGCCCGAGTGGAAGATCGAGATCGTGATCACCGCCGCGGTCTGAGCCGCGACGGTGCGGAACGCACCTCCCAATGCAAAACGCCGGCTTCGCGCCGGCGTTTTGCTTGGCGCGATTGAAGCGCCGTCAGTCCTCGGCCTCCGCCTCCTCGAGTTCCAGCCCCAGGCAGGCCGGATCGCCGCAGCCGCGGCGCACCAGCACCGGCGGTTCCGCGGTGAGGTCGACGACGGTGGTCGGCTTCATCGGGCAGGCGCCCGCGTCGATGATCAGCTGGATCTGCTTGTCGTAGCGCGCGGTGATCTGCTCCGGATCGTTGAGCGGCTCGTGCTCCCCAGGCGGGATCAGCGTGGTCGCCAGCAGCGGCCCGCCCACCAGCGCGAGCAGCTCCTGCGTGACGCGGTGGTCCGGCACTCGCAGGCCGATGGTGCGGCGCGAGGGATGCGACAGCCGCCGCGGCACTTCCTTCGTCGCCTCCAGGATGAAGGTGAAGGGGCCCGGCGTGGCCGTCTTGATCATCCGGTACTGCTTGTTGTCGACGCGCGCGTAGCTGCCCAGCTCGCTGAGGTCGCGGCACAGCAGCGTCATGTGGTGCTTGTCGTCGACGCCGCGGATGCGGCGCAGCGCCTCGGCGGCGGCCTTGTCGTCGAGCTGGCACACCAGCGCGTAGCTCGAGTCCGTCGGGATCGCGCCGATGCCGCCCTGGCTCAGGATCTGCGCCGCCTGGCGCAGGAAGCGGGCCTGCGGGTTGTCGGGGTGCACTTCAAAGATCTGGGCCATGGTCCTCGCCTGGGGCAATCGGTGTGCGGGCCGGGCCGGTATCAGGCCGGCCAGTGGATGCGGTACTCGAGCGCATTCCACACCGGCTTGAGTTTGCCCGAGAGGTGCTGCTCGAGCCGGCCCAGGTCGACGCGGCTTTCCTCCGGACTGTGGAAGTCCGAGCCGCGCGAGGCGAGCAGGTCGAATTCGAGCGCGGTGTCGGCGTACTGGACCATCTCCGCCGCCGTGTGGCTGCCGGTGACGACCTCGATGCCGCGGCCGCCATGGGCCATGAACTCGGTGATCAGCGCATATTCCTCGGTCGGCGTGAAGCCGTAGCGCCCTGGATGCGCGATGACCGCGATGCCGCCGGCGTCGACGATCCAGCCCACCGCGTCGCGCAGCGCCGCCCAGCGGTGCGGCACGTAGCCGGGCTTGCCCTCGGTCAGGAAGCGGCGGAAGACCTCCGGCACGTCGCCGCACTGGCCGGTCTCGACCAGGAAGCGCGCGAAGTGCGTGCGCGAGATCAGCTCCGGATTGCCGGCGTGCCGGAGCGCGCCCTCGTAGGCGCCATGGATGCCGACCTTCGCCAGCCCCTCCGACATCTCCCGCGCCCGCGCGCCGCGACCGCCGCGCGTGGCGCGCAGGCCCTCGACGATGCGGGGATCGTGGTGGTCGAAGCCCAGGCCGACGATGTGCACCACCTTGCCGGCGAAGGTCACCGAGATCTCCACGCCGGTCAGGTAGGCCAGCCCCAGCGCGCGCGCGGCCTCCAGCGCCTGCTGCTGGCCGCCGACCTCGTCATGGTCGGTCAGCGCCCAGAGCTCGACCCCGTTGGCCTTGGCGCGCGCGGCCAGCGCCTGCGGCGACAGCGTGCCGTCGGAGACGGTCGAGTGGCAGTGCAGGTCCGCGTTGGTCTGCGGGTGCAGCGCGATCCGGGCCGGCACGTGCGCGGGCGCGAAACCTGGCGCGGGCGTCGGATCGGCGGGAAGGGCGGTGGTCGCGAGGGGCGGGGTGTTCACCCGGCCGATTCTAGGAGCGGCGCCATGTCCGGGATGGCAGCACTGGAACGGCGGCGGTCGACGAAGTAGCGGCTCGGGCCGGTGCCGCACTTGGCGACGTGCTTGGGTTCGGTCAGCGCGGCGGACAGCGCGCGGACGCTGTCGAAGGCGCCGGGCTGCACCTGGATCACGCCGGCGCTGAGCGTGGGCAGCGGGTTGAAGGACTCCTGGTTCTGCCGGTTCAGCGTGACGTAGCCGCCCAGCGCCTGGTGCTCGGCGGAGAAGAAGGGACGGATCTGGCGGTCGAACTCGCGGCAGACGCGGGTGATGCGCGCGGTCCAGTCGGGCGAGCCCAGCACCATCACGAAGTCGTCCCCGCCGATGTGGCCGACGAAGTCCAGCACCGGATCGGCGGCGGTCTGCAGGATCTGGGCGCAGAGCTTGATGATGTCGTCGCCGGCCGCGTAGCCGTAGACGTCGTTGAAAGGCTTGAAGTGGTCGATGTCCCAGGCGACGACGACGAACTCCCGGCCCTCGTGCAGCAGCGCGTCCAGGTGCTGGTCGGTGGGCACGTTGCCGGGCAGCAGCGTCAGCGGGTTGGCGTAGCGCGCGCTGTGGACCTGCAGGTCGGAGACGGCCTTGAGCAGGTCGGTGCTGCGGCCGGTGCCGAAATACTCGCCGCCGCGGGTGACGATGAAGCCGTCCACCATCAGGCGGTCGTCCAGGCTGGAGATCGCGTCGCTCATCTCGCGCAGCGAGGTGCCGGCGTCGAAGATCAGCGGCTGCGCATCCATCAGCGCGGTGCAGGAGCGCTTCTCGTGGATGTCCATGAAGTAGCGCTCGGCGCTGCGCTTGAGCACCTGCAGCGAGCGCAGGATGCCGATGGGCCGGTTGGCCTCGTCCAGCACCGGCATCGAGAACAGCTGCTCGTCGCGCTGGAACATGTCGGCGACGGCCTGGCAGTTGAGCTTGGGCGTGACGGTGTGGCTGCGCCGGGCCAGTTGCGCGGCGGTGGTGATGGCGTCGGGCGGCAGCCGCATCCAGTCGGCGTTGCGGCGCCGGTGCTCGGGGGCCAGCAGCGCGTCGACCTCGGCCCGCAACGCGGCCCGGGGCGCGGCGCTCGGGCGTGCGAGCAGGTAGCCCTGGCAGACCGGCACGCCCAGGCGACGCAGCACGGTCAGGTCGCTGAGCTGCTCCAGGCCTTCGGCCACGACGGTGCAGCCGGAGCTGGCCGCCATCTCCAGGATCGAGCGGACGAACTGCTGCTTGAGCGGCTCCTGCGCGATGCCGTCGATGAAGTGGCGGTCGATCTTGACGAAGTCGGGACGGATGTCCATCCAGCGCTTCAGGCTGGCGAAGCCCTCGCCCAGGTCGTCCAGCGCGACGACGAATCCCAGCTCGCGCAGGCTGCGCATGCTGTCCTGCAGCCGTTCGGGCTCGAGGATGGGGCGGGTCTCGGTCAGCTCGATGACCACGCGCGACGCCGGCAGGTCGAGCTGCGCGAACTCGCGGGCGATCAGCGCGCCGCGGTCGCTGGTGGCCAGCAACGTGTCGGCGGTCAGGTTGAGGAAGAGCTGGCCGGGCAGCTTGAGTTCCTTGAAGCGGCGCAGCGCGCGGCGCACCACCAGCCGTTCCAGCTCCACCAGCCGGCCGAGCCGGGCCGCGGCCTCGAACAGCACGAGTGGCGAATGCAGCGGCGTGTCCGCCGGCCCGCGCGTCAGCGCTTCGTAGCCGAGGATCTGGGCCCGCTCCACTTCGACGAGCGGTTGGAAATGGATGTCCAGCGCGCCGTCGCGGATCAAGGCGGACAGGGCGATGCTCAACGGGTCGGGCGGCTGCAGGTGGGTGGTGGGCATGGGGAGGACCGCGGCGAGCGGGGCGTCGCGCGGTGTCCCCATTCTGGGCGGCCTCTATGTCATCGCTTTGACAAACAGTTACAGCATGACCTGCGCGTGAAATCCGCCGCGATCGCGGCCTGTCCGGCGCCCGATTCCTGATCGCTCAAGGCCGTTGCTTGCTGAAGTCGCGCTCGGGGAAGAGCCGGGTGGTCAGCTCGCCCAGGCTCTCGTGGACGACGTCGACGTTGGTCTCGTCGATCACCAGCTTGGCGACCTGCGGGCTGAGCGCCTTGCGCAGCAACCCGAGGAAGCGCGGCGCGGCGACGATGCGCAGCTGCGTCACCTCGCCGTTGTTGAAGCCGTCGTCCAGCGTCCGCGCCACGCGGGTGGCGAAGCCGATGGCCTCCTGGTGCAGCTCGTCCACGCCGGCCGAGGAGGTCACGTTGTTGCCGCGCCGGCCTTCGGCGTCGCGGCGCAGGTCGGCCTTGTCCGCGTGCGCCGCGGCATCGGTGAGCGTGGTGACGTCTTCCAGGTCGCCGCCTTCCTCCGGCAGCTTGAGCAGGCGGGCCACGCCCTCGTCCGCCACCAGCACCCACAGCTTGCCGTCGTCCTTGTATGCAGCCATCTCGATTCCTTCAACAGAGTTCCCGTTGAGCGAGTGGCGGCAAATGCCGTACCTTGGACCGCCCCGTCCGGCGGAGGCGCGCCCGCGCGCGAGGGCACATGATTTGCCCCCTGGAAGAGGCGCTGGGGCCTCTTCACCGCCTTACCGCGCCCCGCCGGCGCTTCACCCGAGACCGCCATGGACACCGACACGCCTGCCGCCGCGACCCACCTGCACATCGTCTGCCCGTCGTGCGCGGCGAAGAATCGCGTGCCGCGCGAGCGGCTGGCCGAGTCGCCCGACTGCGGCCGCTGCGGCACGCCGCTGATGCTGCCCAGGCCGGCGGACCTCAAGCCGGAGGTCTTCGACCGGTTCATCGCGGGCACCGAGTTGCCGGTCGTCGTGGACTGCTGGGCCGACTGGTGCGGGCCCTGCAAGATGATGGCGCCGCAGTTCGAGCAGGCCGCGGCGATGCTGCCGGAACTGCGCTTCGTCAAGCTCGACACCGAGGCCGCGCCGCAGCAGAGCGCGCGCTACGGCATCCGCAGCATTCCGACGCTGCTGCTGTTCCTCGATGGACAGGAGATCGCGCGGCAGGCCGGCGCCATGCCGGCCGCGGCGATCGTCGACTGGGTGCGGCGGGAGCTCGGGGCCTAGCCCTTCTTTCTCGGTCGCCCTTCTCCGCTCAGTCCGCCATCGCCTCCACCACCATCTGCACGCGCTGCTGCCCCTGGTACTCGTCGAGGCTGAGCCGGTAGGCGAGGGTGACCTGCTCCGGTAGCTGCTCGGTCCGGCCGAACCAGATCGCGTCGCGCAGCATCGCGCCCTGGCGCAGCCGCAGCTTCAAGTGGCGATCGCCAACCAGGCGTTGGTGCACCACCTGCACGCGGTCGCAGAACAGCGGTGCCTCGAAGGCCTGGCCCCAGACCTGCGCCTCGAGCTCCTGCACCGTCTCGGCGCAGAACGCCTCCGGCGGCAAGGGACCGTCGGTGCGCAGCGTGCGGGTCAATGCGGACTCGTCCAGCCACTCGCGCGCGACCGCCTCGAAGGCGGCGGCGAAAGCCTCGACACCGCCCGGCGCGAGCGTGCAGCCGGCCGCCATCGCGTGGCCGCCGAACTTGCGCAGCAGCTCCGGATGGCGCTTGGACACCAGGTCCAGCGCGTCGCGCAGGTGGAAGCCGGGGATCGATCGTCCCGAGCCCTTGAGCTGTCCGTCGGCGCCCTCGGCGAAGACGAACACCGGCCGGTGCAGCCGGTCCTTGATCCGCGAGGCGACGATGCCAACGACGCCTTCATGGAAGTCCGCGTCGAAGAGCGCGAGCGCCGGCGGCGGCGCGCCGTTCAGGCGCGGGTCGGTCATCAACCGTTCCAGCAGCGCGAGCGCCTGCTCCTGCATGCCGGCCTCGATCTCGCGGCGCTCGCGGTTGATGCGGTCCAGCTCGCGGCCGAGCTCCAGCGCCTGGCCGGTGTCGTCGGTCGTCAGGCAGGTGATGCCCAGCGTCATGTCCTCGAGCCGGCCCGCCGCATTGATGCGGGGTCCGAGCGCGAAGCCCAGGTCGAAGCTGTTGGCCCGCGTCGCGTCTCGACCGGCCGCGGTGAACAGCGCCTGCACGCCGGGTTGCATGCGGCCCGCGCGCATGCGGCGCAGGCCCTGCGCGACCAGCCGCCGGTTGTTGGCGTCGAGCCGCACCACGTCGGCCACGGTCCCGAGCGCGACGAGGTCCAGCAGGCCGTCCAGCCGCGGCGGCGGGCCGTCGCCGAAGGCGCCGCGCCGGCGCAATTCGCCGCGCAGCACGGTCAGCACGTAGAACGCGACGCCCACGCCCGCGAGGCTCTTGCTCGGGAAGGGACAGCCTGGCTGGTTGGGGTTCACGAGCGCGTCGGCGTCGGGGATGGTGGGCGCGCCGTCGGGGCCGACCGCGGGCAGGTGATGGTCGGTGACCAGCACCTTCAGGCCGAGCGCGCGCGCGAAGGCGACGCCGGCGTGGCTCGCGATGCCGTTGTCGACGGTCACCAGCAGCTGGGGTTCCTGCTTGAGCGCGAGCTCCACGATGGTCGGCGTCAGGCCGTAGCCGTGGACCGCGCGGTCGGGCACCACGTAGCCGAGGGTGCCCGGCCGTGCGCCGAGAAGCGCCAGCCCGCGCAGCATCACCGCGCAGGCCGTGGCGCCGTCGCAGTCGTAATCGGCCACGATGCACACGCGCTCGCCCGACGTGATCGCGTCGGCCAGCAGCGTGGCGGCCTTGTCGATGCCCAGCAGGCCCTGAGGGCCTTCGGGCGGCAGCAGGTGTTTCAGGTCCGGGTCGAGCTCGTCGTGCGACAGCACGCCGCGCGCG
The DNA here is from genome assembly GCF_014193045.1 of Mitsuaria sp. BK037. Classification (NCBI taxonomy): domain Bacteria; kingdom Pseudomonadati; phylum Pseudomonadota; class Betaproteobacteria; order Burkholderiales; family Sphaerotilaceae; genus Roseateles; species Mitsuaria sp. BK037. The sequence goes on along the minus strand of NZ_JACHYS010000002.1, from coordinate 46,015 downwards.
GCGAAGAGTCGCGCCAACAGCGGCGAGAAGCCGGCCTGCTGCAGCGCATGGGCGGAGTCCGGCGGGACGTCGCGGATCAGGAGGCGGGGGCTGCTCACAGGTTCTCCAGCGCGTTGGCGACGCTGAGCCGGGGCGGGGCGAAGCGCTCCTTGAGCCGCTGCCAGCTGCCCGCGTCCTTGCGCGTCCAGGTGCGGGCCAGGCGCTCGCCGCCCAGTGTCAGCGAGACGCGGCGGCCCTCGCGCACGGCGGCCAGCGCCTGCGCGATGGGGCCGGCGTCGAGGGCCTTCCAGGCCTCGCTCCAGGCGTAGAGGTCGCCGCTGGTCATCGGGCCGCGCAGGCGGTCGTCGACCACCAGGTCCGCCGGCGGCGCGGTGCCGCGATCGCGGCCGCAGCCGCTGATCCACACCGCGTTCAGCGGGCGTTGCCGGCGCTCCTCGCGGGCCTGGTTGAGCGGGTGCTCATGCAGCAGCATCTGGACCTCGTTGAGCAGCGTGCGCAGGCGGCGCGCCCGCGGGTACCAGGTCTCGACGCCGCGATTCAGGACGCGGTCGACGCTGGCGGCCTCGAGACCGTCCAGGTCGTCATGCGCGACCGCCCATTCGCCCAGCGACAGCCAGGCGCTGCGCCAGCCCTGGTCGGCGGGGAACAGCGCGGTGGCGAGCGCTTCGAGGAAGGCGCGCGATTCATCCTCGGACAGGTCCAGCGTGGCGGGGCCCAGCGCGGTCACCCCTTCGGTGCCGACGGCGAAGTGGGCGGGCGTCAGCAACGCCCAGGCGGCGTCGCCGGGCTCGTGGCCGGCCGCGCGCAGGCGCCAGGCGGCCAGCGGCGGGTGGTCGTCGGTGATGCCGCGGGCGTGCGCCAGGAAGCGTTCGTGGGGAGGGATCGGGGTGGTCTCGTCGGCGTCGCCGACCTCGCCGGCCGGTGCCAGCAGCCCGAGCAGGCGGCTCAGGTTGGGCAACTCCAGCTCGCGCAGGGCCCCCTCGAAATGAGGATCCAGCGCACTGGCGAAGGGGATCATCAGGTGCATGGCGGCGGATTATCGGCGTTCCCCCGGAAGGCCCCCCGTCGGGCGGTCATCAAGCTTTCATCCGGCCCCGGCAACCTGTGGGGCCATGCTGACCGACACGCTCATGGCCGCCGCTGTCTCGCAAGAACCGCCTGGGGCCGAGGCGGAAGAGGGCGGCTCGATCCGGGTGCGCACGGTGTGGATCTCCGACCTGCACCTGGGCACGCCCGGCTGCCAGGCGCGGGCCCTGCTGGACTTCCTGCGTGAGGTCGAGTGCGAGCAGCTCTTCCTGGTTGGCGACATCGTCGATGGCTGGCAGCTGCGCCGCAGCTGGTACTGGCCGCAGGCCCACAACGACGTGGTGCAGAAGCTGCTGCGCAAGGCCCGCAAGGGCACCCGGGTGATCTACGTGCCGGGCAACCATGACGAATTCGCGCGCAAGTACCTGCAGCACAGCTTCGGCGGCATCGAGGTGGCGCACGAGTGGATCCACGAGACCGCCGACGGCCGCAAGTTCTGGATCACCCACGGCGATCTCTTCGACGGCGTCATCCAGCATGCCAAGTGGCTGGCCTACGTCGGCGACAGCCTCTATGAATTCACGCTCAAGCTGAACCGCCACCTCAACTCGATGCGCGCGCGCCTGGGGCTGCCGTACTGGAGCCTGAGCAAGTACCTGAAGCTCAAGGTCAAGCGCGCCGTCTCCTTCATCAGCGAGTTCGAGGAAGCGCTGGCGCGCGAGGCCCGCAAGCGCGGCGTCAACGGCGTGATCTGCGGCCATATCCACCACGCCGAGTTGCGCGACATCGACGGCATCACCTACGCCAACGACGGCGACTGGGTCGAGAGCCTCACGGCGCTGGTCGAGCATGCGGACGGGCACCTGGAAATCCTGGACTGGGCGGAGCGGCAGCGCTCCGGCGCCGAGCAGGACGCGGCGCAGGCGCTCGCCGCCGCCATGCGCCAACCCGCCTGAGGGGGCCCCTCTTCGGGCGACCCGGCCCCCCGCATCACCAACTCCGGGCCGCGCCAGACGACTCGCGGCGTCGGTCATCGGGGCTGCGCCTCGTCTGCAGACTGGCTCCAAAGAGGGTCACTGGCTTGTCATACCAGCTTCATAGAATGAGTTCATGACTTTGCCCGATGTCCCGCTGCTCAACCGCGAAAACGCGATCCTCGAGTTCAACCGGCGTGTCCTGGCGCAGGCCCAGCGCGTCGACGTGCCGCTGCTGGAGCGGCTGCGCTACATCTGCATCGTGTCCAGCAACCTCGACGAGTTCTTCGAGGTGCGCTTCGCCGACATGCTCGATGCGCAGCGGGACGGCAGCGGCCTGGTGACGCCGCGCGACGTGGAGCGCGTGGGGCGCGCGGCCCATGACCTGATTGACCAGCAATACGCGATCTTCAACGACCAGGTCATGCCCGCGCTGCGCGAGCACAACATCCAGATCCTCAACCACGCCGACCGCACCGACGAGATCCGCGCGTGGGTCAGCAGGTTCTTCGAGCGGGAAGTGCGGCCGCTGCTGGTGCCGGTGGGCCTGGACCCGGCGCATCCGTTCCCGCAGGTGGCCAACAAGTCGCTGCACTTCATCGCGCGGCTGTCGGGCAAGGACGCGCTCGGACGCGACAACCGCATTGCCATCGTCAAGGTCCCGCGCGTGCTGCCGCGCGTGATCAAGGTGCCGGCGGCGATCAGCGGCGGCAAGCAGAGCTTCGTCCTGCTCACCAGCGTCATCCGCGCCCACCTCGAGGAGCTGTTCCCCGGCCGGCATGTCGAGGCGTTCTCGCAGTTCCGCGTCACGCGGGATTCGGACCTGGAGGTCGACGAGGAAGAGATCGCCAACCTGCGGCATGCGCTGCGCTCGGGCCTCACGACGCGTCACTTCGGGCGCGCGGTGCGGCTCGAGGTGGTCAACACCTGCCCCGAGGAACTCTCGCGCTTCCTGCTGGAGCAATTCGACCTGCCGGAGGCGGCGCTGTACCGGGTCAACGGGCCGGTCAACCTGGTGCGCCTGAACGAGCTGATCGACCAGACGGATGCCGAGGACCTGCGTTTCCGGCCCTATGAACCGAGTTGGCCGACCGGGCGGCTGCCACGGGGCAAGTCGATCCTGGACAAGCTGCGGACCAAGGGCGACGTGATGCTGCATCACCCGTTCGAGAGCTTCGAGCCGGTGGTGCAGCTGCTGCGCGAGGCGGTCGAGGATCCGGACGTCCTGGCCATCAAGCAGACGATCTACCGCACCGGCAGCCAGTCGGTGCTGGCGGACCTGCTGATCGAGGCGGCGCGTCGCGGCAAGGAGGTCCTCGCGGTCGTCGAGCTGAAGGCGCGCTTCGACGAGGAGGCCAACATCAACTGGGCGGAGCGGCTGGAGGCGGTCGGCGCGCAGGTGGTGTACGGCATCGTCGGCCTGAAGACGCATGCCAAGCTGATGCTGATCACGCGCCGGGAGGGCGGCAAGCTGCGGCGTTACGGCCACTTGTCGACTGGCAACTACAACCCGAAGACGGCGCGTTTCTACACGGACCTCGGCTACCTGACGGCCGATGCCGAGATGACGGCGGACATGGATCTGGTGTTCCGCCAGTTGGCGTCGCTGTCGAAGTTCAAGGCGCCGAAGAAGCTGCTGCTCGCGCCGTTCAACCTGCACCGGACGATGGTCGAGCTGCTGTCGCAGGTGGAGGCGGCGGCGGGGCGCGGCGAGCCGGCGCGGGTGGTTCTGAAGATCAATGCGTTGACGGATGCGGAGCTCATCAACGGGATCGTGCGGGCGGGCCGCGCGGGCGCGAAGGTGGACCTGATCGTGCGTGGCGCGTGCATGTTGCCGCCGGGCCTGCCGGGCGAGACGGACAACATCCTGGTGCGCTCGGTGGTGGGCCGCTTCCTCGAGCACTCGCGGATCTTTTATTTCCGCTGGGGCAGGGAGGAGCAGGAGGCCTTGTACCTGTCGAGCGCGGACTGGATGGCGCGCAACATGTTGCGTCGCATCGAGGTGGCCTGGCCGATCACTGATCCGAAGCTGCGCCAGCGCGTCATCGACGAGGGCCTGACCCCCTACCTGCACGACAGTCTGGACGCGTGGCAACTGGGCCCGGACGGCACCTCGCAGCGCATTGGCACCGAGGATTCGCCGCAGCACGTCAGCGCGCAACAGGCCCTGATGCGCCTGTACCACGAGGATCCCTGACCAAGTCCCCGCGAGGTTCACGCCACCCCCCACGCCGTCCACCTCTGTTCCTGGACGGGCATGGCCTGGGCCGGCGACTCGTGTCGGGCTGGATGACTGACTTGGACGCCGTCTGTCTGAGCGTCGCGAACCGCAGGTGAGCAGAGCGAGTTGGCGTCCGCCCGACGCGAGTCGCCGGCCCAGGCCATGCCTGTCGCGCTCACCCGCCTGCAGTCAGCGCATTGGCCTCAAGCCTCCAACGCCAACTGCACGCGCCCGACCTTGCCCCACGCGTCCAGTTCTTCGCGCAGCAGGTAATGCGCCCGCGGATGTGCTTCGGCCCAGCCCTTGCGCATTTCGATGATGACGTTCATCCCTTCGCGCCGCAGCTTGATGGCTGTCGCGTCGACCTCGCTGCGCGCGTGGCATTTGATGGCGGCGAGTCGCAACGCCAGCAGCTGCCAGATCATGGGTTCTTCCTGGAGCTGTTCTTCGAGCTTGCGGAGTCCTCCCCGCTGACCGAGCGCCAGGTCTCCGAGGCGCCGGAGCTGATTTTGGGAGAAGCCTGGCGCGTCGACGTGGGAGAGCAGGTAGGCGCTGTGGCGATGGTGGTCATGGTGGGAGACCATCATGCCGATCTCGTGCAGCGCAGCGGCCCAGCCGAGTTCGCGACGATGTTCTTCCTCGGCTTTCGGCGCGAGTTGCGCATGAAGGCGCTGGGCGATCTGCTGGACGCGGCCGGCCTGATCGCGGTCGACGGCGAAGCGGCGCTGGAGTTCGGCGACGGACTGTTCGCGCATGTCGCGCCCGGCGGCGAGCAGGCGGGGGTCGAGGCGCTCGGCGAGGTCGAAGATGACGCCCTGGCGCAGCGCGCCCTTGGCGGGGTGGAGGCGCTCGATGTCGAAGTGGGTGAGCAGCGTGTAGAGGATGCAGAGTCCGCCGCCGACGACGGCGCGCCGGTCGTCCTTGAGGCCGGGCAGCTTGAGCGCGTCGATGCGCCCGGCGAGCAGGCACTGCTCGATGCACCAGCGCAGGCCGTCGAGGGTGATGGAGCCGTCGGGGCTGACGTTGTTGGCCGCGAGGATCTGGGCCACCGCGCCGACGGTGCCCGACGAGCCCAGGGCCTGCTTCCAGCGCGGCTGCGCGGCCTGGCGGGAGAACTGGGTGATGGCTTCCTCGAGCTCGGCGCCTGCGGCGACCTGCGCGGCGCGGAAGGCCTCGGCGGTGAAGCGGCCGTCGGGGAAGAAGCGCATCGAGAGGCTGACGCTGCCGATCTGGAAGGATTCGGCGGCGAGCGGCTGCGGCCCGCGGCCCAGGATCATCTCGGTGGATCGGCCGCCGATGTCGATGACCAGGCGGGGGTCTTCCGCGGTCTGCAGCCGCGCCACGCCCGCGTAGATCAGGCGCGCTTCCTCGCGGCCCGAGATGACTTCGATCGGATGGCCCAGCACCTCCTGCGCCCGCGCCAGGAAGGCGTTGCGGTTGCGCGCCTCACGCAGCGTCTGCGTCGCCACCGCGCGCACCTGGCGGCCGGGCAGGTCGGCGAGCCGTTCGGCGAAGCGCCGCAGGCAATCCAGGCCGCGCTGGGCTGCCTCTTCGGTCAGCATGCTCATCGCATCCAGGCCCGCGCCCAGCCGCACCGTTTCCTTCAGGTAGTCCAGCCGGCGGTAGTGCCCGTGCTGCAACTGGGCCAGCTCAAGCCGGAAGCTGTTGGAGCCCATGTCGATGGCGGCCAGGATCGGAGGAACTTGCGCTTGCGTCATGGGGCGCGATTGTCGCGGTCTTTGGCCCGCCCGCCGGGAACCAAGTGCTTTCATCGTGCTGTCGCGACGCCGTGGTCCGGAGCCCGGCGGCGGACCGGGATAGCATCCGGCGTTCCGTCCGGAACCTTCGGATCCATTCCACCCCGCATTCCCCACGAGGAGCTGCAGATGACGAATTCCGATTCCCGCGCCGATGCCGCCGGCCTGTCCCCTGAACTCGCCGACGCGATCCGCGACGACATCGACACGCTGGCGCCGGGCCGGGGTTTCAGTCGCCGGGCCTTCGTCGGTACCGCGGTGGGCAGCGGCTTCGCCGCGGCGGTGCTGCCGGTGACGGCGCAGACGGTCACCACCGACGCGCAGGGCCTGGATGCCGGTCCGGTCAGCATCCCGGTCGGCGACTTCAAGATGCCGGCCTATGTCGCGCAGCCGGCGGGCAAGAAGCAGGAGCCGGTGGTGCTGGTGGTCAGCGAGATCTTCGGCGTGCACGAGCACATCGCCGATGTCGCGCGCCGCTTCGCCAAGCTGGGCTACCTGGCAGTCGCGCCCGACCTGTTCGCGCGTCAAGGCGATGCGAAGGTCTATTCGGACATCGCCAAGCTGCAGACCGAGATCATCCAACGCACACCTGACGCGCAGGTCCTGAACGACCTGGACGCGGCGGTGGCCTGGGCGAAGGGAATGGGCGGCAACACCTCCAAGCTGGGGATCACCGGCTTTTGCTGGGGCGGCCGGATCGTCTGGCTGTACGCCGCCCACAGCCGCGAGCTGAAGGCCGGCGTGGCGTGGTACGGCCGCCTGCAAGGCCAGACCAATGCGATGACGCCCAAGCACCCGATCGACGTCGCGGCCCAGCTGCACGCCCCGGTGCTGGGCTTGTACGGTGCGCAGGACAACGGCATCCCGGTCTCGACCGTCGCCGCGATGCAGGAGGCGCTCAAACAAGGCAGCGCGGCGGCCAAGGCCAGCGAGTTTGTCGTCTACCCTGACGCCGGCCACGCCTTCCATGCCGATTACCGCCCCAGCTACCGGCCCGATCCCGCCAAGGACGGATGGGCGCGCTGCCAGGCCTGGTTCAAGCAGCACGGGGTGTGAACGTCCCCGGCGCAAGGGGGGCTTGACGACTCTGAGACAATTTTCGGAACCCCATCCGGCGCACCCCACGTGGTGCGCCTTTTTTATCCATGACCCTGACCTACATCCTGCTGGTGACCTTCGCTGGCGGTCTGGCCTCCGTGACGATCGCGGCGATGCTGACGGTCGGCCTGCTGAGCCGCATCGTGAAGCACCTGGTGAGCCTGTCCACCGGCGTGCTCCTGTCGACCGCACTGCTGCATGTGCTGCCGGAGGCCTTCGAGAGCGGTGCCGATCCGCACAACCTCTTCCTGGCGCTGCTGGGCGGGCTGATGTTCTTCTTCCTGCTGGAGAAGGCCGAGCTCTACCGCCACACCCACCACCACGAGGGGGACGGGCACCACCACCATCACCACTTCGACCGGGAACAGGCCGGGCGGGGTGGGTTGTCGGTGCTGGTGGGGGATTCGATCCACAACTTCTGCGACGGGATCATCATCGCGGCCGCGTTCCTCGCGGATCATCATCTGGGCTGGGTCACCGCGATGGCGATCGTGGCGCATGAGATCCCGCAGGAGGTCGGCGACTACATCGTGCTGCTGAACGCGGGGTTCTCGCGCAAGAAGGCGCTGTTCTTCAATGCGGTGTCCGGCATGGCGGCGGTGGTCGGCGGGCTGGTCGGCTACTACATCGTCGGGCCGTGGCAGCAGCTGTTCCCCTACCTGCTGGTGGCGGCGTCCAGCAGTTTCATCTATGTCTCGGTCGCCGACCTGATCCCGCAGCTCCAGCGCCGGTTGCCCTGGAAGGACACCGCGCTGCAGCTCCTGTGGCTGGGCGTGGGCATCGTCTTCGTGCTGATCGTCGTGGGCGGGAAGCACTCCCACTGAAGCCGGCCGGCAGCGCCCGGGAGGGCGCTGCGGTCATGTGATGGCCAGGGGGCGGGCGCCTACGGGGACGGCGACGCTCCCTCGCCGTGCACCACCAGTACCGGGAAGGCGCAGTGGGTCAGCACCTTCTGCGTCTCGCTGCCGAGCAGCAGCGCCTGCAGCCCGCGCCGGCCGTGCGTGGCCATCACCAGCAGGTCCGCATCGACGCGCTTGGCGTGCTCGATGATGGCTTCCCAGGGATGCAGCGCCTCCACGCTGTGGGCCTCGATCTCCAGGCCCTGGCCGCGTGCCAGCGCCAGCACCTGTCCGAGGCGTTCCTGCGCGATGCGCTCCTGGGCGTCGAAGAACTCCTGCGGCGGCGTCGGTTGCATCTCCGACACGGCGCTGTAGGGGAAGGGTTCCTTGACGCTGATGGCGAACAGCTTGGCGCCGTGGAACTTCGCGAGCTTGACGGCGGTATCGATCGCCTTGGCGGTGATGTCGGAGCCGTCGGTGGGGATCAGGATGCGCTGGAACATGGCGAGCCTCCTTCAAACGAGCGGGTGGGCTGGGTGGGCCGGCCCCCACCGAGGTGGGGTCAGGGCTTGCCGTCGCAGTCTGAGCTTCCCATGGTGCTCGCACCATGCGCGTTGTCAATAAGGGCCGTCCGTCAGCCTTTCGCCAGCGGGAAACGCGGGTTGGCGCTCCATTCGCTCCAGGAGCCGGGATAGAGCCGGCTGCCGGACAGTCCGGCATGGTGCATCGCCAGCAGGTTGTGGCAGGCCGTCACGCCCGACCCGCACTGGTGCACGGTCGCGTCCGCCCCTTGGGGGCCGAGCAGCGCCGCGAACTCCTCGCGCAGCAGCGCCGGCGCCTTGAACCGGCCGTCGGCGCTCAGGTTGGACTTGAAGAAGCGGTTCGTCGCGCCCGGGATGTGGCCGGCCTGGGCATCGAGCGGCTCGACTTCGCCGCGAAAGCGCTCACCGGCACGGGCATCGATCAGCCGGACCTTGCCGAGCTGGCCGAGCAGCTCCTGCGCGCTGAGCGGTTCCTCGAGCGGAGCGCCCGGCGTGAAGGCGCCGGCCGTGGCGGTGGGCAGGTCGGTGCTCACCGCGCCCCCCGCCTGTTGCCAGGCCGCGAAGCCCCCGTCCAGCACCGCGACGTCCGCATGGCCCAGCCAGCGCAGCATCCACCAGACCCGCGCGCCGTACATGCCGTCGGCCGCGTCGTAGGCCACCAGGGTTCGGCCCGAACGCAGGCCCAGTTCCCCCAGCAGGGCGGCGAAGGCGGCCCGGTCCGGCAGCGGATGGCGGCCGCGGAAAACGCCGAAGGCGTCCTGCTTCGGGCCGCTGAGGTCGCGGTCCAGGTGGAGGTAGAAGGCGCCAGGAATGTGGCCGGCGGCGTAGGCGCGCTCGCCGGCCGAGGTGTCGGTCAGGTCGAAGCGGACATCGACGACCAGCGGCGGTGCGTCGGACGCCAGCAGCGCCTGCAACTGCCCGACGGAGATCAGGCCATCAAGGCGGGGGGGAGTGGGGGCGGAGACTGCGGAGCTGGTCGGGGTCGTCGCGGAGGTCGTCATGGCGCTTCAGGATTCCTGGACCGAGTGCTGGGCGTCCTTGGGGGTGTTCCGGGCGCGCAACAGCGTCGCCCCCAGGCCCGCGCCCACGATCAGCAGGATGCCGATCCAGGAGGCCAGGCCCAGCCGGTCGCCGAAAAGGAGCACACCATACAACGCCGAGAACACGATGCCCAGGTATTGGAGCGACGCGTTCACCAGCGGCTTGCCGGTGCCGTAGGCGCGCGTCATCAGCAGCTGGGCCGCCGTGGCCAGCACGCCGACGGCCAGCAGCAGCGCCGCGCCGGTCCAGGTGTGGCCATGCCAGCCGCCGTGCGAGGCGATGGTCGTCAGGGCGCCCGCGACCACGCCGCCCATCGAGAAGTAGAAGACGATGCGGTACTCGGGCTCGCCGGCGCGGCCCAGCGACGTCACCTGCAGGTAGGCCATCGCCGACAGCATGCCGGACGCCAGGCCCGCCAGGCCGTGCCAGACCTGCTGGTCCTCCATCGCCGGCTGCAGCACCAGGCCGACGCCGAGGAAGCCCAGCAGCACCGTGATGATCAGCCGGGGATCGACCTTGGCCGCGCCCATCAGCACCGCCCCGCCGATCAGGAACAGCGCCATCCACACCGACGACATGTAGTTGAGCGTCATCGCGGTGGCCAGCGGCAGCTTGCTGATCGCGAAGAACCACAGCGACAGCGCGATCACGCCCGACAGGCTGCGCCAGAAGTGCATCGCCGGCACGCTGGTCTTCAGCGACAGCCCCTTGACCCGCGTCATCGCGAACAGGAACAGCGTGCCGACCAGGCCGCGGTACATGACGATCTCGCCGGCGCCGTAGTAGGCCGAGGCCAGCTTGACGCAGACGCCCATGGTGGCGAACAGCAAGGTCGCCAACACCATCAGAAGGGGTGCAGACATGCGGGGGATTCTCGCGCCGAAGGCCGGCCCGCCCTGTTGTGGGGACCCGCAAAAGCGAACGCCCCGCAAGAGCGGGGCGTTGTGCGCACCGGAGGGCGATGCGGCTGGGAACGGGGGCGGGGACCGGATCAGCGCTTCATCAGCGCCCGGTACCACTCGTGGAAGTGCTTCATGCCGTCCTCCATCGGCGTCTGGTACGGGCCGACCTCGTTGTCGCCCCGCTCCATCAGCGCCTTGCGGCCGGCGTCCATGCGCAGCGCGATCTCGTCGTCCTCGACACAGGTTTCCATGTAGGCCGCCTGCTGGGCTTCGACGAAGTCACGCTCGAAGGCGACGATTTCCTCGGGGTAATAGAACTCCACGATGTTGGTGGTCTTCTGCGCGCCCTTGGGGAACAGCGTCGAGACCACCAGCACGTTGGGGTACCACTCCACCATGATGTTGGGGTAGTAGGTCAGCCAGATCGCGCCCTGGTCGGGCGACTGCCCGCCCGAGAAGCCCAGCACCTGCTCATGCCACTTGGCGTAGACCGCGGAGCCCGGCTTTTCCAGCGCCTTGTTGACGCCGACCGTCTGCACCGAATAGTCGCGACCGAACTCCCACGCCAGTTCGTCGCAGGCGACGAACTGGCCCAGCCCCGGGTGGAACGGGCCGACGTGGTAGTCCTCCAGGTAGACCTCGATGAAGGTCTTCCAGTTGTAGTCGCATTCGTGGACATGGACCTTGTCGAGCTGGTAGCCGCTGAAGTCCAGCGCGCCACGCGGGCCCAGCCGGGCCAGGTCGGCGGCGATGTCGCGGCCGTTGTCCTCGAACAGCAGGCCGTTCCACTCCCGGATCTTGTAGCGGTTCAGGTGCAGGCAGGGGTCCTGCTTGAAGTGGGGCGCGCCGACGAGCTCGCCCTTGAGGTCGTAGGTCCAGCGGTGCAGCGGGCAGACGATGTGGCTGCGCGTGTTGCCACGGCCGCGCAGCATCACCGCCTGGCGGTGGCGGCAGACGTTGGAGATCAGCTCCAGGCCCTGCGGGCCGCGCACGATCGCCCGACCTTCGCCTTCCTGCGGCAGGGCGTAGTAGTCGCCGACCTCGGGCACGGCCAGCGCATGGCCGAGGTAGCGGGGACCGTGCTGGAAGATCAGTTCCTGTTCGCGGCGGAACAGGTCCTCGTCGAAGTAGGAGGTGACAGGCAGCTGGAGGTGGCTGGGGGCCGTGCTGCGTTCAAGCGGGCTGAGAGGGATGCTCAGGTCGGACATGATCCAAGAGGGTCTCCAAGACACCAATGTCAACCGTGACCGGCCGCCCCCCAGATTGGACGGGCCGGCATGTGGGACTGAGTGAAACAACGCCGGACGCTGCCGGAGCTCGGGGGCGATGGCCGCGCGGCGCCGCGAGCGAACGCGGTTGGGGCCCCGGCCGGGAAGTCGCCCCGATGACTGCCGGGCCCTTTGGGGGACAACGGAGCAGGCAAAGGAACCGGTGATTGTACCCGGACCGCCCCTTCAGGGGGAGGCAGGAGGCCGACGAAGCGGTCCGTCACCCGGAAACACCCGCTGACGCCTGTGGCGCTCGATTCACATCCCCCGACAGTCGGACCCCAGGCGGGGGAGTGCCGGTGCTTACAATCGGCCTTTTCGCGTTTTGAAATGAGCAAGCCTTCCGCCAGCGCCAAGTCGGCGCCGCCCACGTCCCAGGAGCAGGAGCCCGCCAGTTATGAATTGGCGGTCGAGGAGTTGGAACGTCTGGTGCAGGCCATGGAGGCCGGTCAACTGCCGCTGGACCAGTTACTGGCCAGTTACCAGCGGGGGGCCGCATTGCTCAACTACTGCCGCGCGCGGCTCCAGGCCGTCGAACAACAAGTACAGGTCATCGAAGGTGGCGGCGCGCAGGCTTGGGGAGAAGAGTAATTGGATGCCGGTGTCTTCGAACGTTGGGTGAAGCAGTCGCTTGAGGAAGTCGAGCAGGCGCTGGAGGCCTGGGTGCCCGCGGGCGCCCCGGCCGGCCTCGGTGAGGCCATGCGCTACGCGGTGCTGGGCGCCGGCAAGCGCCTGCGTCCGCTGCTGGTGCTGGCCGCGGCGGAAGCCGTCGGCGGGCAGCGCGAGGCGGCGTTGCGCGCGGCCTGCGCGGTGGAACTGATCCATGCCTATTCGCTGGCGCACGACGACATGCCCTGCATGGACAACGACGTGCTGCGCCGCGGCAAGCCGACGCTGCACGTGCAGTACGGCGAGGCGCAGGCCATGCTGGCCGGCGACGCGATGCAGGCGCTGGCCTTCGACGTGCTGACGCCGGACGAGGGCCTCCCGCCCGCGCTGCAGGCCAAGCTCTGCCGCCTGCTGGCGCGCGCCAGCGGCTATGACGGCATGGCCGGCGGCCAGGCGATCGACCTGGCCAGCATCGGCAAGCCGCTGGACGAGGCCGCGCTGCGCGACATGCACCGGCGCAAGACCGGCGTCCTGCTGCAGGCCAGCGTCCTGATGGGCGCGGCGAGCGGCGACCTGCCCCCCGCCGCCTGGGAGGCGCTGAGCCGCTACGGCGCCGCGATCGGCCTGGCCTTCCAGGTGGTCGACGACATCCTGGACGTCACCCAGGACAGCGACGTGCTCGGCAAGACCGCCGGCAAGGACCAGGACAACAACAAGCCGACCTACGTCAGCGTGCTGGGCCTGGAGCCCGCCCGCGCCTATGCGCTGCGCCTGCGCGACGAGGCCCATCAGGCCCTCGCCGCCAGCGGCCTGGCCGACACCGCCTGGCTCAGCCTGCTGGCTGACAAGGTGGTCGAGCGCGACAACTGAACCGGCGAGAGAGAGGCCAGGCCATGAGCGAGAACACCACCACCGCGACGGCTTCGCAGACGCTGCTCGGCGCGATCGACAGCCCCGCGGACCTGCGGCGCCTGTCGCGCAGCCAGTTGCCGCAACTGGCGGACGAGGTCCGCGCGCACATCCTGAACAGCGTGTCCAAGACCGGCGGCCACCTGTCGTCGAACCTCGGCACCGTCGAGATGACGATCGCGCTGCATTACGTCTACGACACGCCGCGCGACCGGCTGGTGTGGGACGTGGGTCACCAGACCTATCCGCACAAGATCCTCACCGGCCGCCGTGACGCGATGGCCACGCTGCGCCAGCAAGGCGGCATTTCCGGTTTCCCGCGCCGCGACGAGAGCGAGTACGACACCTTCGGCACGGCGCACTCGAGCACCTCGATCTCGGCCGCGCACGGCATGGCGATGGGCGCCAAGCTCAAGGGTGAATCGCGCCGCGTGGTCGCGATCATCGGCGACGGCGCGATGACCGCCGGCATGGCCTTCGAGGCGCTGAACAACGCCGGCGTCGCCCATGGCGGCCTGCTGGGCGACGTGCTGGTGATCCTGAACGACAACGACATGTCGATCAGCCCTCCGGTGGGCGCGCTCAACAAGTACTTCACCCGGCTGATGAGCGGCAAGTTCTACGCCGCCGCGCGCGAGGGCGCGAAGTCGGTGCTCAAGCACACGCCGCTGTATGAATTCGCGCGCCGCTTCGAGGAGCACACCAAGGGCATGTTCGTGCCCGGCACGATCTTCGAGGAATTCGGCTTCAACTACGTCGGCCCGATCGACGGCCACGACCTGGACGCGCTGATCCCCACGCTGGAGAACCTGCGCGACAAGAAGGGTCCGCAGTTCCTGCACCTGGTCACGCGCAAGGGCCAGGGCTACAAGCTGGCCGAGGCCGACCCGGTCAAGTACCACGGCCCCACGCCCTTCAACCCGGCCGAAGGCATCAAGCCGTCCACCACGCCGGCGAAGAAGACCTTCACGCAGGTCTTCGGCGACTGGCTCTGCGACATGGCCGAGGCCGATCCGACGCTGGTCGGCATCACGCCGGCGATGCGCGAGGGCTCGGGCATGGTCGAGTTCCACAAGCGCTTCCCGACGCGCTACTACGACGTCGGCATCGCCGAGCAGCACGCGATCACCTTCGCCGGTGGCCTGGCCTGTGAGGGCCTGCGGCCGGTGGTGGCGATCTACTCGACCTTCCTGCAGCGCGGCTACGACCAACTGGTCCACGACGTGGCGCTGCAGAACCTGCCGGTGCTGTTCGCGCTCGACCGCGCTGGCCTGGTCGGCGCCGACGGCGCGACGCATGCCGGCAACTACGACATCGCCTTCACGCGCTGCATTCCGAACATGAGCGTGATCACGCCGTCGGATGAGAACGAGTGCCGCCAGGCCTTGTACACCGGTCACCTGCACGACGGCCCGGTGACGGTCCGCTACCCGCGCGGTGCCGGCATCGGCGCCGAGATCAAGAAGGACATGGTCGCCTTGCCCTGGGGCAAGGGCGAGATGCGTCGTCAGTCGTCGCTGCCGCAGACCGCCGGCCGCGCCGCGCCGCGCGTGGCGATCCTGGCTTTCGGCACGCTGCTGCACCCGGCGCTGAAGGCGGCCGAGGCGCTGGACGCGAGCGTCGCCAACATGCGCTTCGTGAAGCCGCTGGACGTCCAGCTCGTCAAGGAACTGGCCCGCACGCACGATGCCCTGGTGACCGTCGAGGACGGTTGCGTCATGGGCGGTGCCGGCAGCGCGGTGCTGGAAGCGCTGCAGGCGGAAGGCCTGGCGGTGCCGGTGCTGCAGCTGGGTCTCCCCGACGAGTACGTGGAGCACGGCGAGCCCGGCAAGCTGATGGCTCAGTGCGGCCTGGACGCGGCGGGCATCGAGCAGTCGATCCGCGCGCGCTTCCTGTCGGTGCCAGCAGCCGCGCCGGTGCTGCGGTCCGTCGCCAATCAGTGATCCGCCGCTGAGGCGGCCCGGTCCTTCGAGTGGACCGGCTGACCCGCCCTGAACCACCCCTGAACGGCGCTGGCCTCGCGGTCAGCGCCGTTGTCGTTTGGCGCCGTCTGCGGCCTGCGCGGCGATGGCGGGCGCGAGGGCGCGCTTCACCGCGTCGATGAAATCCTGAGCCAGCGCGTGGCCGGGACGGTGCAGCGCCCACAGGGCCTGGATGCGGAAGGGCACCGACACCGACAGCGGTCGGATGTGCAGTCCCGGTCCGGCGCAGGCGCGCGCCGTCAACGGATTCACGAGCGCGATCCCCAGGTTCTCCTGGACCAGCGCGCACACGGCGATCGCGCTGTGCGTCTCCAGTTGCAGGCGGCGCTGGACGCCGGCAGCCGCGAAGATCGCGTCGAACTGGCGGCGATAGGGATCCTCCGACGACAGGCTGACGAAGCGCTCACCGTCGAAGTCCCGCGGCGTCAGCACCGCGCGTTCGAGCAGGCGATGGCCCGCCGGCAGCACGCAGACCTCGTCGAGTTCCGCCAGCGTCTCGCTGCGCGTGCCGGGCACGGTCGCGGAGACCTCGCTCAGGCCGATGTCGAAGCGCTGCGCCGCCATCCATTCCTCGAGCAGCGGGGACTCCTGCGGCGTCAGCGTCAAGCCGGCCTGCGGATGGCGGCCCGCCCAGTCGGCGCTCGCGGCGGGGAGCAGCGCATGCGCCAGCGCCGGGAGCGTCAGCACCTGCAGCCGTTCGTCCTCGGCCCGTCCCAGCGCCTGCGCGCGCGCCACCACCTGGTCCAGGCCCTGATAGGCGCGCTGGACCTCGTCGAACAGCGCCATCGCCCGCGCGGTGGGCCGCAGTCGACCGGGCGCGCGGTCGAAGAGGACGTAACCCAGCAGCGACTCCATGCGCGCCAGGTCGCGGCTCACCGTGGGTTGGGAGGTGAAGAGCAGTTGCGCCGCGCCGGTGACGCTGCCGGCGGTCATGACGGCGCGGAAGACTTCGATATGACGATGCGTGATCGGGAGCGGCATCGGCCCAGCATATCAGTCCATATCAGGAATGAATCCGACAAGGAAAACAAAGCATTTGATTGAATGATCCGAGGCGACGATGCTTGCGGCAGTCTGAATACACCCCAAAAGGAACGCCGAGATGCCGCAAGTCCTCACCCCCGCCCGCGAACAACAGCTGCGCGCGCTCGCCGTCCGCCATGGCACGCCGCTTTGGGTGTACGACGCGGCGGTCATCCGTGAGCGCATCGCCGCGCTGAAGGGCTTCGACACCGTCCGCTTCGCGCAGAAGGCCTGCTCCAACACCCACATCCTGCGGCTGATGCGGGAGCAGGGCGTGAAGGTGGATTCGGTGTCGCGGGGCGAGGTGCTACGCGCGCTGGCCGCCGGCTACACCGTGGGCACCGGCGCGGACGCGGTCCACTCCGACATCGTGTTCACCGCCGACCTGCTGGATCGCGAGACGCTCGCGACCGTCGTGGCGCATCGCGTCCCGGTCAATGCCGGCTCGATCGACATGCTGGAGCAGCTCGGCGAAGTCTCGCCCGGTCACCCGGTGTGGCTGCGCCTGAATCCGGGCTTCGGCCATGGTCACAGCAACAAGACGAATACTGGCGGCGAGCACAGCAAGCACGGCATCTGGCATGAGCAACTGGGCGAGGCACTGGCCGTCATCGCGCGGCGCGGGCTCACGCTGATCGGCCTGCACATGCACATCGGCTCCGGGGTGGATTACGCGCATCTGGGTCGCGTGTGCGGCGCCATGGTCGAGCTGGTGCGGGTCGTCCAGGGCGCCGGCCAGGACCTGCAGGCGATCTCCGCCGGAGGCGGGCTTTCCATCCCCTATCAGGCGGGTGGCGAGCCGATCGATACCGCCCATTACTTCAGCCTTTGGGATGCCGCCCGCAAGGAAGCCGAAAGCGTCATCGGCCATCGCCTGGCGCTCGAACTGGAACCGGGCCGCTACCTGGTCGCCGAATCGGGGGTGCTGCTCGCCGAGGTGCGCGCCGTGAAGGCCCAGGGCCGCCAGCACTTCCTGCTGGTGGATGCCGGCTTCAATGAACTGATGCGCCCGGCGATGTACGGCAGCTACCACGCGATGAGCCTGCTCGCCGCGGATGGCCAGGACCGGCCGGTGCGACCGACGGTCGTCGCCGGACCGCTGTGCGAGTCGGGTGACGTCTTCACCCAGGCCGAGGGCGGGGTGGTGCTGGCGCGGGAATTGCCGCAAGCGCGGATCGGCGACCTGCTGGTCATCCACGACACCGGCGCGTACGGCGCGTCGATGTCCAGCAACTACAACAGCCGGCCGCTGATCGCCGAGGTGCTGGTGGACGGGGACTCCGACCGCCTGATCCGCCGCCGCCAGACGGTTGAGGAACTGCTGGCGCTCGAGGCGCTGTAAGCCCTTCGGTCGATCGGATCGGCAGACGCGGCCACTGCCGCGTGACCGCCGTATGACGCTTTTGCTATCGCACAAAGCTGTTTTGATAGTTTGGCTCAATAGGGATTGGCAATAGGCTGCATTGGGGAATTCAACCCCGTCGATAGCAGCGGCCCCCTATCATTCCGTCCATCCCATCAACCCTGACTCGAGAGACCAAGCAATGTCCCTGATCAACACCCAAGTCCAACCCTTCAAGGCCCAAGCGTTCCACAACGGCAAGTTCATCGAGGTCACGGAAGAGTCGCTCAAGGGCAAGTGGTCCGTGCTGATCTTCATGCCGGCCGCCTTCACCTTCAACTGCCCGACCGAAGTCGAAGACGCCGCCGACAACTATGGCGAGTTCCAGAAGCTGGGCGCCGAGGTCTACATCGTCACCACCGACACGCACTTCTCGCACAAGGTGTGGCACGAGACCTCGCCGGCCGTCGGCAAGGCCAAGTTCCCGCTGGTCGGCGACCCGACCCACGCGCTGACCAACGCCTTCGGCGTGCACATCCCGGAAGAAGGCCTGGCGCTGCGCGGCACCTTCGTGATCAACCCGGAAGGCGTGATCAAGACCCTGGAAGTGCATGACAACGCCATCGCCCGCGACGTCAAGGAGACGCTGCGCAAGCTGAAGGCCGCCCAGTACGTCGCCAAGAACCCGGGCCAGGTCTGCCCGGCCAAGTGGAACGAAGGCGACAAGACCATCGCCCCGTCGCTGGACCTGGTCGGCAAGATCTGAGGATCTCGCCCACAGGGGTGAAGCGTCCTTCCAAGGAAGGACCTTCCCCCGACCGGTGACCCGGATGAGGACTTTCCTCTCCCCCTCACTGCAGAAGCGTCGCTCGTGGACCCCGTCGGTCCGCGGGACGGCGTTCGGCCGCCCCTTCAACCTGCAAGGGGGGCCAGTTCTCGAAGTCGCTTGAAGCAATTTGAAAGGAAGCAACGATGTTGGACGACAACCTGAAGGCGCAGCTCAAGGCCTACCTGGAGCGGGTGACGCTGCCGTTCGAGATCGAAGCCTCCTTGAGCGACTCCGCGAGCTCCGCCGAGCTGAAGCAACTGCTTCAGGACATCGCCGCGATGTCCGACAAGATCACGCTGCGCCTGGACGGCAACGATGCGCGCAAGCCCTCGTTCAGCCTCAAGCGCACGGGCACCGAGCAGAGCCTGCGCTTCGCCGGCATCCCGCTGGGCCATGAGTTCACCTCGCTGGTGCTGGCGCTGCTGTGGACCGGCGGCCACCCGCCCAAGGTCGAGCAATCGGTGATCGACCAGATCCAGGGCCTGGACGGCGACTACGCCTTCGAGGTCTACATGTCCCTGACCTGCCACAACTGCCCGGACGTCGTGCAGGCGCTGTCGCTGATGTCGGTGCTGAATCCGCGCATCAAGACGGTGATCGTCGACGGCGCGCTGTTCCAGGACGAGGTCAATGCCCGCGAGATCATGGCTGTCCCGACGGTCTACCTGAACGGCCAGGAGTTCGGCTCGGGCCGCATGACGGTCGAGGAGATCGCCGCGAAGCTGGACACCGGTGCGGCGGCCAAGGACGCCGCCAAGCTGTCGGCCAAGGACCCGTACGACGTGCTGATCGTCGGCGGCGGCCCCGCTGGCGCCGCGGCGGCGGTGTATGCCGCCCGCAAGGGCATCCGTACCGGTATCGCGGCCGAGCGCTTCGGCGGCCAGGTCAACGACACGCTGGCGATCGAAAACTACATCTCCGTGCTGTCGACCGACGGCCCGAAGTTCTCGATGGCGCTGGAGTCGCACGTCAAGGATTACGGCGTCGACGTGATGAACCTGCAGCGCGCCGACAAGCTGGTGCCGGCGACGACGCCGGGCGGCCTGGTCGAGGTGCAGCTGGCCAATGGCGGGTCGCTCAAGAGCAGGACGGTCATCATTTCCACGGGCGCCCGCTGGCGCAATGTCAACGTGCCCGGCGAGCAGGAATACAAGAACAAGGGCGTGGCCTACTGCCCGCACTGTGACGGTCCGCTGTTCAAGGGCAAGCGGGTGGCGGTGATCGGCGGCGGCAACTCCGGCGTCGAGGCGGCGATCGACCTGGCCGGCATCGTGTCCCACGTGACGCTGCTGGAATTCGGCGACGCGCTGCGCGCCGATGCGGTGCTGGTCAAGAAGCTGGAAAGCCTGCCCAACGTGGTGATCCTGACGCAGGCGCAGACGACCGAGTTCACCGGCACGGCCGGCAAGCTCGACGGCCTGAACTACACCGATCGCGCCACCGGCGAAGCCCGGCGCATCGAACTGGAAGGCGTGTTCGTGCAGATCGGCCTGGTGCCCAACACCGAATGGCTGCGCGGCACGGTGGAGCTGTCCAAGCACGGCGAGATCATCGTCGACGCCAAGGGCCAGACCTCGGTGCCGGGCGTGTTCGCGGCGGGTGATGCGACGACGGTGCCGTACAAGCAGATCATCATCGCCGCCGGCGACGGCGCGAAGGCCGCGCTCAGCGCGTTCGATCATCTGATCCGCAACTGACGAGCGAACCGCTGTCTCTCTGCTGACGCCCCTGAAGGGGCGTCAGTCGTTTGAGGGTGAGCCAGCCAGCGGCCGTGGCCTAGCGCCGACTCCGCCACAGGCTCTCCGCGCTGTAGACCGCGAGCGCCGACCAGATCAGCACGAAGCCCACCAGCCGCGCGCCCGCGAGCGGCTCGTGATAGAGCCACACGCCCAGCAGGAACTGGATCGTCGGCGACAGGTATTGCACCAGTCCGAGGGTCGTCAGCGTGATGCGCCGCGCGCCGGCGGCGAACAGCAGCAGCGGGATGGCGGTGAGCGGTCCGGCCAGCAGCAGCCAGGCCGCCTGGCCGGCATCGCCGCTGGCAAAGGCGCTGCTGCCCTGCACCGTCCAGTAGATCAGCGCCCCGGCGGCGAAGGGCGACAGGATCAGCGTCTCCAGCGTCAGCCCCTCCAGCGCGCCCAGCTGCGCCGTCTTGCGCATCAGCCCGTAGAAACCGAAGCTCAGCGCGAGCACCAGCGCAATCCACGGCAGCCGCCCTGCGGTCACCGTCAGCCAGACCACGCCGGCCGCGGCCAGGCCGATCGCCAGCCATTGCACCGGCCGCAGCCGCTCGCGCAGGAACACGAATCCCAACATCACGTTGACCAGCGGGTTGATGAAGTAGCCCAGGCTGGCCTCGACCACATGGCCGTGCTGCACCGCCCACACGTACACCAGCCAGTTGCTCGACAGCAGCAGCGCCGACAGCGCGCAGGTCGCGAGCAGCCGCGGCGATCGCAGCACCGGTCGCAGCCATGCCCAGCGCCGCAGGCCGGCCAGCACCAGCGCCACGAACACCAGCGACCAGACCGTCCGATGCGCGATGACCTCGAGCGCGTTCACCTCGCTCAGGCGCTTGAAGTACAGCGGGAACAGGCCCCAGGCGATGTAGGCGAGCGCGGCGTAGAGCATGCCGGTGCGGGCATGGGCGCGGTCGGTGAGGGTCGAGGTGTCGTTGGTCATGGCGGGCTGGCCGGGAGGGCCCGCGATTCTGCCCAAGCCCACCGGCCCGCGTTGTCGAAGGGACGAGCGCCCGTTCGTCGTCCCTGGTCGCCCCTCTTTTCTTGCGGCCCGCTTCGTCGCAGGATCGCCGACCATGGCCCACGTCGAATTCACCGCCCAACTGCACCGCTACGTCGATACGCCGAAGCTGGACTGCGACGCCCGCACGCTGGGTGAGGCACTCGCCCGGGCCTTCGACCGGAATCCGCGCCTGCGCGGCTACATCCTGGACGACCAGGGCCATCTGCGCACCCACGTGGCCGTCTTCATCGACGGCCACCGCGCTCAGGACCGCCGCGGGCTGACGGACGCGCTGACCGCGCAGTCCAAGGTCTATGTGCTGCAGGCCCTGTCCGGGGGATAGCCCCAGGAGCCGCGGACGCGGCGCTGTCGAGAACCGCGCCGCTCGAACGTCGTCAGGGGTGACGCCAGCCATTGCAAGGAGACACCGATGATCACCACCGCCTGGGCCGCCACGCGCAAGGGCCTGTTCGAACTTCGGCACGACCCCGCCTTGGGCGGTTGGTCGATCGGTCGCCACAGCTTCGTGGGGGATCCCGTCAGCATGGTGTTGCCTCCGCCGGCAGGAGGAGGGCGAATGTTCGCGGCGCTGAACCTCGGCCATTTCGGCTGCAAGCTGCAGGCGTCCGACGACGGCGGCGCCGCCTGGCGGGAACTGGCCGCGCCGGCCTTTCCCGAGCAGCCCGAGGGCGCCGAGGGGCCGGCCTGGAAGCTGCAGCAGATCTGGGCGCTGGAGCGCGGCGGCGACGGCCGGCTCTGGGCCGGCACGATCCCGGGCGCGCTGTTCGTCAGCGACGACCAGGGCGAAACCTGGCGACTGATCGACGCGCTCTGGCACATGCCCGAGCGGCTGGGCTGGTTCGGCGGCGGCTACGACGCGCCGGGCATCCATTCGATCCACGTCGATCCGCGCGATCCCGCGCGGCTGCTGCTGGGCATCTCCTGCGGCGGCGCCTGGCGCAGCGAGGACGGCGGCGCGACCTGGCGCATCAGCGCCAAGGGCATGCGGGCCGACTTCATGCCGCCGGAGCAGCAGGGCGAGGAGAACACGCAGGATCCGCATCGCATCGTCGCCAGCGCGGCGGACCCGGACGTGCTCTGGTGCCAGCACCACAACGGGGTGTGGCGCTCGGTGGACGGGGGCGCGCATTGGGGGGAGATCAAGCCGCCGCTGTCCGGCTTCGGCTTCGCGGTCGCCGCCCATGCGGGCGATGCCGACACCGCGTGGTTCGTGCCCGGCGTGAAGGACGAGAAGCGGTTGCCGGTGGATGGCGCGCTGGTGGTCAATCGCACGCGCGATGGCGGAAAGACCTTCGAGACGCTGCGGCAAGGCTTGCCGCAATCGCATTGCTACGACCTGATCTACCGCCACGGGCTGGCCGCGCATGACGACGGGCAGCGGCTGCTGATGGGCAGCACGACCGGCAACCTCTGGGCAACCGAGGACGCCGGCGACCGCTGGCAGCTGGTGTCGGCGCACCTGCCGCCGATCTACGCGGTGCGCTTCGGCTGATCGGGGGAGTCAGCGCCCGGCGCCGGGGCGCCTCTCAGAGGAACGGTGCCCACTCCGGGCCGGGCTTGGCTTCCAGTTGGAGCGTCTGGCCGCTGACCGGGTGCCTCAGCGTCAGCCGCTGCGCATGCAGCCACAGCCGCTGCAGGCCGAAGTGGGCCGCCAGCGCCCGGTTCAGCGGCCCCTTGCCGTGGTTGGCATCGCCGACGATCGGATGCGCGAGGTGCTTCAGGTGGCGCCGGATCTGGTGGCGCCGGCCCTGGACCGGCTCGCAGGCCATCAGCGCCAGGCGCGTGGTGGGGAAGCGGGCGTCGGTGGCGACCGGCAGCTCGAGGCGGTGCTCGCAGGACCAGGCGGTCTGCGCCTCCAGGTGCGGCTGGCCCGCGGACGGCAGTTCCGGATCGCGCGCGAGCGGGTGGTCGATGACGCCAGCGTCGCCGGCTGGCCAGCCGCGCACCAGCGCGAGGTAGCGCTTGCTCGTGAGGCGTTCCGCGAGCGCCTGGCCCAGCGCGCTGGCCACCTCGGCGCTGAGCGCGAAGACGAGCACGCCCGAGGTGCCTCGATCGAGCCGGTGCGCCGGCCACACCGGTCGGCCGAGCTGGTCGCGCAGCCGCTGCAGCGCGGCGTCCTCCTCGTGCGCGTCGATCGCGGTGCGATGCACCAGCAGCCCGGCGGGTTTGTCGATCACCGCGAGGTGGTCGTCCAGATGGAGGAGCCGCAGCGGCGCGGTGGGCGGCGAGGGGAGGGGGGAATCAGGGGATGTCATGGCTGAAGGGGACGGCACGCGCACGCATGGAGCCGTTTTTGCCCGCTGTTCCCCGTTTCGGGGGAGCGGCTGGCAACAGGCGGCTTGGCCAAAATCCTGTCACGCCGCCTGCCCATCATCGCAGCAGGCATCCCGCGTCGCCGGCCCCGGTGGCGCGCTTCCATCCGGTCAGCAGCAGCCAGCAGGAGTCCACCATGCCCCAGGAGTTTCACGTCGGTCACCGTTCCCTCCTGGACCGGTTGCTGCTGGCGCTGGGCGGCGTGGTACGTCGCGCGCCGGCGGTCCGGGTCGTCAGTCGATCTGCCCGTCCAGGTAGAGCCAGGCGCCGTGCACCCGCACGAAACGGCTGATCTCGTGCATCCGGTGCGCGCGGCCGCCGACCTTGCTGCGCGCGACGAACTCCACCGTCTCGTGATCCGCGTCCTGGCGGCTGTGCCGCCGCACTTCCAGGCCCAGCCACTTCAGGTCGCGCTCGCCGCGCTCCAGGGTCTCGGGCCGCGTGTCCGGGTGCCAGGTCGCCAGCAGGTACTCGATCAGGTCGAGCGTGTAGGCGGTGTAACGCGAGCGCATCAGCGCCTGCGCATCCGGCGCGGTGAGCGCGCCGGTCTCGGCGAAGGTGCGGTGCAGCGCGCCGCAGCAGGCGTCGTAGCCGCGGCCGCTGCCGCAGGGGCACGGGATCGCGGCGATCCCAGCGGTGGCCGGATTGACGGCCGCGCTGTTGGCCACGCCGGTGGCCGCGGTCTTGGTCTTTTCGGGCTTCATGGGGGCGGCATCATGCCAGCCTCCGGGCCGGACCGGCCTCCTGTCACCGGCCGGTGCGGCCTGGAACTTAGAATGGCTGGATGAATTCCCAGGATTTCGGCGACGGCCGGCCGACCCCGCCGCAAGACGACCTGTTCACGCCGCGCGTGCCGCGCGGGCTGCTGGACAACCTCAACCCCGAACAGTACGCCGCGGTGACGCTGGGCCAGGAGCCCGCGCTGATCCTGGCGGGCGCCGGCTCGGGCAAGACCCGCGTGCTGACCACGCGCATCGCCTGGCTGATGAGCCAGGGCTACACCACGCCCGCCGGCGTGATGGCGGTGACCTTCACCAACAAGGCCGCCAAGGAGATGGTCACCCGCCTGTCCGCGATGCTGCCGGTGAACGTGCGCGGCATGTGGATCGGCACCTTCCACGGCCTGTGCAACCGCTTCCTGCGCGCGCACTGGAAGCTGGCCGGCCTGCCGCAGGGCTTCCAGATCCTGGACGCGGGCGACACCGTCTCCGCCATCAAGCGCGTGATCAAGGCGATGAACCTGGACGAGGAGCGCTTCGTTCCGAAGCAGGTGTCGTGGTTCATCGCCGGCGCCAAGGAGGACGGCCTGCGGCCCAAGGACATCGACCTGCGCGACGAGCAGACCCGCAAGCTGGTGGACATCTACCAGGCCTACCAGGACCAGTGCACCCGCGAAGGCGTGGTCGACTTCGCCGAGCTGATGCTGCGCTCCTACGAGCTGATGCGCGACAACCAGGCGGTGCGCGAGCATTACCAGCGCCGCTTCCAGTACGTCCTGGTCGACGAGTTCCAGGACACCAACAAGCTGCAGTACGCCTGGCTGAAGATGTTCGCGCCGCCGGGGCGCGGGCAGGGCGTGTTCGCCGTTGGCGACGACGACCAGAGCATCTACGCCTTCCGCGGCGCGCGGGTCGGCAACATGGCCGACTTCGAGCGCGAGTACCGCGTGCGCCAGGTCGTCAAGCTGGAGCAGAACTACCGCAGCTTCGGCAACATCCTGGACGCCGCCAACGCGCTGATCAGCAACAACAGCCGGCGCCTGGGCAAGAACCTGCGCACCGAGGCCGGCCCCGGCGAGCCGGTGCGCGTCCACGAGGCCAGCAGCGACTTCGCCGAGGCCCAGTGGCTGCTCGAGGAAGCGCAGGCGCTGCATCGCCAGGGCCTGCCGCGCAGCGAGATCGCGGTGCTCTACCGCAGCAACGCGCAGTCGCGGGTGATCGAGTCGGCGCTGTTCAACGCGGGCATCCCGTACCGCGTCTATGGCGGCCTGCGCTTCTTCGAGCGCGCCGAGGTCAAGCACGCGCTGGCCTACCTGCGTTTGCTCGAGAACCCGAACGACGACACCAGCTTCCTGCGCGTCGTGAACTTCCCGGCGCGCGGCATCGGCGCGCGCACCATCGAGCAGCTGCAGGACGCCGCGCGGCCGAGCGGGCGCTCGCTGGTGCAGAGCGTGGGCGCCGTCGGCGGCCGCGGCGGCGCGAGCCTGGGCAACTTCGTCGCGCTGATCGACGCGCTGCGCGAGGCCACCACCGGCCTGACGCTGCGCGAGATCATCGAGCACGTCATCGAGCATTCCGGCCTGGCCGAGTTCTATCGCGCCGAGAAGGAAGGCGAGGAGCGGCTGGAGAACCTGGGCGAACTGGTCAACGCCGCCGAGGCCTTCGTGACGCAGGAGGGCTTCGGCAAGGACGCGGTGGCGCTGCCGGTGGACGAGCATTCCCCGGGCGCGATCGCCGACGGGCTGCCGGCCGCCGTGGCGCCGGCGGCGCCGGCCACGCCCGACGCCGAGACCGGCGAGATCATCTCGCCGCTGGCGGCCTTCCTGACGCATGCCTCGCTGGAGGCGGGCGACAACCAGGCCCAGGCCGGGCAGGACGCGATCCAGCTGATGACGGTCCACTCGGCCAAGGGCCTGGAGTTCGACGCGGTGTTCATCACCGGCCTGGAGGAGGGCCTGTTCCCGCATGAGAACTCGCTGTCCGACGCGGATGGCCTCGAGGAAGAGCGCCGGCTGATGTACGTGGCCATCACCCGCGCGCGGCAGCGGCTGTACATCAGCTTCTGCCAGACGCGCATGCTGCACGGCCAGACCCGCTACAACATCAAGAGCCGCTTCATGGAGGAGCTGCCCGAGGAAACGCTGAAGTGGCTGACGCCCCGCAACCAGGGCTTCGGTTCGGGCTTCGCGCGGGACTACCAGCAGGCCTGGCAGCGCGGCTCGGGACTGAAGTCCATGGTGGGGGCGGGCCGCGTCGATCCGGGCGGTTTCCCGCAGGCGCCGGTGCCCAGCGCGATGAAGCAGTCCGCCGCCGAGAAGACCGGCGACGAGCACGGCGGCCTGCGCGTGGGCAAGGGCGTGTTCCACACCAAGTTCGGCGAGGGCGTGCTGCTGACGCTCGAGGGCAGCGGGCCCGACGCGCGGGCGCAGGTCAACTTCGGCCGCCATGGCACGAAGTGGCTGGCGCTCAGCGTGGCCAAGCTGACGCCGATCGATTGAACGGGGGCGTCCGGCGGCCGGCATGCCCTGCGGGATGCCGTGCTGGCCGGATGAGCGCAGAATGCGCGGGGCATCAAAGATTCCAGCAAACAGGAATCACGATTGCCGGGAGGGAGATCCGATGACTGTGTTTTTGATTCTGGAATCTCCATGCGTACTGTCGTACCGATCGATCCCCCGGACGATCCGATGATTGAAGACGCGGTCGCGCTCGGCAATGCCGTGCGCGCCGCGCGGACCACGGCGCGCCTGCCGCTGGTCGAAGCCGCCGAGGCGCTGGGCATGTCGCGCCAGACGCTGATCAATATCGAGACCGGCCAAGGCGGCGTGAGCCTGTCCACCGTGCTCAAGGCCGCCAGAGCGCTGGGCGTGAGCCTCTTCGCCGTGCCCTCGCAGCAGCGGGAAGTCGTGCGGCGCGCGATCCGCACCGCGCGCGACTCGAAGTTCTCCGACCTCGACGAGAGCGCATGAGCCCGACGGCTGCTGGCCCTCACCCCTTCCCTCTCCCGCAAGCGGGAGAGGGAGTCGGCATGCGGCGGGCTGGGCTGGAGGTCTGGCTCGACGAGCATGAGGTCGGGTGGCTGCGCCCGGTCGGGGCGGACGAGCCGGGCTCGCCGCAAGGCTTGTCCTTCGCCTACCTGGCGCGCTGGACCGCCGAGGTCCTGGCGTATCCGCTGGCGCCGTCGCTGCCTCTGCCGGCGCGCGGCGGGCCGGGCAGCGAGTCGCAGGACGACGCCGTGCTGCGCTGCTTCGACCGCCTGCTGCCGGATGGGGCGCTCCGGCGCGCCACCTTCTCGGCGCTCGGCCTGGCGGCGGACGACCGGGTCGGCGCGCTGCGGCGGCTCGGGCACGACCTGGCGGGCGCGGTCCGATTGGTCGACACGCAGCGCGAGCGCAGCGCCGGTCCATCGCAGCGGCTCATCGCGCGCGAGGAGCTGTCCGAACGCCTGCGCCACCCGGACGCGTCGCCGCTGGCCGCGTGGGACGGGCAGGTGCGCGGCGCGCTGCCGGGGTGCCGCGACAAGCTCGGGGTGTACGTCGAGCCGGATGGCGGCTGGTACCTCGTCGATGGGCCGCAGATGGCGTCGACGCATGTGCTCAAGCCGGCGCCGCCTGACGAGCCCGATCGGCCGTTCAACGAATATTTCTGCATGCGTCTGGCCGCGCGCGCGGGCCTGGACGTCGCCGCCGTGCAGCTGCACCGGGTGCCGGAGCCGCTCCTGCTGGTCGAGCGCTTCGACCGCCAGCGGCTGGACGACGGCCGGGTGCGACGGCTGCACGCGATCGACGCCCGGCAGGCGCTGGACCAGCCGGCGGCGTCCTTGCCGACGCTGTTTTCGCTGCTGCGGCACAGCCCGACGCCGCTGGTCGACAGCCGCTCGCTGCTGCGCTGGGTCGTGTTCCGTCAGCTCATCGGCAGCGGCCCGGCCTCGCTGGACAACGTGTGCTTCCTCGTCGACCACGGCGGGCTGCGCCTGGCGCCGGCGCACGGGCTCACCGGCGGGGCGCCGGACGCCCAGGCCTTCGGCGCCGACGAGTGGGCCGCGCTCGCCCGCGACGCCGACATCGCCCCGCGCGCGCTCGCGCTGGAGCTCAAACGAATGAGCGAGGCCCTGCGCGTGCATGCGCAGGGCCTCGCGGAAGAGATGACGCGGGAGTTCGCCGGGGAACCGGCCGGGGACCTGTCGCGATCGGCGATCGACAGCGTCCTGGCCGTGGTGCAAGCGCAGGGCGACCGCCAGGCCGCCCTCGCGCCGGACATCGCGCGCTAGCTCAGATGCCGATCTCGCCGCCGTCCTTGCGGGTGATCACGACCGTCGCGGAGCGGGGGCGCTTCTTCACCGTCGGGTCGGCCTGGTTGGCCGGCCAGTAGCTGCCGAAGGTCTTGGCCGCCCAGTCCGGCGTCGTTTCCTCGCCCGGATGCTGCACGTTGAAGAACAGCGTCTTGTGGTCCGGCGTCATCGCGATGCCGGTGATCTCGCACTCCTTCGGGCCGACCAGGAAGCGGCGCAGCGTGTCGGCCGAGGCCTTGGCGCCGGCGCGGGTCTGCGTGCCGCCCGCGGCCGTGGCCACGCCGCCGTCGCCGACCTTGCCCGGCAGCGCCGCCAGCATCATGCAGTTGGTCACGTCGGTGTAGGCGCCGTCGTCGGTCTGGATCCACAGCATGCCGCGCTTGTCGAAGTACAGGCCGTCGGGGCTGGAGAAGTCGTTGACATCGGTGAGCGAGGACAGGTTGATGTCTGCGGCCGCATCGGCCTGCGCGCCGAACAGGTAGACGTCCCAGGTCATCTTGGTCACGTCGGCCGCGTCTTCCTTCCAGCGGATGATGTGGCCGTTCGGGTTGCCCTTCTGCGAGCTGGCGCCCTTCAGGTCCTCGTAGTAGCGCGGGTTCGCGGCGTCCGGCTTGAGCTGGCTGCCAGTCGGCGTCGCGGTGTTGGCCACGCGGTTGCTGTTGTTGGTCAGGGTCATGTAGACCTCGCCGTTGGTCGGATGCACCGCGCCCCATTCCGGCCGGTCCATCTTCGTGGCGCCGACGACGTCGCCCGCCAGGCGCGCGTTGATCAGCACGTCGCCCTGGTCGGCGAAGGCGTAGGTCGCGTTGGTCCCGTCCAGGCCGTTCTTGCCGAAGCTCAGTTCCACCCAGGTGCCGGTGCCGTCCGCATTGAACTTGGCGACGTACAGCGTGCCTTCGTCCAGGTACTTGGCGCCGGCGGCCATGCCCTTGCCGATGTCGGCCGCGTCCCAGTTGGCCTTGGAGACGAACTTGTAGATGTACTCGTTGCGCGAGTCGTCGCCCATGTAGATCACGATCGGCTTGCCGGCGACGGCTTCCGCCGGCCAGGCGCCTTCATGGTTGAAGCGGCCCAGCGCGGTGCGCTTGGCCGGCGTCGAGTCCGGCGCGAACGGGTCGATCTCCACCACCCAGCCGAAGGTGTTGATCGTGTTGCGGTAGTCGGCCGCGGCGGAGGCGCCGGTCACCGACGAGTTCCAGCGCGCAAACAGGTCGGCCGTGCCCGCGGTGTCCCACAGGTAGGGGCTCTTGCGGTTTTGCGGCAGGCCGTAGCGGTTGAGGCTGGACACCTCCTTGGCGCCGCCCGCCCGCAGCGCGTCATCGCCGGCGGCCCGGCTGATCACGTTGAGGTAGTTCTCCTCGCAGGTCAGGTAGGTCCCCCACGGCGTGTAGCCATTGGCGCAGTTGTTGTTGGTGCCGCGGGTCTGCACGCCGGTCGGGCTGAACAGCGTCTGCAGCAGCAGGTGGCCCTTGGCCGGGCCGGTGATGTCCATCGTCGTGGCCGAGGTCACGCGGCGGTTGTAGCGCGAGCCGCGCACCATCGTCGTGTTGGCGCCGTCGCGCTTGACCTCGACGACGCTGACGCCGTGCGCGTAGATCTCCTTCTCGACCTCGGTGGCGTTGCGCGTGGCGCCCGCGGCGCGGCCGGCGGGGTGCAGGCCGTAGGGCGCGACGACGTACTCGTGGTTCACCGCCAGCAGGCCGCGGTCCGAGCGCTTGGCGTCGAAGGCGCCGGCGTCGCTCATGCCGAACCAGTACATGCCGTCGTGGCCGTCACCGATGCGGCGGTTGTAGGAGTCGGCGGCCTCGGAGCCGTCGTCCTTCCAGGACTCGTCGCCGAAGTGCATCGGATCGCCCAGCGCGTGCAGGATGCTGACGTTGTAGCCCTCGGGCACCGTCACCAGGTCGTTCTTGTTCTTGGCGACCGCGGTGAAGCCGATCTTCAGCGCGGCCGGAGCGGGTGCCGGGGCGGGCGCAGGAGCCGGGGTGCTGTCATCGTCGCTGCCGCAGGCGCTCAGGAGCGAGCCGCCGAGCAGCGCCGCCGCGGTGGTACTGATGCCACCCTTCAGGGCGACGCGGCGCGACAGGCGCGCGGCGAGGATGTCGTCGAAATGGGGATTGGCGGACGGGTTGAGGACGGCATCCTCGTCGTACTCGTTGACGTCGGACTGGCTGGCCACGAGGTCGTGCTGCTTGCTCATTCTTGAAGGCTCCGCTGCAAATGAAAAGGCGGGCGGATTCTGCGAAGAGCAAGTGACGATGCTGTGAAATCGTCGTGAGGACGCTGTCCGGGGGAACGCGCGGGCGCAGGGCGCCCGGCGGGGGGTCAGCCGGGCGTGCCCGGGGTACCGGGAGACTCCGGCAGGTCGCGGGGCGCGCCGAACATGAAGCAGTCGATGAACACGAAATACATGGAGCAGAACTGGGCCGTGGCCAGCGCCATCACCAGCGGCACCGCCAGCACCTGCGCCAGGCCGGGCTGTCCCAGCAGCACGGCGAACAGGGTCAGCACGATCAGGCCGGCGAAGCTCAGCCCGATCCAGGCCACGCCGAACAGCGCATAGGCGCCCTTGTTGCGCCACAGGCCCAGCACCGACGAGAACAGCGACTGCATGACGCCCTGGCCGCCCCAGTGGATCAGCGCCGGGGCCAGGGTGAAGGGCACCAGCACCGCCATCAGCAGGACCATGCGCAGCAGCCCGCCGAAGAAGAGCATCGGATTGGCGGCCATGGCGGCCTCGATCGCGGCGTCGCTCTGGCCGCTCTGGCGCATCTCGAGCAGCGTCAGCAGCGCGCCGCCGTCCACCAGCAGCGACAGCGCGCCGGCGGCCATCAGGGACAGCGCGCAGGCCAGGCCCAGCAGCAGCTGGGCGCGGCGCCGCTCGGGCGTGAGCCGCAGCGGCTGCAGGAACACCGAGGCGGTGGGCGTCTGCGCCTGCAGCACCTGGTGGGCGGCCAGCATGAAGCCCAGCGACATCAGCGGCAGCGAGCCCGCCGACAGCACCTGCCCGATCAGCGGCACGAAGTTGATGGCGATGTTGAACAGCGCGAACAGGCCGAACAGGCCGATCAGCGCGATCGGCTTGCGCTGCAGCACCTTCAGTCCATGGCGCACCCACAGCAGGCCGTTGCGCGGCGGGACCGATTGGAGGTGCAGGATCATGGGAGGGACTCCAGCGCATGCCACGGCTTGGCGATGCGCTCGCGCAGGACGCGCTCGAAATGGGTGGGATCGTGGGGCTTGAGCAGGCTGGCCTCGCGGGGCAAATGGAAGTCCCACAGGCGGGAGATCCAGAAGCGCAGCGCGGCGGCGCGCAGCAGGCCCGGCAGCAGGCGGTGCTCGGCGCCGCTCAGCGGGCGCACCGACTCGTAGGCCTTGACGAAGGCGGTGGCGCGCTGCTCGTCCAGGCGGCCGCTGTCCAGGTCGATGCACCAGTCGTTCAGGCAGACGCACAGGTCGAACAGGAAGATGTCGACGCCGGCGAAGTAGAAGTCGAAGAAGCCGCTGAGCATCTCCCGGCCGGGCAGGCCGTCGAACATGACGTTGTCGCGGAACAGGTCGGCATGGATGGGGCCGCGCGGCAGCGCCGCGGCGCTGGGCGCGAGCTGTTCCTGGAAGGCGAGCTCGGCCTTGAGCAGCGCGGCCTGGTCCGGCGCCAGGTGCGGCAGCACCAGCGGCACGGTCTCGCGCCACCAGGGCAGGCCGCGCAGGTTGTCCTGGTGCAGCGGGAAATCCTGGCCGGCCAGGTGCATCCGGGCCAGGCCGGCGCCGACCTGCTCGCAGTGGAACTGGTCCGGCGCGAGCTGGTGGCCGCCGCGCAGCTTGTCCACGACCGCGGCCGGCTTGCCGGCGATCGTGTGCAGGATGCGGTCCTGCGCGTCGGGCTGCGGCGCGGGCACCGGCACCCCCTTGCGCGCCAGGTGCCGCATCAGCTCCAGGTAGAAGGGCAACTGCTCGAAGCTCAGGCGCTCGAAGATCGTCAGCACGTACTCGTGCGACTCGCCACCGCGGACGGTGGTGACGAAGTAGTTGGTGTTCTCGATGCCGGCGGTGATGCCCTTGAGCGCCTGCAGCTCGCCCAGGGCCAGGGTGTCCAGCAGCGCTTGCGCCTGCTCGGTCGAGACGTCGGTGAATACGGCCATGAAGGGGGAAAGGGAACGGACCGGGGGCCGACCCGCGCGGGTCGCGCCGGGGCGGTCAGAAATTGAAGAGGCGCCAGACCCGCGAGCCCGCGTTGCCGCGGTCGGCGCCCTGGCGGGTGGGGATGTCGCGACCGCCGTCGCCGAGCAGGATCTCGTACTCGGGCGCCTTGCTGTCCTTGTTCTTGACCACGACCTTTTGGGTCAGGCCCCGCACCCGGGTCTCCTCGATGCGGACCTTGTCGTCTTCGTTGACGAGCTGCTCGACCTTCACCTCGGGCACGTCGCGGAACTTCACCGTTTCGGCGGGCGCCGGGGCCGGGGGCGGCGCGTCGGCCGCGTGGACCTGGAGCGCGGTGGCGGCCAGGAGGGCGAACAGGGCGGCGTGGCGGGTGGTTTTCATGGTGGCGCCGATTCTATGCCCGCCTCCTCGAAAACCCTGTTCCCCCGGGCGAGGGGCCGCGTCAGGCGCAGGCTGCTGACACGGCGGATGGCGCGCGCCTGCAACAATGGCGGGATGAGCAAACCTCTGATGCTGCTGGTCGACGGTTCCAGCTACCTCTATCGCGCCTATCACGCCATGCCCGACCTGCGCGGGCCCGAGGGCCAGCCCACCGGCGCCATCCACGGCATGGTGGCGATGCTGAAGAAGCTGCGCGACGACTACGGCGCCGAGCACGCCGCCTGCGTCTTCGACGCCTCCGGCCCGACCTTCCGCGACGAGTGGTACCCCGAGTACAAGGCCCAGCGCGCCCCGATGCCCGACGACCTGCGGGCGCAGATCGACCCGATCCATGAGGTGGTGAAGCTGCTGGGCTGGCCGGTGCTGACCGTGCCCGGCATCGAGGCGGACGACTGCATCGGCACGCTGTCGCGGGTGGCGGCGCAGGCGGGGCACCAGGTGGTGATCTCGACCGGCGACAAGGACCTGGCGCAGCTGGTGACGCCGGATGTCTCGCTGATCAACACGATGAGCAACGAGAAGCTGGACGAGGCCGGCGTCGTGGCCAAGTTCGGCGTCCCGCCGGACCGGATCATCGACTACCTGACGCTGATGGGCGACACGGTCGACAACGTGCCCGGCGTCGAGAAGGTCGGTCCCAAGACCGCGGCCAAGTGGATCGGCGAGCATGGCTCGCTGGACGGCGTCATCGCCAACGCCGACAAGATCAAGGGCGTGGCCGGCGACAACCTGCGCAAGGCGCTGGACTGGCTGCCGATGGGCCGCAAGCTGGTGACTGTCAAGGTCGATTGCGACCTGTGCCTGCACGTGACCGGCTGGCCGGCGCTGGAGGCGCTCGCCTTCAATCCGGTCGACGAGGCGGGGCTGCTGGAGTTCTACGCGCGCAACGGCTTCAAGACCTGGAAGCGCGACCTGGAAGCCCGTCTCGGCGGCGAGGCGCCCAAGCGCGTCGCGCCGGAGGCGGACCTGGGCGGCGCGACTGCGCCCGACGCGTTCGCGCAGCATGCCCATCCGGCGATCCCCGTGGACAAGCGCTACGAGACCATCGTCGACCTGTCGCGCCTGGACGCCTGGATCGAGCAGCTGAACGCGGCCGAGCTGGCCGCCTTCGACACCGAGACCGATTCGCTCGACCCGATGCAGGCGCGCATCGTCGGCATCAGCTTCAGCGTCAAGCCGGGCGAGGCGGCCTACATCCCGCTGCGCCACGAAGGCCCCGACGCGCCCGAGCAGCTGCCGATGGACGAGGTGCTCGCCCGCCTGAAGCCGTGGTTCGAGGATCCGCTGAAGAAGAAGGTCGCCCAGAACGTCAAGTACGACACCCACGTGCTGGCCAACCACGGCATCGCGGTGCAGGGCACGGCCTACGACACGATGCTCGAGAGCTATGTGCTGGAGGCGCATCGCAGCCACGGCCTGGAGGCGCTGGCCGACCGCGTGCTGGGTCGCAAAGGGCTGAGCTACGAGGACCTGTGCGGCAAGGGCGCGCACCAGATCCCGTTCGCGCAGGTCGAGGTGGCGAAGGCGTCGGAGTACTCCTGCGAGGACTCCGAGATGTGCCTGCACGTGCACCAGACGCTGCTGCCGCGGCTGGAGGCGGACGCGGGACTGAAGTTCATCTACGAGCAGGTCGAGATGCCGGTGTCGGCGCTGCTGGCGCGCATCGAGCGCACCGGCGTGCTGATCGACGCCGCCAGGCTGCAGGCGCAGAGCGCCGACCTGGGCCAGCGCATGGTGGCCGCCGAGCAGGCGGCCTACGAGATCGCCGGCCAGCCCTTCAACATCGGCTCGCCCAAGCAGATCGGCGAGATCCTGTTCAACCGCCTGGGCCTGCCGGTGGTCAAGCGCACCGCCACTGGCGCGCCGTCCACCGACGAGGAGGTGCTGGAGAAGCTGTCGGCGGACTTCCCGCTGCCGGCCAAGATCCTCGAGTACCGCGCGCTGTCCAAGCTCAAGAGCACCTACACCGACAAGCTGCCGCTGATGGTCAACGCGAAGACGGGCCGGGTACACACGACCTACTCGCAGGCGGTGGCGGTGACGGGCCGGCTGTCCAGCAACGAGCCCAACCTGCAGAACATCCCCATCCGCACGGCGGACGGCCGCCGCGTGCGCGAGGCCTTCATCGCGCCGCCGGGCCATGTGATCGTGTCGGCGGACTACTCGCAGATCGAGCTGCGGATCATGGCGCACATGAGCGAGGACCCCGGCCTGCTCAAGGCTTTCCAGGAGGGCCAGGACGTGCACCGGGCGACGGCCGCGGAGGTCTTCGGCGGCGGGCTGGACGGGGTCACGCCGGAGCAGCGCCGTTATGCCAAGACGATCAACTTCGGCCTGATCTACGGCATGGGCGCGTTCGGTCTGGCGCAGTCGCTGGGCATCGAGCAGAAGGCGGCGAAGGATTACATCGACCGCTACTTCACCCGTTTCGCCGGCGTGCGCCAGTACATGGACGACACCAAGCAATTCGCCAAGGCGAAGGGCTATGTGGAGACGGTCTTCGGTCGCCGGCTGTGGCTGCCGGAGATCAATTCGGGCAACGCACCGCGGCGCAGCGGCGCCGAGCGCCAGGCCATCAACGCGCCGATGCAGGGCACGGCGGCTGACTTGATCAAGCTGGCGATGATCGCGGTGCAGCAGGCGCTGGACGAGCAGGGGAAGAAGACGCGCATCGTGATGCAGGTGCATGACGAGCTGGTCTTCGAGGTGCCGAACGAGGAGCTGGACTGGGTGAAGTCCGAGGTGCCGACGCTGATGGCTGGCGTTGCCGCGCTGAAGGTGCCGCTGCTGGCCGAAGTGGGTGTCGGCGCCAACTGGGACGAGGCGCACTGACGAAGAGCGCAGACGACGCAGGGGGTGCGACTCGGTGCATCGCGGGTTGCGGGACAGGCCCGAGGCCGTTGGTGCTGCGAGCTTCCAGAACTGACTGGGGCGCCGTCTGTCCGAGCAAAGCGAACCGCAGGTGAGCGGAGCGAGTTGGCGCCCTGCGAGCGGCGCCGACGGCCTCGGGCCTGTTCCGCAAGCCGTCGCTCATCAGCCTCCCCTAAGCGCTCAGCCGAAAGGGAGCGGTTAGCATCCACCCCCTATGAATTGGCCCTATGAGTTGCAGATCGGCTGGCGCTACACGCGAGCTGGGCGAGGGGGGCGCCGCAACCGCTTCATCTCCTTCATTTCTGGCGTGTCGATGTTTGGCATCGCGCTGGGTGTTGCCGCGTTGATCATCGTCCTCTCCGTGATGAACGGCTTCCAGAAGGAGGTGCGTTCGCGGATGTTGTCGGTGATCGCGCACGTGGAGTTGCTGAACGACAGCGGCGAGGGTTTGCCGGACTGGCGCGCCGTCGCCGATGCGGCGAAGAAGAATCCCGAGGTGGTTGCCGCCGCGCCGTTCGTCGCGGGCCAGGCGTTGATTGCGCGCGGTTCCGACATGCGCGGGACGATCGTGCGTGGCATCGACCCGGCCTTCGAGCCGGGGGTGACGCCGATCGCGGCGGAGCTGGCGAAGGAGGGTTTGCTGGCGCGCCTGGTGCCTGGCCAGTGGAACGTGATCCTGGGCGTGGAACTCGCGCGTCAATTGGGCGTGCAGCGGGGCGACAAGATCACGCTGGCGATTCCTTCGGGCCAGGTGACGCCGCTGGGCGTGCAGCCGACGCTGCGCCAGTTCACGCTGGTGGGTGTCTTCGAGGCGGGTCACTACGAGTACGACAGCGGCCTGGCGCTGATCCATGTGGCCGACGCCGCCAAGGTCTTCCGCACCGGCACGCCCAGCGGCGTGCAACTGAAGCTGCGCGACGTCCAGCAGGCGCGCGAGGTCGGCGCCCAGTTGCAGCGCCAGATGCTGCAGGACGGCCGCGCCATCTACGTGCGCGACTGGACCCGCACCAACGCGAACTGGTACGACGCGGTCCAGGTCGAGAAGCGGATGATGGGCATCATCCTGACCCTGATCGTGGCGGTCGCGGCCTTCAACCTGGTGTCGACGCTGGTGATGACGGTGACCGACAAGCAGGCTGACATCGCGATCCTGCGCACGCTGGGCGCGAGTCCGCGCTCGATCATGGGCGTGTTCATGATCCAGGGCGCGCTGGCCGGCGTGATCGGCACGCTGGGCGGCCTGGGCCTGGGCCTGGTGGTCGCGCACAACCTGGACGTGATCGTCCCCTTCATCGAGCGGCTGCTGCACACCACCTTCCTGCCGGCCAGCATCTACGTGATCAGCCACATGCCGAGCGATCCGCAGTGGTCGGACATCGTGCCGATCACCGTGACCTCGCTGATCCTGGCGTTCGTCGCGACGCTGTACCCGAGCTGGCGTGCCAGCCGCGTCCAACCGGCGGAGGCGCTGCGTTATGAATGAGGGGAAGGACATGAAGCCGGCAGTGGCCGCCGCCGCGCGGATTCCCGCCGGGCAGGTGGTGCTGCAGGGCCTGGGCCTGGGCAAGCGCTTCGTCGAGGGACCGCTCGACGTGCAGGTCTTCCACGGCCTGGATCTCACGGTGAAGGCCGGCGAGACGCTGGCGGTGCTGGGCGCGTCGGGCTCCGGCAAGAGCACGCTGCTGCACCTGCTCGGCGGGCTGGACAAGCCGTCCGCCGGCCGGGTCGAGCTGATGGGACGGGACCTGGGCTCGCTCGGCGAGCAGGCGCGCGGCGAGTGGCGCAACCAGCACCTGGGATTCATCTACCAATTCCACCACCTGCTGCCGGAATTCAGCGCGCTGGACAACGTCGCGATGCCGCTGCGCATCCGCCGGGTGCCGCAGGAGCAGGCGCGGGAGCAGGCGGCCCGGGTGCTGTCGCGCGTCGGCCTGGGCGCGCGGGTGCAGCACCGGCCCGGCGAACTGTCCGGCGGCGAGCGCCAGCGCGTGGCCATCGCCCGCGCGCTGGTCACCGGCCCGGCCTGCGTGCTGGCCGACGAGCCCACCGGCAACCTGGACCGCAGCACCGCGGCGACGGTCTTCGACCTGATGCTGGAGATGGCCCGTGAGCTGGGCACCGCCTTCGTGATGGTCACGCACGACCAGGACCTGGCGATGCGCTGCGAGCACCAGCGCCGCCTGGTGGGCGGCGCGCTGCAGCCGCTGCAGCCGACGACAACCTGAGCCGGGCGACGCAGCCCGGCATCGAGGCTGGGTTGCCCGATCGCGAGGCATGCGGCCCGGGGCCGCCCCGGGCCGCGGCGGCCGCTGGATTACGATGCGCGGCATCATGACCGCCTCGACGCATTCCCCTGACGCCCCGTCCACCCGCTTCATCCTGAAGCTCAGTTGCCCCGACCAGGCCGGCATCGTCCACGCCGTCACCGGCGTCCTGCTGGAGCAGGGCGCCAACATCCTGACCTCGGCCCAGCACGGCGACGCCGACCACCGCCGCTTCTTCATGCGGATCGAGTTCGAGTGCGCCACGCCCCGTCCCGCCGCCGCCCTGCGCGAGGCCTTCGCCCCGCTGGCCGGCCGGCTGGCGATGGACTGGGAACTGGTCGACGCGCAGCGCAAGACGCGCGTGCTGCTGCTGGTGTCCAAGCTCGGACACTGCCTGAACGACCTGCTGTTCCGCGTGCAGACCGGCCACCTGGCGATCGAGATCCCGGCCATCGTCTCCAACCATCGCGACTTCTATCAGCTGGCCGCCTCGCACGACATCCCCTTCCACCACCTGCCGCTGCTGCACGCGACCGACGAGCAGAAGCAGGCCCAGGAGCGCAAGATCCGCGATCTGATCGAGGAGCAGCAGATCGACCTGGTCGTGCTGGCGCGCTACATGCAGATCCTGTCGCCGGAGATGTGCCGCTTCCTGGAAGGCCGGGCGATCAACATCCATCACAGCTTCCTGCCCAGCTTCAAGGGCGCGCGCCCGTACCACCAGGCCCATGAGCGCGGCGTCAAGCTGATCGGCGCGACCGCGCACTACGTGACCTCCGACCTCGACGAGGGCCCGATCATCGAGCAGGACGTGGCCCGCATCGACCACTCGATGACGCCGGACCAGCTGGTGGCCATCGGCCGCGACACCGAATGCGTGACGCTCGCCCGAGCGATCCAGTGGCATGCCGAACACCGCGTGCTGCTCAACGGCCACCGCACGGTGGTCTTCCGCTGAGCGGTCCCCGGACCGCGCCGCCGTCGGTGGAGCCCCGCGGACCCATGTGGACCGACACCCATTGCCACCTCGACGCGTCGGAGTTCGACGCGGATCGTGACGCCGTCGTGGCGCGCGCCCGCGCGGCCGGGGTGTCGCAGATCGTGATCCCGGCGGTGGTCGCCGGCAACTTCGAGCGGGTGAGGGCGTTGGCGCACGCGCAGGGGTTCAGCTACGCGCTCGGGATCCATCCGCTCTACGTGATGCAGGCGCGCGAGGACGACCTCGGGCGGCTCGACCGGATGCTCGCCGAGTGCCGCGACGATCCGCGGCTGGTCGGCATCGGCGAGATCGGGCTGGACTTCTTCGTCAAGGACCTGGACGAGGCCAGGCAGCGGTTCTTCTACCTGGAGCAGCTGAAGCTCGCGAAGCGCCACGGGCTGCCGGTCATCCTGCATGTGCGCCGCAGCGCGGACCCGCTGCTTGCCGGCTTGCGCCGCATCGGCCTGGAGACCGGCGGCATCGGCCATGCCTTCAACGGCAGCCGGCAGCAGGCGGACGCCTTCCTCGCGCTGGGCTTCAAGCTGGGCTTCGGCGGCACGGTGACCTTCGACCGCTCGCTGCAGATCCGCCGCCTGGCGGCCGAGCTGCCGGAAGAGGCGCTCGTCGTCGAGACCGACGCGCCCGACATCCCGCCGCACTGGCTGTATCGCACCGCCGAGGAGCGCGCCGCCGGCGCGAGCTCGCGCAACGAGCCGGGCGAGCTGCCGCGCATCGGTGCGTGCCTGGCCGGGTTGCGCGGCTGGACGCCAGAGCAGGCCGCCGCGATCACCACGCGCAATGCGCACGCCGCGCTGCCGCGGCTGGCCGCGCTCCTGCCATCCAATGGCTGACGCGGGCGCCGCCTTCGACGCGACACGCTGGCAGGGCCTGGCGCCGGTGCATGCGCCCGACGCCGAATGGCTGCTGCTGGGCAGCTTTCCCGGCGTGGCCTCGCTGCGCGCGCAGCAGTACTACGGCCATCCGCGCAACCAGTTCTGGCGCCTGGTCGGCGAGGTCTTCGGCGTCGACCTCGTCGCCATGGGCTACGCGGAACGCCTGGCCGCGCTGCGCGCGCATCGCATCGCCGTCTGGGACGTCATCACCGAGACCGAGCGCGCCGGCAGCCTCGACAGCGCGATCCGCAATCCCTTCGCCAGCGACCTGGGGCGACTGATCGCGCAACTGCCGGCGCTGCGCACGATCGGCTTCAATGGCGGCACCGCGTTGCGTTTCGGGCTCCGGCAGCTCGGCCCGCTTGCAGCCCGTTACCGCGTCCTGGGGCTGCCCAGCTCCAGCCCCGCCTACACGATGCCCTACGATGACAAGCTTCGCGCCTGGCGGGAACTCGCCGGGCCTTCGAACGACACCTGAGCACAGCGCGGGCCCCCGAGGACCCGGCATGGGAACGACAGCCGTGAGCAAGCACCGGGACTCGAAGAACAACAAGGGCGGCAGAAAGACCGAGTGGGTCGAGGCGACGCTGAGCGAATTCGACGGCGTGCGCTTCCTGCATCTGGACTCGATCTGGGTCCAGGGCGCGATGCGGGTCAAGAAGCCGGAGAAGCTGGAGCTGGAATACGTCCAGCGCATGATGGCCTGGATGCTCTGGCGCGACACCCGCGAGATGACCCAGGGCCAGGCGGTGCAGCTGGGCCTGGGCGCCGGCGCGCTGACGCGCTTCTGCCGCAAGCAGCTGAAGATGAAGACCACCGCGGTCGAGATCAACCCGACCGTCATCAGCGCCAACCGGCACTGGTTCCACCTGCCCGACGACGACGAGCGGCTGCGGGTGCTCAACGAGGACGCCGGCCAGTGGGTGGCCGACGCGGCGAACTGGGGCATGGCGCAGGTGCTGAACGTCGACCTCTACGACCACGAGGCGGCGGCGCCGGTGCTGGACGATGAAGCCTTCTACGCGGACTGCCGTCGCGTGCTGGCCGACGGCGGGCTCATGACGGTGAACCTGTTCGGCCGCAGCGCCAGCTTCGCGCGCAGCGCGGCGCGGATCGCCAAGGTGTTCGGCACCGACCAGGTCTGGCACCTGACGCCGACCCGTGAGGGCAACACCATCGTCGTGGCCGCGCGCGGCGTCGAGGTGCCGACCCGCGAGGTGATCGAGCAGCGCGCCGACCACATCGAGGCCAGACACGAGCTGCCGGCGCGCAAATGGCTGAAGCTGGTGCGGCCGCTGCCGATGAACGTGATCCAGCAACTCCACGCGGCTTCCGCCGCCGCGGACTCCGGCGAGTGACCATGAAGCACACCCCGTCGACCAGCGCCAAGGACAAGGGCGCGCCGGCCGCCAGCCCGGCGCCATCCACCGCGCCAATGACTGCGACAACAAGCGCGCCAACGAGCGTGCCGCGCCCGCCGGCGAGCGCCCCCGGGCCCGCCAAGCCCAAGGCCGCCGAGGGCGGCGGCCAGCGCCTCGAGTGGCGCCAGCTGCTGCACTGGCTCGCGGAGGATGGCGTCATCGACGCCGAGCAGGTCCAGCGCACCGAGGCCCGCTTCGGCGCGAGCCACAGCGCGCAGCATCCGCTGATCCGGCTGGGCAACGCCGGCCTGACCCGCGCGGCCAACGGCCGGCCGCTGGACATCGAGGCGCTCACCGAATGGCTGGCCGGCCGCCTGAAGCTGCCGTATGTCCGCATCGACCCGCTCAAGGTCGACGTGGGCCGCGTCGCCGACGTGATGTCCGCCAGCTACGCCGAGGCCCGGCGCTGCCTGCCCATCCTGGTCGGCCTGACTGACGTGACCATCGCCACCGCGGAGCCGCTGGAGGCCGGCTGGGTGCCGCAGATCGAGTCCCACACCCGCAAGCGGGTGAAGCTGGTCCTGGCCAATCCGCAGGAGATCTCGCGCTTCACGACCGAGTTCTTCACGCTGGCCCGGTCGGTGCGCGCGGCGACGAAGAGCGGGGAGGTCAACCAGCCGGCCAGCTTCGAGCAACTGGTCGAGCTGGGCCGCAGCAACCGCCAGCTCGACGCCAACGACCAGGGCGTGGTGCAGGTGGTGGACTGGCTCTGGCAGTACGCCTTCGACCAGCGCGCCAGCGACATCCACCTGGAACCGCGCCGCGAGATGGGCGTGATCCGCTTCCGCATCGACGGCGTGCTGCACACCGTCTACCAGCTGCCGCCCTCGGTGATGAGCGCGATGACCGCGCGCATCAAGCTGCTCGGCCGCATGGACGTGGTGGAGAAGCGCCGCCCGCTCGACGGCCGCATCAAGACGCGCAATCCGGCCGGCGAGGAAGTGGAAATGCGGCTGTCGACCCTGCCCACCGCCTTCGGCGAAAAGATGGTGATGCGGATCTTCGACCCCGACACGGCGGTCAAGGATTTGGCCCAGCTCGGGTTCTCCGGCCACGACGCCGAGCGCTGGACCCGCCTGACGGCGCGTCCGCACGGGATCATCCTGGTCACCGGCCCGACGGGCAGCGGCAAGACCTCGACGCTGTATTCGACGCTCAAGCGCCTGGCCACCGAGGAGGTCAACGTCTGCACCGTCGAGGACCCGATCGAGATGATCGAGCCGGCGTTCAACCAGTCGCAGGTGCAGCCCGCCATCGATTTCAATTTCGCCGAGGGCCTGCGCGCGCTGATGCGCCAGGATCCGGACATCATCATGGTCGGCGAGATCCGCGACCTGGAGACCGCCGAGATGGCGATCCAGGCCTCGCTGACCGGCCACCTGGTGTTCTCGACGCTGCACACCAACGATTCCGCGTCGGCCATCACCCGGATGGTGGACCTGGGCGTGCCGAACTACCTGATCGACGCGACGGTGATCGGCGTGCTGGCCCAGCGCCTGGTGCGGACCCTGTGCCCCAGCTGCAAGGCGCCGGATCCCGAGGTCACGCGGGAGTCGCTCAACGAGATGCTCAAGCCGTGGCGCCTGAACGGCGGCGTCAAGCCGTACCGGCCGGTCGGCTGCCTGGATTGCCGCAACACCGGCTACCGCGGCCGCGCCGGCCTGTACGAGCTGCTGCTGATGTCCGACAGCGTGCGCAAGCATCTGCACCCCAATACCGACATGTCGGCGCTGCGCCGGCAGGCGCTCCAGGAAGGCCTGCGCCCGCTGCGCCTGGCCGGCGCCATGAAGGTCGCTGAAGGCCTCACCACGATGGAAGAGGTCCTGCGCAGCACGCCCACCTGGGAAAACTGAGCGGCGGACGTCGCGCGGACGCCCCTCGCTCATGGGGCGGGTAAGTCCCCGCAGACAGCGCGCGGGCCCCATGCCTACGGGGGTGTGAAGCTCCCCGCATGGGCGGGGCGAGGGGCGGTGTGGTCCATTACGTGATAACCACAGAGCCTGGAGGGGGCTCGATTCCTAGAATCGCCGCCATTCATGCCGCTAGAGGTTCCCTCGATGAAGATCAAGAGTCAACGCGACTTCTGGTCAGGGCTGATGTTCGTGGTCGTTGGCGTCGCGTTCGCGTGGGGCTCGGCAGTGAACTACAGCTTTGGCTCCTCGGCCCGCCCCGGGCCCGCCTACTTCCCGTTCGGATTGGGCATCCTGCTCGCGCTGCTTGGCGCGGTGGTGCTGTTCAAGGCGCTGACGATCGAGTCGGAGGGCGGCCAGCCGGTCGGCGCCTTCGCCTGGAAGCCGCTGCTGATCGTGGTGGGCTCGATCGTGCTGTTCGGCTTCGCGCTGCCGCGGCTGGGCATGGTCGTCACGCTGCCGCTGCTCATCACCTGCGTCTCCTTCGCCAGCGATGAATTCCACTGGCGCGACGCGCTGCTCAGCAGCGTGGTCCTGACCATCGGCAGCTGGGGCATCTTTGTTTGGGGTCTGAACCTGGTGATCCCTGTCTGGCCCACCTTCCTGGGCGGCTGAGGAGACCCACATGGATCTGATCAACAACCTGATACTGGGGTTCGGCACCGCGTTCACGCTGCAGAACCTGCTTTATGCCTTCGGCGGCGCGGTGCTGGGCACGCTGATCGGCGTGCTGCCCGGCCTCGGCCCGGTCGCGACGATCGCGATGCTGCTGCCCTCGATCTATTCGCTGGACGCGACGCCGGCGCTGATCATGCTTGCCGGCATCTACTACGGCGCGCAGTACGGCGGCTCCACCACCGCGATCCTGATCAACGTGCCCGGCGAATCGTCGTCCGTGGTGACCGCGATCGACGGCTACCAGATGGCCCGCCAGGGCCGGGCGGGCGCCGCGCTGGCGGCCGCCGGCCTGGGGTCGTTTTTCGCCGGCTGCGTGGGCACGGTCGTCATCGCGGCCTTCGCCCCGCCGCTGACCGAGCTGGCCTTCAAGTTCGGTCCCGCCGAGTACTTCTCGCTGATGGTGCTGGGCTTGATCGGCGCGGTCGTGCTGGCTTCGGGGTCGCTGGTCAAGGCGATCGCGATGATCCTGCTGGGCCTGCTGCTCGGACAGATCAACACCGACGTCATTTCCGGCACGCCGCGCTTCTCGTTCGACATCCCCGAGCTGACCGACGGCATCAACTTCGTCGTGATCGCGATGGGCATCTTCGGCTTCGGCGAGATCATCGCGAACCTGGGCCAGCCGGCCGAGCATCGCGAGGTCTTCACCAAGAGCGTGAAGGGCCTGTGGCCGACCAAGCAGGACTTCCACGACGCCTGGCCGGCGGTGCTGCGCGGCACCACGCTGGGCTCGGTGCTGGGCGTGCTGCCCGGTGGCGGCGCGCTGCTGTCCTCGTTCGCGGCCTACACGCTGGAGAAGAAGCTCTCCAAGCACCCGGAGAAGTTCGGCAAGGGCGCCATCCAGGGTGTAGCGGGTCCGGAGTCGGCGA
Organism: Mitsuaria sp. BK037; assembly: GCF_014193045.1. Taxonomy (NCBI): domain Bacteria; kingdom Pseudomonadati; phylum Pseudomonadota; class Betaproteobacteria; order Burkholderiales; family Sphaerotilaceae; genus Roseateles; species Mitsuaria sp. BK037. The sequence continues at coordinate 1,080 of NZ_JACHYS010000002.1, read as the reverse complement.
ACAACGCCGGCGCGCAGACCTCCTTCATCCCCATGCTGACGCTGGGTATCCCGCCCAACGCGGTGATGGCGCTGATGGTGGGCGCGATGACCATCAAGGGCATCCAGCCCGGCCCGCAGGTCATGACCAGCAACCCGGAACTGTTCTGGGGGCTGATTGCCTCGATGTGGGTCGGCAACCTGATGCTGGTGATCCTGAACCTGCCGCTGATCGGCATCTGGATCAAGCTGCTGACGGTGCCCTACCGCTTCCTGTTCCCGGCCATCGTCGTGTTCTGCTGCATCGGCACCTACACGCTGAACAACAACAACTTCGACGTGTTCATGACGGCGGCCTTCGCGGTGGTGGGCTACATCTTCTACAAGCTGAGCTGCGAACCCGCGCCGCTGCTGCTGGGCTTCATCCTCGGCCCGATGATGGAGGAGAACCTGCGCCGCGCGCTGCTGCTGTCGCGGGGCGACTGGAGCACCTTCCTGTCCCGGCCGTTGTCCGCCGGCTTGCTGATCGCGGCGGCGCTGATGGTGGTCGTCGTGATGCTGCCTTCCATCAAGAACAAGCGCGAGGAAGCGTTCCAGGACGCGGACTGAGTTCCGCTTCCGACATTGCCTCCTTGGAAAGACCCGCTTCGGCGGGTCTTTTTCATTGAGCGGTGAGGGCTCGGCACGGTGCGACAAGGACTTGGCGGCGATTCGTGCGAGGCGCGGCCAGTCGTCAACAACTTTCCTTTGTAGTCCTTGTGAGCCGTTCTTTTGCTGTGCTACAGTCGCGGTCTTCGCTGCACAGACATCTGTCTCGCAGCGAATCCCCCGGAGGAACTGCTGGGGATGTCGGATGAATGGCCGGGCTTGTCCCGGTTTTCATTTGGTGGCGAGATTCTCGCAGTCGACGCTGAAAATAATTTCGCAGACTGCTTGACGGATTCAAAAAGAATCGTTCATAATCTCGCTTCTGCGCTGCTGACGACAAATCAGCGACGCGACGGAGCTGGCGAAAGCGGCTTCGATGTTCTTTAAGAATTTACAGCCGATAAGCGTGGGCGTCTGAACGAGCGACCTGAGAAGGTTAAATCTTTAGACGCTC